>CALHPA010000001.1 GCA_938036155.1 uncultured bacterium
AATAGCACGGTGCCGAATTATAAAAAACTCCTCCTAATCGGTGGAGTTTTTTCGTTATTTATTTTTTTGGCTTTAAAAATACTAGTAAGAAATGGTGTTACAACTTATTTTATGCTTTTATATTCAAATACTTCACCTAATTCAATAGGGAATATTTTTACTTTTTGGTTATATTTTCGAATTTCATTACTTAATTCATTATATCTTTCAAGAGGAATTTCTATGTGAATAATATTTTCAAAAGGAATATCTTCTAAAGAACGAATTTCAGTTTCGCTAAATATTTTTGGTAATTTCGCAGTTTTGTTTAGGTTTTTAATGCCAATAATTACTGGGAAATTGCCTTTAATATCAGAGTATTTTTCAAAAGATTCCCATGTATTTTTACAATATTTATTTACTTTTCCGCTCCAAGATTTTTTTGAATTTATTTTATTTTTCTTTCTCCAACTAAGAATATTTACAAGTGAACGCGGAGCAAGTATTGTATATGCTAAAATGTACATTTTTGTGTAATGTCGCACAATCCAAAAAATACTATCGCCAAAGCGAAAAGTTTTAGGATTCTTAAAATTATGATTATCTGCATAGCATCTAGCGATAATTCTTTTGTTTACTAGAGATATTGATTTCATACTTAACTTTTTAGAATAAATAATTAAGTAGTCATCTTGCTGGGTTTTTAATCCATTTTTCAAAATATTGTCAAAAATTGGTGTAATATTTCCACTAGAGTTATATTCAAAGCCTCCAGTTCCGTGCCAGAATTTTACATTTATAATACTATTTTTATACTCTTCTAGCTCGTTTTTGGTAAAATTTGGTAAAGTATTCGAAAATTGTTTTTGAAGCTCTAGAATCGTCTTATTTCGTGTCTTAGTTTTTATTGATTTTGGTAAGAAAAATATATAAATTTGCTTAGGCAGCTCACGGTAGAACTTATTATTTATTCGAAAAAACATAAGAAAATTATAACATAAACAGATTAGAAATACAAAATATTATAATAAAATAAAAAAGCTCTTATGTAAATATTGACAAAAAGCATAAGTTGTGCTATAATTAAAACATAATCAAAAATAGATTAGATTTTAATAAAACAAAGGAGATTAAATGGCCGGAACAAAGGTGGGCGGCGCAAAGGCAGCTGCAACTAATAAAGCAAAATATGGAAAAGATTTTTATTCACGAATTGGTCAAAAAGGTGGTAAAAATGGAACGACTGGCGGATTTGCCGCGAACCGTGAACTTGCAAAAATCGCGGGGCAAAAGGGCGGTCGAATTAGCCGCCGCGGTCCAGCTACAACAAAAATTTCAATGACCGAAGATTCTGAAGAGTCGAAAATTGAAGTTCGTGTAGCTTAAAAAGATTTATAAATAAAATCACGCTTTCGAAGTAATGCGTGATTTTATTTTATCTTTCGCCGCAAACTTTTAAAACGGGAATCATTATTTTGCCAGACGGTTCCGCAAGCGGGACACTTATATGTTAAATCTTTTTGCTGAAAACCATTTAGCTTGCATTTTGGACAGAGGCTTCTTTTGTGTAGCCAATCTCGATAAGTATCAAGCTTACTTTCGGCTAGATTTGAACTAAAACAAAACCCATATTGATTTGTAAGGCTATTTCGAACAAGCTCCCAAGCCTCAGATTCCATTTTAAGGAGTTCAATATCAAGCCAAAAATCTTCGTGACCAAGTAGAGCATGAGCCAATTCGTGCAAAATTAACAGATGAAAATTTGAAGATTCTGGTTCGAAAAAAATTGTATTTTCTTTCTTCGACCAATAGAAATCATCACTTTCTTCGAAATTAAACTGAGGAAAGTCCTTACGTAATTTTTCAACAAATTCCAAATTCATTAAAAATTCAACACCTCTTTTGCAAATTCGAAACAACCATAAATTACCGCTTCACGTGGCTTTTGAGCTTGAATAATTTTTGGGCAAGAAATTCCTTCAGGCAGGTTTTCGCGAACAATTTGTTCTAGAAAAAGATCAAATTTTTTGAAATTTTCACCAAGGCTACCACCAATAATAATTAACTCTGGCTGAATTATTGGAATTACCACTAAAAATCCGCGCGAAATCCTGTCGGCAATATTTTGCCATTGTCGTGGTTTCGAAATCTCGCTCGCATATTTACCGTAAACATTAAAAATTGCCCGTGCACTCGCAAATTCTTCCCATTCTCGCACTCGGCCATCAAATTCAATTGGGATTCGTCCAATTTCGCTATTTTTTAGGCCTTGGTTGATTTTTCCATCTGTTATTATGCCTGAACCAATTCCCGTTGAAAGTGTAACATAAAGAATATTTTGAGCTTTATTTTTGAACTTTTTACTTTCGAAAAGTCCAGCAAGATTAGCATCGTTTTCAACTAGAATTTTAATATTTGGAAAGATTTTTAAAAGTTCAGCTTTTATATTAAAATTCTGCCAGCGTAAATTTTTTGCCCACAAAATTACGCCGTTTTCAATAATTCCAGGTTCAGCACAAGAAATTGCTTGGATTTCACCAGCTTTTAGTTGCTCCGAAAATTCTTTTTTAATAACTTTTTCAATGATTTCAAGATATTTTTGCTGAGATTTTGGCGTTTGAAATTCGAAAGATTTTAAAAGTTTGCCATCTTTCGAAAAACCTGCCAACAAAGTTTTTGTTCCACCCGTATCAATTGCAATAACCATGACTCTATTTTACGATGAAAAATTTAAAAATTCAACCTTTTAAAACGCTTGATTTTTCTAGCCCAAAATGTTAAAATGGTAACAATCTATTGGGCAGGTTAATTTTAGCTATGTTCAAAGAAATACAATTAAGGAAGGAGTCTTAAAGACTAATGGCAACAGCCAAAAAAATAACAATGGACGAATTGTTGGCGTCTGCTCCAGAGAGCGTAAACCAACTAAATCAAGGCGAAACTGTTGAAGGAACGATTCTTTCAGTTCGCAAACATGAAATTTTGATTGACTTAGGAGCAAAAGGTGTTGGATTTGTTCCTCGCCGAGAAGCTGGTCATTCAAAAAACCTTGTTGAAGGTGAAACAGTAACAGCAAGTGTTGTTGATACTGAAATGGACAATGGAATGTCGTTGCTTTCTCTTCGAAAAGCTGCAAAAGATCGCGGTTGGGAAGAAGTTATCGAAAAGATGGAAAAAGGCGAAATTATCGAAATTATTCCATTTGATGCTAACCGAGGTGGTTTGCTAGTTGAATATGAAGGGATTCGCGGATTCTTACCTGTTTCTCAACTTTCAGCAGAGCATTACCCACGTGTTGGTGCAAGCGACAAGGATGAGATTTTGAGCCGATTGAATGCTCTTATCGACAAGCCAATCAATGTTCGAATTCTTGACGCAGATCGCAAAACTAACAAACTTATCTTTAGTGAAAAAGAAGCTATCAAAGATGGTTTAAACGAACGATTCGACAGCTTGAAAATTGGAGATGAAGTTGAAGGTGTTGCGACTGGTGTTGTTGATTTTGGCGTTTTCGTAAATATTGAAGGAATTGAAGGTTTGGTACACATTTCTGAAATTTCTTGGGAACGCGTAAATAATCCAAAAGATTATGTAAAAATCGGTGACACGATTAAGGCAAAAATTATCGCAATTGATAAAGATCGCCTAAGCCTTTCAATGAAACAACTAACTGAAGATCCTTGGCTTTCTGAAGTTGAACAGTTTAAAAAAGGTTCAAGCGTTGAAGGAACTGTAACACGAATTACACCATTCGGTGCTTTCGTAAAAATCAGCCCAGCAATTGAAGCTCTTGTTCATGTTTCGGAACTTGGCAAAGGAAATGATATTAACCCAGAAAATATCTTTACTCTAAATGAGCGTAAAGAATTTGTGGTTATTGATATCGATAAAGAGAATCGAAAAATTTCTCTTAGCCTTGCAAAATAATTCAAAATTATTCTTGCGCTGAACAGTCGGAAATCGGTTTCGAAATCGGTTTCCGAACTTCAGCTTAAGAAAAATAAAAAACCAGAGGAGGTTGTATGAGTCAGAAGAAAATTGTAAATATCACAGATTCAATTACTGTTGATGAATTAGCTGGAGCTTTAAATCTCCCTGTTACAACTTTGATTGGTGAGCTTTTTAAGAATGGAATCGTTGCAACTATCAATCAGCGAATTGATTTCGAAACCGCTGTAATTGTAGTTGAGGAACTCGGTTTAAAAGATGTTGAACTTAAGAAGAAAGCAAAGACTGATGTTGTAACTTCTCGATTACAAAAAATGCATGAAGTTTCTGAAAATGCAAAACCTCGCCCACCAATTGTGGCGGTAATGGGGCATGTTGACCACGGAAAAACTACACTTCTTGATACAATTCTTGGTACAAAAACTGTTTCTGGCGAGGCTGGCGGAATTACTCAACATATTTCAGCTTATCAAACCGAAAGAAAAGGTCGAAAGATTACGCTTCTTGACACACCAGGCCACGAGGCATTTGCGGCGCTCCGCCAACATGGAGCAACTTTAACTGACGTTGTGATCATTGTTGTTGCAGCAGATGATGGTGTTAAACCTCAAACTGTCGAGGCGATTAGATTTGCTCAAAATGCCAATGCGAAAATTGTTGTCGCAATAAATAAAATGGATAAAGATACTGCAAACAAAGACCGCGTAATGGCGGAGCTTTCTGAGCGAGGTTTAATGCCAGAGGAATGGGGTGGTGATATCACTATGGTGCCAATCTCAGCAAAAAATGGTGATGGAATAGACGATCTTCTCGATATGGTTATTTTAACTGCTGATTTAGAGGAACTTCGCGCTGATGTTGATATTCCTGCTGAAGGCCTAGTGATTGAGTCGCATATGGAGGTTGGAAAGGGCTCAGTTGTTTCTCTTCTTGTTGAACATGGAAACTTAAAACAAGGTGGATTTTTAGTTGCTGGAACAACTTATGCAAAAGTTCGAACCCTTCAAGACTATAAGGGAGAAGCTCTTAAATCTGCAGGTCCTTCAACTCCTGTAACTGTAACTGGTTTTAAAGAACTACCGCAATTTGGTGATGTCTTTAAAGTGGTGAAGAATGAGAAAGAAGCTCGAAGTCTTGCTCAAAAAGCTAAAATTGAAGCCGCTCAGAATGCTGCGACTGCCAATGTTACAGGTGCAGATTTATTGAAAATGATGAACCAGAAGCATGATGCTGAAGATTTCAATATTGTAATTAAGGCTGACGTTCAAGGTTCACTTACATCTGTTTCAGATAGTTTGCGTTTGATTGAAACTGGTGGTGAAGTTAATCTAAACGTTGTAAGTAGTGGAATTGGAAATATTACTGAAAACGATATTCACTTAGCTGCTGCTGGCGATAAAACAATTATTTATGGATTTAACGTTGAGTTACCTCCTGCAATCAAGAAAATCGCTACTCGTGATCGCGTTGAAGTTCAAATTTATAAAGTTATCTATGAACTTCTTGACGACGCTCGTGCTGAAATGGAAAAACTTCTTGCGCCAGAAGTTGTTGAAACTGAAATTGGATCGTTGGAAGTTAAAGGTGTTTTCCGTACAATGAAAGAAGAAATTATTGCTGGTGGAGAAGTTAAGACAGGTCGTGTTTATGCTGGATTGCTCGCCCGCGTAATTCGAAAGAAAGAACAAATTGCTGAAGTTGAAGTTTCGCACGTTCAGCGCCAGCAACAAGAAGCCAAAGACGTTATTGAGGGCGAAATGTGTGGTCTTTCGTTGAAAACTAAAAAGAAAATCCAGCTTGAAGTTGGTGATAAACTTGAATTCTTTACTCGTGAAGTTGTTGCTCGTAAACTTAAAGACTAGATAATATAATAAAATAATTTGAAAAAACATTTTGCTTGTGCTAAAATAGAAATAATTAAACAAGGAAAAAAGAATGTTTCAATTAGACGACAAATTTTTTGAAGGAATTGGCATTGAACGAATGTCTCCGCAAGAAGCGGCAGTTTTTAAACAACATGTTCAGGAAGAACTTGAGACTCGCGTTGGCGAGCGCATAACAGATGGATTTTCGAATGAAAAGCTTGAAGAGTTTGAAAAAATTATCGATGATGCTCCAGGGTTTGTAGATAATTGGCTAATGGTTAATGTGCCAAATTTTCGAAATGACCGTGCGTTTATAGCACTCACTCAACAAAATGGTGGGCAAGAAAATCGCCAAACTATTGCGGAATTTGCTTCAATGAAATGGCTTGAAATCAATCGCCCAGATTTTAATCAAATTACAACAATCGTAATGAAGGAAATGCAAGACGAACTTAAAGCTAATATTGATAAAATTTTTAGCTAAAATTCAAAAAACCGTGCAACTAAACACGGTTTTTTCTTTGTAAAATTATTTTAAATATCCGTTTATAAAGCTCTGCGCAGTTGCTTCTTTGCCGTTTGGGGTAAGAAGTGTTTTTATTTCTAAAAACTTGCCATCAGCAAATTTAAGTGTTAAAGGCGAATTTTCGGGATTTGAGCTTACTACTTTCGCAGTCTTAACAACTATTAAATAGTTATTGATTTGAATTTTACTTTTCGGGAATATTTCGAAAGCGCGAATTTGCTGTTCTGCTTGTTTTGCAGTTTGATTTTCTGGATTTAAAATCGAATCACTTTTTTTAAGAAGTTGGCAATATTCGGCTTGTGAGTTATCTTGTTTTTTGCCTTTTAGCTCGCCAGAAATAATCTTTGGCAAATCTCGTACCAACATTTCAGCACCAATCTTGCCGCAAATTTCATAAAGCTCACTAGCAGTTTCTGTTTTCGAAAGTTCAATTTCTTCTTGCGAATACACATCGCCAGCGTCCATTTCTTTTGAGAGTTTCATTAGTGAAACGCCAGTTTTTGAGTCGCCATTTAAAATTGCACTTTCAATTGGGCTTGGCCCGCGGTATTTTGGCAAAAGTGAAGGGTGAACGTTTACTATTGCAGGCGTGAACAGATCAATGATTTCTTGCGGAATAATTCGCCCGAATGAAACTAAAACACCCACTGGATTTTTGAAATTCTGTACGAATTCAATAATTTCACTCATTTTTTGCGGCTGGAGAACGGGAATTTTAAACTTTTCACCAATTTTCTTAACTTTTGGCGATTGGAGCTTTTGACCGCGACCTTTTTTGGAGTCTGGTTTAGTGATAATTCCAGCAATTTCGAAATTTTCGTCAATTAATTTTTGGAGCGAAACGGCCGAAAAATCTTCTGTACCAAAGAAAATTATAGGATTTTTCATTATAAATCTTCCCAAAGGTCTGAGTTGTTTTCAATATCTTTCTCGTAGTCTAATGGTTGCAATTCGCCATCTTTGTCTAAGCGATAAAATGCATCTTTTTTGTCGCGAATATGGTCGATAAAGAGAACACCGTTTGTGTGGTCAATTTCATGCTGAAGAACGCGCGCAAGAAAATCTTCAGCCTTAATTCGAACTTCATTTCCATAAATATCAAGCGCTTTAACACGAATTTTTGAAGCTCGCGGAACTTTGCCGTAAATTCCTTTGATTGAAAGACAACCTTCAAAATCTTCGACGGTTTTTCCTTCGAATTTTGTAATTTCGGGGTTAATTAAAGCGGTGAATTCTTTGTTATTTTTATCATCTAAATCACTTCGAACAATAATAATTTTATAAAGTTTGTTGATCTGTGGTGCAGCAATTGCGGCTGAAATTTCGTGCGGGTGGGCATTTTCCCAATCAAGGCTGGCATCAATCATATCTTGCACAATTTGGCGAACTTCATCTGTAATGATATGCACGCGTTCGCATTTTTTGCGCAAATTCTGGTTAGGTAAGGTTATAATATCTTCTTTTTTCATTGTTTTTATTATACCATTTTTATATATTAAAAGCAAAAAGTACTTGACAGTGTGTATATGTGCACACTACAATTAAGGTTAGAAATTGTGATTAGTGGATTTCCGGTATACGCTATTTGTTTTATTAGGAGGTAATATGGATGAAATAACTACAAATATCGAAAAGGAGTTTGGTATAGAATTAGGCTCTGTAACGGATAGGTATTTTGATAATATGCCTGACCAAAGTATTAGATCAATTTTTGCTAAAATATAAGGAGTTATTTCATGAAAGAAATTACAGATTTTTTAGATCTAATAAAACCAAAAAATGACAGGGAAATGTTTTCGGCGTTGATTTATCTTGCGTTGATATTTTTCGAAACGGATAATTACGAAGGTGTAGAATATCTTGCGAAAGATTATTACGGTCGAATAGTTTCTAAAGGGCGAGGTTTTTCTGATCCTAATAATAAATTTTCGCCAAGCGTAGTGGAGTTTGGAGAATTGACTAGCTTTATACTTGAAGATATTGAAAAGATAAAATCTGGCAAAATAACGAAAGATGAAGTGAGAAAAACCAATTTAGATTACTTAAAGAATTATATTTTTAATAATTCGAAAAAAGATAATTAAATTAATCCTGGTGGATCTAAGTCAACACGCCATTGTGACTTGCCTTGAAAATCGTGCGCAATCTCTAAAAGGGGTGCGCGTTTTTTGCTCTTAATGACAATTTGCCAGCGATAAGTTTTGCCCACGCGTTCATAAAAAGCTGGCGTCGGGCCAAAAATTTGTACATCTTTCGAAAACTTTTTGCGAATTTCGCGCGCTTCTTTTTGTGCATTTCGTACAGCTGAAATCTCGGTTTTATAAACGCAAGTTAATTTTAACAGATACACGAAAGGTGGATAATTTTGTTTTTGGCGATTTTTAATTTCGAAATTATAGAATCCAGCATAGTCTTGATTTAAGCCAAATTGAATTGATGGAGCTTCAGGCTGATAAGTTTGAATAATCACATTTGATTCGTTAGAATGCCGCCCAACACGACCAATTACTTGTGAAATTAACTGAAAATTTCGCTCACTCGAAGTAAAATCAGGTAAAGCTAAACCGGCATCTGCCTGAACTACGCAAACGGTTTTTAGGTTCGGCAAATCTAAGCCTTTAGCAATAACTTGCGTTCCGATAATAATATCAATTTCACCGTTGCGAATTTCATTATAAAGCTTTTCAACGGTTTCATTTTTATCGCTATCCGCATCAAAGCGCACAATTTTTTTTTGGGGGAAGAGCTTTCGAATTTCTTCTTCAATTGCTTTCGTGCCGATTCCTTTATGAATAATTTCCGCTTCGCCACAATCTGGGCAAGAAGTTGGTGGCCGCTCTTTATGCCCACAAATATGGCAAACTAGTTGAAATTTATCTGTATGTAAAGTAAGCGGGATGAGGCAATTCGGGCAAAGTGCTGTCCATCCGCAGTTGTGGCAAAGTGTCACACTTGCTGAGCCGCGGCGGTTATGATAAATTAAAACTTGTTTATTTTCATTCAAAGTTTGCTCCATTTTGGTAAGCATTTTTTTCGAAAAAAAGCGGTGGTTCTTAGAATCTTTTTTCGTTAAATCAATCAGCTCGATTTTTGGTGGTTGGGCTTCTTTTTTGGCGAGTTCGGTTAGTTTGATAATTTCGTTTCCACCATTTTTTTCAGATAATTCGGCCAAGAAATAATCTTCAATTAACGGTGTCGCAGAACCGAAAATTGCTTTAAAATTAAATTTCGAAGCCAAAAAGCTGCTGGCTCGCAACGCAGAATATTTCGGTGTTTGATCTTGCTTAAAACTTGGCTCATGGCATTCATCAATCACAATTAAACCTAAATTTCGAACTGGTGCAAAAAGTGCGGAGCGAGCCCCAATAATAATTTGCGGTTTTTCGTCGTGTAAAATTTTTAACCAAGTTTTGTGGCGTTCGGCTTCGGTTTGATGTGAGTGAATGATCTTAATATTTTCAAAATGTTTTTCAAAATTAGAAACTAATTGCGAAGTTAAAGCGATTTCTGGTATTAAAATTATTGCCGATTTTTGATTCTGTAAAGTTTTTTTTGCTTGATTGATATAAATTGAAGTTTTTCCAGAACCTGTAATTCCATGCAAAAGAATCGTTCCTGAATTTATTTTATCAAGTTTATTGATGGCTTTTTCTTGCTGATCTGTGTATAAAAAATTTGAACAATTAGTTTGTTTTTCGTCTATTATTTCTCTTTTTTCAGCTTTCGAAAAACGCCGATTTTTATTAATGCCATTTGGTAAAATTCCACTCAAAACTTGTGCAAGCGGAGTGTTATAATATTCTTTCATCCATTTTGAAAGCTGAATTAAATGCTTAGGAATTGCTATTTTTTCTATATTTTTTGTAATTTCACGAGTTTCAAAATCTGGTTTTTGAACTTCTCGCCAAACTATGCCAACCATATTTTTTTTACCAACTGGAATTTCGACAATCTGGCCAATTTTAAGTTTTTCTTTTGAAGCATAGGTAAATACTTCGCTATTTGAGCGAATAATTTTTGTTGGAGCAACTTCAAAATAAAATTCCATATATCTTATTTTACATCAAACATAGCGAAAAATAAAATATTTTTATGCTAAAATAAGCCTTGCGAAAATATCGAAAATTTTGTAAAATAGAAATACAAAAAGGCGAGTATATGGTAGATTTAGACATTTTTATTACATCACGAGTAAAGCGAAAAATTGTTGTATTTTTTGTGACGTATCCTATAATTAAAATGCATTCTCGCGGTCTTGCGAAACTTTTAAAAGAAGACCCAGGAAATATTCAGCGCGAACTCGCTAAGCTTGAAAAAGTTGGTTTTTTGTATAGGGAAAAGAAGAAGAATACTTATACTTATTTTGCGAATACAAATTTTTTATTTTTTTCTGAACTTCAATCGATCGTGGTGAAAGTTCGTGAGCAAAACAGTGTTTCGCGTTCTAGAAATTATATTGAGAAATCTGTAAAAAGATAGGTTTTTTAAAAAGTGGTGGAGCAAATTTTTGAGAAAATTTTAGAGAATCGTGGAATTTCAAAAGAGAATCGTGAGGCTTTTCTAAACCCAGATTATAACAATCAGCACGATCCTTTTTTGTTGCCTGATATGGAAAAAGCGGTTGAACGGCTTTTGCAGGCGCACAAAAAACAAGAAAAAATTACTGTATATGGTGATTATGATGTTGATGGAGTTTCGGCTTCAACTATTATTTTGGATACTTTTGAAAAATTTGGCTTCAAAAATGTTGATTACTTTTTGCCGGATCGCTTTAAAGATGGCTACGGAATGAATGAACGAGGCGTGAAATTGCTCGCCGAACGTGGAACGAATCTAATTTTAACAGTTGACTGTGGTAGTTTAAATCATGCTGAGATTGATTTCGCAAAAGGATTTGGGATTGATACGATTGTGACCGATCATCATAATATTGCTGAAGTGCAACCGAATGCGGTGGCGGTTGTGAACCCTCGCCGAAAAGAAAATCAATATCCGCAAGCTGAGAAATTCGCAGGTGTTGGTGTAGCTTTTAAATTGATCCAAGCTCTACAAACCAGACTTGACGGCTTACCAATTGGCCAAGAGAAATGGTTGCTTGATATGGTAGCGCTTGGTACGGTTTGTGATATTATGCAGCAAACTGTTGAAAACCGTCAGAATACTTTTTGGGGCTTGAAAGTAATGGAGAAAACTCGGCGTAATGGACTCAGATCAATGCTAGCTTATGCTGGAATTGACAAACCAAATAGTTCTACGCTTGGTTTTGTTCTAGGACCGCGGATTAACTCGGCTGGTCGGCTTGAAACGGCCGAAAAGGCCTTGGAACTAATGATAGAAAAAGATAGTTTTAAAGCGCTAGAGAAGGCTAAATATCTAGATGAGTTAAATAAAAAACGGCGTAAGCTTCAAAGTGACGCACTTGAAATTGCAATTCAAAAAGCTAAGGATTTCGAAAATGACAAAGTTCTAGTTATTGCTGACGAAAATTTCAACGATGGTATTATCGGTATTGTGGCATCGGGCTTAATGGAGAAGTTTAAAAAGCCAGTTTTTGTTATTTCGATTGAGGATGAAATTGCGAAAGGATCGGCGCGTAGTTTTGGCGGATTTTCGGCTAGCCAAGCTGTAGATAAAGCGCGCGAAATCATTATTAAGGGTGGTGGCCATGATGCCGCAGCCGGCGTGACTCTGCCGACTTCTAAAATTGATGAATTTCGGAGAATTGTTAATCAATTTTATGATTCGCTTAATCTTAAAGATCAGCTCAAATATCTTTTACCAAAAGTGGATATTCAGCTTGAAGATTTTTCGCCAATCTCGTTAGATCTTTTCGAAAAAATTACAAAGCTTGAGCCGTTTGGAAATGGGAATGAAGAGCCAACTTTCGAAATTAAAAAAGTGCGAGTTATGGATCGGCAAGAAATGGGTGACAAAAAACAGCATTTAAAGCTAACTTTAACTGATGGCGAGAATGAAATTAAGATGTTGAAATTTAATGCTCCAGAAGAATTTTTTGCGGAAATCCGTGAAGAAATTGACGTGGTTTTTTCGCTCGGCTTGAATGAATGGCAAGGTCAGAAAAATATCGAAGGGCAGATTTTGCATTTGGAAAGGAAGAGTGTATAATTAACTTATGACTAAAATTCATGTGAATATGATGAGTTCAGCAGATAAAGTTGCTGGCCAAGGTGTTGGCGGCGCTTATGCTGAGCTAATGAATCTTCTTGAAAATCGGGCAAAGAGCGAGCTGAAAATTACTAAAACACTTCGTGCGAAAAACCCAGACATTACACATTTTCACACTATTGATCCACATTTCTATCTAGCTGCACAGTTTAAAAAATATACTGGTCGCAGAATCGGCTACGTTCACTTAATTCCTGACACCCTTGATGGTAGTTTAGATATGCCGGCAATTGCTGAAAAAATTGTAAAAAAATATCTAATCAAATTTTATGATAAAATGGATCATTTAGTGGTTGTAAATCCAGATTTTAAAGAAGAATTAGTTAAAATCGGTATCGACCGAGAAAAAATAACTTATATTCCAAACTTTGTTGCAAAAGATAAGTGGTCGCCTTTGAGTAAAGAAGAACGAGAGGAATTTCGAAAATCACAAGGCTGGAAAAAAAGCGATATTGTAGTTTTTGGAGTTGGTCAAGTTCAGCAGCGGAAAGGCATTGATGATTTTGTAAAGTTAGCAGAGAATAATCCCAATATTAAATTTGTTTGGGCTGGCGGTTTTTCGTTCGGAAAAATTACTAGTGGTTATGAGCGCTACAAAAAAATAGTCGAAAATCCACCAAAGAATTTGAAATTTTTAGGAATTGTGCCGCGCGAAGAAATTCGAAAGTTTTATGCAAGTTGTGATTTGTTTCTTTTGCCAAGCTATGCGGAGCTTTTCCCAATGTCTATTTTAGAAGCAGCCAGTTGTGGTGCGCCAATAATGTTGCGCGATTTAGATTTATATAAAAATATTCTTGAAGGAAAATATCTTTGTGGTAAAGATCTCGAAGAGATGAATGAAGTAATTAAAGACATTTCGAAAAATCCAGAAAAATTAAAAGAATTTAAAGCGAAGTCGAAAGAAATTTCAGATTATTATTCAGAGGACAGACTGCTAAAAATTTGGATTGATTTTTATCGCGAACAGGCAAAGTTAAAGTAATTTTAATAAAATTAGTCAAAATTGAGCAATTTTATTTTCTGCTTGCTTTTTTAAAAAAACTTTGGTAAAATAGTAATCAGTATGAGTATTAGTGTAACAAGGAAAGACCAGAAAGAAGCTAACGAAAATATTATTCGTCGCTTTAATCGAAAAGTTCTACAAAGTGGAGTTTTGAGCGAAGCTAAAGCGTCTATGCGATTTTCGAAGCCTCTAAGCAAGGTTGAACGACGCAAAAAAGCAATCGTTCGAAATCAACGCCGTGCTGAAAAAGCACAAAAAATGCGACTTGGTATTCGCTAAAAAACATAAATTCCAGTCGAAAGGCTGGTTTTTATTTTAAAAAGGAGGAAAATGTTAAAAGAACGAATTAACGCTGATTTAAAAACTGCAATGCTTGCGCGAAATGCTTTCGAAACTACAGTTTTGCGAGGCTTGAAAGCTTCAATCTTGGATGAAGAAGTAAAGCTCGGTAAGCGTGAAGAAGGCTTAAATGATGCCGAAATTGAAACTTTGGTGGCACGAGAAGTGAAAAAGCGTAAAGAAGCTGCGAGCTTATTAGACGAAGAACGTGCTGAAAATGAACTAAAAGAAGCTGAAATTCTTTCGAAATATTTGCCAGAAATGGTGAGTGAAGATGAAATTCGTGCGGCAGTAAAAGCTGAAATTTCAGCAATGGGTGAAGTTTCGATCAAGCAAATGGGCGCAATTATTGGCAAAATGAAAGCAAAATTTGGTAATTCTGCCGATGGTGCTGTTTTGGCGAGAATCGTGAAAGAAGAATTGAATTAAAATAAAAAAACGGCCAAAAGGTCGTTTTTAAATTTCCCAGTCGGAAATAAGCTTATTTGCGAGCTTCTCTCTTTCTTTTAGTGATATAGCTATAAAATAATCAGAATATTCCTGAATATCAAAGCCTATTTCTTTTGTTCTAAAATCTTGAGCGAACAATATGGATAATTTTCTTGAGAAGTTAACTAAGTTTTTATCTGGGTTGTCTCGAATCTCTATTATAAAATTCTTAGCAATCTCGTAAATTATACAAATTTCTTCTTTTGAGAAAGGCTTAGGATAGTCTTTCTCGAAATAGTTAATGTAGAAAGAATTCAAATCTTTTATAGTGTATTCTTTATTTGATGTACTATATTTTTTTAATTTAGTAGGAAAAACTTTGAAACTACTATCATAATCTATTTTATATAAAATAGTGACAATTTTTTGAAAAATGCTCATAGAGATCTCCTTTTTAATAAAAGAGCGCTAAAACAGCGCTCGTAAGACAAATAGGGTTATTTAGACCCAGGCCCTGTATACTGACCTCGGTCAGTACCATTATTATTTGGGCCGTCACCCTTATCGTAATGGTCGTGATTTGGTGAATCTAAGAAGTTCATTTCGCTTCTATCGCCATCTCCCAATAGGGTTTCGCCATCTTTAGAGCCCCAGCCAAATGAAACTGTGATTGGATTTCCTTCTGAATCACAACCTCCCATTGGCTCACCCCAACCACCTTTGTGGTTTCCTGTATTTGTCATATAAAAGTTCCACCTTTCGGTATATAGTCAATAATAAAAGATTGCTAACGAACATTATATATGAATTGATAATGAAAATCAAATAGTTTTTTTAAAAAATCAATTGGTGAATGGGAAACTTCAGGTGAGGATTATACTCATGTAAAAGAATATTTAAATGGTCAAAATTACCCCCAAGAAATTGAACGAATTTCATTTTTTTTCAAAAGGAGTTTCTCCTATTTTCGTAAGACATCCTCGAAGGTCTGTTTATGATGATTATGTTGGTAGGCTTTAGATAGTTTTAGGTAGTTCTTGTGAGATGTATAAATCGGGTGAGGGTGTTTAATCCTAATAAATCAATGGTTGCAATTCATCTTGAAGCGAGCGACTATTGTTGCGAAGAATTTTAGTATTTTTAATTTTTTGTGCTATAATGTAAAAGTATATAATTTTAAAAACAAAAGGAATTTAATGATTGTATTTTTTGGTCCAGCGGGTGCTGGTAAAAGTGTTCAAGGAAGTTTGTTGGCCGCGCGAAATGATTGGCGTTGGCTTGGTGCAGGGCAGCTTTTGCGTGATAGTAAAGATCCTGAACTTCTTGCGCAGATGAGCACAGGAAAGTTAGTTGACCCAGAAATTGTTAATCGCGTTATGGGCGAAGCTCTTGATCGTGCAAATAGCAAAAATGTTAAACAAGTTATTCTTGATGGTTACCCACGCCAGCTTGCTCAGGCTAAATGGCTAATTGAAAATAAGCAAAATCATGGTCGAAATGTTGATTTAGTGATTGTTCTGGAAGTTCCACGAAGTGAATTGATGCGTCGGCTTGAAATTCGTGGTCGGCTTGACGATACACCAGAAGTTATTGATGAGCGCCTTCGAATTTATCGCCAAGAAATGTATCCAGTTTTGAATTATTTTAATGAAAATGGCGTAAAAATTGCTCATATTGATGGAACCGGCACGGTTGGTCAAGTTCATGACCGAATTATGGAGGAAATTGAATCGTGCGAAATTTAATTACTGGAAATAAAACTGAAGCGCAAATTCAAGCAATGCGTGAAGGTGGAAAGATTCTTGCGCGAATTTTGCGTGAACTTACAGAATTTTCGAAAGTTGGTACAACTGGTCTTGAAGTTGATACTTTTGCACGCAAGAAAATTGAAGAATATGGTGCAAAATCTGCATATTTAACACCAGATGTAAATTTTCCGGGTGTGGTTTGTATTTCGGTGAATGATTGTGTTGTTCATGGTGCACCAAATGACATTCCTTTCGAAAAAGGCGATGTAGTAAAATTTGACATGGTAATTGAATTTAAGGGAATGATGACCGATTCTGCCACAACAATCGTAATTGGTGAAGAGCCAAAAGGAGCAGTTAAGCATCTCTTGAACGATACTAAAAAAGCGCTTTCAGCTGGAATTGCTGTTGTTAAACCTGGTGTAAAAACTGGTGATATTGGTGCGGCAGTTGAAAAATCGCTCAAAAAATCAAAACTTGGTAATGTTAGGGAATTGGTTGGCCATGGTGTTGGCTTAAAAATGCATATGGCACCAGAAGTTCCAAATTATGGCAAAGCTGGTAAAGGTGTAGTTTTCCAAGAGGGTGATACTTTTTGTATCGAGCCAATGACTTCACTCGGTAAGGGCGATGTAATTTTCAATGGAACCGATAGTGAATGGGATGTCTTAATGAAAGATGGATCACTTTCGGCGCATTTTGAACACACAATTTTAGTTACAAAAGATGGAGCAGAAATTCTTACTTTAGAATAAAATTTCAAAAAAAATGGGAGGGGAAGATAAAATTTCGAAAGAGAAAAATGCTTGCAAACAAACGCACGCTCATTTTGGGACAGCGCATAATCATGAAAAATCGAGTAATCTTCCACTAGCAATTGGTTTAAATTTAGGTTTTTCGATTGCGGAGTTTTTCTTTGGTTCACTTTTTAGTTCAGCAGCGATTTCGGCTGATGCCGTTCATGATTTGGGAGATGCAATCCTGCTTACGATTACATTAATTTTAAATAAACTAAGCAAGAAAAAACCAACTTCTGTGATGAGCTATGGTTATAAACGTTTTGCCGCGCTCGGGGCTCTTTTAAATGCTGGTGTGATTTTGTGGCTTTCATACACTATGGCAATTTCTGTATATTATGAATTTACTTTTCCGCATGTTCATCCGTATGTGAATGTTCCAGGATTGATGATTGTTTCGATTGTGGGGATTTTAGTAAATTTGTTTGCTGCAACACGCTTACATGGTTCGAAAAATATTCTTGACCGAACTGTTTCGCTTCACTTAATTGAAGATCTACTTGGTTGGATTTTAACATTTATTACCTCTGTTTTAATTTCGTTTTCAGGTCTTCATATGCTCGATCGTGTGGCGAGTTTGTGTATTTTATTATTTATTTCTTGGGGCGCGATTTCGAATGCTTGGGGGGTCTTGAAAATTTTAACCCAACGCGTACCAAGTATAAAAAAATTAAATAAAATTAAAAAGCAAATCTTAGCAGTTGAAGGTGTTTTAAAAATTGAAAATATTCATTTTTGGACCCTTGATGGCGCGGAGCATATTTTTACGGCAAGAATTTTTGTGAGCGATATTTCAAGAGCTACTGAGATCCGTAAAGAAATCTCATATTTTTTACCAGATTTTCAGATTGTAGATTCAACAATTGAGATTTTAGAAAAATAACCAAAAAAGTGCTTGCAATTTCGAAAAGGCTCGTGTATAATTGTTAATATACTTGGTTGTGCCACCTTAGCTCAGCTGGTTAGAGCAGCTGTTTTGTAAACAGCAGGCCTTCGGTTCGAATCCGAAAGGTGGCTCCAAGTATTTTTTAATACAAGAGTTGAATGCTGGGATAGTGAAGCGGTCAAACACAACAGACTGTAAATCTGTCGGCAGATGCCTTCGAAAGTTCGAATCTTTCTCCCAGCACCAGAAATTATTTTTTAAAAAACACCCATCTACTGCGAGGGTGCTTTTTTATTTCTATATTATATTTCGAAAAAAACATAAATTTTGTTGGTTTTATTATTTTTACTCTTGCTAAAAATTAGCATTAACGGTATAATAGAACTATGAATGAGAATTCTCGATATGCGGTAGGAATAGATATTGGAACAAGTAAAGTTCGTGTACTTATTGCGAACTTTGATAGAGATGGCTCACCAAATATTTTAGGGCTCGGATCGGCTGAAAATTCTGGGCTTAAAAAAGGTGTTATTACACATCCAGAAAATGTTTATCGTGCAATAGACAAAGCTCTTGCTGAAGCTGAGCGAATGAGCGGCTATAAAGCAGAAAGAGCGGCTGTAAGCATCAATGGTGTGCAAATTCTAAGCACAAAAGTAGATGGAATGGTCGCGGTTAACTCAGAAAAAGGCTTAGTTGATGATGAAGATATTAACCGAGTTGAAGATGTTGCAATGATTGGCAAAATCCCAGAAAATCGAGAAATCTTGAAGTTTATACCTTACTATTATAATGTTGATAATCAAGAGGGGATTGCTGATCCTTTCGAAATGTCTGGAACACGACTTGAGGTCTATGGAAATGCGATTTCTGCACCAAGACTACAGGTTGAAAATGCTGAAAATATTTTAGAACGGCTTGATATTTCTTCAAATTTATATATTCCAAGTGTAGTGGCTTCAGCACAGGCTATATTAACTGAAAACCAAAAAGAAAATGGTGTTGTTGTTATTGATTTGGGAGCTTCAACAACTGGTGTTGCAATCTTCGAAGATGGTAATTTGCAATTCATTGAAAACATTCCGCTCGGAGGAATAAATATTACCAACGACCTTGCAATTGGACTAAAAGTCTCGCCGGAAGTTGCTGAAGAAATTAAAATTAAACACGGTTTTGCTTTCGAAAAAGGAGATAACCGTGATATCGTTGTGAAGTATGGTCGTGAGCATTATAGTTTTAATGCACAAGAAATTGATGAAATTATTGAGGCAAGGGTTGAAGAAATTTTTGATGAAATTCGTAAGATTCTTCGAAAGTCTGGCTTTGAGAATCAATTACCTGGTGGAGCTATGCTAACTGGGGGAGGGGCAGCTCTTAAAGGAATTGATATATTTGCGAAAAAATATCTTCAGCTTGCAGTGCGAATTAGTAAAAACGGAATTGAGAATACGGTTTCTGAAAAGGTTAAAGAGCTTGATTATTCTGCCGCAGTTGGTTTATTAATTGAAATGCGTGATAATGCATCGAGATATAATAGTTATGGGAATGAAGAGCCAGCAAAAATTGGATTTTTTGCGAAATTCTTCAAGAAAAAACAATAAAGTGATATAATGGGAGTAGATTAAGGAGAAGAAATGCCAGAAATTATACCAAATGAAGTTCAAACTTTTGCTAAAATTAAAGTTGTAGGTATCGGTGGTGCCGGTGGAAGTGCTGTTAATCGAATGAAAGATGTTGGCTTGAGTAACATCGAGTTTATTGCAATGAATACTGATGCTCAAGCTTTGTATAAATCAAAGGCCGACAAAAAAATCCACCTTGGTCGTGAAATTACAAATGGTTTAGGCGCCGGTGCCGACCCAATTGTTGGTGAGAGTGCCGCTCTTGAATCTCGAGAGGAAATTCGTGAGGCTCTTGATGGCACTGATATGGTATTTATTGCTATCGGTGCTGGTGGTGGAACTGGTTCTGGTGCTGGTCATGTTGTAGCTGAGATTGCTCGTGAGATGGGAATTTTAGTTATCGGTGTTGCAACGCGTCCGTTTACTTTTGAAGGTGCAAAACGTAAAACTAATGCTGATTGGGCGATTGAAAAGCTCGCTGCTGCAGTCGACACTTTAATAACAATTCCAAATGATCATCTTCTTCAGACTGTTGATAAGAATTTACCACTTCTTGAAACTTTTAAAATTGCTGACGATGTTCTTCGACAAGGTGTTCAGGGAATTTCTGAACTTATTACTGAACATGGCTTAATTAATCTTGACTTCGCAGATGTTAAGTCAATTATGAGCAATGCTGGTTCTGCTTTAATGGGAATTGGTCGTGCGAGTGGTGATAACCGCGCTCAAAAGGCTGCCGAACAGGCTATCGAAAGTCCAATGATTGAGGTTTCTATTGATGGTGCGCGTGGTGTTCTGTTTAATGTTGCTGGTGGTTACGACATGAGTATGAGTGAGATTCAAGAAGCTGCTGAGATTATTACTGGTGCTGTTGCTCCAGATGCGAATATTATTTTTGGCGCAACGCTTAAGCCTGAGCTTGAAGATGAATTGATTATTACGGTTGTTGCGACTGGTTTTGATCGCGAATATAATAAACCTGTGGCAAATTCGCTCGAAAGTGCTGTTTCGAAAACTTTTAATCTTGAAGATGAACATACTGAATCTCAAGAAATCAACCAGACAATTTCGAACGCAATTAATATGGAATTAAATAACGAAGAAAAAACTTCAGCTGAAGATTTTACTAGTGATATTGAAACTAAAAATATCTGGGCGCAAGATGAAGAAGAAAATGATGAAAGCGATATTCCTGCATTTTTGCGACGTCGAAAACGTAATAAAAAGGAAGATTAATGGAATTTAAACTTGACGAAACAAAAGTTTTGGAAAGTAGAATGTCGGTCGATGGCCAATCTGTGCGCCGTCGCCGAGTCGCACCAGACGGCACTCGCTTCACTACTTATGAGCGAATCGAAAAGCCACGAATTGTCGTAATGAAGTCGCATGGCGGTCGTGAAGATTTTAGCCGCGAAAAGCTTAAAAGCTCAATTATTCGCTCAATTGGTAAGTTTGTTTCTGATCTTCAAGTTGAAGAAATTATTAATAGTGTTGAAAATGAGCTTCTTCGAAAATCAAGTAAAGTTTCTTCACACCAGATTGGTGAGACCGTTTTGTCAGTTCTGTTTGAAATGAATAAGGTTGCATATATTCGTTTCGCAAGTGTGTTTAATGGTTTTGAAACAGTTGAGGATTTCGAAGATATTTTAGCAAAAGTTAGAGGCAAAAATGAGAATTGTAGTAGTCTATAAAGATTATAGCGATCATGGCCGTGAAGTTCGAGAGTATATTGAAGATTTCGAAAGGCAGACGGGCTTAAAAATTGAAGT
Source organism: uncultured bacterium (assembly GCA_938036155.1). Classification (GTDB taxonomy): domain Bacteria; phylum Patescibacteriota; class Saccharimonadia; order Saccharimonadales; family Saccharimonadaceae; genus Nanogingivalis. Next base: position 21,098 of record CALHPA010000001.1, read on the forward strand.
TATGGATCCTGATTCTGGTAAAAATGAGTTTTTCTTGCGAGCTTATGATGTGGTTGAGTATCCAACAATTTTAGCAATTACAAATGAGGGCCGCCTGCTGCAACAGTGGCGAGGCAAACCGCTTCCACTTTTTGATGAAGTTGCATATTATGCACGCTAAGTTTGAGTATTTGTGTGTGTTTTTTATGCCGATTTTTTAGGTGTAGTTTCTTAAGTAAGGACTGTATCATATTATAAATTGTCAGGGAATTATAATTTTAAAAGTGATACTTTAATTAATAAATAAAACACCTAAAAGCTTGAAAATATCTTTAAATTTTGATAAAATAAGCTTATAAAAGCGTTTTATTTTGATAAATGAGCGGCTATCAACCGTGAAGCTCCCAGAAGAAAGGTTTCAAAAACTGATTAGAACTGGGCGGGAAAGCTCCGTAAAAGCTAAAATTAAGAGCTAAAAGAATCACTTCTTTTGGAATCGAGATGGTATCGCCGAGCTTGCTTGGTTCTCGAATCTAAAAGAGGTGATTTTTAATTTAGGGAAGGGTAAGAGCATGCTTTATAGATTGAATAATAAAAAATTAACAGTTATCAAACAGGAGAATGTTTCTCAAAAATATCTTGAGAAAGATATTCAGAAAATGACTGAAGATAACCTTGAAGAGGTTTTTGGCCTAAGATTTATAGAAACAGAATTTGCTGTTGATAATCTACGGATAGATACTTTGGCGTTTGATGATGAGAGTAATAGTTTTGTGATTATTGAATATAAAAAGATTAAAAGTGATTCTGTTGCAGATCAGGGTCTTGCTTACTTATCATTGATGCTGAAAAATAAAGAAGCTTTTATTTTAAAATTTATTGAGAAAAATGGAGGAGGCATACCAGAAATTGATTGGTCTCAATCACGTGTAATTCTTATCTCTCCAAAATTTACTGAATATCAGCTTAGAGCAAGCGAATATACTACAGAAAATTTTCCAGTTGAACTATATGAGTTTAGAAAATATGGCGATATAGTGGAGTACCTGCAAAAAGGTATGAAAAAGGGAAGAGATCAAAAGAGCCGAGTGAATATAACAAATAATAGTAAAGATGAGAAAACCGTACTTAAGGAAATTATTCACTACAGTGAAGATGAGTTGGTTTCAAAAGGTTCAGATTTTATTCAAGAATTCTATTGGGAGCTCAAAGATTTTGCCGAGAATATTAGCCCAGAAATTAAATTTGAAGTTAAAAAATTATATTTAGTATTTAAACTGAACAAGAAGAATATTTTTAGTATTATTATCCAGAGAAACTCTCTATATTTAAATCTTAATATTAATTATTCTGATTTTGATTCAAAATTATATCCTAATATTGAAGATGTTTCGAAAAAAGGACATTGGGCTACTGGTGATTTTCAGGTAAAAATAGATAATATTGACCAATTAGAAACTGCAAAAGAAATGATGAAACTAAGCTATAAAGTAAATTCATAGGAGGAAAAATGAAATTTCAAGCAAATTCAAGAAGACGAGCAAAAGAATACGAAGCTGATATTTTGGCGCGCTGGAAAGCGGAAAAAACTTTCGAACAATCAATTGAAAACCGTAGCGAAGATAACGCTTTCGTGTTTTATGACGGCCCTCCTTTTATCACTGGTGTGCCGCACCATGGAACCCTTCTTAGCTCAATCGTAAAAGACGTCGTTCCGCGCTACCAAACGATGCTTGGCAAGCGAGTTGAACGCCGTTGGGGTTGGGATACGCACGGTCTGCCGGCAGAAAACTTTGTTGAGAAAAAGCTCGGTATTACTTCTCGGCATGAAGTTGGTGAAAAAATTTCACTTGCCGAATATATCACAACTGCGCGCGAAAGTATGGTTTCGAATGCCGCTCTTTGGGAAAATACGATTGACCGCATTGGCCGTTGGGTTGAGTTTAAAAATGCTTATAAAACAATGGATAAAGACTTTATGGAAAGTGTTTGGTGGGCGTTCAAAACTCTTTATGAAAAAGGTAAAATTTATGAAGGTGAACGTGTTTTGATGTATGACACGGCGTGGGCAACTCCGCTTTCGAAAAGTGAAGTTACGATGGATAATGACGCCTATAAAACAGTGACTGATCCAAGCGTTTTTGTGAAGTTTTGGCTGAAAGATTTCGAAGATACAGAAGGCTCATGTGATAAAACTGCAATGCTCGCCTGGACAACAACTCCTTGGACTTTGCCGGCCAATATGGGCTTGTTTGTGAATCCTGAAATCACTTACGCAAAAGTAAAAATTGGTGATGAATTCTTTATTCTAGCAAAAGATTTACTCGAAAAAGTTTTTGTTGATGAGAAAAAGCAACCGATTCCTTTCGAAATTGTCAATTTGATCGATGGCGCAGAACTGATTGGCTTGAGTTACGAACCGCTTTTTGAAGATTCGAAATATTCTGGTGAAGGTGAGAAAAACGCTTATAAAGTTTGGGGCGCAGATTATGTTTCTCTTGAAAGCGGAACGGGAATTGTCCATTCAGCGCCGGCATATGGTGAAGAAGATTTCAACTTTGGTAAAGAATATGGTATTCCAGTTTTTCACGTTTTGGATGAATTTGGTAAATATTTGAGCGGTGAATTTGCTGGTAATGATGTTTGGGAGTTCAATAAACCGCTTGCAAAAATCTTGAAAGAACGTGGCGTAGTTTGGAAAATTGACTATATTCGTCATGAATACCCGCACAATCCGCGTACTGGTCAGCGCTTGATGTATCGAGCGCACCCAAGCTGGTTCTTTGATATTCAAGGGCAAAAAGAATTAATGCTTGAGCAAAATGAAAATATCAACTGGTTCCCAGCTCATTTGAAACACGGCCGTTTTGAAAAGAATCTTGAAGCTGCGCCAGATTGGAACTTATCGCGCGACCGTTTTTGGGCGACAGCAATGCCAGTTTGGAAGTCTGAAAGCGGCAAGATTCGCGTGGTTGGTTCTTACGCTGAGCTTAAAGAGTTAAGCGGCGTGGAGCTTGAAGATTATCACCGACCTTGGGTTGATGACATTACTTTTGAAATTGATGGCGAAAAATACACTCGAATTGATAAAGTGCTTGATTGTTGGTTCGAAAGTGGCTCAATGCCATTTGCGCAATTCCATTATCCTTTCGAAAACAAAGAGAAGTTCGAAAAGAATTTCCCAGGTGATTTTATTGTTGAATACATTGGTCAGGTTCGCGCGTGGTTCTATTATGTTCATGCCGTAAATACTGCTTTGTTTGGTAAGAATGCCTTTAAAAACGTTATTACAACCGGTGTTGTTGCCGGAAATGATGGCCGAAAAATGAGTAAATCGCTTGGTAATTATACCGATCCGAACGAACTAATGGATCAATATTCAGCTGATAGTTTGCGATTTTTGTTACTAACAAGCCCACTTTTGAACGGTGAAGATTTTGCGCTTCACGATAAGGATGTCTCAGATGTTGCGCGCAAGCTTTCAATGATTTGGAATATGTATGATTTCTTCACGATGTATGCGAGTGTTGACGGTTGGGAATTTGATGGCGAGCTTAAAGATCCATCGAAAGATCTTGAAAACCCGCTCGATAAATGGATTGTAAGCCGCGTTCATGAACTTCGAAATGAAATCACTGAAAATATGAACGTTTATAACATTCCGCGCGCACTTGAAGGTGTTTTGCCATTCCTAGATGATGCTTCAAACTGGTTTGTGCGCCGTTCGCGCCGTCGTTTTTGGAAGAGCGAAAATGGCGCTGATAAACTTCAGGCCTATCAAACGCTTCACTATGTTTTGAGCTATCTTGCGTTGATTCTTGCGCCATTTGTGCCTTTCTTGGCGGAAGAACTTTGGGGCAAAATGGTTGGTGATGGTTCAGTTCATTTGAAAGATTGGCCAGAAGCTGGTGAGATTGATGAGAGCTTACTTGCTGAAATGGCTGAAGTTCGTGGCTATGTGAATGAAGCTCTTGCGCTTCGAGCAAAAAATGGCGTAAAAATTCGCCAGCCGCTAGCCAGTGTAAAAGTTCCACAAAATGCAAAATCTTTTGATTTCGCGCCAATTCTAATGGAAGAATTAAATGTTAAAAGTGTTGAGTTTGGTGGTGAGGGTGTTGAATTTAATTTTGAATTAACTCCTGAGCTTCGTGCAGAAGGCTTGATGCGTGAGATTATTCGCCATATTCAGGCAGCGCGTAAAAAAGCTGGCCTAAATGTAGACGATCGAATTGAGCTTAACTTTACGTCTGAAAATGTTGAAGTTCTCGATGCGTTTAAAAAATTTGAACAAGAAATTTCGAAAGAAGTTTTGGCCACAAAAGTTGAAATTTCAGAAGATGAACTTGATTTTGCTCAAACTGTAAAAGTTGAAGGTTCTGAAGTAAAAATTTCACTCAAAAAAGCTTAACCAAAATATTGACAATTAAAATAACTTATGCTATAATACGAGCATAAGTTATTTTTAAAACAAAAACATAAAAAATCAAAAGGCGAAAATGGAAAATTTTAAGATAAACGATTATAATACGAACGAGCAAGATAAAAATTCTCTTGAACAAGATAACAATTTTGAAGAGTTTCAAGATTTTAAATTCGACTCTTTCGAAAGCTTGAATTCGGAACGGCAAAAAGAAATCGAAAAAACGCAAGAGAATTCAAAAAAAGAAGCTCTTGAAAACTTGAACGATATTTATGCACGAACTGAACGAAACGCTGATCGTGAAAGTAGTAGCTTTTTCTTGCATGAAGATGAGATTCGAAATATGCATATTACGCATTTTGAAGATTATGATGCAAATTTTGAAACTTATGAAGGTCGTGAAGATCAATTTAGCTTGCGCGAAAATCAATTTAAAACACAAGAACAACTTGTTCAAGAAATTAGCACAGTAAAATCTATTCGTAGAGAAATTCCAGCGGGAAAGCGTTTTTCGAATATTATTCGAGCAATTTCTGGGAAAATCGCAGCTTAATATCTAGCAAAAATAAAATCGGTAGAAATATCGATTTTATTTTTAAAAAAGTGTTGACTTTCTAACACGCTTGTGGTAAAATACGGTAGTAAAATAAATTAAAAATAAACAAGGACAGAAATGAAAAACGGGGAAAATTTTAATTCCGCGCCAGACACAAAGAAGTCTTTCGAAGACGCTTACGGCTCTTGGGATACTCTTCAAGAAGAGTTAGTCCAGCAGAAACAAGCTAAAGCTGAAGCTGATGCTGCAAAAAAGCGCGAGATGGATCTTGCGAAAGGTGCGAAAAAATTTGATAAATCTGTTCGCGATGCGATTCATAAAGGTGATAAAGTTGCTTTTGATGAAATGATGGAACGCGACGAACATTACCGACGAATGGAAATGGGCGAGAATCAAATTGAAGAAGAGCCTTATGAAGCGTCAACTCTTTCGAAAGAAGAGTTTGCGCAGGCTGTAAAATCGAGTGATGAAATTCAAAAAATGGATTTACTCGTTCGCCGAATGCAGAGCTCTACGAGTGAAGAAGCTAAGGTAAAGTTTCGGCAAGAGCTAATTCAGCTTTCGAATGAGTTTTCGAAAGGTGAAGGTGCTATTGCGGTTAAAGATTGGCATGACCAAGCTCAGTGGGATTTTCGAAAAGCCAGTGAATCCGAAGGATTCCGCCAAAAGGTTCTTGATACAATTTGGGAAAATGTGATGACAGAACCTGAGGTTAAAAAATCGAATCCAGATGATGGCGTAAAAAATGAAGCCTTAAATAATGGCGATGATGCAGAAAAGCAAAAACCGGAAGTGACTGAACTTTTAGACGCCGAAAATAAATTCAATGAACTGCTTTCGAAAGGTGCTAGTGCTGAAGAATTGGCACGATTCCGCCGAGAAGTTCGTTCAAAGCTAATTCAAAAAGATGAATTAACTCCCGAGAATAAAGAAATGCTTGAGCGAATGTTAGAAACTAGCCTTAAAGTTGGTGATCAAGAGCGAGAACTCAATAAAGCTAATTCTTCAATTGATACTGATTCAAATATTGAAGAAAAAGCAGGTCGATTCCAAAAAATTCGAAACTATATCAGTAAAAAAGTTATGAAATGGGGTGCATTAGGGATGCTTGGTATGACGATTTTTGGAGTCGGAAGACAAGCTTCTGAGGGTCTTAAGTCGAACGACAATTCTCCTCAAACTGAGCAAACATTTTCTGGCACTGTTCATGCAGATAGCTTAAACGAAGCTGCAAACTTCAACAGTGATGGCTCTGTGGTTGAAAGTGAAAAGAACTTTAACAACGGCAAATATGACTCTGAAAATGATGATTATAATAAGATCGATCAAAAAGAGAACAAATATTCTATCGGAACGGATATTTCAAAACTTTCGAATGAAGAATATCAAAAGAAAATGATCGAATCGCACAACGAAGATGATATCGAATATATGGGACAATTCTTCGTGAACGATGCTGAATCTGCTCGGAACCTACTTGGAATTTCGAATAATGAGGTTGATGATTTGGTTGATGCTGCTCGAAGCGGTGATCAGACAGCTTTCCAAAAATTGAATGATGCATATTCGAAATATATGGAAGGCGCTAAAGTTGTTGGAAATCAAACTTTGGATGGTGATTATTACTCGCTATTTGTGAATTCTAATAAAGATTATGCTCATTCTGAAGGTGCATTTGGTGGAACGGCTCGTATAGTTGAATTGAAAAATGGGCAACAAATTTTGATTCGTGATCAGTGTAAGCAAATGGTTATGAAGAAAATTGCTGAAGTTCCAAATACTTGGACAACTCCAGTAATTCCATTCGAAGAAGCTTATACTCCACCAGCCCCAGATACTGAAAAACCACCAGCACCTACACCAGACACTCCACCTACACCAGACACTCCACCTACACCAGACACTCCACCTACACCAGATACTCCACCTACACCTGATACCCCTCCTACACCAGACACTCCACCTGAAAAACATGATGACACCAAATTTAAGACCGATCAGTCTATCTATAATATAGATAATGCGGTTACCAAAATGGATAAAGGTGAATTGATAGGTGAGGCTTCTCAGGAGGAAAGGGACAATAATATAAAACCTGAAGTCGCTCCTGGAACGGCAACTGGTAAAATAAGAACTGAAGGTGTTGACAAGTCTATAGATGTTTCAAAAATAGGTGAGCAACCGGCCGAATATACTGGTGAAGCTACTGCAGAAGCTCAAGCGCAAGCCGCAGAGCAAGCTAGACAAGCACAGGCTGAATCTGAAGCTAAGGCTCGTGAGGCTGAGCAAGCACAAAATAGAACTGTAAATATTGGTGGCGAAAATTTGAATTATAATGATATTTGGGCAGCTCAACAAAATTATAACCAAACATATGGTGCTTCAGCTGCTACAAATCAAAATAATACACAACAATAAAATAAAAAGGTGAGAAATGTTAATAAAAAATAAATTACAGACTTTGGGGGTTGCGACATTCGCAGCCCTCATCGGGGCGGTAGCTTTAGGTGGAAACGTTTTCGCTTATGGCCCAGAAAGGCAGACTTTTACTGCCGAAAACCCTGCCGACTATGTAACATTTAACTCTATTACGAATAATCCAACTCTTGGTGATGAACGAAACTTCGTTCGAGTTCGTCAAGCTGGTGTGGGTAATTTTGTTGATAGCATTGATATTGTACCTGGTCGAGAATACGAAGTTTATATCTATTATCATAACAATGCAAAAAGCTCTTTAAATTCAAAAGAGAATAGCTATCGTGGAATTGCTCTAGATGCAAAGCTTAACACAATTGTTCCTTCAACAATTGCGAAAGGTAAAGAGGGTCTTGTGCGGGCAGAAATTACCGCTCGAAATGCTCGACCACAAAAAGTTTGGGACCAAGCTGTTTTGCGTTCTCCTTCGCGAGATGTTGCTCTTAGATATATTCAAGGTTCAGCTAAAATTACAACAAAAGGTGCAGTGAATGGTCAAATCTTGAGTGGAGAAAACCTTTTTGGTTCTGGTACAAATCTTGGATATGACTCCTTAAACGGAATACTCCCCGGATGTGACCAATATTCAGGTGTTATAACTTATCGATTTAAAGCAGATTTTGCCGATTTCGAAACAACTAAAACAGTTTCGAAAGCTGGTGCGAATAATTTTGCAAAAAATCAAAATGTTGGTCTAAACGATGAAGTTGAGTTTAGAATCACTTATAAAAATACTGGAACAATTTCACAAAATAATGTAAATATTAAAGATTTACTTCCTGCTGGATTAACTCTTATCCCTGGAACAACTCGAATTACAACTCCATCAGATTCTGCTGGTAAAATTTTGAGCGACAATGTTGTAAAATCTGGAGTTAATATTGGAAACTATTCATTCGGTGGTTCTGCAACTCTAACCTTCCGTGCAAAAATTGATTCTTCGAAATTAATTTGTGGAAATAATACAATCACAAATACGGCTCAGGTTTTAACTGAAAACGGTGGAAAGTCTGATAAAGCAACTGTGACTGTGCAAAAAAATTGTACACCACAAGAACGTAAAGAATTTTGTGAGATTCCTGGAAAAGGAAACTTGAAGAAGAATGATCCAAATTGTAACGATAAATGTACAATTAAAGGTAAGGAGCATCTGAAGAGTAACGATCCAAATTGTTCAGAAAAATGTAAAACTCCTGGAAAAGAAGGTTTAGATTCAAAAGATCCTAACTGTCCTGATAAATGTAAGATTACTGGTCTTGAAAATCTTGCAGCTAACGATCCAAATTGTGCTGAAGTTCCAAGCGAACTACCACATACTGGTCCTGCCGAGGCTGCAATGATGGTGATTGCAATTATGGCAATTACTGGTGCAGTAGCTTACTGGTATCGAAGTCGTGAAGAGATGAAAAAAGCAACTGCTGAATTTACGAAAAAAGTAAATAATGTTGTTGAATCTGGAACAGTAAAAACTCACGAAGCTAAAAAATCTGAAAAAGTAGAGAAAAAGTAGTTTCGAAAACTAAATAAACCTCGCATGAGCGGGGTTTATTTTTAGTTTTATTTAGATTTACGTTTGAAAAACTAACAAAATACTTATGTCGCACAATTTAAATATTGCGTATTTTATCGAAAAAAACCAGCCCTTGAGTAGAGAGCTAGTTCTTAAATGGCTGGCCGCCTTTTCATTATTTAATTGAAGCAATTTCAATTTTAGTGTATTTTTGACGATGTCCGTTTTCTTTGTGAACGCGTTTTTTAGCTTTATAGCGGATCACACGGATTTTTTCTCCCTTAACAAGTTCGTCAACAACTTTAGCGGAAACTTTCACGCCTTTCACAACAGGAGTTCCAACTTCCACTTTGTCGCCATTAATAAGCATCAAAGCATCAAGTTCGAGCTCTTTTGTTCCTTGCGGGAGGAGGTCCACCAGAAGGGTCTCTTTTTCGCTAACGATAAATTGTTTACCGCCAACTTTTATGACTGCTTTTTTCATAAAATCCTCATTAAATTTAATATCTTTATTATTTTAACATACAAAATTCCAAAAATCAAGATTAAAATAAAGTTGAAAGTGCTAAAGGTTTGTGATATAATATGAACATTATGAAGGTGATTTCGATAACCAATCAAAAAGGGGGGGTTGGTAAAACAACCAGCGCTATAAATATTGCTTATTTTATCGCAAAAAAGGGTTTTCGAACGCTTCTTGTAGATTTTGACCCTCAAGGAAATGCGACTAGCGGTCTTGGTATTGACAAGAATAATCTTGATTTTACTATGGCAGATGTAGTTTCTGGTGAAAAGCAGTTAGGTGAAATCATTATTGAAACAGAATTTTCGAAATTAAAAATTGCACCAAGTACACCGATTTTAGCTAATGCTGAAGTTGAGCTCGCGTCAGCAAAAGGTCGATTTACTCGATTGAAAGATGCTTTAAAATCTGTCGAAGCCGATTTTGACTATGTTATTTTAGATTCTCCACCAAGTTTGAGTCTATTGACTGTGAATGGTTTTATTGCTAGCGATTATTTAATCCTACCAGTTCAGGCTGAATTTTATGCGATGGAAGGCCTTGGCCAGCTTCTTGAAAGCATGAAGCTTGTGAAAAAGGGGATGAATCCAAACCTTGAGCTTCTTGGGGTTCTTCCAACAATGGTGGATTCTCGCACAACTTTGGGTGGGCAAGTCCTTGAAGAAATTAAAAAATTCTTTCCAGATAAGATTTTTTCGAATGCAATTCCGCGGAATATTCGTCTCGCAGAAGCTCCAAGTCATGGTGTTCCAATTGGTGTTTATGATAGATTTAGTAAGGGGGCTCGTGCTTATAAAGCAGTTTCGAAAGAGATTATTCAGCGTATAGAAGGGGGTAAATAATGGCAAAAAAAGGACTTGGTCGTGGATTCTCTTCTTTGATTCCAACCGAGATGATTGTTGATGAAAAAATCGATTCAGAGTTAGGTTTAGAATACGATAAAAGTCAACTAAAAGAGCTAAAAATTAGTGATATTTCGCCTGATCCAGAGCAACCTCGCCGGCACTTCGATAAGGAAAAACTTGAAGAACTCGCAAGCTCAATTAAAATTCACGGTGTTTTACAGCCAATTGTAGTTATTCGAAAAAACTCGAAGTTTTTAATTGTTGCTGGTGAGAGGCGTTATCGCGCCTCAAAGCTCGCGGGGCTAGAAAGAGTTCCCGCGGTTGTTCGCGAGCTTTCTGACCAAAACCGCCTTGAATTAAGTTTGATTGAAAATATTCAGCGCGATAATTTGAATGTTCTTGAGATGGCTGAAGCTTATTCAAAACTTCGTGAACAATTTAATTTAACGGCAAAGGAAATTGGCGAACGAGTTGGTGGAAGGAGTGAAAGTGCAGTTTTAAATACTTTGCGCTTGTTAAAACTCCCACAAATTGTTAAAGATTATATTATTTCTGGCGAACTAAAAGAAGGCCAAGCGCGCCCACTTTTAAAGATTGATGAGGAAACCATCAAGAAGATTCTGCCAAAAATTATTGAAGAAAATTGGAGCTCACGTAAAATTGAACAATTCTTGGTGAATTATAAAAAACAGATTGAAGAGTCTAAAAAAGTTGAACCTAAAAAAGTGAACAATCCTTTCGAAAAAACAGTTAAGCATATTTCGAAAAAGCTTAGCGCAGATGTGGACATTAAAACTTCTGCAAGAGGTTCAGGAAAGATCGTCATTAAATTTAAAAGCGAAGAAGAGCTAAAACGGCTTGAGGAGATTCTTTCGAAATAAAATAACCCCGTTGAAAGGGTTATTTTTTATGTTTTAATAGTTTTGCGAATATTCAAAATTGCGAATTTTATTAAAAGGAAAGATTCGAAAGGCAACAGGACCAATAATTTTATACAGCGGAACGGTACCGAGGCCACTTCGAGAATCGTAAGAATTGTTTCCCTCGCGGTTATCACCTGAAACGAATATTTCATTTTCTGGAACAATCCATTCTCCATCATGGCTTGTATACTTTTTAGGCTCATTATTAAAATTATCATCTGGGCTAAAACCGTTAGGATATTTATCGTTGTAAACTGTCAATTTTCCTTTTTCAACTTTTACTTTTTCACCAGCAAAGGCAATCACGCGTTTAATAATATATTGATCTTTCATTCCTTCAATAAACTGTGGGTTTTCGAAAACAATAATCTCGCCACGTTTTGGTATAAATTTTGTGTTCGTAAAATTTGCCCAAGTCAAGGGTAGGCGATTTATGATAGCCTTATCGCCATCTTTAAAAGTTGGCTCCATGCTCGAGCCGACAATTGTGAAGCTTTGAAAAATGAAAGTATTAATAAGGATTGTTCCTAAAGTTACACAAAAAAAGAACACGAAAATCCCAAAAGTGTCGGCTATTCGAGGATGCCGTTGCCAAAAATTACTCTTCATTTTTACATTTTAGCATGATTCTTAAATATTTTCAATTATGGTTATTTTTAAAATTGTGTGATATAATAGAGAAAGTATGGATTTTATTAGAATTTCGAAAAAACATTCTTTTTGGGGGAATATTGCTCATATTTTTTTAAATATTATTTTAGCAGTTATTGTATGGCTCTCTATTTACATTACTAAAACCCCTTGGATTGCAATTCTTTTAGTTTTTGTAAGTAAATGGCGAACTTTTGCTGTTCGGCCAAGATTTTGGCTTGCGAATGTAAAATCAAACCTTGTGGATTTGATATTTTCATTGAGCATAGTTGTTCTAATGTTCTCAATAGGCGTAGAATATATCTTTTCGCAAGGTTTATTATTGGCTTTGTATATATTTTGGCTAACAATTATTAAGCCAAGTTCAAAAGAATTATTTGTAAAAGTTCAAGCCCTTTTTGCTGTATTTTTTGGGTTCTCGGCTTTATATTCAATTACTTATGGTTGGAATGAGGCTTTAATTTTCATCTTGGCATTTTTGCTCGGATATTCAACAATTCGGCACATTATTTCATCCTACGCAGACTCGAACATTGAAATTTTCAGTATTTTTTGGGGGTTGATTATTGCTGAATTCGCTTGGATTTTTAACTTCTTAGTAATTGGCTATCGTATTAACTTTTCGCCATATTTTAATTTTATAATTCCTCAAGCGGCAATTATCTTAACAGTTTTAAGTTTTATTGGTTTTAACGCAATTGCTTTAGATAAAAACAAAGAAAGGGGGCGAAAAGAACTTTTACCGGAGGTAATTTTTGCAATAATTCTCATCTTAACTTTATTGTTGTTATTTTCTTCAATTCCGGTTGCAAAAGGTTAAAATATGAAAGGTTAAAATATGAATTTTCGAAAATATTTAAAAAAGCCAAAAAATCAGTTTTTAATAGCTATATTTATGGTAGCGATTGTCTTTTGTATAATTATTTTAGCTCAAATTATATCAAAAAATAATCTCAATAAGAATAAAACTGGGTCTGCAAACTTCAACTTTTCGGCAAGTGATAAATCTTCGAATTTTGCAAATCAAATGGATTCTAATTCGATTGAGTCAGTTGCAAATAGAGTTTCGCAAAGTGTTGTTTCTATTGTTAGCAAAAATCAAAAAAGTTCAAGATTCTTTTATTCAACAGAAGAATCTGCGAGCGCAGGAACGGGAATTATTATTAGTGAAAATGGATATATCCTAACGAATAAGCATGTTATTGAGAAGTCTTCTGAGATCTCGATTATTACCAGTGGTGGTGATTCTTATGATAATGTTGGAGTAGTTATGATTGACTCATTGAGTGATATCGCAATTTTAAAGATTTCGAATGCAAAAGGATTGAAAGCCGCCGAACTTGGAGATTCGAAAAAAATAAATATTGGACAGCAGGTGGTTGCGATTGGGAATGCTTTAGGTGAATATGACGGTACGGTTACGAGCGGTATTATCTCTGGAATTGGTCGTACGGTTAAAGCTTCTAGCGAAGATGGTTCTTCAAGAGAAGTTTTAACTGATATGATTCAAACAGATGCGGCAATCAATAGTGGGAATTCTGGTGGTCCTTTAGTGAATGCGCAAGGGCAGGTGATTGGAATCAATACTGCAGTTGCTTCTAAAGCTCAAAGTATTGGCTTCGCAATTCCGATCTCTTCGGTAAAGGGTATTTTAAAATCTATTAGTGAAGGTAAAGAACCAAAACGAGCCTACCTTGGAACAAACTATATATCTATTAATCCGCAAATTAGAAAAGAATATAATCTTAATGTTTCGAAAGGTGCTTTAATTAAATCAAGAAGGGGTGACGCTATTATTTATGGCAGTCCTGCGCAAAAAGCTGGTTTAAAGGACGGAGATATAATCACTAAAATTGATGGTGTTGAAGTTTCTAAAAATTCCAGTGTTAGTTCTTTAATTGGCGAAAAGTCTGTTGGTGATACTGTTGAAATTTATTATATTCGAGACGGTAAGGAAAGATCTACTCGCGCAATTCTTGAAGAATATCGTAAATAAAAAATAACCCAGTAAGGGTTATTTTTTATCGAAAACAATTGTATAATTTTCTGAATAAGTTTTTGAAAAACCGCATTTTTTAGCGTAATCTTCAATTTCCTTGAATTGAGAAGGGTCAGCTTCAAGAATAATTTTTTGTAATTTTGGTAAATCTTGAGCCTGAAAGATTAAATTGAAGATTATCTCCGATCCATTTTTTTGAGCATAAAGTGCAATTTGTGGTTCATAATGTAGCTCATTATTCTTTTCAAAATTTACCCAATCTTTATTAACATATGGTAAATTTGCTGTAATTATTGTTATTTTCGAAAGAACTTCTGATGGGATCTGGCTTAGAAGATCGCTTTCGAAAAGCTCAATTTCACTGCTAAGAATTTTTTTTGCGTTTAGATTTGCCACAGAGAGTGCTTGAAGCGAAATATCGCTTGCAAAAAAATCAATATTTTCTCCAAGCTCAGCTTTTAGAGTGATTGGAATTATTCCAGAACCTGTGCCAACATCTAAAATTTTATCACCATTTTTAGCGATTTTTTTAGTAATTTCGATTAAGGTTTCAGTTTCTGGGCGGGGAACTAACACATTTTCGTTCACGAAAAAAGTTCTTCCAAAAAACTCCTTTTCTTGAAAAATATAAGCAAGTGGAATTCTTTTTAAACGCTTATTTAAAAAATTGTTTGCATGAAAAATAATATTTTTCGGAAGCTTTTTATGCGAATTTGCGTGTAAAAAAGTTCGTTCAACTTTTAAAATATTTGCTAAAATTAGCTCAGCGTCAAGTTGTGAACTTTCGATTTTAGCATCTCTAAGCTTTTGTGCTGATTTTTTCAGCCAAGATTCAATAGTCTCTCGCATAAATTAGTTATTTTCTGAAGCGTTTGCGGCCAAGAATTCAAGTTCAGCAGCCTGTAAATGTTCAACGATATCTGAAATTTGCCCATTCATTGCAGCTGGAATATTGCTTCTTGAAAAGCCAATTCGGTGGTCAGTGATACGATCTTGAGGGAAGTTATAAGTTCGAATTTTTTCGGAACGATCTCCTGATCCAATTAAGCTGCGGCGTTCGGCGGTAAGTTTGGCATTTTCCTCATCAATTTTAGCTTGAAGTAGGCGCGCACGCAAAATCCCAAGGGCTTTCTCTTTATTCTTAATTTGCGATTTTTCATCTTGGTTTGTAACCACCATACCAGTTGGAATGTGAGTGATTCGCACAGCAGAATCGGTTGTGTTCACACTTTGGCCACCATGACCGCCCGAACGATAAACATCAATTCGCAAATCATTTGGATTGATTTCAATATCAGCTTCTTCAGCTTCGGGCAAAACCGCCACTGTTACGGTTGAAGTATGGATTCGCCCCTGAGATTCGGTAGCTGGAATGCGCTGAACTCGATGAACACCACTTTCGAATTTTAATTTTGAATAAGGAGCATCGCCTTTTACTCCAAAAACAACTTCTTTGTAGCCACCGGCATCGTTGGCGGATTCGCTCAAAAGTTCGGTTTTTAAGCCATTTTGTTCACAATATCGCAAATACATGCGGTAAAGTTCGCTCGCAAAAAGGGAGGCTTCGTCGCCACCAGCTCCTGCGCGGATTTCAACAATCACGTTCTTTTCATCATTTGGATCTTTAGGAAGAAGCATTTCGAAAAGCTCTTGCTCAAGTGCGGCAAGTTTTTCTTCGCTTTCGGTAATTTCCATTTTGGCAAGTTCTGCGAGTTCGCCAGTTTCAAGGCTAGCAAGTTCGCGTGCTTCTTCGATATTTTTTTCAAGATTTTTACGCATTTCACCACGTTCAATAATTTTTTCAAGTTCGGTGAATCGCTTGTTTTTGGCAGAAAAATCAGGTGAAGAATAAGCATTCGGCTCGCTCAAAAAAGCCTGAATTTCTTCATGCTCAGTTTTAAGTTTTTCAAGATTTAAATCAATTTTTGGCATATGAAAATATTATACCAGAAATTTGCATGAATTTGAAGTATTGAAATTTGATTATGGTTGTGGTAAGATTTTGGTATGAGTAAGAAAAAGCTTAGCATGGATAAACGTATCTTTCTAATTTCTGTAATATTGACAGGAGTTTTTTTACTTGTGTTTATTGTTTCTTATATTGCGTGTTTTATAGTCGGTATTGGAACTTCTGTATATCCTGAAACTAAAAAAGATTTAGACACTCTAATATATGTTAACATATTTTCTGCCATATCGTTTTTGATTTCTTTTATTGCTTCCGTGATTAGCTTCTTTAAAATATCTAAAAAAGATAAGAATAAAATAAAATGACCTCTTGGCGTGAATTTATTGAAAACGAAGCCACCAAGCCATATTTTAAAACTTTGTGGCAAAAAGTTGAACATGAGCGTATTTCGAAAGAAGTTTTCCCTGCAAGAGAAGAGATTTTTTCTTGTTTCGAAAAATGTCCACTTGAAAAAACTAAGGTTGTAATTATTGGTCAAGATCCTTACCATGGAGAAGGGCAAGCGCATGGCATGAGTTTTTCGGTTAAAAAAGGTATAAAGATTCCACCAAGTTTGCAAAATATTTATAAAGAACTTCAAAGCGATTTGAGAATTGAGCCGGCTAATGATGGCTTTTTAGAATCTTGGGCGAAGCAAGGTGTTTTATTACTGAACACTTCTTTTAGTGTTGAAAAAGGAAAGCCGGCGAGCCACGCAAATTTTGGTTGGATGGAATTTTCGGAGCATATTCTTAATTTCTTGAATGATTTTGAAAAGCCATTAGTTTTTATTTTGTGGGGAGCGCATGCACAAAAAATTGGTGTTCGAATAACTAATCCAAAACACCTTAAAATTGAGAGTGCACATCCTTCACCATTTTCGGCTCAGCGTGGATTCTTTGGATCAAGGCCTTTTTCGAAAGCAAACAAATTTTTAGAACAAAATGGAGAAGATCCGATTGATTGGCGGGTAAAATAGTAAAATAAAAAATCTCACGTTTAACTGCGAGATTTTTTTAGATAAACTATCGTTCAGCTTTTTTAGCTTTTTCAGCGGCTTGTTTTTTGGCTTTATTTGCCAAAGCAGCTTTGCGAGCTTCTGCCATTTCTTGAGCCCGTTTGAAGCGATCAACACGACCTTCGGTGTCGATGATTTTTTCTTCACCAGTAAAGAATGGGTGAGAAGCACTCGAGATGTGCATTTTTACAAGTGGGTACTCGTTGCCGTCTTCCCATTTGATAGTTTCTTTTGAATCTGCTGTTGAGCGAGTCAAGAAAGCAAATCCAGCCACCTCATCGCTAAATACGACAGGGCGATATTCGGTTGGATGTAAATTCTTTTTCATAACTTTTCTATTCTAACAAATAATTTCGAAAAATGCAAATCAAAATTTTCGAAAAATATTATTATAAAATATTAAGCTTGTGCTTGCAAATTAATTATAGATGATGTATTTTAGTGTTGTAATATCAAATTAAAGGAGTTTTATGAAGAATAAAATTATAATTCCAGCTGTTGTTGCGGTATTTGCGGTTTCCGGAATAAGCACAGTTGGGTATGGGCATCAGGCTCATGCGTTAACGCCTGAACAAGAAGAAGCCACTCACATGGCCACAATTAACGGTTATCTTAGTATTCTTGAGAAGAAAATTGCTCAAGCGCCAGATCTAGAGACTGCCAATAAATATATAGCCGAATACAAATCGGGCGTTCGATATAGCTTGGCTGAGCTAAGTGCCTCGAATCAGATTGTTGTTCGTAACTCAATTGAGTTGCTAAAACAAAAGATAAATAATTTAAAAGCTAATAATGCAGCTCAGGCGGCTAAATCGTCTAACGATAACCTACGGCAAGAAGTTAGAAATGAAATTGCTGCGTTGAAGAGTAGTGTTCAAAATACGAATAATCGAATTGATCAAGAAAAAGCTGGTGTTCTAAGATATGTTGATCAAGAAAAAGCTGGTGTTCTAAGATATGTTGATCAAGAAAAAGCTGGTATCATCAAACATATCGCTCAAGAAAAAGATGGTATCATCAAATACGTTAAAGTTCAGAAGGCTGAAGTTGAAGCGCAAATCAAAGATGCAAAAACTCAATTCACAGCTAAAATTAACAATCTAGAAAAGAAAATTGCTGATTTAGAAGCTAAAAATGATTCTCAAGATAATGAGATTAAAGCTTTGAAAGCTGAATTGGCATCTTTGCGAAATTCTGTTTCAGAACTTGACAATAAACTTGATAGCTTTAAAAATGAGCTTGACGGAAAGATTGAATCTCTCAAAACAGAGCTTGGCGACAAAATTAATAATCTCGAATCAGAAGTTGGAAATCTAAAAGCTGATTTCGAAGATCTAGATGCTGAAGTTGAAAATATCTGGGAATCTATTTCTGAAATTTGGGCAGAAATTGACGAACTTCTCAAGAAAATTAAAACTGAATCTCTACAGGCTGAAAAACGAGCTAATGAATATACTAATTCAAAAATCGCCGAGTTGGCTTCACGAATCGAAAACAACTTGAATGAGCGATTTGGTAAAGTTGATAAGCAAATTGCAAAACTTAACTTTAAAGGTCTTACAGCTCCGAATACTGGTGTAGAAAGACAGAATTCTAATGCATTGCTTGCGTTGAGCTCTGTGATTCTAACCTTGATCAGTAGTGTAGTTGTTATTCGAAAGAAGTTTTAATCTAATAGCTAAAAAAATAGAAAAGAGGTGAAAGCCTCTTTTCTTTTTGAGTATATTTCGAAGATGGTTAAGGTTGGCTTGTATTGTTAAAATAAATAATGTATACTTGAGAGGTAGTAAAAGGAGTTTTATGCATAAAAAAATAATAATTGGATTTTTACTTGTTGCTATGTTTAGCGTTTTTACGGGAGCGAGAACATTTGCTAAGGATTCTATTCAAGACTTGAAAGAAAAGATCGATGAAAATTATTTATATCTTAATAGTCATAGCGGTTTTTTGGCCACTTTTGAGGAAAAAATTTCTAAAGCTATTAAAAATAAAGATAATAATTTACGCAATATGGCTGAAGTTCAAGCCAAAAGATATCTTGCTGCATTAGAAGAGAAGACTATTCATTTTAAAGATATAAATAAAGTGGTTAACGCTGAGATCGACAAGATGAACGGGCAGGTTAAAAACGGAGATCAAAATTATCATAAGTCCGACGAACTTACGGATCTTCAATCTAGAATCAACCGCACTATTGAGGCCTTATATAAAGAAAGTGAATTTATAGCTAAACTTATAGATGAAAAAAATAAAGTTCTTGATGAGAAAGACATTAAAAAATCCTACGAGCAAGCTGTTGCTATTAGAGTTGAAGTTGAAGAATTTATTACTAAAATGGACCAGCAGTATGGTGAAGACTTTGCTCTAAAGCAGGATTTTTCTGATATAATAAAGGCTTTAGCCAATGACTTGCAATCTCAAATTGAAGCTAAAATGCCGGATCCAAAAGGTGATAAGAATGATACACAAAAAGAAACTCATAAAAATAATATCGAAAGATCCATTGTTAACGATCCTGAGCTAGAAAGTCAGCCTATGTCGGCCTCACTATTGGCTCCCTCAACCGGATTTTTAGTAGGAGATGATAAATCAGCTATTATAGTTATTTCTTGGATAATACTTCTTACAGTATCTTCTTTATTCATTGTTAAAAGAATTTAGCATTTTAATAATATACGACCGTCTTATGGCGGTTTTCTTGATTTATATATTTTTTTATGATAAAATTATACAGTAATATAAATTAATGAAACAATTTTTGGGAGAATTCCTTTCGAGAGTTTTTCGAAAATATCCCCAAAAATGAAGACAAAGGAGTTAAAATGTCTGTAAAAGTTGATATCAAGCAGCTGCTTGAAGCTGGCGTTCATTTTGGTCACAAAACTTCACGCTGGCACCCAAAAATGGCGCCATATATTCACAGTAAGCGTCAAGATAGCCACATTATCGATCTAACTAAAACTGTTGAAGGTCTTGAAAAAGCTCTTCCAGCTATTACTAAAGCCGTTGAATCTGGCCGAAAAGTTCTTTTTGTTGGAACTAAAAAACAAGTTAAAGAAGCTGTTCGTGAAGCTGCTGAAAGCGTAAAACAACCATATGTTGTTGAACGATGGGTTGGCGGAATGCTTACAAACTCAGCAACTGTAAACCAGCAAATCAAGAAATTGAAAACTCTTGAAAAACGAATGGCTAGCGGTGAGCTTGCAAAACGATATTCTAAGCTTGAAGTTCAACGATACGCTGAAGAAATTGAAGCTTTAAATACAAAATACGGTGGAATCAAAGACTTAATGGGGCGCCCAGGAATTTTGTTTGTAACTGACGCTATTGCTGATGCAAACGCAATTCGTGAAGCTAAAACTTTGAATATTCCAGTGGTTGCGATTGTTGATACAAACGTAAATCCAGATGGAATTGATTATGTAATTCCAGCTAACGATGACGCTATTAAAGGTGTTAAATTGCTATTGGATTATGCAATTGAAGCTATTAAAGAAGCTAAAACTGATAAATAATTCTTAAATTTTGAAAGGATAAAAATGGCTGTTTCTGTTGAAGAAATTAAAAAACTTAAAGAATTGACAGGTCTTGGTTTAACCGACGCCAAAAAAGCCCTTGTTGAAGCTGAAGGCAATTTCGACAAAGCGCTTGAAGCTCTTCGCAAAAAAGGTCTAACAAAAGCTGAGAAAAAAGGTGACCGAGAAGCTCGCGAAGGTTTGGTTGAAGCTTATGTTCACGGTGGCCGAATTGGTGTAATTGTTGAAGTTAACTGTGAAACTGATTTCGTTGCACGAACTGAAGATTTCAAAAACTTTGCACACCAAATCGCTATGCAAATTGCTGCTATGGCGCCAGTTTATGCTACTGAGGCTGATATTCCAGCTGAAGAAATTGCTCGCGTTAAGGCTGAAGCTGAAGAGCGAGTTTCGAAAGAAGGGAAACCAGCTGAAATTGCGGCCAAAATTGTTGACGGCCAAGTAAAAAAATACTTTGCTGAAAAAGTTCTTCTTTCACAAACTTACATTATGGATGACAGCAAAACTGTTGAACAATTCTTGAAAGAAGCAATCGCTAAACTCGGTGAAAATATCGTTATCCGACAGTTCTCACGCATCGAACTTGGTGTTAACGAATAATAAATATTGCACTTGTAATAAATCTCCACTAATAACAGTGGAGTTTTATTTTTGTGATTTTTAAAGTCTTGACTTTTTATACATAACCAGTTATAATTTTAAGCATAAGTAGTTAAAATAAAAGGGAGAGAAATGTTTAAGAACAAAATAGCAGTTTATGCTTTTATGGGTGCTGTTTGTGCTATGTTTTTGGCTCAACCTGCGTTTGCCGACGCGGCAAAGAGAATTGATGTTGACGCAACGGGAGATATCCAAGAGCTTCAATCAGGTGGTACGTATAATCGGACTAATACTAAGGTTAATATAAATATTAAAAAAAATGGGCAGAATATTAATGCTGGTGACTATGTTGATCTTAAATTTGAGAGTCTTAACGATGCTTGGCTGGAAGATAGAGATATTCGTTACAAAGATACAATTATCGGCAAGATTAAGTTCATTAAAGCTAAAAATAACGTTGGCGAATTTTCTAGAAGATCTATTAAGGGGCATCCTGAAGCAGAAAATATCATTCCAGAAAAGAGTACTGCTAGAGATTCAGAATATAGGTTAATTTTTAATGATCAGGCTAAAAAATTCTCTAATATGGAGTTGTCGATAGATATTGTAGCTTATAATTATGCTGCTTGGACTAACCATAAATATAATATTGAGCATTCTGTAAAAGTAAATAATAAAGAGATTGCACATAAAACTGGAACAATTAGCGGTGTAAATAAAATTTCTCCTGAAATAGATTTTAGGATAAATACTTTTCTAGCTAGCAGTAAAGACGGTGAAAATGTAGATGGAAATATTTTTGATTTTGGAATACGACAATCAGATAAAAATAATCCTAAACACATTAAACCAGGCGACATTGTTAAGATGAAATTACCTGAATCTTCTGGTGTTGCCTTTGATGCAAAATCAAATCCGAAAGAGGGGGCAGTTGGTACTGCAAATACTCAAGAACTATATTCTAACTATGGTGATAATGCTACTTCAAAAGGCGTCTTGCTCAAAACTGGTGTAAACTTAAAGTATAAAGTTATAAAAAATTCAAGCCATGAGTTAGTATATCAGATCGTAGAGATTGCTGATGATAAAGCTTTTTATCAATTCTTGCCAAGATTAACTATTTTAGATACTAGCGAAAAAAACAGTTAACTATAGCGAAGGGAAATTAAATCCAATTTCGGCGATTACAGAAATTTACCGAGGTGATGATAAGTATTTTTCTTTAGAAAAATCTACAGGTGGTGCAATAAACGGTACGAAAATGAAATCTTATGCAGATATCAAAAAGCGTGGGTCTGTGATTGTGCGCTATCAAGATGAGAATGGTGCGAGCCTTACTCCTGAAGTTTTATTAGCGAATAAAGTTCAAGTGGGCACAGACTATACTGCTGAAGAAAAGCAATTCGAAGGATTTGAAAAGGCTGAACTACTTAAAAACTCATCGCCCAAAACTGGAAAAGTTGAAGAAGGCGTAAAGACTGTAACATTTGTTTATAAAAAGAAAAGTATTCCTGCGCCTGAAAAACCTTCGAACCCAGTAAAAGAAGAGAAGAAGCCAAAGGAAAATATTAGTGCACCAAACACAGGTTTCGAAAATAATTTTATTAAAAATTTACTTTTCATCGGTGGTGCTGCACTTTCTGTGATTTCTATAATTGTTATTAAGAGAAACTATTAAATAGAATATATAAGATAAAAGACCTCTTTCGCTAAAATTTAAGAGGTCTTTTATTATTGCTACGATCAATTGTATTAAGCTAAACTCTTTTCGATAAAGGCGATAATTCGTACGTCGCGAGATTCTAGCTCACTTTCTTCATTGATTTCGTTTACGCCAAATAGTTCTTCTGCACCTTCACCAAATTTTGCATGTAGAGTTTTGATCCAGCTACCGTTTGCAAGCTTTTTTAGGCTAACATTTTCACTAAAGCTCACGCCACGAAAGAAGTTTTTTTCGTTGGGTAGTTCAATTTTTATTTCTTTGTTATTTTTTTCAATTTTTAATTTAAAACTTTTTTTAAAAATTGGGTCAAAGTATTCAATTACTTTTTTAATCTTTTTTTGTTTCATTTGATTCCTTTTTGTTTTTTGCTTTAAAACATAACTATAATAACATAAAAAATAAAAAAAGTCAATAGAAAAACCCCGCCATTTTGGCGAGGCGTGTTGACCGCGAACTCAATTATTGGATTTTCCGTTGTGATACAATTTGTGATTTTCTGGCAAGAATTTGCGAATGTCTCCTTTGAGCCATACTCGTGCCATTTTGGTTTCTCCCTTTTTGAAGGGTAAAACTCGGCTAACGGCTTTGAATAATGGATCCATTCTAATGATATTGTCAATATCATAGTAATCTTCTTCTTCGAAAAGGTCACTAATAGGAAACTCAATAATATATTTGCGTCCTACAGTGCAGTGGCCAACTGCGTACTCAATCTCTTGATCGCTTAATTCCGCAAAAAAATTACGAATTTTCTTTGAGAGTTCATCGTGATATTCTTTAACACGGGCTTCACGTGATTCTTGAATAAGCTCGGCATTTGTTAAGACCATTGTAGTCATGGGCGGCTCCTCCTTAAATTGCGTCCCTGAAAGGGAAAGTTTTGTAATATAGATTATACCACTTTCGAAATAAGAAGTCAAACAAAAAGCCCCAAATTTAAATTGGAGCTTGAGAATTAGAAATCCAGATTATCTATTTGAACGTATAGATTGTATCCCTGTTTGCGAGCCTCACTGTTAAGATGTGGCTTTCTGAACCCTATGATATTTTTAAATAGGGTCTTATGCCTCTTATGGTATTTATACAGAGTGGGCAAATGGATTTGTTCCGGTAAAGTTATTGGAATTTCAATATTTTCGTTGATATAAATTTGCTCACTAAGTTCTTCGATTTCATCTTTCGAAAGGTTCTCTATAAACTTCTTAACTTCTTCCGAAATTGTTTCAGAATAACGCGTAGCATTACCCTTTGGTTCATCGGGTTTCGAAATAATTTTTGGTTCTATCAAGAAGATAATTTGTTCTACGCCATCTTTTTCAGCCTCATATTCTTCAAAAATATGAAACTTGCTATTGACGATTCTTCGAACCTCGATAAACCTGTCGTTCTCCTCCTTATAACCCATTCTTATCGCTTCTTTCTTTGGAATACTAATCCTTGTGGAATACTTCTTCCAAAATTTATAGAGCTCCTCTGGAATAGTCTGCTGTTCAATCGACTGACCAAGATCTTTTGTGATATACTCAATAATCTTATATAAGATTACGGTATAATCTTCTTGTAATTTTTTCAGTTTAGCCTCGCTAAGCAAAGGTCCAACAAAATTATTTTTTGCCATAAAAATTTCCCCCTGGATTTTTTGTGTAGTTTTTAAAGAACTATGCTATATATTATATAATTTTATACTAATAAAGTCAAGCCAAAAAGGGGTTAAAATTTTGCTGAAACTATAGTATAATTGTTCTATGTTAGATATTAGATTTATTCGTGAAAATGCCGAGCGTGTGCAAAAAGATGCGTTGAATAAAGGTTATAAAAATGCCGATGTTCAAGCTGTGATTTCGCTCGATGACGAAAGAAAAGCTCTTACGGCTCAAATTGACGAACTTCGAACTCGCCGTAACCAAATCGCGGCCTCAATGAAAAATTCTGGCGGAAAGCCAAGTGATGAACAAATCGCAGAAGGCAAGAAAATTAAGGAAGAGCTTGCTGAGCTTGAAAAAACTTATCGCGAACTTGATGAAAAACTTTCGAATGCTTTGAAGGGTATTCCGAATATTCTTCAACCAGATGTGCCAATTGGTGAAGAGGGTGAAGATGATTTGGTGAAAACTTGGGGCGAAGAACTTTTCGAAAGCCGTAAAGGCGCTGAAGATCACCTTGATTTTGCAAACAAAAAAGGTTGGGTTGATTTTGAGCGTGGATCAAAAGTTGCTGGAACAAAATTCTATTTCTTGAAAGGTGATTTGGCGCTTCTTGAAAATGCTATTTATCAGTTTGCTTTGAATAAATTGATTTCGAAAGGTTTTAATTTTATGACGGTTCCGCATATGGTTAACAGTGAAGTTGCCACGGGAACTGGTTTCGCGCCTCGTTCAAGCGAACAAAGTGATGAATATTTCATTGAAGGTGAAGACTTAAGCTTGATTGCAACTGCTGAAATGTCGCTAACTGGCTATCATGCTGGTGAGATTTTGAACGAAAAGGAATTGCCAATTTTTTATGCTGGATATTCACCATGCTACCGAAAAGAGGCGGGAACTTATGGCAAGCACACACGTGGGCTTTTCCGGGTGCATCAATTCAATAAGCTTGAAATGTATGCTTACACTTTGCCAGAACAGAGTGCTGAAATTCATGAAAAAATTCTGGCAATTGAAGAAGAAATTTATCAAGAACTTGGTATTCCTTATCGCGTGATTAATATCGCCAGTGGCGATTTGGGCGCTCCAGCTTCGAAAAAATATGATATTGAGTATTGGAGCCCAGTTGATGGCAACTATCGTGAAATTACAAGCTGTTCGAACTGTACAGATTATCAGGCACGAAACTTAAACATTCGTGTGCGTCGTGAGAACGGTGATTTGCAAGTTGTTCACACTTTGAATGGCACGGCTGTTTCACTTGCGCGTTGTTTGGTGGCGGCAATCGAAAATTTCCAAGATGGGAAATACCTTGTTTTGCCAAAAGTTCTTCAACCATATATGAATAATCGCGAACGAATCTAAAAATAAAATAAGCACTAAATATAGCGTTTTGTAAATTTTACAACACTAAATCTAGTGCTTTTTAAATTTGTTTATGCTATAATTGAAATATAAATAAATTAAGAAAGAAGGTGGCTAATATGCCAGTACTTTTTATAACAAATAACTGCCCAGCTTGTAATATGACTAAAAAGTTATTGAGCGACGCGGGTGTTTTGGAAAAATTCATTATTTATAATGTGAATGATGACCATGACGGCTCTATAGCAGGAATGACTAATGAGTTGAAACAGAGCTATGGTCTATCTGGCGCTCCGTTTCTAGATCCAAGAGATTTAGGTCTTGAACCTTTTGTCGGGTTTAATACCGATAAAATCAAGGAAGTTATAAACAAGCTTGAGTAGTTAGTGTAGAGCTCGCGTTCGCGGGCTTTTTTCTTGACAAAATAAAATGTTTATGCTAATATAGAGCTATAAACTAACAAAAAAGGATTATATATGATCTCACAGATTGAAATTACAGGAAATAAATACGAAATTGACGAAACGACCAAAAAATACGCAGAAAAACACATTGGTAAATTAGATAAATACTTGCCACGACACGCTAAAAAATCAGCTTCAGCCCGCGTGGTGATTTCGCAAATCAATGGCACTCACGACAACAAATATGAAGTTGAGGCGGTTATTAATGTGCCAGATAAAACTTTGGTAGCGAAAGACCAAAGCTCAAATGTTTTAGCAGCAATCGATATTGTTGAAGCAAAACTTGATGGGCAAATTCGCCGTTATAAAACTGAAAAAAATCCACGCCTTGGTAAAGCTGGAATTATGGCGAAATTCAAGCGTTCTCTCAAACGAGGCTAAAAAATTTCGAAAACTTAAAAAATCTCCGCATTTTTGTGGAGATTTTGATTTTCCATAAAATTATGATATAATTAACCTATTGCTATTTAAAATTATTTTAAGGGGTGAAAAAAATGAATAAACAGAATAAACAGCAAGAACTTTTACGTGAGATGTTACATCGCAAGTCGAGTGAAATACTAGCTTGCCTTCATCGTAAACAGGAAAGTGAGTCTTCTATAACGTATGGGATTGTGTTTTTTCGAAAAGATGGGAAGAATATAATTCCAGAAATTGGCGTTCGAGTTCAATTTGTGAAAGAGATTGAAGACCTCAAAGGTGATTCGGTTTTTACGGCTTTGGATTGGTTTTTCGAGCAAGATCAAGGTTTGGAGTATCGACCATGTAAGGTCGAAATAATTGGTCATGGTATGCTCAAAGAATTAAGCATTAAAAAATGCCTTGAGAATTATAGACATTTTGTTTGGTATGATTCTCGCAACTGGACAGATCAGCTTTTCGAAATTCAAGATATTGCAGAAGTTGTTAGGAGTGAATTTTTGAGTGGAGAAAGCAAAGAAGTGGTTGGTCAAGATTTGACCTATCTCGGATGTCAAGTTTGGGAGATCATTCCGTATTTTTGCGCGCATGTTAATGAAGGAGACTTTAGCTATGAATGGTGAATTAACGATTAAAGACTTATTCAGAAAATATGGTCGGCGATTTGCTTCTGTATCTAAGAATACTGAGGGAATTGATACAATTGTGATTTATGAAATTGTAACTGTTAAAGGTGAAAAGCCGATTGTTAAAATCAAGACCATTGATTTTGATCCGGCAAAGAAAGAATTGCTCATTTCGAATGACGATGAGGAAGAAGATTGGGCTGAAGCTTTTGAAATAGCGACTCTAATTGACGATGACACCATTCTTCCACTTTCGGTGTTATCAAGTGATGTACAAAAAATTCGAGAACTAGGAGCAAAAGTTCTCGAATATGAAAAAGCTTTAAGAAGTCTTGAAGTATTCACCAAAAAGTATGAAGTACTAAGAGATGAAGTGATTGAAGCTTTTATCAGTGCTACCGATGCGGTTTTAAAATAAAAAGTCCTTTAAAGGGCTTTTTTTAATGTTAAAATTATGGTAAAATTGTAATAGATTTTATACTGTTTTTAATGGAGAGGGAAATGTCTAAAAAAACTGCGAAGAAAAAAAATGTAATGGTAGAAGAAAATAAAGTTGATAAACTTTTAACTACTATTTTTGGTGACCCGCAAAAAAAGATTTTGCGCCGACTGCAACGAAAAGTTGATGAAATCAACGATTTGAGCGAAAAATATGAAAAAATGAGCGATGAAAAGCTCAAAGAAACTTTTGAAAAACTCAAAAAAAGCCTTTCGAAAAAAGATTTGGACGATATTCTACCAGATGTTTTTGCACTTGTGCGTGAAGCTTCAACTCGTGTGCTCGGAATGCGCCATTTTGATGTTCAATTAATTGGTGGAATGGTTCTTCATGAAGGAAAAGTTGCCGAAATGAAAACGGGTGAAGGTAAAACCTTAGTAGCAACTTTGCCAGTTTCTTTGAACGCAATGGAAGGAAAAGGTGTGCATGTTGTGACTGTGAATGATTATCTTGCGCAACGTGATGCTTCTTGGATGGGAAATTTGTATAATTTTCTTGGTCTTTCAGTTGGTGTAATTATTAACGAAGAAAGCTTTATTTTTGATCCAGAATATGACAACGAAGAGCATGAAGATAAAAATATGCGGAAGCTTCGCCCAGCAACTCGAAAAGAGGCATACGCGGCGGATATTACTTATGGAACAAACAACGAGTTTGGTTTCGATTATTTGCGCGACAATATGGTAAATGAAGTTGATTTGCTCCGCCAGCGTGAGCTTAACTTTGCAATTGTTGATGAAGTTGACTCAATTTTGATTGATGAGGCTCGAACTCCATTAATTATCTCTGCTCCTGCGGCCGAAAACCCAGAGAGCTATATCCAATTTGCACAAGTTATTTCGCAACTTTCAAAAGATGATTATGAAGTTGATGAAAAACGTCGAAGCGTGGCATTAACTGAATCTGGAATTGATAAGATTGAAAAACTTCTCAATATGAAGAATCTTTATACCCCAGAACATTCACGTGCAGTTTATCACGTTGAGCAAGCTTTGCGTGCTGAAACCCTCTTCAAACGTGACAAAGATTATGTTGTGACAAATGATGGTGAGGTGATTATTGTTGATGAACACACTGGCCGTTTGATGAACGGGCGTCGCTATAACGAAGGTCTTCACCAAGCGATTGAGGCGAAAGAAAAAGTGCCAGTTCTTCAAGAATCGATGACTTTAGCAACAATTTCGTTCCAGAACTTCTTCCGTCTTTATAATAAACTTTCTGGAATGACCGGAACGGCTTTCACTGAGGCTGAAGAATTCCAACAAATTTATTCTTTGGAAGTTGTACAAATCCCTTCAAACAAACCAGTTATTCGTGACGATAAAGAAGATTTAATCTTTAAAACTGAAAAAGCAAAACTTAAAGCCGTTGCAGAAGCAATTAAAGAATATCATGCGCAAGGTCGCCCAGTTTTGGTTGGTTCGGGTTCAATTGAAAAAAATGAACAAATCGCGAAATATCTTGATCAAGAGGGAATCAAATATAACCTTTTGAACGCTAAGAATAATGAACACGAGGCTTCAATTGTCGCTAAGGCTGGCGAAAAAGGCGCAATTACGCTTGCAACAAATATTGCCGGTCGTGGAACCGATATTAAGCTTGGAGAAGGTGTTAAAGAACTTGGCGGCTTAGTCGTGATTGGTTCAGAGCGCCATGAATCTCGCCGAATTGATAACCAATTCCGTGGTCGTGGTGGACGTCAGGGCGACCCTGGTAAAACACAATTTTATGTTTCAACTGAAGACGATTTGATGCGAATTTTCCAAGGTGAACGAATTGCGATGTTGATGGATCGACTTGGTGTGCCAGAAGATATGCCGATTCAGCATAAGTCTGTTTCGAAAACTCTTGAGAACGCCCAAAAACGTGTTGAAGGTTTCAATTTTGATACGCGTAAAAATGTTGTTCAATACGACAATGTGATCAACCGCCACCGAAAAGTTGTCTATACGATGCGCCGAAAAATTCTTGAAGGTGAAGATATTACAGATGAAATTAAGGCTTTGTTTATTTCTAAAGCAGAAGAACTTGCCGAACTTCCTTCAAAAAATAACGAAAAGTTTGTTTCGAATTTTATTGAAATATTCCCAATTGAAGAGGAAAAAGTTGAAGCACTTGGTCGAATTTCGAATGATAAAAAACGTATCAAATTAGCAAAACATATAGCTGAAGAACTTTACCAAGATAAAGAATATGAAATTGGTAAAGAGGCGTTCCAAAAAGTTGAACGTGAAGTTTATATGCAAATTCTTGATACACTTTGGATGAACCATCTTGAAAATATGAATTTCTTGCGTGAAGGAATCCATTGGCGAAGTGTTGGTCAGCGTGATCCATTAGTTGAATATCGTGCTGAGTCGCAAAAATTGTTTGATGGTCTTCAAAATACTTTGCGTGATGAAACTATTCGAATTTTAACTCGAATTACACCGAATGATGCGGCTGTTCGCCAAGAAGAAGATCATGATACCGAGCTTACTCGCCTTGCTGAAAATTCAGTCGAGAAAGGTGTTAATGAAATTCAATCTGGCGAAAAAAACCGAGATGAAAACTTTTCGAAAGCTAAAAAAGCGTCTTCGAAAAATAGTGAAAATGCTAAGAAAAATAATGCACGAAAAGCTAAAAAAGCTCAACGTCAAAACAAGAAGAAGGGCCGTAAATAGATGCGCCACACCGTTGAAGAAGTACGTCTGAAAAATGGCGTACGCGGCCTTCTTGTAAATGTTCCAGATGCAACGGTGATGAGTTTTCAATTTCAATTTCGGGCCGGTTCGCGTTATACAAAAAGTCCAAAAATTTATGAAACCGCTCATATTATGGAACACATGGCTTTTGGCGCAAATGCAAAATTTGCCAGTGAGCATGAATTTGAAGCTGAATTTACTAAAAATGGCGCCTATCATAATGCTTCAACTTCAGATATGAGTATGAACTATGTGGCTGATTGCGCTGATTTTGAATGGGATCGAATTTTCGAACTTCAACTCTTATCAATTAGCCAGCCTAAATTTAACGAATTTGAGTTTAAGGCTGAAAAAGGGAACGTTCGAAATGAGCTTACAGGTTATTTGAATAATAACGCACGTCTCCTTTGGCCGAAAATTCAGCAGGAATTTGGCGAAAAAGTTCTAACTTATGAAGAGCGTCTTAAAACAATCGATAACATCACGCTTGAAGATATTTGCGAACATCATAAACGCACACACACAACCGACAACCTACGTTTTGTGATTGCCGGAAAAATTACGCCAACTCGCAAAAATAAAATTATTGAAGGCTTTGAAAACTTACCGCTCGAAAGAGGTGAACGTTTCGAAATCATTACCGACGAAATGAAAAAACCGAAAGAGCCAATTTTTATTCATCGCCCAGATTTGAAAAATATAAGTTTTGGTATTTCACTTTTACTTCCACGAAAACTTACAACATCTGAAATGGATGCAATGCATGCATTAAACCATATTTTAACTGGAACAATGCATGCGCGTATTCTTGGCCAAGCTCGCAAACGTGGTTTAACTTATGGTATATATTCTGGAGCTTCGCGTGGTCCAAAAGATTCTTCTTGGGATTTCGAAGGGCAAACTAATTATGGAACTGCTAAAGAGCTTTTTGAGCTAATTGTTTCGGAACTTAAAAAGGTTCTAAATGAAGAAATTACCGAAGAAGAACTTGATGCCATGAAGAGCTATTCTCTTGGATCGTTTCAGATGGGCGGTCAAACGGTGGCTTCAACAGCAGGATTTTATGCTTCTCGATATTTTTGGGATGGACATCTTCGAGATTATAAATCTCAGCCAAAATTTATTAAGCAGATTTCTCGTAAACAAATTTTTAAAGTTGCAAAAGAGTTTATAGATGCAAATACTTGGATTTTAGGTGCAGTTTCTGGTGGTGAAAAATCGCAAATTCAAGAGTTGAATCAGGAATTCTCTAGAATATTTGAAAAATAATCGCTTCCACGGCGGTTATTTTTATGCTTAAAATATGTTATAATAGTTTTATATGGATTTTGATGAATTCGAAGAGTTGTTAAATTTTGAAATAAGAAAACCTCAACCGCACGAGGTAATTTATAGTGTCTCAGATTTTATTGCAACTAGTAATGATATTTTCGAAAAGAGTTTTCCGAGCGTTCTGATTGAAGGTGAAATCTCAAGCTTTAAGGTGAACCAAAATAAATTCGTTTTTTTTGATTTGAAAGATAAAGACTCGATCCTTGGTTGTTTTATGACTATTTGGCAAATGCGATTTCCGCTCGAAGATGGAATGAAAGTTGTTGTGCAAACAAAGCCAAAACTCACAAACTGGGGAAAATTCAGCCTAACGATTGAGAAAATCATACCAAGAGGTGAAGGGAGTCTCAAAAAATCTTTCGAAATTTTAAAGGAAAAGTTAATGAAAGAGGGCTTATTTGATGAAAGCCGCAAGCGTGACATTCCACAAAATCCTCAAAAAATTGCGGTGATTTCGAGTATTCAGGCGGCGGGTTATGCTGACTTTATTAAGATTATTAACGAGCGTTGGGGTGGGCTAGAAATTACTGTTGCGCATACGCAGGTGCAGGGAATTTCTGCGAGCGACCAGATTATTCGAGCGATTGATTTTTTTAATTCGCAAAGTGAATTGCCGGATGTGATTACTATTATTCGCGGTGGTGGAAGTGCTGATGATTTGGCGGTTTTTAATGACGAAAAATTAGTTCGTGCGATCGCTGCTTCTCGCGTACCAGTTATTACAGGAATTGGCCACGAAATTGATGAAAGTCTGTGTGATTTAGCGGCAGATTTTGCGGCTTCAACACCGAGTAATGTTGCGCAAATTTTGACACCAAATAAATTTGACGAAATGAGATTTTTATGTTCAAAAATTTTGCACACAAACGATTTTATTCTTTCGAAGATCGATGAATCAAAAATTGAAAACCATCAAAAGATTTACAAAATGAAAGATTTAATTTTGAATAATATTTTTGAACAGCAAAGAGAACTTCAAGCCAAAAAGCGAATTTTGGAAAGCTATAATCCGCAAAACATACTTTCGAAAGGCTATGCTTTAGTAAGCGGAAAATTAGCGGCTGGTGAAGAAATTACGATTCAAACAATTGATAAAAAAATAACGGCGGAGGTAAAAAATGTCGAACGAAATTAGTAAAAAAATGGCTGAAATTGATAAGATTTTAATAAAAATTGAAAGTGGTGAAATTCCTCTTGAAGAGGTTTTTGAAAAATATAAAGAAGCGATTTCGAAAGCCGAAAAACTCGAAGAAGAACTTGATTCGCTTAAAAATGAAATTCAAATTTTGAGTAAAAATTTTGCACAAGAAGAATAAAATCTCGCTGTAGCGAGATTGAAGCTAAACTGAAAAAATGAAAACTTGTGTTTTGTATCTACCGCGAGAGTTTCCTTCTCCAATATGAAGGAGGAGATCTATCTTGTGTCGCTTGCAGAAGTCAATTAAGATTTTACGCTGATAGTCTGGATCTTTTGACTCACTATAGCATTCAATATCACGGATGACATTTTTTGAATAAAAGTTTATTTTGTGCATTTTCTTTGAAAGAATATCAGTATTCTTAATTTTCGAAAAGTGATAATTTTTATCAAAAATATGAATAAACTCTTGATGTCTTCGACCGCGGTCAGAAAGTTTAATTTGCAACACACCAAATTCATCAATTAAATCAATTTGCTTAGGTAAAAGTTCTTGGCTCATTTGCCACCTCCATTTTTAGTTTTAATATTTTAACATTTTTTATAATTTTAGTCAAGAAAAACCCCGCAGTTTATTGCGGGGGAAGTGAAATGTGCCTACCAAATAGCCATATTTTTAAGCTCTTCACTTAAATTTAGATCAACTTCGCGGAAATACCATTCCTCAAAGCGCTCGCTGTAATGATCTTTATCTTCGCAATAAAGCGAAATGTCTAACTTGACGCCTGCTTTATCACACTCATCCTTTAAGATGACTAAATTCCCAAGTTTATCGCTTCGCTTGTCAGCAAAAACGAGTAGTCTATCTTTTTTTGCATGCTTCTTAAGGAATCTTTTAATAATTTTGCGAGTTGTTTTCTCTTCCGCTGGACTATAAGGAAGAATAAACCCTTTGATGTGTGGGTGACTTTCCTTAAAAGTTGATTTTATTAAAGCTACTGATACTAGTGCCATTTTTTGGCACCTCCTTTTTTAATTTTTATAGCTTTTCGAAAAGCTATAACTAATATTATAGCATAAAAACTCTTAAAAGTCAATTTGAATAATAATGATAATATATGATATAATGGAGCTATGTTTGATACAGATGAATTTAAATTAAAAATGACTGAAGCTGTTGAGCATTTTAAGGGGGAAATGAAGAAGGTTCGAACAGGTCGAGCGCATCCTTCAATGCTTGACAGTGTTATGGTTGAAGTTTATGGTACAAAAATGCCATTAAATCAAGTTTCGAATATGACCGCACCAGAAGCAGGGATGATTTTAATTACACCATTTGATGCGAATAATATTTCAGCAATTTCGGCTGCGATTCGCAACGATCAAAGCCTTGGATTCAACCCGAGTGATGACGGCCGCGTTGTTCGTGTGCCAGTTCCACCGCTAACAGAGGAACGCCGTAAGCAAATCGTAAAACAAACTTCAGAAAAAGTTGAAGGCGCAAAAATTACACTTCGGAATATTCGCCAAGATTCTTTAAAACATGCCAAAAAACTTAAAGATGAAAAAGCTTTAACTGAAGACGATTTGAAGCGAATTGAAAAAGAAATTGACGCTGAAATTAAAGATTTTAGCACACAAATTGATACGATTTTTAAAGAAAAAGAGAAAGAAATTCTCACGATTTAAGTTATTTTTTGCTAGCACACAAAGTTGTGCCGGCAAAAGGTAATTTAAGTATTTTCGAAAGGGTAGAATGGAGATTTTGAATTTAATTTTTGGAATAATTATTGGTTTAATTTCGCTAACTTTTTTGGTTGCAATACATGAGCTTGGTCATGCGCTTGCGGCTAAGAAAAATGGTGTAAAACTTAAAGAGTACGCAATCGGTTTTCCGCCAAGAATTAAAAGTTTTAGAGCAAAAACTAACAAAATTCTACCAAAAAGCACAAAAATTTCGATCGGCGCAATTCCGTTAGGTGGTTTTGTTCGGTTAAAGGGAGAGCACGATTCAGATTCTAAAAAAGGTGATTATGGTGCAGCAAGTTTTTGGGCAAAAACTCAAATTTTATTTGCTGGTGTTGCAATGAATTGGTTGGTTGCTTTTGTTATTTTTACAGTTCTATCAATTTTTGGGATGCCAAAATTAATTTCGAATCAATTTTATTTGAGCTCTGATGCTCGAATTTCTGGTGGTGGCGTGCAGGTTTCGCAAATTTCAAATGATTCGCCCGCACAAAAAGCTGGTTTGCAGAAAAAAGACATAATTTTGGAATTTAATGGTAAAAAAGTTGATAATTCAGCCACCGCTAAAGAAGATTTGCGTAGTAATGCTGGCAAAAGCGTGAATTTAAAAATTCAGCGTGGTAATCATTTTTTTTCAAAAGATGTTAAGCTAAACGAAAATAATAAGAATGGTTTTCTGGGCGCATTTTTAACTGATGGAATGCAGAAAATTCATGCAACTTGGAGTGCACCGATTGTTGGATTTGGCACAACAATTCAATTTACGGGTGAAACTTTTAAAGGTGTTGGCGAACTTTTTATGAACTTTTTTGGTGGGGTTTTCGAAAAGCTAATTCCTAATCAGCAATCACAGCAGAAAGCAAATTCTCAGCTTTTGAAAGCAGGTGAAAGCGTTTCTGGGCCGATTTTAGTGATTGGTGGGATCTTTCCAAACATTATTTCAATGGGTCCTGATATGATCTTAATGCTGACCGCGATTATCTCAATTAGTTTGGCATGCATGAATGTTTTACCAATTCCTGCACTTGATGGTGGCCGTTGGCTAATGACTTTTATCTCTCGAATTTTGCTAAAAAAGCCACTTTCGAAAGAGGCTGAAGAAAATATCAACGGCTGGAGTTTTATGTTTTTGATGGGGCTTTCGCTTTTAATTATTTTTCTAGATTTTACAAAGATTTTCAGAGGTTAAAAAATGAAGAATAAATTTAAAAATATATTTTTAAAACTTCAAAAAAAGAATAAAGAAGCACTTTCTAAAAAACCTTTAAAATTGATTTTTTGGATAATTTTGCCAATTTTATCATATTTTGCGGCAAGTTATTTTGCAGCTGTAATACTTCGACTCTCGCTAGCTATAATTTTCTGGAATAATGATGTAGGCTATCGAAATGCAGTTTCGAATACAGCCACGACTACAGTTTATTCAGCATTGTTTTTTGGGCTAATGCTGGTAATGGTGTATTTTATTCCAACCAAGCTTTTCAAACAGAAGATTTCGAAAGATGATATTGCTTTAAAGGGCGTGATTACTTGGCAAGATTTAGGTTTGGCAGTCTTAGGCTTTATATTTTCAATGATTGTTTCTGGTATTTTATTGGAATTTTTACCGAATATTCTTCATTTTGATAAATTACAAGTTCAAGATTTAGTTTTTCAACGCAGCGGAATGATTCATTCTTGGCAATTTTTGCTAGCTTTTATTTCAGTAGTTGTGATTGCGCCGTTTTTTGAAGAATTGATTTTTCGTGGAATAATTTATGGCCAACTTCGAAAAGTGAATGTTCCACTAGCAATTTTTATAACAAGTTTACTTTTTGGATTTGTACATTTTCAAATGAATGTTGGCATTACGGTATTTGTGATGAGCGTTGTGATGTGCTTTATTCGCGAAAAATGGACGCAAACAATTTGGGCGGGGATTGTGATTCACATGATTAAAAACGGGATCGCTTTCTTCCTACTTTATGTTTTGCAAACCATTCAATTCTTTCAAGCTTAGCGTTGACTTGAATTAAAAACTTTGATATAATTATAAGACTTATTTAGAGGATTTTTATTTTATGAAACAAGAATTTAATATTACAAAAATAGGAAAAAAAGAACTCGAAGCTGAACTAGAGCTTTTGATTTCGCAACGTAAAGAAATTTCAGAAGAAGTTGCTACTGCGCGTGATTTTGGTGATTTGCGTGAAAATTCAGAATACGATGCCGCTCGTAAAAAACAAGCTCTAGCGGAGTCGCGAATTATGGAAATTGAAAATATTTTGCAAAATGCTGTGATTATTGGTGGTGGTGAAAAGGGCGTTGTATCTCTTGGCAATCAAGTTAGCTTAAAGAACCTAGAAAATGGTAAAGAGGTAAAATATACAATGGTTGGTGCAGTTGAAGCAAATCCCCTTGAGGGTAAGATTTCGAATGAATCACCAATCGGTCAACAGATTATGGGCAAAAAGCTCGGCGAAGAGGTAGATATTACGACGCCAAAAGGTGTAATCAAATACGAAATTACAGAAATTAACTAATTTTTAAAGCTCGGTTGGCCAATTCAGCCGAGTTTTATTTTTCGAAAAGGAGATTTTATGCGATTATCAAAATTATATACAAAAACAAGTAAAACGGTTCCATCTGGTGAAGAAGCTAAGAATGCGCAACTTTTGATCAAGGCCGGATTTGTTTATAAAGAAATGGCGGGTGCTTATGATTATTTACCGCTTGGTTTTAAGGTGCTAGAAAACATTAAAAAAATTGTGCGTGAAGAGCTTGAAAAAATTGATGCAAATGAGATTTTAATGACAACGCTTCAACGCCGTGAAATTTGGGAACGCACAACTCGCTGGAATGATGATGTTGTGGATGTTTGGTTTAAAACCAGCCTAAAAGATAAAACAGAGGTTGGACTAGGCTGGAGCCACGAAGAACCAATTGTTGAAATGCTCAAAAATCATATTCAATCTTATAAAGATCTGCCGGTCTCGGTTTTTCAATTTCAAAATAAAATGCGAAACGAGCTTCGTGCGAAAAGTGGAATTATGCGCGGTCGCGAATTTTTGATGAAAGATCTGTATTCAATTCACGAAACTAAAGAAGACTTGGAAGCGTATTACGCCAAAGTTTCGAAAGCCTATGAACGAATTTTCGAACGGCTTGGTTTGGGCGAAGATACTTTTGTGACATTCGCAAGCGGTGGAGCATTTACGAAATTCAGTCATGAGTTCCAAACAATTTGTGATGCTGGTGAAGACTACGTTTATTTAAAACGCGATGGTGAAAAAACTTTGGCATTTAATGAAGAAATTTTAGACCAAGCAATCGAAGCTGGCGAAATTAGTTCGAAAGAAGGATTAGAAAAGGTTAAAACTGCAGAAGTTGGAAATATCTTTAACTTTGGTACTCAAAAAACCGATGAAATGGGGCTTTATTTTACTGACAAAAATGGTGAACGAAAATCAGCTTGGATGGGCTCATATGGAATTGGAATCACTCGTGTGATGGGTGCTATTGCTGAAAAATTTAGTGATGAAAAAGGTTTAATTTGGCCAGAAAATATCGCTCCAGCAAAAATTTATCTTGTGCAAATTGGTGAAAAATCGCAAGAACTTGCTGAAGAAATTTATAATGAATTTTCGAAAAAGGGAATTGAGGTTTTGTTTGACGACCGCAATCTTCACCCAGGCCAAAAATTTGCTGATGCTGAATTAATAGGTATTCCATATCGGTTGACAATTTCTGATCGTTTGCTTGAAAGCGTAAAATTTGAAGTTGTGACACGCGCAAATGGTGAAGTTGAAATGCTTTCAAGAGAAGAGTTATTTGAAAAATTTGTAAAATAACTTCAACTCTTGAAAAAAACAAGGATAAGCATTATAATTGATGTATGAAAATTATTGCTTATAGTGTACGAAAAGATGAGCTCCAATATTTCGAAAAATTCGCGGAGCAGTTTGGTATTGAATATGCTACAACCCCAAAAGACTTAAATGCCGAAACAGTAAAACTAGCTGAAGGTTTTGATGCAGTTTCATCTTATACTTCAAGCGAAGAGCTCAACGATGTTTGGGAAACACTTTCGAAAATGGGAATTTCTTATTTTACCGTCCGAACAGCTGGATTTGATGGAATTGATCTTGAAAAAGCCAAAAGCTTTGGCATTAAAATTTCGAACGTGCCACAATATTCACCAAGTGCGATTGCTGAATTTGCGGTTGCGCTTGCATTGGCAACGATTCGGAAAATCCCACTTTGTCTTTCGCGTGCTAAAAATCAGAACTTTTCAGTAGATAATCTGATGGGTCGCGAGCTCAATACTATGACCGTTGGAATTATCGGCGTGGGCCATATCGGTTTAACAACTGCGAAGGCTTTTAAAGCTTTCGGCGCAAAAATAATTGCGTATGACACTTTTGAGAATGATGCTGCTCATGATATTTTGGAGTATAAAAGTTTAGATGAAGTTTTTGCAGAAAGCGATTTGATTTCGCTTCATATTCCTTTAACGCCAGAAAATCATCATATTATTAATGCAGAAAGTATTTCAAAAATGAAAGATGGAGTAGTTATTATTAATACTGCTCGTGGTGGACACATTAACTCTGAAGATTTGCGAGATGCTTTGGTGAGTGGAAAAGTTGCAGCAGTCGGCCTTGATGTTTTTGAACACGAAAAGAATCTAATTCGAAAAGATTTGAGCGGAAAAATAATCAAAGACGCTGTTTATCGCGATTTAGCGAACTTTCCGAATGTTATTATTACTCCACACGTTGCGTTTAATACGGATGTTGCTGTACAAAATATGGTAAAAATGTCAACTGAGAATTTAATTAATTTTAAAAATGCAGGAACAACTGATAATGAAATTACAAAATAATTTTATTCGAAAAATCACCAAAATTATGCCACTATTTTTAGTGGCGGTTTTAGCTTTTAGTTTTACTTTTAGCGGCTTTTCGAATCAAGCTTTTGCTAGAAGTCGACGGAGTCGTGATGCTGAAGAAGCTGAGCTGCGAATAAAAAATAATAATATTATTTTTTCGAAGTTTGATGCAAAATATAATTTTAGCGCAGACCAAAAAGGGAATACGAATCTTGAAATTACTGAAAATATTTCGACATATTTTATCCGTGATGGCATAAATCACGGAATCGAGCGTGCAATTCCGCGGTTTTTTAATGGCAAAGCTATTTTTGATGGTAAAGCTGAAATTAAAATGGATGGTGAAAAAGTTTCATATTCAACTTATGAGAGTGATGGAAATATCGTATTTCGAATTGGTGAAAGCGGAAGTTTCGTTTATGGAAGACATGAATATCAGCTAAAATACCAGTTTAAGAATCTATTATTAACAGATAGCGGTGTACAAAAATTGATTATGAACACTAATGGAACTCAGTGGAAACGACCTTTTAATAAAGTTATCGCAACAGTTAATTTAGATTCATCAGTTTTGGAAGAATTTAATGGTACGGTGAGATGTTTTGCTGGAATGCAAGGATCAACTGAAATATGCAATACTTTTGAACGCAAGCCAGAAGAGGGAATTTTTAAGTTCTCGCAAAAAGATGTTCAAGCTGGCGAGAATTTAACATTTGAAATTGACTTTAATAGTAAATTTGCCCAACCAGAAGCGAGTAGCATCGATGTAAACACAATAATTTTTGGAATTTTGGCATTGATTCTAGCGGTAATTACACTATTCTTTGCTATTCGGGTTATTTTAAAATATAATTCAGTTAAGAGAGAGAACAAGGTTTCGAAGGCGGTTGTTCCGCAATATTTGCCACCAAAAATTGAAGAATTAGATATTTTAGATGCGGGAAACTTAGTAAAATCAAATAAAAAACTTACTGCTGCAATGTTATTTTTTGCAGTGAACGGTAATATTCAGATTGTTGAAAAAACTTCAAAGGGCTTTTTGGGCGGCAAGAAAAAGAGCTATACAATTCAGCTATTGAATCGAGATAATTTGAATCAAGATATGCTTTCATTATTAAATTCATTTTTCAGAAGTAAAACTGAGATTGATTTATCTAAACAAATGAGTAGTATGCAAGCCTCTGATATTTCTTCGAAAATTTTGAACTCTGCATTTAGCAATACTTCTTATTATGTTCAGGAAAAGCCAGCAATTTTTAGTAGTTCTCAGTTTTTTGCTGGCGGGGTTATCATTCTGTCTGTAGCATTATTCTTTGCTAGCGGAATAATAGTTAATTTCATTTCAACTATTTCACCTTGGTTTACGGTAGCTATAGATTCTTTCATAGCAGCTATTGTGCTTTCAATTATAATATTTACTATTTCGAATGCAAAAATTCTATCTCGTAAAGGTTTCGAGGCAAAGAATTATCTTGAAGGTTTGAAGCTTTATATTTCGGTGGCAGAAAGCGAACGACTAAAGTTCTCGCAAAGCTTGCAGAATTCTGAAAGATTCCAGACTGAATTTGGTGGTTCTCGCGTAAAACTTTATGAAAAACTTTTACCTTGGGCAGCACTGTTTGGGCTAGAGAAGTCTTGGGCAAAAGTTCTTGAACTGCAGTTTCAAGATGAAGATTATCTACCAGACTGGTATATTGGCTCAACAGCCTTTAATGCGATGGTGTTTTCGAACAGTTTGAATAGTTTTAATAGTGTGATGAACAGTTATTCCGCACCAAGTTCGGGAAGCTCTGGCGGAGGGGGCGGATTCTCTGGTGGCGGCGCTGGCGGCGGTGGCGGTGGCGGTTGGTAAAACCGCACCTTTTATAAAGCAGATTTTCGAAAAGTAGCTTGCAAAATTGCGGGCTATTTTTTATAGCAAAAAACATAACCGTATTGATTTTTTTATTTTTTTGTGATTAAATATAAACATTATGAACAAATTTTGGGTTGGGTTGAAAAATAAAAAAGTTTTAATAGTTATTTGTCTAGTATTTTTTTCTTTTTTTAGCAATAATTTTGCAAATGCTATTGATTTAACTAATCCTAATAGTAATTTTGTTACGCCTGATGAAGTTAAGAAAAAAGCAGAGCAAGAGAAGAAAAATAGAGAAATAGAAGAAAAAAGAAAAAAAGATAATCAGGTTGTTCCTACAGCCCCAACTAATAGATCTTCGCAACCTACAACAGATAAAACTCAACAGGATGTAAGAAATAATACGGCTAATAACGATAGAATTAAATGTGAAGAGGCATATAAGAAAGCTAAGGCTGCTGGTGTTGATGAAAAAAAGCTGGATGAGCTCAAGAAAAAATGTAATTATTCTCCCGCAACAAACGATGGCGATTGGACTAAAAAGAATAATGAAGCCAAGGCTGCAATTGAGGAGATGGACAAGCAAACTAAGGAATCTAATAAAGACAAAAATTCTTGCGCTATTGAATGGATTGGTTGGATCGTTTGCCCGATTGTTCGTGGTTCAACTGGTGTTGTTGTTGGTCTGTATAATTTTATGCAAGCAAATTTCTTAAATATTAAATCTGATCAACTTTTTTCGAATTCTGGAAAGGGGCAAGAAGCATTTAAGCATTGGGTAGCGTTTAGAGATATTGCAAACATATTCTTTGTAATTATGATTGCAATAATAATTTTCTCGCAAGTAACTGGTGTTGGAATTTCTAACTATGGCATTAAAAAAATGCTACCAAAAATTATTATTTATGCAATTTTAGTCAATATTTCTTGGTATATTGTTGTAATTGCTATTGATATTTCCAATATTGTTGGTAGTACTTTATTTAAGTGGCTATCAAATGATGGAAATTGGAGCTTTTCTAGTGATGTTCAGAAAGAAACATCTCCTGTTGAAGGAATTCTAACAGGTACTGCGGCAACAGGTGCGCTTATCGCTGCCGGGGTTACTGCCGCTCTCGTTGGTGGAGCCACAATTCTTCTATTTATTGCTTCTGCTGCACTTGCTGTTGTAATGACTGTATTTATATTAATGATAAGGGAGGCAGCGATCATCGTTCTTGTTGTAACATCTCCTTTAGCCTTTGTTGCGGGACTACTACCGAATACAGAAGGGTTTTTCAAAAAGTGGATCAAGCTTACGAAAAATATGCTAATGATTTACCCGATTTGTTCGTTAATAGTCGGTGGTGCTTTGTTTGTTTCTAATTTACTATATGGCGTAGTTGATGACCCTCTACTTAAAATTATTTATGGTGTTTTGCCTATATTGTCACTGTTTGCAATTATTGCGGTTATTAAAACTGTACTTTCATTTATTGATGGATTAACTGGTGGAAATCTACGTGGTACTATTGATAAAATGTCTGGTAGAATTAATACAGCCGGTCAGAATTTAAACTGGACCAAAGCTTCGAGAGAAAAAGCTGCAAATAGAAGTATTGCTGGAATCCCTATTGGTAAAAATGCCCGTGCGGCAAAATATGAAGAGGGTCAATATAGAAGAAATCGTAATGAACTTCGAAAACTTCAAGCAAAGAGAAATCCTACTGCTTCAGACTATCGAAGGATGGGACAACTTGGTTCTGCTATTGGTGGCTTCGAAAAAGGTCAAACTGATGGAATGGTTACTGCTATGGCTTCGGGCATCGGCAGTAGTATATCAAATTTTGATTCTGAGCTCGCAAGAATTTCGAATGTTTCTGATCCTGTCCAACAAGGTCTAATGTATAGCGCTCTTTCTCAAGCAGTAACAAAATCGGGACTTAACGGCGCTGGTCAAGCTGCTGCAATGAGTAGTATTGCTAATAGTGCTTTAAGTATTGGTGATGCTGAGCAAAGAAAATCTGTTGCCGCTCAAATCGCATCAAAAGCTGGTAGTGATATTAAGAAAGTTAACCCTGCAGCAGCAAAAGCAGTTATGCAAGATTTTTCTTCAGGAAATATCAAATCTGTTCAAGATTTCGAAAATGATATCGCGACATATTCAGGTGCAAGTGCTAAGCAAATGGCCGATTGGTCTGATATGTCTAGTGCGAATGTTAATGATAACAAAGCACTCAAGGCAATGCAAGGTGCATTTAGTAGTGGCGACCAAAGTAAGATTTCGCAAGCGCAGAATATGGGTAAGATTGCCGAACAAGCTCTTGCCGCAAATGCGAATGGAACAATGTCTCTAACGCCAGACCAGCAAAAGAATTTTACGGCAATGCAGAAGCTTGCTACGGCGCATGGTGGTGCAGCATCTTCACAAGCTGCAACTACATCCAATACTACATCAGCTCAAGCAACTTCAACTTCTGGTAATGCTTCGACTCAATCTAGAAAACAGCAAACGGTTAAAGTTGCTCCAAGCTATAACACCGTTGAAATTCCGCAATCTTCGAATATAGTTTCTAGAGGCGATTCTTCATATAATCCTGAGCCAGCATTAACAACCAAATCAATTTCTCCAGCAAATAATCAAGCACCATCGGCTGGAAATAATACGGCTCAACCTCGGCAAAGTGCAAGCGACCCAACTAAATCAAACAGGAAATTTGGCGCTAACTAACTATAAAAACACTCTTTCGAAAAATAGAAGGGGTGTTTTTTTGCTTGAACTATGCTAAAATAAAATAAAGATAATCTTAAACTAAAAGGAGAAATATGAAAATTGCATTAATTGGTTTTGGACTAGAGGCGAAAAGTGCTTATGACTATTTTAAAAGTATTGGTCAAAATAACAATTTTGAAATTTATGATGAAAACCAAAAAAGTAAAATTGAGCTACCAGATGGTGTTAAATTCTTTGGAGATTTTCATGATTTTTCAAAAATTCAAGCAGATTTGATTGTGCGAACACCCGCAGTTAACCCTAACCGTTTGCCAAAAAATACTAAAATTACATCTGTCACGAATTTATTTTTCGAAAAATGCCCAGCGCCAATTATTGGTGTAACTGGTTCAAAAGGTAAGGGAACGGTTTCGAGTTTTATTGCTGAGATTTTGCGTGCAGCCGGTTTGAAGGTTCACCTTGTTGGCAATATTGGTCTACCAGCGCTTAATGAGCTTTCGAAAATTCAAAAAGATGATGCTGTAGTTTATGAGCTCAGCAGTTTCCAGCTTTGGGATGCTCAAAAATCGCCGCATATTGCAATTTTGAATAATCTTGAAGTTGATCATCTCGATGTCCATGATGGTTTTAAAGATTATGTGGC
Organism: uncultured bacterium; assembly: GCA_938036155.1. Taxonomy (GTDB): domain Bacteria; phylum Patescibacteriota; class Saccharimonadia; order Saccharimonadales; family Saccharimonadaceae; genus Nanogingivalis. Next base: position 65,802 of record CALHPA010000001.1, read on the forward strand.
GGCAAAAATGAATATTGCTAAAAATCAAACCGAGAACGATTTTTTTATTTTTAATGCTGAAAATCCAATAGTTTTAGAAAATGTCGAAAGCTTAAAAAATCAGCTTAAGGCAGAGCTTCAGCCTTTTCAGGATTACAATTTAGCCCACATTCAAGAAAACCATTTTTTGTGGGGAAATGAAGCTCTCTTCGAAACTGATATTTTAAAAATTCCAGGCGAGCATAATCAAAAAAATGCTTGTGCCGCAATGATTGCAACTTTTGATTTCTTGCGTGAAAAAGGTTTTGAAATTGAGGAAATTTTTGATTTTTGGCGAGAAGGGCTTTCGAAATTTACAGGTTTACCACATCGGTTGAAATTTGTTCGTGAGTTTAAGGGTGTGCGATTTTATGATGATTCAATCGCAACTACGCCAGGAAGTGCGATTGCAGCATTAAACTCTTTCGAAAAACCGAAAATTCTAATTCTTGGTGGAAGCAACAAGGGTGCAGACTTGAGTGAATTGATTGAAAAAATTTCGAAAATGCCAGAGCAAGAACTTCGAAAGGTAATTTTGATGGGGGCAGAATCTGAAAAACTAGCTCAGAAATTAATATCAAGCGGATTTAAGCGGTTTATAAATTTAGGTATAAAAACAAATATGCAAGAAGTTGTAAAAACTGCTTTCGAAAACGCAAAAAGTGGCGATGTGGTTATTTTAAGTCCAGCTCATGCCAGTTTTGATATGTTTAAGAGTTATATTGATCGCGGTGAACAATTTGTTGAAAATGTAAACCTTTTATGATAAAATCTATATTATGAATAAAAAACAAGTTAAATCTACAAAGAAATCTGCTTTAAAATTAAAAGCAGTAGACCCAAAAGCACAATTTGCGGGTTTTAAAAAATTTATTAAAGATCAAGGATTGATCGGAATGGCGATCGGTTTAATTCTCGGAACAGCTTCTGGTGATCTTGTTAAGTCTTTGATTAATAATATTATTATGCCACCGCTCGGATTTATTCTTGGCTCAGCCGAAGGCTTGAAGGGCGTTGTTTGGAATATGGGAAAAACGCCAGCAGGTAAAGAGGCGGTTCTTTCTTATGGTGCATTTTTAAACGATGTTATTAACTTTTTGGTAATTGCATTCGTTGTATATTTTGTACTTTTGTTTGTTGAAAAACTTTTCGTAGACGACAACATTGAAGAAGAAGCTGAAAAGGTAACAAATAAATAAATTATGGATAAGCTGAAAGCTCGCATTAGCGAAATTTTAAAGGAGCTTGAAAAAGCGAGCTTAAAGCTTAATCTTGAAAGCAAAAAAAATCAAATCTCAGATTTAGAGGCTGAAATTTCGAATCCAGAAATTTGGCTAAATCCTAAAACTGCACAAGAAAAAGTTAAAAAACTTGCCGATTTAAATAAAGAAATTCACCCTTGGCTAGTTCTAAAAACACAAGTTGAGGATATTTTAGAATTAGTAAATCTTAGTGATGATGAGCTTCTTGCGGAATTTGAAGCTCAAATTTTACAATTTGAAAATGATTTCGAAGAACTAAAAAAACAGCTTTTATTTGATGGTGAATTTGACAGTGGTGATGCTATCGTTCGAATTACATCTGGTGTTGGCGGGACTGATGCGCAAGATTTTGCTGAAATGCTGGAACGAATGTATTTACGTTGGGCTGAAAAGAATAATCTAAAAACTGAGCAAATTGAGCGAAGTGTTGGTGAAGAAGCCGGAATTAAAACTAGTGTTTTCGAAATTCAAGGCCTTTATGCTTATGGTAAAATGCGAAGTGAAAATGGTGTGCATCGTTTGGTGCGGATTTCGCCGTTTAACAGTGGTGGGACTCGTGAAACGTCTTTTGCTCTAGTTGAAGTTTTGCCAAAAATTGATACGCCAGAACATGTTGAAATTGCTGAAAAAGACCTTCGAATTGATGTTTATCGCTCTGGCGGAAAGGGCGGGCAAGGTGTAAATACAACTGACTCGGCTGTACGAATTACACACATTCCAACTTGTACTGTTGTGGCAATTCAGAATGAACGCTCACAAACGCAGAATAAAGAAACCGCAATGAATATTTTGCGTGGAAAGCTTGTGCAAATGAAAATGGAACAGCATGCACAGAATTTAAGTGAACTTCAAGCTGGAAAATCTGCCGATTGGGGCTCGCAAATTCGAAATTATGTTCTAAACCCTTATAAAATAGTTAAAGATACACGAACTAAGTATGAAGAAAAAGATGTTGAAAAGGTCTTAAATGGCGAAATTGACGGATTTATCTTTGCATTTTTAGAAAGTTCGAAAGAGTAAAAACATAAGCATATAACAAAACTTCAATTTTGCGACACGCTTATTTTCTAATAAAATTTTAAAAAACTCTTGCAATAAAAAATCTTATACTGTATAATTAATAAAGGTTGGCTCTTTAGCTCAGTTGGTAGAGCAGAGGCCTGAAGAGCCTTGTGTCCCCAGTTCAAGTCTGGGAGGAGCCACCAATTTTTTGATAAATTCCGCTTTGGCGGTTTTTTATTTTTATAAAATAAAGTTTCGAAAAGCACTTGAAAAATTTAAAAACATAAGTATAATAGTAGATATGAATAGATTCAAAAAAGGTGCAGTTAAAGGTTCAACAATAGCAATTATTCTGTTGAGCATCGGTTTTGCTGGTGCTGGTTCATTTGGAATTTGGGCTTATATTGAATACAACAATGTAAAAACAGATGTTGAGGGAAAAATTGATTTACAGGTTGCTGAAGGAAAACGAAAACAGCAAGAAGATGATGAAAAGAAATATAACGAAGAGCGACGAAAAACCGTTAAAGAATTTCGTGCTCCAGAAGATTTAGGAAAGGTAACTTTTAGTTATCCAACATTCTGGAATCAATATGTCGAATCTAACGGTTCTGATCGAAAGGGATTCTTCTCTTATTTCTATCCAGATACAGTGCCACCAGTTCCAAAAGACGGCAAAGATACTCAGCGTTTCGGTTTGCGCGTAGCTATTTATGAGAAGAGTGTAGACGAAGTTCTTAAAGAATTTAACGAAGCTATCAAAAAGGGTGAGCTTTCTTCTGAAGCCGTAACGGTTAATGGATATCCAGCAACAAAAATTGCAGGATTATTCCCTGGGCCGGAGAAGAATAATCGAATTCGTGGAACAGCTTATTATTTTAAATTAAACAGCAAAACTTTGATGATTCGAACCGACGCTGACACTTACAACAACGTCTTGAACGAAAATGTTTTAAGCACTCTGAAAATGGATTAGCTTTTAAAAATAGCAAAAATTTGCTATAATAAAAATATGGATGAGCGGGAGTTTTTAAATCTGGTAGCAAAAGAAAGTAGTTTTCTTATTGCTGCTCACGAGATGAAAACCCCGCTTTCAATTATTCGCCAGCTTTCTTTAACTTTAAATGATGATGAAATTGAGCTTTCTAATTCTGAAAAAAGCCGAATTTTGCGCCAAATTGATGTCACTAGTGAAAGGGCTTTGCGACTCGTTCAAGATCTAACTAAAATTTCAAAACTTGAAGATGCAATGTTCGAGCTTGAGCCTATAAATTCGAAAAAAATCTGCAATGATGTGGTTGCAGAAATTGCCGATGTTTTCAAACTTCACGGTAGAGTTATTAGGTTTAAAAATGTTCGAAAAAATGAGTTAATCATGGCAAATTATGAATTGCTTCGTTCAATTTTGATGAACTTCTCAGATAACGCACTTTATTCTTCGAACGAAAAGAGCGAAGTTGAAATTAAAATTTCAAATATTGGTGAAAAAGTTCGAATTTCAGTTCGAGATTATGGCGAAGAATTACCGCTTTCAATTTGGCGTTCAGTTAAAAAACAGAATCATCAGCCGGTTCGAGCAAATTCTCGGCCGCAGAGTTCTGGTTTGGGTATTTTTATTGCTCAAAGTTTTGCAGCGGCAATGGGAGCAAAAATTGGTGTGATTCGCCACCGTGATGGAAGCACTTTTTATGTTGATTTAAACCGTTCTGGTCAGTTGAGTTTGTTGTGAAAAAAATTTTAATTATTGAAGATAATACAATCTTGGCAGATAATTTTGAAATAATTTTGCGTTCAAATTTTTTAATTTCAAAAGTTAATTCTGCGCAAAAAGCAATCTTAGAGATTGATAGAAGTTTGCCAGACTTAATTTTTCTTGATATTTTGCTTGAAGGCCACTCGGCTTTTGCTCTTTTAAATGAATTGCAGAGCTATGCTGATACGGCAAAAATTCCAGTGGTGATTTGTTCAGATTTGGCAAGTGAAATAGATTTCGAAAGTTTAAAATTGTTTAATGTTCGTCATATTTTTGATAAATCGCAGGTTTCACCAAAAGAAATTCGCACAAAAATCAAGGAGATTTTAGATGAATAATTCACGCAAAAAAACTCTGGCTATAGTTTTGCGGCGAACTGATTTTAGCGAGGCCGACCGAATTATAAATTTATTAACTCCAAATGGCAAACAGGTGGCAATTGCGCGTGGCGTTCGAAAACCAAAATCAAAGCTTGCTGGTGGAATTGAGTTTTTTTCGCTGAATGAAGTGGTTTTAATTGAAGGAAAAAGCGAAATGAAAACGCTTTCTTCAGCAAGAATGTGCGAGTTTTTTGGTGAAATTTTGAAAGATTTTGAAAGAACTGATTTTGCCTACCAAGCAATTAAAAAGGTTTCGAATCTTTGCGAGCATATTGAATCGGCTGATTTTTTCGAAATTTTGTTAAAAGTCTTTCGCAGTTTGAATGATTTTGAAATCAGCTTAGATTTGGTTCGAAAATGGTTTATTCTTAAAATTGCAGAATTTTCTGGCGATGAAATTAATCTTGAAACAGATAAAAATGGCAAGAAATTGCAGGCAAATTTAAGGTATGATTTTGATTTTTATGATAAGGTTTTTGTGGAAAGTTTTAGCGGTAAATTTGATGCAAATGATATTAAATTTTTGCGGCTAATGGTTTCAAGCGAGCCAAAAGTTGTTTCAAAAATTAAAGGTTGTGATATTTTTTTGAACAAAATTGAAGAGATAATTCCAAGATTTTAAAATAGGCTTTTAAAAGTCTATTTTTGTTATTTACTTTTAAAAAAGAAAGTGGTATAATAATTTTAAGCATAAGTGTTTATATAATTAAAAAGGGAGAAAAAATGAATTTTCGAAGTAAAATAACAATTTTTATTCTTGCAGCATTGTTCTCGGTGATGAGCTTCGGCTCTTCTGCTTTTGCTGCTGAGAATATTACGAGCAGGTTGAAGATTGAACCTAAGAGTATTAAAAACAGGGGTAATGAATGGTCTATTGATATCTCTGGCCAGAATGTTAAAGAAGGCGATTGGGCAACTTTTCGTGCTGAGAATGTGTCTGTGATTCCTGCAGGAAAAGTAGACCTCAAATATAAAAATGAGAAGATTGGCGAAATTTCAGTTGATAAGAAATATAGTGACGGTCATGACTTAAACTATCAATCCGTTGTTCGTAATGACGAGAATGCAAAACCTGGCGCTATTGTTTGGCAAGGCAAAATTGTTTTCAATAAGAACATTGAAAAATATGCCGATTTTAAAACCTCTATTTCTAATAATAACGCTAACTACTTTTCTCTTGTAAATCATGATACTACTATAGAAACTAAAATTATTGGTAGCACCACTTTAAAAGGCGAAGATGTTAAGTTGACTAAATCTCCATTATTGAATTTAAATAAAACTGTTGTTGATAGTGCTGCTGTTCAGTTTAATTCAAATGACGGTGGATCAGTTTTTGGTCCAACTATAACACAGTCTAAAAATAACCCCGTTAAGGCAGGGTCTAAATTTAAAGTAACCATGCATGAAGATTCTTCAATTCGTTTTGATAATAAAACTTATCCTGTTGGTTCAACTGTGTGGTTTTCGAAAATACGGAATAGTATTTCTGCTTCTACTCCAGTAAATAAATATGGCGTATATTTTGCTGGCGGTCCAGCTATGGAATTAAAAGTTGTTTCTCGCTCTGAAACAGAAATAGTTCTTGAGGTTGTGAAAGACATGCCGGCTGTAGATAGTATTTATCGTGGGTGGATTTCTTCTATTAAAATTGTTGATGGCTCAAGTATAAAAAACGGAACAATTAGTGATGTCAAACAAACTACTGAGCTAATTTCGCCAGAAGGTAAGACTATTGATAAAAAATACTTTAACGGAGGTGGGGCGATTTTTGGCAGTAATGTAGAAACCTATGCCAAAATCCGCAAGCCAGCAAAGCCACAAAAACCTGCTCCTGCGCCAACTCCAGCTCCAGCTCAACCACAACCAGCTGTTGAGGTTTCAAAAGCTGAAAAGCCTTCAGAAGGGAAGGTTCAAGCTCCAAACACTGGTTTCGAAAAATCTCAAAATTTCATTATTTTAGCTTTTGCTATTTTGGGCGTAACTACTGCAGTAGTTTTTCGCAAAAAATTGGCAAAAATAAAAATCTAATTTTATAGCAATTTAAACAAAAAGCTCTCGAAAAACGGGAGCTTTTTTGGTATAATAGTTAAAAGGTTATACGGAGGAAAAATGAAGAATGAAGATTTGATGGACAAAATTGTGAGCCTTGCTAAACGGCGTGGTTTTATTTGGCAAGGTAGTGAAGTTTATGGCGGAATGCGCGGAACTTGGGACTACGGCCCACTTGGGCTAGCTTTAAAACGCAAAATTATGAACGAATGGTGGGATTTTTTTGTTGAAAATCGTGAAGATATGTTTGGTGTTGATGCTGCAATCATCATGAATCCAAAAGTTTGGCAGGCGAGTGGTCATGCAGCAACTTTTGCCGACCCTTTGGTGGAAGATTTAAAAACGGGCGAACGTTATCGTGCCGATCACCTTTTAAAAGACGCTGGAATTGAGGCAGAAGGCCTTTCGAACGAAAAAATCACTGAAATTATCCGTGAACAAGGCTTAAAATCGCCAAAAGGAAATGAGCTTAGTGAAGTTCGAAGTTTCAACATGATGTTCCAAACTAATGTTGGCGCAGTGGTGAATGAAAATTCAACTGCATATCTTCGACCAGAAACTGCTCAGGGAATTTTTACTAATTACAAAAATGTAGTTGATTCGTTTTATCCAAGCTTACCGTTTGGCCTTGCGCAACAAGGAAAAGCTTTTCGAAACGAGATTTCGCCCCGAGATTTTGTTTTTCGTTCTCGTGAGTTTGAACAGATGGAGATTGAGTATTTTGTGGATCCTGAGAATTGGGAGACTGAATTTGAAAAATTGCTTAGTTTAGTTCGAAAATTCTTAACTGAAAAAATGGGCTTGCCACAAAGTTCTCTATATGAGCTTGAAGTTCCAGAAGAAGACCGTGCGCATTATTCAAAGCGTACTGTTGATTTTGAATTTAATTACCCAATCGGTAAAGAAGAGCTGATGGGGATTGCTTATCGCACCGATTTTGATCTCGCTAATATCCAGCGAGCAAGTGGCAAGAATATGGAATATACTGACAAGCAAACGCGCAAAAAGTTCATTCCTCATGTGATTGAGCCAAGTTTTGGCGTTGAACGGCTTTTGATGGCGGTTCTTTCTAATGCTTATCGCGAGGTTGAAACCGATGGCAAAACTCGTATTTTTTTGGCATTACCTGAAAATCTTGCTCCAACAAAAATCATTGTGGCACCACTTCTTAAAAATAAAGAAGCTTTGGTTGAAAAAGCACGAGAAATCTATCTTGAACTTCGCCAAAAATACAAAAATGTTGAATTTGATTTGAGTGGAAAAGTTGGGAAAGTTTACGCCAAGGCCGATGAAATCGGTGTGCCAAAAGTTGTTGTAATTGATTTTGACACAATTGAGGGCGATGGCTCGGTGAGTGTTCGAAATCGAGATGACGCCTCGCAAATTCGCGTAAAATCGAGCGAGATTTAATGAAAAAAATTAGTTCATCGCGAAACCCTTTGGTTAAAAAACTTGTTCAACTTTCGAATAAACAAAGCTTTCGAAACAAACAGGGGTTAACTATTATTGAGGGGGTTCATTTGGTTAGCGAATGGCTTAAAGCTTTTGGCTCACCGGAGATTTGCGTTGTTTCAAGTTCTTCTAAAAGTTTTGAGGTTGAGCAAGTGATTAAAAAATGCGAAGAACTTGGTATTGAAATTGTTGAGCTTGAGTCGAATATTTATACCAAAATTAGCCCCGTAATTGAAGGCGTTGGAATACTTTTTGTTGTAAAAATATCAACTTTTCAAGATGTTGACTTTCGAAAAGATACGATTTTTCTTGAAAAGATTCAAGATCCGGGTAATCTTGGCACAATTTTGCGTAGTGCAGTTGGTTTTGGCGTTGAACAAATTATTTGCTCGAAAGGGACTGTTTCGGCCTGGTCTCCAAAGGTGCTGCGATCTGGAATGGGAGCACATTTTAAACTAAAAATTTTTGAAAACCAAGATTTAAATTTATTAGTTGATAAAATGCAAGTTCCAGTTTTTGCTACAAGTTTGAGAGCTAGAAAATCAATTTACGATGAGGATTTTACAACAAAAACAGCTTGGATTTTTGGTAATGAAGGTTCTGGCGTTTCTAGTGAGCTACTTTCGAAAATTGAAAATCAAGTAATGATTCCGCAGGTTGGCGAAATTGAAAGCTTAAATGTAGCAATGGCCGCTACAGTCTGTTTGGCAGAACAATCTAGACAAAGGTTGAAGCATGAGTATCTTGGTGAAATCTAAATAATATGGTATAATCGAATTATGAAGAAAGTTATCGTAAAGGCAAAAATTAAAAATAAGGTTGATTTTATTAAAAAAATAACAGATACGGGGCACGATTTTGGGCGGGTTGTTTTTCAAAATGATCGTGTATTTTTACCGCGAGGTTTTCAACCGAGCAGAAATTTACCAAAATTAATGATTCGAACAGAGATTATTGATCCAAAACGCAAACCTTGGTATCAGCTAATCCAAAAGCGCCATATTGATGCTGAAAATGTTGATTTAATTCATGAAACTCCAGTTCTAAATTATTCTGAAACAGCGCATATTGTTCAACAACTTGGTTTTGAAATGAAAGTTGAGGTGCTTCGAAATCGCCAAAAACTTCAGGTTGAAGATACCACTTTCTTTTTAGATGATGTTGAAGGACTGGGGACTTTCATTAAACTCGAACGAGAAGTAAAAAAAGGTGATAATCCAGATGGAATTCGCCAAGAATTGTGGGATGTTTTAGAAGTTTTGGGAATCGATAGAGCTGCAGACTCGCCAGAAAATTATACAGCACAGCTTCTTCGCAAAAAAGCTAAAAAATAATACTCAAAAATCACTCGAAAGGGTGATTTTAGTTAATTTTTTTTAAATAAGCTTGAACACTTTGAAAAAAGCTGGTATAATAAAAAGTGATGATATTATTAGATCGTGTGACAAAAGTTTATGGTAATTCAAAAACTCCTGCGATTAACAGGGTTAGCCTTCATATTAAGCCAAAAGAGTTTGTTATTCTAGTTGGAACGAGTGGCGCGGGAAAATCTTCACTTTTAAAAATGCTCACTCGTGAAGAAAAGCAAACTAGCGGTAAAATTGTTGTTGGCGGAATTGATTATGATAAATTGCGAGATAAGGATATTCCACTTTTACGGCGCCGAATAGGTGTAATTTTTCAAGATTTTAAGCTTTTGCCAAACCGAACTGTTTTCGAAAATGTAGCTTTTGCACTTGAGATTGCTGGAATGACTAATCATGAGATTAAGGCGACTGTTCCGAGGGTTATTAAGCTTGTTGGTCTTGAAGGAAAAGAAGGGAATTTTCCGCATCAGTTAAGTGGTGGTGAAAGACAACGTGTGGCAATCGCTCGCGCAATTGCTCGACAACCGAAAATCCTAATTGCTGATGAGCCAACAGGGAATCTTGACCCAAAGCATAGTTGGGACATTATTAGACTACTTGAAAAAATTAATGATTACGGAACAACAGTTGTCTTAACTACGCATAATGTTGAAATTGTAAATAAACTTAAACGGCGTGTAATTACCTTAAATGGTGGAAAAATTACTCACGACCAATCACAAGGGGAGTATAGGCAATAATGAGAGAGGAAAATTTAAAACATCATAAAATTAAAGGCTCTCAAGTGCAGCAAGGTAGAAAAAAACAAAATTCGAAAGTTATTATGCAACATAAACAGCGTCGCCGTAAGACTTTAACGTTTTGGCGAATTACAAAATATGGTGCAAATAGCTTTGTTCGAAATGCTTGGCTTTCGGTTGCCGCAACTGCTGTGATGACTGTTACTTTGGTGATTATTTTTGGTTCACTCCTTGCACGTTCAATTTTGATGGATACGGTTGATGACATTAAAAATAAAGTCGATATGTCTATCTATCTTAAAAAAGGTGTTTCAAATTCTGATATTTTAAAAATGCAAAAAGCAATTAAAGATTTACCTTCAGTTACAGATATAACATACACTTCACCACAAGAGGCACGTGATAGATTTGCTCGAAAAAATTCGGCTGATGCGGATATTCGAAAAGCCTTAATTGAATCGAACAATGAATTTTTTGGAATTTTTAATGTTAAACTTGTGGATATTTCGAATTCAACAGAGTTAAAAAATCTTGTTGAAAATAATAAGCTAATTAAATCAAATCTCGATCCAGATCATCCACCAACATATGCAAGTGATCGAAACGAGATTATTAAAAATATCTCAAATACAATTAATTTTGCTGAAAAAGTTGGAATTTTAGCTGGCTCAATTTTTGTAATCATTGCTAGTTTAATTATTTTTAATACAATTCGAATGGCTATTTTTAACCGTAGAGAAGAGATTTATATGATGAAATTAATTGGTGCAAATAAAAGTTTTATTGCTGGACCATTTTTGGTTGAAGCAGTGATTTGTGGAACAATCGCAGCAATTTTAGCCTCAATAATTGGTTATACTATAATTTTTCTTTCGAAATCTCGGCTCGAAGCTTATGGAATTATCATTTCGCCTGTAATTTCATTCTTGCAAGTTTATGGATTCTTGGTTGTTCTGGGGCTGGTAGTTGTTGGTTCATTTATTGGCGTTGTTTCAGCATTTACGGCAACAAGAAAATATCTAAAAATATAGAAAGGGGCTTGTTTTCGAAAAAAGATTGTGGTATAATCTGTTTAAGGATAAATTTAAAATAAAAAGAAAAACAACTATGAAAAAGATTAAGAAGAAGAATTTAGTTATAAATGGCGCAATTTCTCTTGGGGTTGTTGCCGCTGGTATTATTGCAGCTTTACCAAAAAGTGCTGAAGCCGAGAAGAGTGTTGAACAGCTTGACAAAGAGATTAAAGCACTGGAATCTCAAATTAGCGGTGCGGAATCTCGTGCGAGCGATCTTAGAAATAAAGCGCAAACACTTCAAAATGAGCTTAATGGCATTGAAAATGAAAAGGCTACAATTCAATCGCAAATTGCGATATATCAAAAGCAGTACGAAAAGCTACAGCTTGAAATTAAAAATAATGAAGAAAGTATTGAACGAAATAGAAGTGCGTTGGGCTCTATTTTGGCGGCAATGTCGCTTGAAGATGATATAACACCAATCGAGCGAATCGCGGGAAGTAACAATCTTTCGAAAGCGCTTGATAATTTTGAATATCAAAGTGCAGTTAAAAGTCAGTTGGTTGAAAAGGTTGACAGTATTAAGCGAGCAAAAGCTGAACTTGAAAAACAACGAGATGAAGTTAAAGTTGCTTTAACTAACCAACAACAAGCTGAATCTGCGCTTCAAGAAAAAATTCGCCAGCAGAATGAATTAATTGCTCAAACTAAAAATGATGAAGCAGAATACACAAAATATGCGAACGAGCGAAATTCGCAAAAGGCAGCTCTCCAAAAACAACAACAAGATATGATTCAGGCTCAAATTCTGCGTGCAGCTCGGGCAGCTGGCAGTGGATCACTTCCGCAAGCTATTGCGGGAACGAGCAGTTACCCTTGGAATGATGCGAACTGCTTTGTTGATGCGAATGCTGTGAGTTATGGTGGTGCAGATGGAAACGGAACAGATGGTTATGGCTATGGTTGTCGCCAGTGTGTGAGCTATGTTGCATGGAAATTGCGTGCGACAAAAGGTATTAATGCTGCATATTGGGGTAATGCGAAAGATGTGCCGGCTAGCGCACGGCGAGCAGGATTCCGAACTGGAAGTACTCCAAAAGTTGGATCATTCGGCGTGATGAGTGGTGGTCAGTATGGACATATCGTTTGGGTTGAAGCTGTGAATGGCAATATGGTTACAATTTCGCAATACAACTATTTTGTGAACGGACGCTGGGGACAATTCTCAACAATGACCGTGCCTGCAAGTACTTATGATACATATGTATATTTCGATTAATATTTAGTGAGTCAGTTTATCTGGCTCGCTTTTTATTATTTGCTTGAAATTATTTAGCAACTGAGCTATAATATTAGGGTTGTTCGTGGTAATATAAATCTTTATCATGAATAGGCACTTATAGAAACAGGAGGGACTTTAAAATGCCAGAAGAAACAAATACTATAACTCTTGCTGAATTTAATGGAAGATTAATAGAAGATAATAGGGAATTAATACGAATAATAGCTAACGCTCTTTATCCAGCTATTGAACAATTGAAATTATACCGAGAAGTTCGGAAAGAAATTAGAAGTATGAAGTTAGAAGAAAGAACTTCATATGAGCTCAAAGTCCAAGAAAAGGCAATCGCTTGGGAAAAAGAATATCTAAGTAGAAAAAACTTTTAGTCAGTCTTCAAGACCCAAAAAATGGGTCTTTTTTTTATTTGAACACTCTTCTAAAATATGTCTAACCTGCCATAATTATAGAAAAGGGAATTTTTTGGGTAAAATCAGTACAAAAACAGTGCAAATTTGGATTATTTTAGAGCACTGAATATTAAACTTATCTTTCGGAATTTATTTTTTGTTATGCTTGTGCTTTTGTGGTATAATGGAATTTATGGATAGAGGTAAAAAAGTTGAGCGCTCAACGTTGGTTTTGGTTTCAGTTTTTATGCTGGTTTTAGGCTTTGCGGGTGGCTCAAGAATAGATGACATTAGAAATTTAATTGCGCCAGTTTTTGGACTTAAAAAGGTTGAAAGAATAGATTTTTCGAATGTCGAAAAAACTTATCAAGCTTTAGCCTCAAATTTTGATGGCGAAATTGATAAACAAAAAATTATCGATGGTGCTTCGAAAGGTTTAGTTGAAGCGGTGGGAGACAAATATACAGAGTATATGACTTCTAAAGAGGCCGAAGAATTCAATAAAAGCTTAAGCGGGGACGTTGGAACAGGAATTGGTGTTGAGCTCGCAAAAGACGGTGACTCTGTTAAAGTTGTGCGAGTTTTAGCTAAAAATCCAGCCGAAAGTGCAGGAATTTTGGCAGGTGATGTGATTTCGAAAGTTAATGGTGAAGATGTTTCGAAAGAAAATACTTCTGAAATTAGCAAAAAAATTCGTGGAGATGCTGGAACAACTGTTAAGATTGGTATAATTCGTGGTAGTGAAAATAAAGAATTCTCAGTAACACGTGCAAAAATTGAAAATCCAAGCGTGGAATTATCGAAAAAAGATGGTGTCGCAACACTTTCAATTTATCGATTTGATAATGAAACTGGCGTTTTAGCAAAAAAATATGCCGAAGAAATTAAAAATGAGGGAATTTCGAAAGTTATTTTAGATTTACGCGGAAATGGTGGCGGATACGTTCAGGCCGCAAAAACTGTTGCAAGCTTGTGGCTTGAAAAAAATGCTTTGATCGTTAGTGAAAAAACTGGTTCAAAAACGGTTGAAGAGATTCGAGCAACCGGCGATAATCCTTTGAGAGGTATTAAAACTGTGATTTTGCTTGATAGTTCTTCGGCGAGTGCAAGCGAAATCGTTGCAGGTGCCTTAAAAGAACATAAAGCTGCTCAAATTGTTGGTGAGAAATCTTACGGTAAGGGAAGCGTTCAAACTACTATTGATATGCCAAATGGGGCTTTATTAAAAGTTACAATTGCGAAATGGTTTACGCCGAGTGGAAAAAATATTTCGAACAATGGAATTTCGCCAGATATTGAAGTGAATGTACCGAAGGGTGAAAGTTATTTATTGAATGATACTCAAAAAAATAGAGCATTAGAAATTTTAAAATAATTGCAGAGTTATTTAGGAGGGGAAATGGAAGCAAGAAAAAAGATTTTATTGGTTGAAGATGATGAGGTTTTAGCTAGTGTATACCGCGCAAGACTCGAGATGGAAGATTTTGAAGTTATAGAAGTTCATGATGGCGAGCAAGCACTAACTGCAGCTTTAAAATATCGCCCAGATTTAATAATTCTTGATGCAATGATGCCAAAAATCTCTGGCTTTGATGTATTGGATATCCTTCGAAACACTCCTGAGACAATGAATTTGCAAATTATTATGCTGACCGCTTTAAGTCAAGAAAGTGATCGTGAGCGAGCTGAAAAACTTGGCGTTGATGAATATCTTGTTAAATCTCAGGTGATGATTTCGGATGTGATTGAGAAGGTTCGCGAACATTTGGGTATTGGTGAGGATTACTAGCAGATTCAAAATGAGCAAAATAAAAAATGAGTCAATCTTTCGAAAGGCTCATTTTTTATTGCAATTACGCAGCAACAACTTCTACAACTGTGCGTCGTTCAGTTTTACCAGTAAATTTGCGTTTTTTGATTTGTTTAAATTTCACAACACCGTCTTGTTTGGCATGAATCGTGAAATTTCGGCTCATGTAAGTTCCTTCGCCAGCCAATTTAGTTGCACCAGTTTGTCGAACGAGAACTTCACCCTCGTTAACTTTTTGGCCACCAAATCGTTTAACACCAAGGCGTTGGCCGGCGTTGTTATGGACGTTCTTACTTGAACCACCCGATTTAACGTGTGACATTTTTACTCCTTATTAGTACTAATAATTCACGCGCCACAACTTGATTTTCGCGATAATATATTAAATCTTGTGGTTTAACGCGCATAAATTCTTTTCTATTATAACCCAGCTCGTTTAAAAAGTCAACAAGTGGAAGGTGAGAAAAATCACCATTTTGAGTTTTCCAGGCGGGAACAGCAATGCAGATCTGTGTGCCTTCTGGAATTTGATGGGCTAGATTTTTCAAAAAATTCGAAATTATACGATTACAGTTTTCGCAAACTTCTGCTAATTTTTTGGGCGAAGGTGGAGCAGAGAATGGTTGCCCTAAGTAAGTCTCGCAAACCACGCTTGAAAGTTTTTTTGCAAAACTCCATTTTTCAATTGTAGCATCAGCTTCGTAAATTTTTCCAAGTTCACCATGCGGTTTAAACTCTCGTATGAACCAATTATTATTTTCTTTCGAAAATTCCACCATTTTTTCACTCAAATCAGTTCCATTTGCTTTAAAACCTTTTAGAAGAGCTTCTTGAATAACTGTGCCAGTTCCACAAAAAGGATCGAGGATTTCTGGCTTTTCGAAAGTTTTTTTGCCAAAAAGTGCTTGAATCTGTGGCTGATTTTCGCCGACACCGAAATTGATCATTGTTTGGGCAAGTTTTGGTGGCAGCATCCCAACAAAAGCATCGCGCTTTGGCCTGTTTTGATCGCGTCTAGCATAGCTTGTGATATTTTGCGCGCCTTCGCTCAATGCGATAATTGTTTTTTTGCCACCACGAACTATTAAAATTTCGATTTTTTTCTCACTTAAACCAAGCTTATTGTTGTGTGAAATT
This sequence comes from uncultured bacterium, assembly GCA_938036155.1. Lineage (GTDB taxonomy): Bacteria > Patescibacteriota > Saccharimonadia > Saccharimonadales > Saccharimonadaceae > Nanogingivalis. The sequence goes on from CALHPA010000001.1 coordinate 81,480, forward strand.
GCAGTCGAGAGCTCGGCAGTTTTTGAAGGGATTATTCGCACTGAAACACCATGATTTTTAAGCTTTTGTTTAATGATTGTTCCAGTTTTCGAAACTTCGCTTGCCCGAATTTTTAAGCCATAAGCTGAAATCCCTAATGTAATTTTTCCTTCAAAGTTCGAAAAATCGTGTTCAAAAATTTTGGTTATTTTTTTTGAAACATCTCGCCAATCTGTTGAATTGACCTCAAAAACAACTTGGCCGGTTTTTAAAATTGAGCCAAAATGCGAAACATTGAGTTTTTCGGTTTTAATAAGACAGGCGTAATCACCCAGTACACGAATTTTATCACCGCCAAAAACACTTTCTAGCTCGGCGATCCCGATAGCGGGCTGTCTGCCTAAAATTGCAATTTTCATTATTTTATTATAACATATTTAATTAATTTTAAGAATATACTTGACAAAACATACAGGGGGGGGGTACAATATAAGCATAAACGAGTTAAGTTAATATTCACCTTTATTGGTGGAAAAGGAGAAGAATGAAATATAAAATTAAGATCGCAGCAATTTTGGCGGTTGCAATTACTGGTGGGGCTTTAGTGCGACCAGCTTTTGCTGATACGCCAAAACAGCTCACAAAGATTTTAACCTCACCTAATATTCAGCTCAAAGCTGACCCTAAAGTAGATAAGGTTGCGATCGATGATCGCTGGTATAGCTTTGGAATGGACTTTGATATTCAGGAAACAGTCAATCCTGGTGATTACTTCTTTATTTACCAAAAGGGTATCGCTGGTATGGGCGAAGTCCGAGACTTCGACATTAAAGCTAATGGCAAAACTGTAGCAACCGCTAAAGTTGTTGAGTCTAACAAGGGTCGTGGATTCTATAGTGCTTATAAAACTGATGCTGCGGGTATTGCTCAGTTTGATACCTATAAAGTTGATGAGGCTGTGCCTTGGAGTAAATGGAAGGTTACCTTCAACGAAAGTGTTAAGGGACAAAATGTTAATAAAATAGGTTTTAATTTTTCTAATATTCATGCTGGCTATCCATTGGTAGACTCTTCACCTAACTATGATGTTCGTGCTTTTGCTACAGTAAATGACCGAGAAGTATTTAGTAAACATATTAAAGTTAATGGTTACACTAAAAGACTTTCATATAGTGATACAATATGGCGCAGTAGTTCTAGTTTTAATTCTGATACTAAAAGGGGAAACTTAGTCTTTGGTATAGAGACAAAAAGCAATTGGAAAGATGCTGACATCAAAATAGAATTAGAGAAAGATTCGCCAGTTCTATTTAGTAAATATAAGGCTGAGCGAAATACTGGATCGAATTTTATCTTTGATGATAGTAATAGGGTTAATGCAGATAAGCTAATCATGGAAACTCCGCGAACTGGTTTTAAATTTGGCTTTGATAGTGAAGGCTTGGCCGGTAATGTTAAGGTTTTAGAACAACAGAATTTGAAGACTTCTTCTGGGTTTGATTTTCCGATAGAGCTAAACCCTGACCCAGCAGCTCAAGCTAATATTGACCTAGTTAATGGCAAACTCAAGAATATCAAATATAAAGTTACGGTAACTGCAAAAGATGGTTCAGTTATTTTTCAAGGGAATAGCGTGCATGAAGTGCCAATCAAGGGTATCTTAACTCAAGCTGATCTTGAAGCTATTAAACCAAAACCAACCGAACCAGCAAAAGAAGTAGAAACTAAAACTGAAAAGCCAGCTGAAGCTCCTCGCAGCGAGACAGCTCCAAAGACTCCACAAACTGGATTTAAAAAATCAGATAATAATGATGTATTCGGTTGGATTATGCTAGCTTTGGCTGTTCTTATGACACTAACTAGTGGTGTAGTTATTTATCGAAAAAAATCAAAAATTAACTTGTAAGTTAAAAATATTTGTTAAATAACTTATAATCCATAAAAGACATTTGCTAAAGTATTATCGAAATGCAGATGTCTTTTTTGTTTTAATATGGAGCAAGAAAAATTTTTTAGATTATGCTATAATAAAGCATATGAATTTTGATTTTAGTGAATTTAATGATTTAGTTGAAGACCAAATATATTCGACTAATATCCGACCAACTATGGATATTTTTTTAATGTTTATGATATAATAGAGTTATATGGAAGAAGATATTAGAACTGAAAATACTGAGATTAAAAATACTGAAAATCTGACAGAAAATAAGGCTGAAATTTCGAATGGAAACCAAAATTTTGAAGAAGCTGAAAATTCGAAAAAAGATGAATCAACTGATATTTTTCAGTGGGCAAATTTGACTGATGGAATTAAGAATGAGCTTGATGTAGAATTTTTCTTATTTAATAAAAATTTTGTGCCTTTTACAACTAGCTTTTCGAGTGAATTGAACTCACAAATTAAGCCGTTGTTTTTGTTTGATATGATAAACTTTGTAAATATGGGTGCAGGAACTGGTTTGAGCGTTCGAGATTATGAAATGGATGGTGGCGCGGGCAAAGATGTACTTTTAAAAACTGAAATACAAAAAGTTCAACACGCTGATGCGCTACTGAATATAATTGAAACGCAATATTCCGACATTGTGGAATTTAACGAAAACGAACATGATTTTAAGCGGATTAAAGGAATTTTGGCAAGGTTTACAAATTCGAAGGGCGAGAAATTTTATGTTGCTAAACAAATTATGCAAGGGCAGGTTTTGCGCGGAGCAACTGCTTGGGAATTTCGAAATGGTAAATTTGGTGCATTTGAGCCTGAATTTGGTTTAAAAATCCAGCCAGATAATCAAGTTTTGATCGTCAATAATGATATCTTTATTTTCAACCAAGGAAAATTCGAAAAACTCTTTAATTACGATTATAAAAAACAAGTTTTAGCTGATAAAAAAGTTTTGGAAATCGAAAGAAAGTATAAATTGAGTTTTCCTGATGGTTTAGATTTGCAAACTTTGGTTCGCGAACACAAAAAGGCTGCTACGAAATTACAAAAAATGGATGAAATTGGTGAAATATCACAAGAGAAAGTGGTTGAATATGCCGATGAAATACAACTTGAATTAATGACGGACGATAACGGTGCGATCATTATTATGGATGGCAACGATTTGGATATGTTCGTGAATTTAATTAATGAAGATTATATCTTGAGCGAAATCACTGGGCGTCGTTATGAAATTAAAAGTAAAAAATTACTCGATGAGCCAGAAGGTGAACCGCCACGAATGATCGGAAGCGAGTAGTTTTCGAAAATGAAGCAAGCGTTAGCACTGGAGATTATGCTCTCAGGCGAAAATGTTTTTTTAACTGGTGCAGCGGGAAGTGGAAAAACTTTCACGCTCAACCAGTTTATTAAGCTTGCAAAAAATTCTGGAAAAAAGGTTAGTGTTACGGCTACCACTGGTTTAGCGGCAACTCATCTTGGAGGAAACACTATTCACGCTTGGAGTGGAATTGGAATTTACGATTATCTTTCGAGAAAATTTTTTGAAAAATTCCCAAAAACGCGGGCTGAAATTATTAAAAATACAGATATTTTGGTGATTGATGAAATCTCTATGTTGCACGATTTTCGACTAGACATGGTTGAAGAAATTTGTCGCACAATTCGCCAAAACGACAAACCTTTTGGTGGGATTCAAGTAATTTTATGTGGTGATTTTTTTCAACTACCGCCAATTAACCGAGCTGGCGGGCGAACTGGTGGCTTTGCAATTCATTCGAACGCTTGGAAACTTGCTGAATTTACGATTTGCTATCTTGAGGAAAACCACCGCCAAAAAAATGATGAACTATCTGAAATTTTAAACGCACTTAGAGCAGATGATTTACGCCGAAAACACGCTCAGAGTTTGCTTGATCGCATTGATGTTGAACCTAACTTTGAAAGTGATGATTTTTCGAAAAACTTAACCGAACTCCACACTACTAATATCGATGTTGATAAAATTAATGAGCAAAAGCTTGCCGAACTTGAAGGCGAGGAGTTTCATTTTGCACAAACTACAACTGGTGCAAAAAACTACGTTGAAACTTTGCAGAAATCTGTTCTTGCGCCAGAACTATTGCGACTCAAAAAAGGTGCTTTAGTGATGGCGGTAAAAAATGCCCAAAACCGCCAATATGTGAACGGTTCAATTGGTGAAGTTGTTGATTTTGAAAGATTAACAGATTACCCGATTGTTCAATTTCGAAATGGTAAAATTATTACAATGGTGCCAGAAACTTGGGAAATGCGTGATGGTGAAAAAAAGCGAGCAAGTATTATGCAAATTCCACTCCGACTAGCATATGCAATTACGGTTCATAAAAGCCAAGGGATGACACTCGATGCTGCTCGAATCGACCTTCGAAAAGCCTTTTCTGAAGGAATGGGTTATGTGGCGCTTTCTCGTGTTCGCTCTCTTGATAGACTTTATTTACTCGGTATAAATCGTACCGCTTTGATGGTTAGTGAAGAGGCACAAAAGATTGATTTTAAACTTAAAAATGAAAGTTTAAAAGCTGAAAAACGTTTTTCGCACTTGAAGGAAGTCACTAAAAAGCGTGAAGCGGGTGAAATTATTGAGGTGCAACCATCAAAAACAACTTGGGCTGAAAAACTTGAAAAAATGCGGCAAGAATATCCAAATGCATATCGTGCATGGGGGCTTGTCGATGATTCGAAATTGCAAGAAATGGTTTTTGAAAATGGCAAAATTGATGCAGATTTAATTGCTAAATTGAGTAAAGAGCTAGGTCGTCACAAAGGCTCGATTGTAGCTCGCATAAAAAAACTCTTTGGTGAAGATGCCATATAAAGTAGATTTTTAGTTAATTTATTTTAAAATTAATTGTATGTAAAAGGCTTTCGAAAAATCGAGAGTCTTTTAGTTTTGATTATTTTTTTATGGAATAATAAGGTTAAAGGTTTAAAAATACGAAAACAATAAAATAGTGAAATGTCAAAAAATAAAATAAAATAAAACTACACAATGTCAAGCGAACAAATTGTTGGCAGAGGGTTTTGAAATGTTTTAAAATAATTTAGCATAAAAGCTATTGACTTTTAAAAAAACTTATGCTATTATATAAACATAAAAAACAATTAAGATCAAATAAGTCAAATAAACAAAAAAAGGAAAAAAATGACAAAAAAACAAACAGAAACAAAAGTTGCTAAAAAAACTACGGCTAAAAAAGTTGCTGAAAAAACTACAAAAGTTTTAAAAAAAGAGCAAGATATTAAAAAAGCTAAAACTTTGCTTACAAATAATGGAATTATTATTGCTGAAGATGGAACAGTAGTGGTTGACCAAGTTACGCAAGATTTTCGAAGTGCAGTTTTAGTTCTTTCGCTCGCAATCAATCTTGTTGTATTTGTAACATACTTGATTCTAATGTCTACAACAAAATATGATACTGCATTAATTAGCGCATTATTGCCACGATAATTTAGTTTTCAACAATTAAACATAAGCACTGTGGAAAAGCAAGGAATATCTGTTAAAATGCTTGCTTTTCCACATAGTTGTGGAAAAATATATAAAAAATTATTTCTAAATTTGCGTGTTTGTCAAAAATAGGTCTTGCGAAAAAAAATAATTCGCGGTAAACTTAAATCAGTGGCAACGACAGAAACAAACAGAAAAACCACTAAACAAAAATAAAAGCACGTTAAAATAGATGTAGTTTTTAGTTTAAGGCCAACTATCTGGTGATTAAACAGCTGGACAAATTCCAGTAACCAGGTTAAAATAATAGCTGGAGCACATTTTAAAACCTCCCAAAATAAAACTCCACCTCATATATAAGTCTCTCAAACAGCAATATGGTTGGCTATACGCCAAGCAAAAAGCTAAACTTATAATGAATCTTAAAACAAAAAAAATAACAAAAACAAAAAGTTTAATCATCAGTTAGGTGGCTTTAAATTTATGAATTACATAGAAAAATCAGTTCACATACCAGTTTTACTGCAAGCTTGTCTGCAACAAATTCAGCCAAAAAGAGGTGAAAGCTATCTCGATTTTACGGCGGGGTACGGAGGGCACGCTGGCGAATTTTTGCGTATAACCGAGAATTTCGAAAACTCGGTTTTAGTTGATAGAGATGAAAATGCAATTCGCGCGCTTCAACGGTTTAAAAATGAAGGTGTAGAAATTTTGCATAAAGATTTTCTTTCGGCTGCAAGGGAATTGGTAAAAGAAGGTCGAAAATTCGATATAATTTTGGCAGATTTGGGTGTTTCTTCACCTCAGTTAGATATTGCTGAAAGGGGATTTTCTTTTCGAAAAGATGGCCCGCTTGATATGCGAATGAATCCCGCTCAAGAAAAAACGGCAGCGGATATCATTAATTTTGCCAGCAAGAGCGAGTTAATGCAAATTTTAATTGAATTTGGCGAAGAAAAGCGCGGATTTGCTGAAAGAATCATTTCGAAAATTTTAGAAGTTCGAAAAAAGCAAAGAATTGAAACCACAACACAATTGACTGATTTAATTTTAAGCGTGCATAAAGGTGGGTGGCAGAAAACACACCCCGCAACGCGCACTTTTCAGGCGATTCGAATCGCGGTAAATAATGAACTTCAACAAGTTGAGGAGGTTTTAAAAATGCTTCCGAAACTATTAAATTCAGGCGGAAGAGTTGGCATTATAACTTTTCATAGTCTTGAAGATAAAATAGTGAAGAATTATTTTAAAGATGATTCGAAAAAAGGTTTGGAATCTAAATTCCATATAATTACTAAAAAACCGCTTGATGGTGCAAAAGAAGATGTTAATAATCCGCGAGCTCGTAGTGCAAAATTACGGGTGAGCATTAGAAAATAAAAAACAAAAGGAGGCGAGATGCCAAAAACAATCAAAGTAAGCTACGCTAACGAACAAGCTCGCGTAAAAGTTAATTTTCGATAGTATTTGACACTTTCGAAAAACAAAAACAAAAATTTAAAACAGAAACTAAACTTTAAAGCACCAGCCGAAAAACTGGTCTGGTGCTTTATTTTATTGAATATTAAATTTAACGCAACAAAAAACCAATGTATAAAACAAACACAAATTATGTCAGTCGCCGTCGCCAAACACAAGTTTCGTCGCGGTCATATGGAAGAAATAACAATATCGCTATTTTTCAACCAACAGCAAAACTTGGTGCAGTAACGCAATTTTTGATGCTTGGTGTTTTGATTGCGGTTCTTGGAATTATCTTCTTAATGAATTCTTCTAAACCAGCACTTTATGGAAATGAAATTCAGCAAATTGATTCGAAAATTTCAGATTTAGAAACTAAAAAGGCTGATTTAGAAGTGGAAAATGCGCGACTTACGGCACTCTCAAATATCGAAAATAGCGAAGTTGCAAAGAAAATGACAACTCCAGCGTCAGTTTCTTACGCAAAATAAGGTTAAGCTTTTTTCAAAAAATCACAAAAAGTGTGATAAAATAGAATTATATGATTTTAGGTTTTAAGAATAAAAGTCGAACAGGTTATCTCGCAGTCTCAATTTTAGGAGTTTTTGCGGTAATTGTGATTCGGCTTTTTTTCTTGCAAGTTATTGAAGGAGCGGATTATCGCGCTCGTGCCGATAAAGGCCAGAGAAAACAATTCGAAATCAAAGCTCAACGAGGATTAATTTATGCAATGGATGGCAAAAAATTAACTAAAATGGTTTTGAACGAAACTGTTTATACACTATGGATTGACCCACAAGAAGTTGCTAATTCGAAAAAAGTTAAAAAAAATGAAATTATTTCAGAATTTAGAAAAATTGCTGGTGGAAATTTAAGAGATGATTTTGAAAAGCTCTTCGAAAAAACTAGCACGCGATACCAAGTTATTGGAACTAAGCTTTCGCTAAAACAGGCAAATGCAATTCGTGAAAAGAAATTTCATGGGGTTGGCTTTACTGCGGAAACTCGCCGAGTTTATCCTGAGGGAAATTTGGCCGCACAAGTTCTTGGTTTCGTAAATGACAACGGTGGAAATTATGGTATCGAGCAAGCAATGAATAAAGAGTTAACAGGGACTGATGGCTATAAAAAGATTACTACTGATGCGTTTAATCAGGTTATTGAAGTTGGAAGTGAAAATATTGAAAAACCAGCCGTAAATGGTAAAAACATTGTATTATCAATTGATCGCAATATTCAGGCTCGCGTTGAAAAGGTTTTGAAATCACAAATGGAGTTAAAGGGCATGAAAAACGGCTCAGTTTTGGTTATGAATCCAAAAAACGGTAAAATTATGGCAATGGCGAATTACCCAACTTACAGCCCGGCAGATTATGGCAAGGTTGAAAAGAGCTCAGTCTATAATAATAATACCGCGACAATGGCTTATGAGAACGGTTCTGTGATAAAATCTTTCACAATGGCGACAGGAATAAATGAAGGTGTTGCAAGTCCTTCAACTCGATATAACAATACAGATTCAATTAGGATTGAAGATATCGTAATTCAAAACGCGGTTTTAGGGCATACGGGATCAATTACGCTTCAAACAGCTATGAACTACTCGCTTAATACTGGAATGGTAACTATTGGAAAGCTTCTTGGTGGTGGAAGCCTTAATTCAACTGCTCGAAATAAGATTTACGATTATTTCCATAATCGTTTTGGGCTTGGGCAAGAGACTGGAATTGAAATTCTTGAAAGCAAAGGTTTGCTAGTTTCGCCAAAACAAGCTGAAGGAAATGCGGTTCGCTATTCGAATATGACTTTTGGCCAAGGTATGACCACAACGATGCTTCAAACAGCAAATGCGTTTTCTTCGTTAGTGAACGGTGGAACTTTATATAAGCCAAGTGTAATTCAAGGAATAGTTGATGAAAATGGGAAACTTTCGAATAAAGAGCCTGAAATCAATCAACAAGCGGTAATTTCGAAAGAAACCAGTGAACAGATGAAACAAGTTCTAGAAGGTGTTCGAAAAGTTGGTGGCGTAAAAGATCCGGCGGGCTATCAAATTGGTGGAAAAACTGGAACAAGCCAAACGATTGTTGGCGGAAAATATGTTGATTACCAAACAATTGGTAGTTATGTTGGTTTTGGTGGCGGAGATGAAGCTGAGTATGTTATAATGGTAGCGGTTTGGGGTGAAAATCAGAATTTGCAAGGTTCGAAAGACGCTGCACCGATTTTCACCGAAATTTCAAACTGGCTATTAAATTATTTAGAGATTAAACCAAAGAATTAAAGAGGGAATATGTTAAATATCACAAATCAATTAATCGTTTCTGCATTATTTAGCCTTGCTGGATTCATTCTGGCGATGGGCTTAACACCGCTTTACACTTTTATTGCTTATAAATATAAATTCTGGAAGAAGCAAAAAACAGCATCCGTTACGGGTGAAGCTTTAACTGTTGTAAATAAATTACACGCCAAAAAAATTGCACGTAATATTCCTACTATGGCAGGAATTATCGGTGTAGTTGCAGTTATTGTTATTTCTGTTTTGCTGAATTTGAAACGTGAACAAACTTGGCTTCCGCTTGCTGGCCTTGCTGGGGGCGCATTTATTGGTTTAATTGATGATATCTTAAATATTTGGGGCTCAAATCGTAAAGATGCTGGGCTACGTGCTCCTGTTAAATTTGCAATGATCATCTCTCTTGCTAGTTTTTTGGCGTGGTTTTTTACTTTTAAGCTTCACTTTACAAGTGTTATGATTCCCTTTGTCGGTAATCTTGAGATCGGATACTGGATGGTCCCACTATTCATTTTTGCGATTGTTGCAACAAGTAATGCTGTGAATATTTCTGACGGGCTTGACGGCTTGGCGGGTGGATTATTAAGCGCTGCTTTCGGTGCTTTTGGAATTATTGCTCTTGTTCAAAACCAGCATAACTTGGCAGTATTTTGTTTTACTGTTCTTGGCGCACTTCTTGCGTATTTATGGTTTAATGTTTATCCTGCGCGTTTCTTTATGGGTGATGTTGGCTCTTTTGCTTGGGGAACAACTCTTGGGGTGGTCGCAATGCTTACGAATTCACTCCTTCTTCTTCCTGTAATTGGCTTAATTTTTGTGATTGAAGCTGGTTCAAGCGCAATTCAAATTTTTTCGAAAAAAGTATTTAAGCGAAAAATCTTCATCTCTGCGCCAATTCATCACCATCTTGAAGCGACTGGCTGGGAAGAAACTAAAATCACAATGCGTTTTTGGATTATCGGAATGGTTATGGCCTTTATCGGTGTAATTTTGGCGCTGGCAGAGCATAAGATTCTTTAAAATGGAAAGAAGGAATAGAAATTTGAGTGAACGACGAGGTTTTGAAAACTATTCATCTCGTCGTCAATCTCGAACGCCGCAAGTTCGAAACTCATCTTTTCGAAAATCGTATAGTCAAAACTTTTTTAAAAGTGATTTGAAGAATGATAACTTTTCTATGATTTTTCAACGATTTTTAAACGGTGATTTTGCGAGTTTTTTGGAACGAGTTATATTTTTAATTCATTCGATGTTTTTAATTTTTATTGTAAATCCTTGCACGAGAATTTACGAAAGCGTTAAAGCTGATAATAAAAAACGCCTCAATCTTGAAGGCTTCGAAAAAATCCGCAAGCATCGTGCAAATTATATGTTATTCCTTTTTATCTGTTTGCTGCTGCTGATTGGTTTGGTTGTAATGTTCTCATTAAGTCCGCAGCGGGCAAATTCATTGAATATTGCTAAAGGTGCGAACTACGATGATTATTATTTCTTCTGGAGGCATTTAATTTATATTGCGGTTGGCTTGGTCTTCTTTTTTGTAATGAAAGCAATTCCGCTCAACTGGATTTTTTCAAGATCCCTACAATTCTTTATTTTTTCTCTAATTCTGTGTATAGCTCTTGCAGGATTAGCGTTGTTTAATCTTCCTCCTGTAATTTGTGAAAATGGAGCTTGCCGCTGGTTTGGCTTTTCTGGCTTTAGTTTTCAGCAAGCTGAATTTTTGAAGGTTGGTGTAATTTTACTTCTTTCAACTTTTCTAGGCGCTCAAGCTTCGAAAGGAAAAATTAACAGTTATAAAGAAACAATTTTACCAGCCTCAGTTGTAATCATTGCGGTATTATTGGTGATTGCTGGTTTTCAAAAAGACCTCGGAACAGCGGCAACAATTATCGTTGCAATTGCATTTCAATTTGTTATTGCAGGAATGAAGCCTGAAAAATTAATTCCAATTGGTGTATTAGTTTTGGCCGGAGTTATCCTTTTAATTGTTTTCGAACCTCATCGGATATCGCGAATTTTAACTTTTTCTAGCGGTGATTGTAGCAATATTTTGACTGAAAGTGGTAAAGATCAATACCATATTTGTAATGCAAAGCTCGCGATTGGCTCGGGTGGAGTTTTAGGTTTGGGGATTGGAAATTCGGTTCAATCTTCCGGATATTTGCCTGAAACTATCAATGATTCAATTTTTGCGGTAATGGGTGAAATGTTTGGTTTTATTGGTCTAATTTTTATTATTGCGATTTATTTTGGGTTATTCTATCAGCTTCTTGTGGTCATTTCAAAAATGGAAAACCCTGCAAGCCGCCTTTTTGTAGCTGGTGTTGCAGGGTGGCTAGTTTCGCAAACAGTCATTAACATCGCAGCAATGGTTGGGCTTTTTCCGCTTAAAGGTATTACGATTCCGTTAATTTCTTACGGCGGAACGAGTTTGGTTGTTATTTTAACGGTTCTTGGTGTTGTATTTAATGTTTCGAATTATACATCATTTACTCAGGTTGAAGATTTTAAGGAGGAAGGCAATGAAAATATTGGCAGTCGGCGGCGGGTCGGGCGGTCACGTAGTTCCAATCGTGGCAGTTTTTAAGGAAATTTTAAAGAAAGATTCGAAAGTAGAATTACATTTTTGGTGTGATAAAAAATTTGCGCCACAGGCTAAAAAAATAATGACTGATTCTTTTGGCGAAAGAGTTAAAATTTCGAAAATTTCAAGTGGAAAATTTCGCCGCTATAATCACTTAACTTTTTGGCAACATCTTACAATTCCAAGTGTTGTTTTTGGCAATCTTATAGATATTTTTCGAAATATTGCTGGTATTTTTCAATCTTTCTTTAAACTAATTTTTTGGCGACCAGATGTTATTTTCTGTAAAGGAGGGTTTGTCTGTGTTCCTGTTGGGATAAGTGCTTGGATCTTGAGAATTCCAATTGTAATTCATGATTCTGACGCTCACCCAGGTTTAGCTAATCGCATTATTTCAAAATTTGCTAAAAGGATTGCAACAGGCGCACCACTAGAATTTTATAATTATCCAAAAGAAATTTCAAAATACGTTGGAATTCCAGTGCTTGAAAATTTTAGAAAATATAGCCAAAAAGAGCGAGATAATTTTAAGATTGAGCTTGGGTTTTCGAAAGATAAGCCACTTGTTTTAGTTACTGGTGGCGGTCTTGGCGCAGCTCGGCTTAATAATGCGGTAGTTTCGAAGGGTGGGGAACTTTCGAAATCTGCTCAAATTGTTCTAATCTCTGGCGTATCTCAATTTGATGAGCTTAAGAGAAGAACTGAGAGGTTTTCGAAGGATTTTTACTTGTTAAGTTTTGTATCAAAAGATATGTGGAAGTTTTTAGCTGCCGCAGATTTAGTTGTTGCTCGTGCTGGTGCAACTTCTAATCTTGAGCTTGCTGCACTTCATAAACCAACAATTCTTGTTCCGAATGCAAGATTGACGGGTGGGCATCAATTAAAGAATGCCCAGGTTTATCAGAAATCAAATGCCGTTAAGATTATTTCGGATGATGAAATCGAAAAAAATCCAGAAATTCTTTCAGATGAAATTTTGAGAACTTTAGAGAATCCAGAAGAAATGCTTAAACTTGGTAAAGAATTTGGTAAATTTGCTAAGCCAAATGCTGCTAAAGATGTTGCAGAAATGATTTTTGAGACTGCAAAACTATAAAAATTATTGAGCTTATGGTATAATTATAATTAGATGAAAGAAGAAAAAAAACTAACTCGACGCGAGATGCGTGAAAAGATTTTAGAAGATCGCTCAAGAGAGAAGGGTGATTTTCGGCGTGGAAAAACAATTTCACGGCATCAAAAAGAATATTCTGAGCGTTCGAAAAACCAAAAATTGGTTATTCGCCGAAGAAAGTTAGGTGCTTTTTTTGTAATTTTAACTATTTTTATAAGTTTAATTTCTATATTTTTATTTCAGTTTATTTCTAAGGTTTCGGTAGCTTCGAACGAATCAAAAAGTCAAAATTTGAGTAAATATGAAAAATCGATCGAAGAATATTTAAACATAAATCCAAGTGAGCGGATTCTATCGAATTTAAATAAAAACGCTTTACTTGAAAGCCTTCAAAAAGATTATCCAGAGGTATTATCCATTTCGAATATTAAATTTAATGGTTTAACCTCATATAAAATTTATCTTGATTTTCGAAAACCTGTTGCTTCTTGGTTGGTTGATGGTAAAGAATTTTTCGTCGATTCTGAAGGTGTGTCTTTTAACGTTAATAATTTTGAAAAACCATTGTTAAATATAATCGATGATAGCGGTGCTGTAGTTTCTAAGGGCAAGAATGTTGCAAGTAGTAGCTTTTTTAGTTTTATTGGGAAACTAGTTTCTGCTGCAAACAAACAGGGGTTAGAAGTTTCAAAAATTCGTATTCCACCCCTTAGCTTGAGACAGGTTGAAGTTTCTGTAAATGGTGTGGGCTATTTCGCAAGAATGTCGACGGCTGATTCCGCAGAAGGGCAAGTTATTAACTTCAAGAAGGCTATTGAATATTTTAGAACTCATAGGATTTCACCAAATTACATAGATTTAAGGATTGAAGGAAAAGGTTATTATAAATAAGATAAAAGAGAGGTATCTTGTTCGTTTTTTGTTCTATTTCATAATTAAGAATAAGAAGAGTAGGGAGAAAAAATAAAATATATTATAATATTAAAAAATAAAAAAGTCAAATTGTCAAAAAAAAAAATGAATAAGGTAGGGGGTGTGTAAAAAATATTTTTTATCTATTAAAAAATACATATTTAAACAATTGGATTCAAAGAAATTTTTAAGTTATATAAGAAAAGATCTTTTATAGTTCCCACTTTTCCTTAGTAATAGTTTACTAATCTATAAATACCGTTACTATACATCCCACAGAAGAAATTTATTAAAATTTAATATAAATTATGGTAATAGTAATAATGTCTAGTTCAATCCTTTCTATCATAAGTGTTTTTATAAATAATGTCGTAAAAGATATATTGTGCGACCCTTCTTGTATTTCCTTTTTGCATATGCTATTATGTTTTCGTAAATAAGAAAATATATTTTTTAAGGAGAAAAATAACTATGCAAGAAAAAATTAATGTTCTAAATCGAATCTACTCTGCTGAGATTGCAGAAAAAGAATTCGTAAACCCTGAAAATCAACAACCTGTTAAATATAGTGTTCTTCAACTTGGATTATCTCTTAACGGTTCTGATCAAATTCTTGAACTTAAATTGTCGAATAAATCAAATGCTAAACTATTGATTTTGTCATCGACACCTAAACCTAATGGAACAGAATTTTTAAACGAGGCCTAAAATATGTAGATAGTTTAAGCCTCTGAGTTCCATTTTTTCACCCTCCCGTGGAAGAAAACAAAAAGCGAACAAAAAACTCAATATCAACTTTAAAGGAGAAAAAACAATGGCTTCAATCTTCCCTGCAGATACTGCAACGAAATTGATCGATTCAATCACAACTGTGATCTCTGATAACATGGGTATTGTTATTGCCCTTCTTGGATTCACAATTGGTATTAGCCTCGCATTTCGATTGATTCGCAAATACTCGAAAGTTAAAGCGTAATCTTGACCTGGGCAAGTCGTTAAACTGCCCTAGCGTATTAAATTTTCGATGACCTGGGCAAGTCTTAAAACTACCCCTGTCCATATTATTAAATTAAAGAGAAATTATTTATGAATTATACAACTGTCGATTCTGGTGTTGTTCTTGCCTCATTGCTTGAACTTATCAAAGAATTTTTTATTTTCATTCTACCAGTTATAGCGTTCTTAGCAGGCGTTTATTTCGTATGGAGGATGATAATTTATCTATTATTCAAGCAAAGGATGTTTTAATGCGTATATGGTCGCCACTTCATGAGCCTGTATATTTTGATCACATCACTTGGCTTGCGATAATAATAGTTTTAGTAATTGGTTTTGTAATAATAAAAAGTTTAGGAGAAAAATAAAATGAAGAAAATAGCTATATATTCGATTTTGTTTTTCTCTATTTTTTCATTTTTCACTTCAAATTTAGCTTTTGCTGATGATAATAATAATGATGAATATAAACATTATAGAAATTCACAAGCTCAAAAATACTATGATGAATCTTGGCAAAAATTAGATAAATACAATATGCGAACAACAACAAATCGAGATGTTGTATATGATAATCGACAAGGTGTTTTACACTATTTTAAACAGTATAATGAACGATTCGACCCTTTACTTGGTAGAATTGTTATTGAAAAAAATGTAAAAAATGAATTTCGCCCTTTGCAAAGTTTTTGGGGTGCTGTATGTGATCAAAATTCAAGAAAATTTTATGGAGAATTAACTAAACAAAAGCTTGATCAGGCTTGTAAAGCTCACTTTAAAGGTGCAAAATCTTTAATGTCAGTGGCTTATCAAAAAACTAACGATCAAGTTCAAGCTCATTTATTAGTATATACTGGCAAAAAAGATATAGAATTTTCTTTTAAAGATTCTGGATTTTTTTCACAACCATTAGATAGAAGTGAAGAAAAAGATTTTATTCATATTACTGCAAGAATTTCGTTATCTCCAGATTGGCAAGAAAGAACAAAACAATATAATAGCATTGAACTATCATTTATTAACACTCAATTTCAATTCTCTAATTACGATTATAAATATCGACTATTCGGTTTAATGGGTAAATCTGAAAAAGACAGTTGGTTAGCTTATGCCCCTTTGTATAATCAATTTAAAGTTGTTTATCCTAATGATTTCAATGAAGAAAATAAACCTTTAAGTGATATTGAAAATTCGATTGCTCAAAAAAATAAATCTAAATTCTGGCCATATTTCTCGTATAAGGTATCAAAAATGAACCTTAACGGTTTTATTATAGCGATCGACAATAGGGGTAAAGAACCGTTCCAAATAACGCAAGTTCGCCCTTATTACGAGCTTTACAATGAAGATAAAAGCCAAAAAATATTCTCATATTCGGGTGATTCGTTACTCGATAATTTCAATTACGATTTTGAAGAAAAAGGCACATATTGGGTAAAAACTCAAATTCAAGCTAAACCACCACTTTTAGGTTTCGGTCAAAGTGTCGAAGTTATTCAGCCTGTTTGGACTAAAGTTTTGATTAACGGCGAAAGTTATGAAGTCGCAAATACTTCATTCGATAAAGATTCAAATATTCGATGTGATGGTGAAATCTGTGATATTCCGGCCTTTGCAAATGATTGTTCTGCATTGAATCGCTCAAATTTTGGTGATTTTGTAAAGTGCAGTTTTAACAAGATTGATACTAAATCTCGAGAAAGATTCGGTGTTCTTTACTCCCCTGTTCGATTTTCGCAAGACATAATTGGTCGTTTAAGCAATTTAAACACCGTTTCTTGCAATATAAGAATTTATAATTACACTGCTTCACTCTGTTTTATTCAAGAAAGAACACCTCAATTATATACGGTTATGACTATATTATCTAATGGCGTTGTTTTGTTCGGTTTTTCAATTTATGTTTATAAGCAAGCCTTGCACTTCTTTGCAAGTGATGGAGAAGATGATTAATGGATATTTCAGGTTTCATTTCACAAATTTTAACAGTATTGATAAACCCCGTTTTTGAGATAATTTACTGGTTAATTTCACTAGTTCCAAAAATTCCAGACTTCCCTTACTCAGTTTATCAGAATTTTAAAGCCTTTCTCGATTTCGTTTTTTCAAGTAACGGTTTAGGTTTTGTAGGCTGGTTTTTCGGCGGTTGGACAATTCCCTTAACGGTTATATCTATCGGTGTAGCTATCAGTTTAGCAAGACTTGGCTATTTATTGATTATGTTTATTATCACAAAACTACCTGTTGGAGTTAAGCGATGACATATGCGGATTACATTAAAAAGTCGATTAAACCAGATTTTGGCGTTTTAGTCGATGACTACCACGATAGAAAAAATAAGGATTATTTTCGCCCCTCGGGCGTTTCGGTTTATGTAGGCTGGCAAGGTGGCGGTAAAACTCTATCTGCAGTGTATCATATAGATAAACTTATGCAGATTTACCCCAAAGCTAAGCTTGTAACAAATATTTTGTTTAATCGTGAATTTATAGATTATGCAGATAGAATTATTGAATTTCAAACGGTCGATGAATTAGCTGAATTACTCGTAAAGACGAACAACAATGAGTTAGGCGTTATTTATTTAATAGATGAGATTCAAACATATTTTAACTCGCTTGAGAGTAAAAATATACCACCGTATATCTTTACTGAGATTTCGCAACAACGCAAGCAACGAAAACTCATTATCGGCACTTCTCAATTGTGGGATCGCATGGCCAAACCTTTTCGAGAACAAGCAAATTATGAGATTCACTGTAGAACAATTTTTAATATTTTCACAATTCAAACGGTGATCGATGCACATACATTAAAACTTGATGACAAGACTGGTCGATCTGTTGGTAACATCGTAAAAAGAGGCTGGTTTTTCCACAATAGAAGAATTAGAAAACTTTACGACACTTTTCAAAAAGTCGTATCATCTGCAAATCAAATGGATATTTTCGAAAATCAACCAAACTATATAATATCAAAGAAGAAATAATTTTCACTGCGCGCGATACGCAATGCGTCGCGTGCAGTGATTGGAGGATTTATTATGCTATATGAGCTTAAAATTACACGCAAATTTCAATATACACTTTATCATAACAGAACACCACTTGCGCATTATAGAACGAAAAAAGACGCAAAAACTGCACTTTGGATAATTAAAAATAAATTCGACACTTTAGACAAAATTCAAAAACATATGAAAATTTATACAGTTAGCTATCTCAATAACACACATCTATCTGTATATCAATATTGTCAAGATTTTGAGATTAAACAATATTTCAAAATCGAACGAGAACAAATCGCTTAAGTTAAGTGGGGTTCGCCCCGCTTGCGGGGCTCTTGTCAAAGACCACACTTAACGGACACAACACTAATTTAAGGAGATTATTCATATGCAAAATTTAAGGCAAACAAGCCTTTTTAAAAAAGATTTAAGTAAAATTCATACAAATCTTTTAAACAGAATTTATAAAAGAAAACCATATCTTAAATTTAAAGAGATCTCAAGTTATGCTAAAATTTACCCTGATTTTGTTAAAATAATCAAGTATAATAGGCCTGTAGTTGTTTTAAATTGTAAAGAACAAGGAGACACTAGTGGATATTCAGAAGATGAACAAGATTATTTAGAAAAATCTATTAACAGAACAAAAACTAAGATATCAGATTATATATTATGTAATAATTTCACTCATTTCATAACCTTCACTTTCGATCCCAAAAATTCTAAAGTTAAAAGCGAAGAAGACCGCCACGATTTACGCAAGATGTCAAAACTATTAATTACTTGGGTAAATTCAGAACAGATAAACCACTTTAGGCGTCACGGACAACGATTTCGCTATTTAATTGTTCCAGAAAGACATAAGAATGGTGCTTGGCATTTTCACGCTGTTTTTCAAGATTATAAAAATGAAATTGAAGACTTTTATAGTTCTAAAAATAAATATTTAACTGTTGATGAAATACGATCAAAAAATAAAAAACCTAAAAATGAAAGGGGTTTTTTACCTCGTTACACTCTTGGGCGATCTGAAATAGCCCCTGTTAAAGATAAAATGAGAATGGCAAGCTATATCAAAAAATATATCACAAAAGAACTTATTCAAGAAAAATATAAAAAGCGCTACTGGGCAAGCCGTAATCTTAAATTACCTGAAGTTATTGAAAATATTGTTGAATCTTCTACTAAAATACCTAAAATGTATCTTTTTTCAAAACACGACTATCATAAAGTTTATATAATACCTAAAAATAGTGAGTATTTTTGGTTTTTAGGCTTTTCAGATAAAATAAATCATACTCTAAAACGAAGAAAACTAAGCATAAGAATATAACAGTTATTATCTTAACTTGTTAAGTTATAACTCCTTATTTCAATTTATTGAAATAAGCTTATTCTTAATGTATAATTAAAATATGAACAATGATGAATTTACCGAAAAAGATTATCTAGAGGCTCAATATAAAATTCAACGAAGTATTCAAGCTAATGTTGCTACAATAGCGTTTATTATTGTTGCTCAATTTTTGATAACAATCGTAAGTTTAATAATTTTCTACTCTTCTCTATCTGCTCTTCCATCCATTTTGCATAAATAATTATAAAAATGTTGTAAAAATAACAAAATATGTTAAGAAAAAAGTCAATATATCTAATAGATATATAAAAATAGAAAAATTAAAATAATATGTTATAATGCTTGACATCATCCACGATATATTGTGCGAACCTTGACATAAATTCTCTTTTTGATACAATGTCCTTGTAAATATAAAATAATTTTAATAAAATATAAGGAAAAAATTTTATGAGCAAGAACCTTAAGTGAAGATAATATTATTTCATATCTTATCCATGTATCTCTTAAAGCTTAAGGTTTACTAAAAGAACCGGTAATCTATATACGGCTATAACTATACATTTTAAAAATAAACAAAAAGCGAACAAAAATAAAATATGTTTTTACTGCCATCCTACCGAACCGGTTGAGTTCCCAACCGCAACAATCCAAGATTGACCTCTATTTATTTTAAAATTCGAGCCATCATTATTTTGTAAAATTAGTGGAGAATTTTCGCTTAATTTTATCCATTTTACCTCTTGAGCTACTCCATCTTGAAATACAATCGCTACTCCACTCCCAATATTTCCGTAGACATTATGATATCTGTCTGCAGCTAGCTGGTTTTCTATTTTTAAAACAATTAGGGTTTTCGTTGAGATTTGAGTTCCGTTTGCGTCTGTATGAGCGACTCCGGCCTGACTTCGCAAATAGCAATTACAGTTTTCTCGGTAAACATAGGTTGAATTATAAGAAAAACCTGAAATATTAACCTGAATTTGGGTTGCATTTTTATCTTTTACTGGTGATTCTTCTTTTCGACTAAAACCTTCAAAATTCGAAGAATTCCAACCCTTTGAAGAGCCTAATGCTGATAGATTTGTAAAATTCGTGTAGACATTATGAGGCGCGTAGCGATTTTTTGAACGCCAAAAAGTCTGTGTGTTTAAGAATTCATCCATATCCTTATGTTTGCCGTCTCGCATTCTCGCCAAAGCATCTCCCGGGCCACCAACATGGGCAATCGAGGCATTAAATCCTGAAGCCCAATCAATATAATAACCGCGAACGCTTCTAACGGGCCCTAATAGCTCAGGCTTATTTTGCTGATATAGAGCCAAAAAACGTGTAATTCCACCTTCAGCAATTGCTTCGAAAACAACCTCAGCTTGGCTTAGTCCAGATTGTGGTCTTGCTGGAATCGAATTTTCGATCATAACGCCAAAAACTGGTGCGTTTTCGAGCGATTTTTCAGAAACTTCAACTCCAGATAATTTTGAATAAAATTTTTCTGGTTTAGCTTTCTTCTTTGGTTCGTTTTTTTGGCTCTTTGGGGCTGGATTTTTTACGGGTGCGCTTTCTAGTTTTCTAAAAAAGAATAAAAAACTAAAAACAATAACCAGAATCAAAAATATTATACCAATAATTAAACTAATTTTTTGTCTTTTTGATAATTTCGAAAGTGAAAAACGTGATTTTTTAGGATTTTCTAATAAAGCTTTCTCTTTTTGAGGATTTTTCTCTATTCTTTCAATATTTTTCTCGGCTTTATCTTGGCGAGTTCTATTCATTTCAATCATAAAAAATCTCGTATTATAAAATCAATTATAATACTTATGTTTTTAAAAATCAAGATGATATTGCTGTAATCGCAGCTTTTGACCTCTGGTTTTTATTCCAAATTTGCCAAACCGCAATTTTTGTAGGAATTTCACCTGACCATATTTGGATAGGTGAAAGCTTGCCTAAGTTTAAAGTAGAATTTAGTGGAGATGAAAAAACTTGGCCATTTTCAGCAATAATAAAATTTTCGTTATTTAAAGTTAAAATTTGAGCAGGATAAGAAAGCGTAAATTTATGAAGAACTTCAACAATATTCGAAAGATTCATCGAGAAAGTTAGAACTTTTGGGTAAAAAACTTTCGAAAAAATCTTTTGAAGTTGTGCAAAGCTTGCCAAAATACTTATATTCTCTTTTAATAAAATCTCGCTGAAAGAATCAAGTAAAATGTCGACTGCATCGCGAGCAATAAAAACAGGTTTCTCGCTTTCAAGAATAAATTTTTCGAAAAGAATTGCCGTTTCGGAGTTTTTGTTCGTGTCACCAATAAATAAAATAGAATCCGCCCACTTTTCCCCAGCTTTAAAATCCGCCCAAGCTTCATTCGAAAATCCACCAGAAAGGTTGCTTTTTGCAAATATTAGTTCGCTTGAATCAATTTTAATATCTTTTTTTAAACTGTCGGGCAACAAGATTCGAACCTCCCCAACACCAGTTTTTAAAGCAGTTTGGTGGGAAGTTGCGAGTCCGCGAAAAGCCCCTGCTCCACCACCGATAATCAAAAGTTTGCCCGCATGTGTTTTTTGCTCGGGTTTATTCCAGGCGATCTCAGGAAAAAGTAGTTTCGAAGATTGAACTTGCCAAAAATCAAACATTTTTAAGCTCCAGCGAAATTGGACAATGATCGCTCCCTATAATTTCGTTGTGAATTTCAGCTTTATTTTTTTCTGATTTTAATGATTTCGAAACAACAAAATAGTCAATCCGCCAGCCAACATTTCGTTCGCGAGATTTTGCAAAATGACTCCACCAAGTGTAAATTTCAGCCTTTTCTGGGTTTTGATTTCGAAAAATATCGAATAAATCGGCTTTTAGGAAATTAGAAAATCCAAGTCGTTCTTCATCTGTGAAACCGTGTTTTCCGCGATTAGCTTTTGGGTTTGAAAGGTCAATTTCCTCGTGCGCAACATTTAAGTCACCACAAAAGATAACCGAACTTGGCTTAAAAATATCTTGCGGATTTTCTTCAATAATTTCTAAACTTTCTGCAAAATCTTCTTTTGAAAAATCGCCATTTTCTAGACCTTTCGAAAAAGCCAAAAAGGCTGCATCCCAATTTTCTCGCAATTTCAAGCGGCCTAAATCGTTTTTAGTGTTTGGAGTATAAACTGTAATTAGCCAGAAATTATTAAATTTTGCAGCACAAATTCGCCCTTCGGTTGTGGCGTCGCCAAAATTATCGCTAAGTTCAAAATTTTCTAAAATTTTTTTTGGAAAATTTCGCAAAACTGCTTGTGGTTTTCGCTTTGACCATATTGCTGTTCCCGCATAACCTTTTCGTTCAGCGTGAGAATAAAATTTAAAATATTCAGGATATTTTTCGTCAAAATTCTCTTTCGAAATTTGCGTTTCGTCGATTTTTATCTCTTGAAAACATGCGATATCGGGATTTTTTACGCTTAAAAATTCCGCTAAATTCCCTTTTTTTTCGACCGCACGAATTCCATTAACATTCCAAGAAAAAATTTTCATCTAATACCTCTTTAACATTCTTGCATTTTCACGTTCAGATTGGCGACGTTTTAAAGTTTCACGCTTGTCATATTGTTTTTTACCTTTTCCGAGCGCAATAACAATTTTAATAAAGCGACCTTCGGCTAAAATTTTAACTGGCACAATCGTGAAGCCTGCCTTCTTTTGGCTCGAAAAATCCTCAATCTGTTTGCGAGTTGCGAGGAGTTTTTTTGGCGAAGTATCAATAGCATCGGCTTTCGAAATTCCCTCGCCCTGATTTTTGAGCGAAAAACTTGCATTATTGAGCCAAAGCTCTTCACCTTTTCGCCCGTTTCGAAGAGTTACGAAAGCGCCCTTTAAACTAACGCGTCCATCACGCACTGCACGAACTTCAACACCACGCAAGCTCATTCCGGCAACAAGCTCGTCACCGAGCTCATAATCGAACCGTGCTCGACGATTAATAATATTTTTAGCAGAAGTTTTTGGCTTTTTCATCTTAAAAATTATAACATTTTTCGCCATTATTTTCAACCAAGCATACTAAAATTTGAGGGAGAGCAATGTAAGTTACTAAAAAATATCTCAACCAAAAAATGTGAGCTATAATTTATCTTTTCGACAAATCAATTAAAAATTTTACGCCAATTTTACTCTTTTCTATTTTATATTTGATTTTATAATTTGTTAAAATATTTTTAACAATATAAAGTCCAAATCCGCTACCTTTTTCTTTATTTAGGTCGAAATTTGTTTCGAAAATTTTAGTGTTTTTGCTGTCTTTAATTTTCTGATTTGAATTTTCAATATAAAACCAGTTATTCTTGACGCCGATATTTATTTGACCGTTTTGGTCGGAATACTTTACGGCATTGCTCACTAAATTTGAAAGAATGATTTCTAGTGCCGTTTCGCCAATATAAATTTTTTCTTGATTTATCTGATTATTTATTGAAATATTTCTTTGCTCGGCTAATAATTTATAGTTATCTAAAACCTTTTGCAACACTTTGTTTATATTTATAAGCTTCTCGTCATTTTTTAGATTTTCGAATGAGGGAGTTGATAATATTTGAGCGATATTTTGAGTTAGTTGATCAACGATACCAAGACAATCTTCAATAGATTTCTCTTTGTTTTTATATCTGCCAATGCCATATTTCATATTTTCGAGAATTATTTTAAGGCTCGCTAACGGAGTTTTTAACTCGTGGGAAGCACCTCTAAAAAACTCGCTTTTCAGTCTCTCGAGTTTGGTAATTTCTTGATTTTTAATTTCTAGGCCGTCAATTGATTTTAGGAGTGTTAAATATAAATCATTTATTTGGCTTTTTAGAGCGCCAACTTCATTTGTGGAATTGACTTTCAGTTTGGCACTTCGATTGAGTTTCATCATTTGAGCAGTTGTAGTTTTGATTTCGTTGATATTCTTGGTGATAATTTTGGCGTATACTAACGAAACGATAATTGAAAAAATGAAAGAAAACGAAATCGAAATTGGTAAGAACTGAAAAGTTAGCTCTTTTGCGTCTTTGCTCATATCTGTTGTTGAGATAAAATTAACTAGTATTTTTTTATTAGAATCAGTCTGTACTTCTCTATCTTCAATAATTAAAGAATTATTATTGCTGGTTAGATCCGCTTCGATCTGATTATCGATTTTAATTTCACTTAAATGGTCGTTATCTTTCACAAAAGCTTTAACTTTGCTACTTTTAGAATACAGCTCAAGTATTTGCTTGATATTTTCGATATTTTTTCCTTGGATATTTTTGGTGATTTGGTCTGCTTTTTGGGTAATTTCTTGCTTGCGAGTTTCAAGGTAGATTTTTGGGAAAATGAAGTAAATTAACGCATGAATTAAAATCGCTAAAATACTCAATGTGGAAAACGTATATAAAAACATTTTTGGAAAAATTTTCAAATTTCTCATTTTCTCTCCAGTTTATAGCCTACATTGCGGATGGTTTTAATGCAATCAAGCCCGAATTTTTTGCGTAGATCTTTTATGTAAACATCAATAACTCGGTCGAATGGTATGTTTTCGCTTTCCTTCCAGACATTTTCTAAAATCTGCTTTCTAGTCAAAGCTCTGCCTTCATTGAGCAATAAGTATTTTAAAACCTCAATTTCTTTTGTGTTGATTTCCGCTTCGGTGTTGTTTATTTTTGCAGAAAAATTACTAAAATTAATTTCTAGATCTTTATATCTGAAAATTTCGAATTTTTCATAATTTTTTGTAATTAGTGCGTCAATTCGAGCTTTTAAAACTGGGAGTGAAAATGGTTTTTCAATATAACCATCCGCTAGATTCGAAAAGGCGGTGATTTTGAATTCTTCATCGCTAAAAGCAGTTAGAATGAGAACTGGCAGATTACTTTTCTTTCTGATTTTTCGAAGGACGTCTAGGCCGTTTATAAATGGAATTTGAATATCTAAAATCACTAGGTCGATTTTATTTGATTCGAATTTAGATAAAGCTTCTCGACCGTCGCGCGCCTCGATTATTTCATAGCCAAATTCAGATAGATATGCGCAAATCCCTTCTCGTATTGTTGCGTCATCTTCGGTAATAAGTATTTTTATTGTCATCTATTAATATTATATCATTTTACTGTATTGACTTCAAAGAAAATATCAGCGCCATTGTGGCGCTGATATTGTTTTTTTATTCTGCGTCTGATAGTAAATCTTTAGGGTTTTTCTTTAGAATGCCAGATGAAGCGATGTATAGCGAAATTGCGAGCACGATAGTCATGAATATAATTACCCAGACTAGCATATTTGGATTGATTGCCATATCAAGACTACTGAGAGTTTTATTGAATCCGTCCACCTCGGCACCACCGCCTAAGCCTGTTGAAGCTGACTGTTTGGCGATTTGCTTGGCGATATTTCCGGTAACACTTTGCAAAATATTGTTTCCAATGTGTTTTCCGGCATAGCTAGCCAAGAAATATGAACCAATTAAAGCCGGGATCGTTACGAAAGCTAACTCTACCGCAAACTGAGCTAAAATTTGGCCTTTCGAAATTCCTAATGAAAGTAACACGGCGATTTCTTTTTTGCGAGCATTAATCCATAAGAATAATAGTAATGAAACTATAATTCCAGCGAATAACAATGACCCTATAAATAACTGGTTGGCTATAGAATAAACTCCTGAAATTGATTGTTGAAGCGCAGGATAGTTTGAAGAGCTTTTAATCAGGCTATATTCCTGCCAGTTTATATCTAATTTTCCTAGATCTTTTATAACTTGGTCAAGGTTTTTATTTCCTTTAACGGAAAAAGTCGCATCTTGGTAGGTTGCTGTGTCTTCGGTGTTTCCGTAAACCTTTGCTGCAGTATGAATGTCTGTAACTAAAGTGTTTTCATAAAGTTCCTGTGCAGCAGTGACGCCACCTTTGTTGTGCCCATCAAAGAGGCCTTTTATCTCAGCTTCCACCGTTTCGTTAGCACCTTTTTCGTTGTCTGCATCAAATAAATTTGATTTTAGCTTAATTTTATCGCCAACTTTGAGATTATTCTTTTTGGCTAAATCTTTGTGGACTAAAACCTTATTTTCATCTTGAGCAGTTAAATGTTTGCCTTCAACTAATTTATATGTGCCTGAAACAAATTTAGTTTCCTTAGAAGAATCATTAACGCCAGTAAGCATTACGGCTCTTTTGAAATTCTTAGCTCGCTCAGGTGATTGGTTAGCTGCGGTTTCGGCTGTTTCGATGATGTCGTATCCGTCTAAATCAGCAACGCTATTAATTCTCTTTACATAGCTTTTTATATTTTCAGAATTTGCGATTTTTTTAATATCCTGGCCTTTAACATTTCCTCCACCTCTTGGCGTGCCAGGATTAACTCGGCGGTTTATTTCTATCGAAAAGCTATTTGTGATATTGCTAAAAGTTTTGGTTGAAGCTTTATCAGTGGCTTCTTTAATAGATAAACTAATTAAACTTAAGGCCGACATTGTCAAGATGACCAGTAAAATTACTAGTGATTTTAAGCCTTTTCTCGTTACATACGCAAAAGCATTTTTTAACATTATTTTACTCCTTTCTACCCACGTTTATTGATTAATTTTTTATTTTTAAGTTCGAACACGATATCAGCAGCGCGCGCAACTTCTTTGCTGTGAGTTACAACAATCACGCATTTATTTCTTTCTTTGGCTAACTTTTTCAGAATTTCAATAATTTCGCTAGCTGTATTTTCGTCTAAATTTCCAGTTGGTTCATCGGCTAAAATAACTGGCGCGCTCGAAACTAATGCGCGAGCGATCGCCACCCTTTGCTGCTGGCCGCCTGAAAGTTTCATTACGTTTCGTTTAACTTGGTGTTCGCTAAGGCCAAGTTCTAGCAAAATATCTTGCTGAGCTTTACTATTTACTAAGCGAATATTTTCAAGTGGTGAAAGGTAGTCAATAAGATTATAATTTTGGAAAACCAGCGAGATGTTGTTTTTGCGATGGTTCGTGTAGCCGGTTTCTTGAATGTTTTCTCCGTTAAAAAGTATCTTTCCGCTGTCTGGCTCATCTAGACCTGCTAGTAATGAGAGCAGTGTAGATTTTCCAGCGCCAGATTTACCGATAATCGCATAGAATTTTCCCTCTTCGAAACTTTCATTAACGTTTGCTAGAACTTTCTCTTTCGAATCTTTATAGTTATAAGTTAAATTTTTAATCTCTAATATTTTCATAATATTCTCCTAACTAATTTTTGATAAAATTTCCTTTGGTTTTTTAACTAAAATCATCGTTGATGTAATAATTACAGATAGAATAATTATTGTGATTAATATGCCGTAACTTTGAGCGAACACTATTAAACTGTTTAATTCGAAAATTCCGTTTGTGAAACTTGACGCTATAGATGAGGTTTCTTCAGCTTCACTGAGCCCTTTTGTGATTAAACTGAAAACTAAATTTCCAAGAATGAAAGAACTGATTATTGCTGGAATTGAAATTAAAACTAGCTCTATAATAAATTGTGATACTATCTGGAGCTTACTTGCACCGATTGATAGTAAAATCCCTATTTCATAAATCCTCTCGCGTAACCAAAGTATTAGAATTAAGCTAAGAACTACGCTTCCGCCAATTATTATTAAATAAGTCATTAAATTGATAATATTTTTAATTCCAGCTATCGATTCTAGAGTATCCTTGAAAGCAGTGTTATTTTTCTCGATCTTATATTTAGACCAGTCAATATTAAGCTTTTCAGTTTTTGCAATGGCTTTGTCTAGCTGGTCTGCTGTTTCGGTGTATAGAGTTACTTTACTTAAAAGACCTTCACCTTCTGGTAGATTAAGTGATTGCATAGTTGTTTTAAAATCCGAAAATATTGTATTCTCGCTAAAATCAGAAGATAAACCGGTGTATTTTTCTTGCTTTTTGCCGCTAAAAATTCCTATGATTTCGAATTTAGTTTTTTGAGTTTCAGTTTTTTTGCCGCTCATATTTATTAAATTAAGCTCAATCTTATCGCCAATTTTTAGATTATTTTTTTGGGCAAAAGCTTCGTGAATTAAGGCCTTTTCTCTATTATTTTGTTCTAAATGGCGACCTTGTTTGAGTTTGAATACACCGCTACTAAAGAGTGTATTTTTGGCAGTATTGTTAGTGCTGTGAATCGCGACTGTATTTTTTAAATCTTCACCAAGATCGTCGCGCCGGACTTGCTGGTCGGCAGATACGGCTTTAGCGTTTATGGGTTTAGCTAAGCCTTCATATTCGAGTAATGATTCTTTTATTTCTTTAATATTACGAATATTCTCCACATCTTTATAGCTAAAATAACCCTGAGAATCCTTCTTAATTATCGAGAAAGATGAATTCGACGCTTTATATAGCGAATTTTCTAGATTACTACTAGAATTAACTACACTCAAACATGCGTATAGGCTTGAAAGCACTGCGGTAAGAATTAAAAAAACAATTGTAGTTCTTTTTTTCTTTCGTGTAACATAAGCCAGTGACTTTTGTATGATTTTCAATCTATCTCCTTTTGCTTTAGTTTCATACTTAACTATATTTTATGATAGTTTTATGAAGTGAATATGAAATTTGGTAGATTTTTTTGCATAAATCTCAATAAGTGAAAGATCTTCTAAATTTGAAGTGGTGTTTGATGGGATTAAAAAACTGAGAAACACCATAACTCCCCATGGCTACTTTATTATTTGTATAAAAGTAAATGAGAATATTTTTTAGATTGAGCGCTTATTGTTTTCGAGTGAATCTTTCGCGAATTTTTCAACAAAATCTTCGCAAACTTCAAAAATCTGGGGCAGTTTTTCGTTTTCACTTTTCGAAAATTTTGCAAGAACAAAATTCATCGCGCCGATTGTTGGCAAAAAATCATTAGCGATGCCAATTTTAATTCTTGGAAAATCTTCGCCAAAAACTGAAATTAAAGATTTTAAACCGTTATTTCCGGCAGAGCTACCGCTTTTTCGAACCCGAACCGTGCCAAAATCCAAAGCTAAATCATCATGAATCGCTAAAAAATCTTTTCGAAAATCAATTTTATAAAAATCACAAATTGCTCGCGCCGAAAAACCCGTTTCATTATAAAAAGTTGTTGGTTTAACGAGCAAAACTTTTTCACCAAAAAGTGTAATTTCAGCAACAAAAGCTTTAAATTTTGGCTTTTCTTGGAATTTTGCGTTGAACTTTTTCGCTAAAAAATCTGCAAATTCAAAGCCAATATTATGGCGTGTTCCATTATATTTTTCTGGAAAATTACCTTGAAAAAGTATAATTTTCATTTTATCCTTTCGAAAAT
This sequence comes from uncultured bacterium, assembly GCA_938036155.1. Taxonomy (GTDB): domain Bacteria; phylum Patescibacteriota; class Saccharimonadia; order Saccharimonadales; family Saccharimonadaceae; genus Nanogingivalis. Next base: position 110,914 of record CALHPA010000001.1, read on the forward strand.
CGCCTCAAGCGCGGGGCGAAAATTATTGATTTTTTTGAATTCGAGCAAGTTTTTCGTCGCGTTTGCGTTCGCGTTTATTTTGTGTATCGGTAGCTTTTTTGAGCGCACCTGAAGCTTTATTGATAACTTTTTTACCAGCCGAAATTCTTGCGCGGTTTTCTTTGATTTGCTTTTCATCTCTAAAAGAAAACTTAATCGGCGTGCCAGAATAATCAAAATTTTCGCGAATCAAGCGTTCTAAATATCGTTTATAGCTCCAATGAACAAATTTTAGATTTGAGCCGTGAATAATAAACCAAGGCGGATTACTGTCACTTTGCGAAATGTAGCGCAATTTTGGGTGAGTATTCTTCAAACCTGCTGGCGGATGAGCTTGAGTTGCTTTCTGTAGAAGCTGGTTTAAGATTGAAGTTTTTGCTTGCCTTGCGCGATTGCGGTGAACTTTTAAAATTAAATCATAAATTTTGGTCACATTCTGGCCAGTTTTAGAGCTCGTAAAAATTAACGGTGCCCAAGGTGTAAATTTGAAGTAATATGCAATTCGTGGCGCCAAAGCATCGCGAGTGAAGGCGTCTTTCCCCTCAACACTATCCCATTTCGAAACTACGATAATCATCCCTTTTCCGGCGTCATTAATTAAGCCGGCAATTCGTTGGTCAAGCTGAGTATTAAGTTCGTTTGCATCCATTAAAAGTAAACAAATATCAGCTTCATCGATTGCGCTAAGAGTTCGAAGCACTGAGAATTTTTCAATTCCAACTTCTTGCTTGCCAGGTTTTCGCATTCCAGCTGTATCGATGATTTCGATAGTTTTTTCATTAAAGCGAATTTGCGTTTTGTTGGTATCACGCGTTGTTCCAGCAACATTTGCAACAATCGCTTGTTGTTTGCCTGCCATCGTATTGAAAAGATAGGATTTTCCAGCATTTGGGCGGCCAACTAAAGCCACACGAATTATATCTTCGTCGCGTTTTTCTTCTTTAACTTTTGGAATTTTTTCAGCAATTTCGGTCAAGAGCTCATCGACCCCAGCATTATGCTCTGCAGAAGTTCGAATAATCGGTTTAATCCCTAGACACAAAAATTCTTCATTCGGTAAATTCCCTTTCAAGTCAGTTTTGTTCAAAACTAAAATTACTGGCTTTCGAGATTTTAAAGCCTTTTTTGCGATCAAGCGATCTTCATTCGAAAAAGGTTTAGTGCTATCAAGAACTACCAAAATTAATTCACTGGCATCAACTGCATCTTGAATTTGCTCTTGAATTGTGGCTTCAAACTCGTCATTGGGGTCTTTTAAACCAGCGGTATCAATCAGCCAAAAAGCCTGTTTTTTATAATTAACTTTACCAAGAACACTGTCGCGCGTCGTTCCTGCTTCTCGTGCAACAACGGCTTGCTGGGCACGAATCATTCGGTTAAAAAGCGAAGATTTTCCGACATTCGCCTGACCAATAATTGCAACTTTAGGGAGATTTTTAGACATAGTTTCTTAATTATAACACAATATGCCCAAAAACTCAAACTTTTCGAACTCAAAATCCAACTTTAATTTTTTGTTTTCGAAGATAAATCTCAGATAAAAAGAATTGCAAAAATCCAACAATTGCAGTAGTTAAAAATACACCAGTTAAGCCAAGATTGAAAGTTTTGAGGAAAATTAAAATTCCAATTGGAGTTAGGATACTGGTTGCTGCTGCATAAATAACTTGCATGGTACCATTGTATTTTTTCAAAAATGAACGCGTAATTGAAAGCAGAATATAATAGCGAATTTTTGAACCAACTTCGATCGCGAATAAAATCAAAATCATCGGATTTAGGATTGCGTTTTTCACTGCTGAATCGTTCGAAATAATATTCACCCAGATTGGCGCTGAAAACCCAATCGAAATCGTAAGAACAATGAAAAGTTTTAAAGCTAACCGCCAAATAAATTTATTATTTTGATAAACTTCTTTTTGTGTTTTAAAGCCTAATTTTGAGTTGTAAGAAACGTCAACATTTGCAAGACTTGCACTTGCATCAACTACACCTTCAAGAAAAGCACCAATCGTATAAATCCAATATCGGGCCGAAACAAATGATGGCGAAAGATATAGCAATGATGATGTTGTGAAAATAGCAACAATTCGTGGAGCTAATCTGCGGATAATTTCCCATTTTGTATTAAGCCAAAGTTTTTTAATCCATCTCTGATCCAATTCAAAACCATTTTTAAAGAAGTTCGGGCAAGGTTTAGCAATTAAAAAATAAATCAATGGAATTGCGTTAGCCAAAAAACAGGCAATCATCATTCCATTCGCGCCCCAGCCAAAAACCCATAGCGCTAAAAATGAACCAATAGCCATCGTCCATGTTGTTGCGTGGTCGAGAATCATTGCTTCTCGTGTTCGAAAAGTTGCTTTCAGATAAGAAGTTATTAAAAACTGGCTTGGGCAAACCAAGAAAATTGTTGCTACACAAATTCGCCAATAAGGCACATACATTGGAAGCAATTCTTTCGAAACTCCAAGGCTACCAAGAATTTCGCCCGCAAAAATAAAAGAAATAAGAGCGGCTGGTGTTAAAATTAAATAAACCAAATAAAATGCATTTTTTAAAGGTTTCGAAGCTTTCTCGGCGTTTTTACCCACCATGTAAGCCGGCAAATTTGCAACTAGAGCTGTTCGAACGGCATAATAAGCACACGAAAGTACCACCCACAGCGTATCTGATACTGCAAACATTGTTAGTGATTTTTGCGCATAGGCGACATTTGGATACCAGGCCATTACTAGTGCCCAGTTTGCTTCGACAAGGTTATCAGCAATCGTGCCCAGAAAATTATCGAAAAACATTTTTCGAAGTTCTTTTTTAGTTTTTAGCATATTCAATTATTGTATAATTTTTTGAAATAAAAATCAATGTTGAAAAACTTGCTTTAAAAGCTAAAAAATGATATAATAAAAATCCAAGAAAATTTTGGAGGTGCAGAAATGCAAGAACATTTTAAAACTGAAACAACAGCTATGCCATTAGCGTCAATGGAAACTCGTCGAATGGTTGCAGAAGATACTCGAAATATTATCGAGCAAGCTTTTGCAAGTGGTGAGCCTTATGCTAATTTTGAGATTTTTCGAAATCTTTTTTATGTTGAAAAAATCTTGGATGTTCGAAGTGAATTTGTCTTTAAGATTAATATTGAAAAATTCGGAAATCCAGTTGCGGCAGGACAACTTGTGCGAACTTACGCTACAGAAATTCACTATTTTAATTTTCCTGGAGAAAGTTTGACTGAAAAAATTGCTCGAGCTTGTGAGTTCGAGTCTAACTCTGGCAATGAAGATAAAATTCCGATTGAAATTAAAGAATATTTCGAAAAGATTTTGGATATTTTTTGTCAAATTATGCTTGATGAAAGTGTCGAAATATCAGCTGGTTATATAATGAGTTTACTGATTAACATTGAAAAAATGTAGCAGATTTAAAAGACCTCAATTGAGGTCTTTTCTTCTTTTGAATTATCGCTTTTCAATTTTTCGAAAATCACCAAAATTTAAATCTTTTGGTAAAATGTATGAACCAAAAACTGTTCTGTGTAGCTCTTTGACTTCATAGCCTATAGCTGAAAATGTTCGGCGTATCTGCCTGTTTCGCCCTTCACTCATGATAACTTTCCAGTTTTTTCGTGAATCATCAAGTCGTTCAAGTCCAAGCTGTGATTTTCCGTCTGGTAGGTTAATTCCAAAATCGGCAATCATCTGTTGATGAATTGGCTGAAGGGGCATATCGAGAGAAACTAGATATTCTTTTACCTTTCGAAATTTTGGGTGGGTCATTTGAAAAGCAAAATCGCCATCATTTGTTAAGATTAAAATTCCACTTGAATCTTTATCAAGCCGACCAACTGGTTTTAGCACGCTAAATTCTTTTGGAAGAATAGTATAAATTGTTTCATTTTCTCCCTGTTTTTTACGCGAGCAAACATAACCACGAGGCTTATTGAAAATTACATATTTTTTCTCTTCGCGAGTTTTTGAGATTATTTTTTCGCCAAGCTTTATTTCATCGTCTGCTTTGAATCGTTCGCCGAGTTGAGCAGTTTTCCCATTGATAGAAATTCGACCTTTTTCGATAAGTTCATCTGCTTGCCTACGCGAAATTCCTAGCTGCAATGCCAGGAATTTATTTAAGCGTTCTGTTTTTTGCTCCACAACTTATTGAGTTCCAAAAGGAGGTTGAGGATTATTATTCAAGGGATTTTCGCCTGTTCCGCCTTTTAGGATATCGTTAATTTGAAAAGATAATATTTCTTCATCACTTCGACTATTTTCGATCGGCTGAACTACTCGTTCGCCAGAAACAATCGGTGTGGTTGGCTGATTATTATTTTGAACGGCTGCTTGAGGCTGCTTTACGAAATCACTAATTGGATGAGCAGGAGCTTCAATTGTTGGTGATTCTGGTGCTCTGAAATTTTGAGCTGGCGTTGCTTTAGTATAGGGCTGTTCGAATTGTACAGGTTGAGAAACTGGCTGAATCGGTTGGTTTGTAGAAAAGGATGTTGGCTGTTCTCTTTCGAATTGAGCTAAACTCGGTGCTGCTGCACGTTCTGGAGATTGAATAGGCTGAACTGGCCGAACCGGAGCTGGCGCTGGTTTTTCAAAATTTTGAACTGGCGCTTGAGCTACCTGAGTTTGTGCGGCAGAATATAATTCAGTTGGCGTTTTGATCTCTTGCGATTGAGTCGCAGGAGCTTCTTCGGCGGGTATAGAGACTGGTGCTTGTTTTTGTGCAGTTCGCTGCTCTACTGTTAAATCACCATCTTCAAGAACCTCGTGAACTGTTCGCACAACATCTTCAATCCCTACTTGAGATTTTACCAAATAACGGTCGGCACCAAGTGCTTCACCACGACGGCGTTGCTCTTCACTTGAGAGAGCTGTCATCATAATAACTTTAATGCCGCGTGTTTCAGTTGTTGAGCGCAAGATATCAAGCATATCAAAGCCAGAAATCTTTGGCATCATTACGTCGCTTACAATTAAGTTTGGACGTTCTTTAATCGCCATTGCGAGCGCCTCTTCTCCATCGCCAGCTGAAACAATATCATAGCCCTCTGCGAGTAAACGAACGCCATAAATTTCGCGTAAACTTTTATCATCTTCTACTAATAAAATCTTTGTCATATTGCTCCTATTATACTATTATTTTTCGAAAAAATCTATACTATTTATGCTTAATTTTTCCGCTGATCCATCATTTTTTGAGCGTATTCAATTTTCATTCTTTCGATATCGTTTAAAGTTGGCTGATTTGATGGATGCTGGTTCGGCTGAGGTGCTATATTCTGCGTAGTTTCCATCATCTGGGGCGGTTGAAATTGCTGATTTTTTGCGTCTATTGAACTTTGAGGCGAGTAATTATTTTGAACAGCTTGTGTGTTTTGTTGTAAATTTTTGTCCGCTATTTGAGTATTATAATTTTGTGCAGAACTTTGGTTATTTTGATTTTGCATTCCTGTTAGGGGACTAAAACCTTGAATTGCACCGTATTTAGAAAAGTCTTGCTGCGTTTGGGCTGTTTTTTGTGCTAGTTGGTTTTGATCAATATTTACACTATTTAATTGTGATATCGGGTCTGTATTTTGTGCAGAATTATCATACACTTGCTGTTCTTGCTGGCGAATCGACTCAACCGTATTTTGCATATGTGAGGTCTGTTGGGCTTGCAAAGCTTCTGTTTGCGACTGTGGCGTATTTTGTGGAATAGTTTCAGAAATATTAGTTGAAGTTCCTGGCTGAATTTCTTGGGTGATTTCGAAAACTTCTTCGCTTGGATTTTCTATTTTAGGATCTTCAAGAATTGCCGTAATGTCGCGGTCAGCTTCGTCGATTTCTCGTTGATTATTTTTTTGTTCAATTTTTTGGTATTCCTCAGCTTTTTTGGTATCTTCAATAGCTTTTAATTTTTCTGCGTTTTCGCGTGTTATCCTCGGTAGTTTTACGGTAAAAGTGCTACCTTTTTTATATTCACTCTCAACATCTAAAAAGCCACCGATCGACTCAGTAAGTTTTCGCGACAAAAATAGCCCGAGCCCTGTGCCATTAATTTCTCGTGTTTCAGAATTATCTACACGATAAAATTTTTGAAACAAATGTGGAATATCTTCGGCTGGAATTCCGATTCCACTATCTTTGACAGAAATTTGAATATTGTTGTTGTCACCCGTAACATTCACAGAAACCGTTCCGCTTGGTGTGTATTTTATGGCATTTTCGAAAAGGTTGTTTAGAATTTCATGCAAGTGATCGCGGTCAGCATGAATGAAAAATACTGGTGTTAGAGTTTTCTCGCCCGTTTTATGGCTATCTGGTTCGAAAATATAATCCAAGCCCTTCGCTTCAGCTTTTGGTTTTAGCCCTTCCCAAATATTTCGTGAAAATTCAATTGCATCTAAAACAACAGGCTCATTTTTAAGCCGTCCATCTTCTGCTTTTGTGATATCAAGCAAATCTTGAAAAAGCTGACCTAAATGCTTAGTGTTTTCGTGAGCTTTTTGAAGGTAAGATTTTGCACGCACATCAATCGTTGCCGTGGCTGGGTTTAAGGCTAAACCAATGTACCCTTCAATACTAGCAACTGGTGTTCTCATTTCGTGGCTTGCGGTTGATATAAATTCTGCCTGTTCGCGGTTCTCTTTTAGTTCTTTCGAAATATCTCTAAAAACTACAACTACGCCAGAATTTTGCCCGTCGATTGAGTTTACTGCTAAGAAAATCGGAATAATTTTCCCACTTTGAGTTTTAATAAATAAATCTCGTGTTGTGAAATTTTCACCAGTTTTTAGAACGCGATTTACAGGGTTGGAGATTTCGATCATCTCGCCACCTTCATTATTTGTGATCTTTAAAACTGAATTAAAAACCAATCCAACCGCATCACTGCCATTCCAGCCTGTGATTTGTTCTGCGGCTGGGTTGATTGTTAAGATATTCCCTTTCGAATCAACTGCTAAAACTCCATCATCGACGGCATCTAAAATTGCTTTTCCATCGCCTAAAAAGTTTCTCGAACTATTCTTCGAATTTTTATTTTCTGAGTTTTCGCTAAAAATATTTTTTAAGTTAAACATTGCCCACTTCCTTGATGTAAATATTTTACCATAAGCAGTTTTGAAAAGCAAGAAAAAAGCGAGCATTTAGCTCACTCTATTTTAGAATAATTTTGCAACTACTACATCACAGCAGTGCAAGTTATTCTTGAAATTATCGATGTAGAAATCTATAATCTTGTAATGTGTTTCTACATCTTGCTCGATTTGTTCTGCGCTTAAATTTTTTTGGTCTGAAATACTACAAATTTTAGACTCATTTGCACGAATTAAACTTTCGAAACGAACTTGTCGTTTAATTCTTGCATTACGAAGCTCTTCATTAATTTCGTGAATCTCTTCTATGTTTGATTCTGAGTCTTGAAGCTCTTTTTTTCGAAGTTCAAGATCCATTAGATGTATAGCGTGCTCATTTCGGCAAATCGTACGGCATAAATTGAAGGCGTAGGCTGGTGTAATATCCGCCGCATTATAAATAACACCTTCTTTTTGAAGTTCGCCTCTATACCCATTCACCGCAAATGAACGCGGAGATTTTATATTCAAGAACGCATAGACACCATCAATTTTAGGTTGAGCTTCGGCCCATTCGTCAATTTTATGAACTAAATAGCTAGCACAACCTTGATTTTGATAGTCTTCGAGCGTGAACATTGAACCAATTTCTCCCAGTCTTTGACCAAAAGAATTGATTTGTGGCTTCATCATTGAAGCTGTAGCAATCACTTTGCCCGTTTCTTCGTCGAAAAGCAATGCGACACAAGCTTTGTTTAGGATGTCATCCGGTGACATATTTAAAACCGAATCGTCTTGATAAGTCAGACCTGAAAGCCACAACGCGATTTCGCCCTGTTGATCAAGTCCAAGATCATGCAAAAAGCAAAATGACCACTCATCATTTTCTATTTTATGCATGACATTTAAAATGCCTCTATCTTTTTCCATTTTTCCCACCTCCAAAGTGTTTTTTCTTTCGAAAATTCGATAGATTTTATAATTATATCATAAAATTCATAAAAAAGCAACAACATAAGAAAAATACTAAAATAAAAACCGCCTTTCTTTAAGAAAAGCGGTTTTTGAAAATTATTTTGCGGCCAAAGCTGCTGCGATTCGTTCGCGGCGTTTTGCTTCGCGGCGTTTTTCGATTTTTAGTTTTGCGCGCAAAGCTCTTTTGCGGTCTGCTCCATGCCAACTTTTATGTTTAGCCATCTCTTTCCTTTCGTTAAAAAATAAAACAATTCTGAACAATTATAGCACACTTTTTCCATAATTTCAAACTATCTGCCGTAAACTAATCGTGAAACATTCTGGTAGTAAACTTGCACTGCATGGTGAAAATTTTGAAGTTCTGTTCCTTTTAAATCAAAATAGTGTGGCCCAGCTTCAATTTTAATTACTTGATCTTTTCGAAGTTCGTATCTGGTCGTATTTTGGTGAATTTTTCGCCTGCCATCAATCCACTCTTCATGATAAATCCAAGAATTATGGTCAAGCACGAAAAATTCTCGCCGAATACCGTTCGTTGTTGGCCCAAAGATTTGTGCACCAACTTTACTTTCAAGATTAATTAACGCTCGCGAAATATCTTGCGGATTTTTCTTGAATTTTGCAAAAAGATATTTATAATAGAGTTGATTACTTTCGTGTTTTTTTGAATTTTTCAAAAAAGATTTTCTAGTATATTTTAAGTGCGAAAGACGAATTTCTTCTTCGGCAATATTTCGAAATTGTAAAATTTGAGCGCTCTTTGCAACCATTTCACCAAAAATATCAATTTGATTATTCTTTAATATTGGCTGGAATGTGGGCTTTTTAACCTGTTGAATAGGTTTTAAAGGCATTTGTTTTGGCGTGTCATAAGCAATCTGGATTTTTGGTTTCTTGAAATCTGGCTCTTTCTGAGCTTCTGGAAAATATGGAATTTGATATAAACTTTTGTCAGAATTGTTCATTTTTAAACCTTAAATATGATTAAATTGTATCATATTTTAATATTTTTGTCAATATTTAGTAGATTAAATTTTAAATAGTTTTTCACAATTTTCGGTTGTGATTTTAGCAACTTCTTCAGCTGAAATTTGCCGTTTTTCTGCTAAATCTTCAACAATTAACTTCGAAAAAGCTGGCTGGTTTGGCTTTCCGCGCTTACCTTTTGGTGCTAAAAATGGTGAATCTGTTTCGATTAAAATTCTCGAAAGCGGAATGCTCGCAAACATTTCAATATCTTCGGGCTTTTTTGTAAAAGTTGAAATTCCATTTACGCCAATAAATAAATCGCGCTTTAAAGCTTTGTCTAAATTATCTTTCGAATCTGTAAAAGAATGCAAAACTCCACGAATTTTATCGAATTTTGAAATTTCATCAAAAATTGGCCAAAAATCTTCGAACGCATTTCGAACATGAAAACTTACGGGCAGATTTAGCTTTTGAGCAAGCTTGAGCTGAGCTTTCAGAATTTGTTTCTGTGCTTCACGGTTGGAATTTTCATAAAAATAATCAAGACCAATTTCACCAATAGCCACCACTTTTGGAGCTTTCGAAAGCTGCTCAAGTTCATGAACTAACTCCTCTGGATTGTATTTTTCAGCTTCATGCGGATGAACGCCGATCGCTGCAAAAAGTTCAATTTTACCCGAATTTTCAGCAGCAAATTTAACGCCAATTTTAGAATTTTCAAGATTTTCGCCAATACAAATTGCTTTCGAGATTTTAGAATTTTGCATATTTTCAAAAACTTCTTCTTGCGGAATTGGAAAATTCGTATCGTGAATGTGGCAATGTGAATCAATGATTTTCATTTTATCCTTTCGAAAGTTGAAACCTCAGCATTGAGGCCGAGGTTCCAAGTTATTTTTTAGCTTGATTATTTTGCGCAGCCGTAATTTTTGCAGCACGTGGGTCTTCGGTTTTTAGATAAATTTTTGGGAAAAGTAAGCCAATTTCTTCATCACGAATTACGCCGCTGCCAAAAATTGTTTGGAGTTTTTCGGCAGTATCTGGCATAAATGGTGCGAGCATTTTGCCGATTTGCAACAAGCCTGAAACAGAGTGTGCAAGAACTTCTGCTAGGTGATTTTCTTCGTCTTTGTTCTCTTTTGCTTTTTTAGCAATTTCCCAAGGCTTTACACCTTCAATGTATTGATTATGAGCACGAACTAACCCCCAGATCTCATCGATTGCTTTATTGAATTCCAGAGATTTCATATATTCGTTATAAGTGTGGCGGTCATGTTCATCGCTAGGAATTTCACCAACCACGCCAGACTGATAACGGTTAACCATATTAGCTACGCGTGAAGCTAAATTACCGAGGTCATTGCCGAGTTCGTTGTTGTAGGCATTTTCGAACTTCTCCCAGGTGAAATCTCCGTCATCCTGAGTTGCAACGTGCCGTGAGAAATAATACCTAAAAGCATCTAGCCCGTAATTATCAATAATTTCGTTCGGATCAACTACATTACCAATTGATTTGCTCATTTTTACGCCATTACTTGAAATGTGGCCATGAACAAGCAGAGTTTTTGGCAAGGCTAAATTGAGTCCAAGCAACATCGCCGGCCAAATCCCCGCATGAAAACGTAAAATATCTTTTCCAATAACCTGTACATTTGCTGGCCAGAATTCTTGCCAACCTGCAATATCTGGGTATCCAATCACAGTTAAGTAATTCGCAAGTGCATCAATCCAAACATACATTACTTGTTCTGGATCACCAGGAACAGGCACGCCCCAAGTTAAATTCTTTTTTGGTCGCGAAATTGAAACGTCTTCAAGACCACCTTTCAAAAAGTTTAAAAATTCTTTCTTGCGATATTCTGGAACAATTTTCATCCGATCAGATTCAATCGCTTCAATAATTTTTGGTGTAAATTCTGAAATTCGCAAGTAATAATTTTCTTCTGAAAGTCTTTCGAAAGGTTTTTGATGGTTTGGACAAACACCATGAAATTCAGTTACTTCTTTCTCGGTGTAAAAACTCTCACAACCCGTACAATACCATCCTTCGTAAGTGTTTTTATAGATATAAGGCTGAAGTTTCATCCAAATGTATTGAGCTGCCCCAACATGATGAGAATCTGTTGTTCGTACAAAATCAGTATAAGTTGTCTTCATCTTGTCCATTAAATTTTTGAAATTCTGGACAGTTCCGTTAACGTATTCTTGCGGAGTTAAGTCATTTTCAGCGGCTTTTTCGGCAATTTTGTTACCATGCTCATCTGTTCCAACTTGAAAGCGAACTTCATTTCCTTGCTGACGCTGATATCTCGCCCAGATATCGGCAATTAAATAATCAAGTGCATTTCCAATATGAGGTGCTCCATTCGCATAAGGAATTGCTGTTGTTATATAAAGTTTTTTCTTTGTCATACTACTTATATTATAACATATACTATTGAAAATAAAAAAGTTGAGATTTATAATATTTTTGATATACTATAAATATGAAAAGCATTAACTCTTTGAAAAATAAAAAAGGTTTTACGATTATAGAGATAGTTTTAGTTTTAGCTGTCGCAAGTCTAATTTTTCTTATGATTTTTGTTGCATTGCCAGCATTACAACGTTCTCAGAGAGATACTCAGAGAAAAAATGACTTCTCCATAATTAGAGCTGCAATATTAAACCTACAGACTAACGGAGGGAGTTATAAATCACTATCTGATGTCAGGGATAAGACAATTAAGATTGGGTCAAGTGAGGATCCACTAAAGAATTATATAAAAGATATTTCTCCTCTAATTAAATATTATAGAATAGCAGGATCCTTTGACCAATTCAATGGTGCTGGAGTGGCTCGTGAGACCTTAAATATCTCTCATAGCTCTCCAGAACAAATTTATAGTACTGTTTTAATTGGTTTAGGTGCTGAATGCTACTTAGATACTGGATTTTCTGATCCTGCCTATAGAATAAATACTGGTTCCCAGCTAAGCAGTATAGGCAATGCAAAAAAGATTGTGATACTAGCACAATTAGAGAGTTTAAAACTTCCAGATCTTAAAGGATTGTTTTATGAAGCTAACTACTGCCATGAGTAGTCTATAAAATATTGAGTAATAGCTAACCATTCTTCTATGCTAATATCTTGAGCGCGAATGTCGGGCGAAACATTAGCTTGGGATAAAATTCGTATAGCTTGATCTTTACTGATTGCAAGGTTAGCACTTAATGCTTTAGAAATCTTTTTTCGGCGAGCGGCAAATCCAGCTTTTATAACACGGAAAAATTGCTTTTCGCTAATCTTAAGACTATTCTTTTCGTTGAACAATTCTAGTTTATTTTTTTCTAGAATTTTCAAAATAACTACTTGCGAATCAACTTTTGGTGGGGGTGTAAACAGCTTTCGTGGCACAAATTGGCCAAGTTCACAATCCGCATAAACCTGTGATGCAACTGATAAAATACTTAAATCTCCAGATTTTGCACAAATCCTCTCGGCAACTTCTTTCTGCACTAAAAGTGCGGCAGTGCTTGGTTTATTGTCACTAGTGAGTAATTTTTCAATAATTTTAGAAGTAATATAATACGGAACATTTGCTGCTACCTTATAATTTTTAGGTAGTTGATTTAAGTCAAAATCTAAAAAATCCGCGTTTATTACAGTTAAATTTTTCCCCGGGAATTGCGCTGGCAGTTTTTTTGCCAAATTTTCATCAAACTCAATTGAGAGAACTTTACCATCTTTACCTGCAAATTTCAAAAGTGAAGAAGTTAAAGTTCCAAGCCCGGGTCCAATTTCAAGTACAAAATCACCATTTCGGATTTCAGCTTCTTCCGCAATTCCATCTAGAACATTCCTATCTCGTAACCAGTGTTGACCGAGCGATTTATTATTCTTTAAGTTCGAATTTTCGCTATTTTTAGCTCTTTTCGAAAACTTTTTACCAGATTTTTGATTAAATTTCAAATCTGCCACTAATACCAACCCTTCGCTTTTTTATGGGCGTAAGCGTTCTGCCAGCTTCCATAGCGACCAAACACATAGGAATTCATCCACTTAAGTTGTGTAATTGGGTTTGTTTGCCAGTCGGCTCCAGCAGACGCCATTTTCGAGCCAGGCAAAGCTTGCGGAATACCATAAGCTCCACTTGATCTGTTGGTTGCGTTAACTCGCCAGCCGGATTCTTGACCAATAATTGCATTCGCAATTCCATGGTCACTTGAAGAAATTCCTGCGGCACTCAACCAATCACTGTGTGAGCCGGCTGGTAAATTCACTTTTGTGCCAACAATTTCAACTTGTTTTTTAGCGGCTTTAATTTCTGTTTCGTTAATTTTTTTTCGCGAAACTTCTTTGCCATTCTGCATTTCAATTTCATAAGTTACGCTTTTCGAGCCTTTTTCACCAGCTTCTTTTATCTCTTTGTAGCTGGAATCTTTGTTCGCATCTTTGATTATTTCGGTTGAGAAAGCAATTTCCTCCTCTGCTGTAATTGTTTGTTTACCGTTTCGCCAGATTCGAAAACTCAAACCATTCGAAATTACGGTTTTTTTATCAATTGAAATTCCGTCATCTTTTGTGAGTGATATTTTCTTTTCTTTCAAGAAATCTTCTACGGTTTTACTCTGCGTTCGAAAATTTTCAGTTTTACCAAAAAGTTCAACCGAAATCTCTTTTGCTCGTGTAATTTTTAATGAGTTTGTTGTTCCATCTTCAAGAATGCTGCTAGATTGTTCAAAGGCAACTTTATCTTCATCGTGAATTTTAATTCCAGATTTTTGAACGATTTGTCGTGGGGTTTGAGCTGCGGTCATCACTTTTAGTTTCGAATCACCGTCTTCAATAACCACTGGTTTTGCGCGATAAATATTTACACTATATTCTGCGCCTGTCAGTTCACCGTCGAGGCTTGGTTCAACCGTATCTTCTTTCGAAAAACTAATTTTTTGCGCATTTAATGCTTCTCGAACAGTTTTTGCATTAGTTTTAAAAGAAAATCTTTGGCCATTTTCAAAAACGGTTAAAATTTTATTTCCTTCACCGCTAGCTTTGGCGGAATTTCGCCCAGCAATTGCAAAAATGTTTAATAAAAGTAAAAATCCAAGCGAGATAAATCCCGCAATTGTGATCTGTTTTTTATAAAAATAAATTGGTTGTAAAACTCGCATTATTAAATCTATTTTAGCAAATAAAACCTGAAAGGTCAAATTTTTTAGAGCTTTTCAAGACGCGCGAATTCGGCGTTTAATTTGCGAATTTTGCCATTTTCGAATTGAATTTCAATTGCCATTCCATCAATTTCAAGTACTTTTCCCACACCGAAGGCAGGACTTTTTACGCGGTCGCCAATTTGTAATCCTGTTTCATCATAATAAAAATCATCAAAAGAAACTTCTTGGCTAAAATCATCTTCGTAATCATCTGAAAAATTATTCCATCCGCCAAAATCTTTTTTCGGTAATTCTAATTCGGCATCTGTAATAAATCGGCTCGGGCTTGAATAATTCCTTTGCCCAAAAACTGCTCGTGATTCAGCATAGCTTAAAATTAATTCTTCTCGTGCGCGCGTCATTCCCACGTAGCAAAGGCGACGCTCCTCTTCTAGATCATCTTCACCCGAGTCAAAAACTCGGCTGTGTGGAAAAATCCCTTCTTCCATTCCGGCAAGAAATACAACCGGAAATTCCAAACCTTTTGCTGAATGAAGCGTCATTAAGTTTACTTCATCGCCACTTTGTGCGTCGCTTGAACTCATCAGCGCTGCATCTTCCAAAAAGCTTGCTAAATCTGCGTAATTTTTTGCTTCACTTACTAATGTTGAAAGATATTCGCTGCGTTCTGTTGCTTCGTTTTCGGTTAGTTTTTCATTCTTACCATAATTTGTTCGTTCCAAAATTCGTTCAATAATTTCGCTCGGATTTGAAGAATTCTCGCTCAAAATTTGACATTCTCTAAAAATTTCACCCAAATTTTCTAAAGATTTTCTTGCTCGCGAGGATAAAGTTGAAAGTTCGCTTGCTTGAAGTAGGCTTGAAATTAAATCCAGACCATTCGAACTTTGCCAATCCAAGAATTTCGAAAGGCTCACTGCGCCCAAACCGCGCGCCGGTACATTCACAATTCGTTCAAAAGCAACGCGGTCGAGCGGATTATAAATCACACGCAAATACGCCAAAATATCTTTAATTTCTTTGCGGTCGTAAAAACGTGTTCCACCAAAAATTTTATATGGAATTTGAAAACGAATCATCGCTTTTTCGAAATTATAACTTTGCGCATTTGTGCGATAAAGAATTGCAAAATCACTAAATTTTCGCGCACCAACAGTTTTAAAGCTAAAAATCTGGCCCGCAATTTTAGCGGCTTCTTCGCTCTCATCTCTTGCACTTTGCACTAAAACTGGCTCACCTTTACCAAGTTCCGTGAAAAGTTTTTTATCTGTTCGATTGCGATTTTTCGAAATAACATTGTGGGCGGTATTTAAAATATTTTCAGTTGAGCGATAATTTTGTTCTAATTTTATCACTTTCGCACCTTTGTAGTCGCGTTCGAAATTTAAAATATTCGTAAAGTCTGCCCCACGCCAAGAATAAATGCTCTGCCAGTCGTCACCAACTACGCAAATATTTTGTTCGGTATTTACAATCATTTTAATAATCGCGTATTGTGCTGCGTTTGTATCCTGATACTCATCAATCAAAATATGCTTAAATTTATTTTGCCAAAATTCGCGAACTTCTTTATTTTGTTGAAGTAGTTTTACTGTTTCGAAAAGTAAATCATCAAAATCTAAAGCATTAGCTTTGTTTCTTTCTTCTTCATAACGCAAGAAAATTTCAGCCACTTTTTGTTCAAAACCCCAATTCGTGCTATTCGAAAATTCTTCAGCCGTTAAAAGCTGGTTTTTAGCGTTCGAAATTGCGCTTGAAACACTTTGTGGCTTTAAGCTTTTTTCATCGATTTTTAAATCTTTCATTATTTTTTTAATTAAATTCCGGCGATCATCTTCGTCATAAATTACGAAATTATTCGCAACACCGATCGCCTCGCCTTTGAGTCGCAAAATCTTCACACAAATTCCGTGAAAAGTTCCCATCCAAGGCATAAAGAATCTGTCGTTTGCATTTCGATCAAGTAGCTCGGCAAGTCGCTCACGCATTTCTCTCGCAGCTTTGTTGGTAAAAGTTACCGCCAAGATTTCCTCGCTAGCCACGCCGTGCGCAATTATATTCGCAATTCGGTGCGTTAAGGTTTTAGTTTTTCCACTTCCCGCGCCAGCTAAAATTAGTATTGGCCCGCTTAATGTTTTGACTGCCTCTTTTTGGTTTTTATTTAATCCTGCCGTAATTTCCATTTTTCGATTATAACAAATTTTCTTTTAAATTTCCATTTTTCTTGAAAATGTGCTAAAATATCTTTATGGAAAATCACACTTATTCTGATAAGAATCTTGAAGAATTTTTGCAAAAACATTTTGGTGTTGATTTTGGAATTGAAAAAGTTATTTCGCGCAATCTTCCGGTTGGATATTCAGCCGAAGCCACAATTTTTAAAAGCAAAAAAGGCCGTATCTATGTTTTTATCTCGCTTGAAGCTCGTGCAACTTTGGGTGATATTCAGCATATTCTTTCAAAAATGAATTTAAAGCCTGCATTCTTCTTTCCACCAAGCGGTTTCAAAAACTATTTTTATGACCATGCCAGGGTACAATTTTTAGAAGTATTCCCGGGTCGCCACGATGTAAGAGATGAAGAATTAAGATACTATAAAAAACGTGTGCTTTATAACCCTGCTCTTGTTGAGATTTCTGAAATCCGCGATGGTAAAATTCGTTGTTTTAATACTGATTCGATTGGCTCATGGCGAACAGCTCAGAGGTATTCTTACAAAAAAATTTTAATGAAATAAATCAAAATTGTGGAAAACTGAAAAATCCTCAAAAAAGTGCTTGCAAAATGATTGTACTTATGTTTTAATGGTTGCATACGGACAGACCGTAAACAAAAAATAATAACAATAATTGTTCATTAGAAAGGTGGATTTTCAGTATGAACTCAATTAACAAAAATAATAAAAAAGGTTTCACAATCATTGAAGTCGTGCTTGTGCTTGCAATTGCCGGACTTATCTTCTTGATGGTATTCCTAGCACTACCTGCTCTACAACGAAGCCAACGAGATACGCAACGAAAGAATGATGCTTCACGATTGCGCGCAGCGGTAACTGACTACACTTCAAACAACCGAGGAAAATTGCCTTGGACTGGAACAACTCTAGAGAGGGATTTTATTAGTAAATATATCACAACAAACGATACAACAACGTTTAATGATCCTTCAACAAACTCTCAATATACAGTTACACCTGCTACTGGACAAACAGCTGCACCAACTACAACTGGTCAGATGAAAGTTTCTAACCAAGCTAAATGTGGTACAGACGGAGCTATTGTCGCTGGTAGCGGAATTGCTGTTTCTGTTAAAACTGAAAACGGTGTTGCCAACTGCGTTGAAGGTTAGTGTTTAATCTATAAAACTTAATTAAAATAACTCTCTTCCGGGGAGTTATTTATTTTTGCAAAAGTTATTCTATTCTATTGGCTTAATAGCAAGTTTACTTTAGAACTATTGGATGCTGAGATGTATTTACGCTACAATAAAAAAAAACGGCTCTCTTAACGAAAAGCTGTTTTTTATTAAGATTATATCTAGTTATTTACGCAGTAGAATCCACCAGCTTCTAACACTATTCGAAGTGATACTTTACCTTTGCTTCCTTCTTCTTTTCTCACTCCATTTGGCTGTGATGAATCACATATTCCATTTGCCGACCATTCAATATCTACATTTTCTGCTAATTCATTATATTCTAGTTTGTGTGGAGTTCTATCGAATAATGCATAATTCCGTCCGCTTGGATCTTTCATTTCTTCGCCATCTTTGAACAGATAATTCTTTACAAACCCTGTTGCACCTTTATCTTTCTTTGGGAAGTCACCTAGAGTATTCTCTCCTTGATTAGACGGCAACTTTCCTTTATTTGCGGCTCTATATTCATTTACGGCTGCTAATATTCTACTTAGGTCATTCTTTCGTTGCGTATCTCGTTGGCTTCGTTGTAGAGCAGGTAGTGCTAGGAATACCATCAAGAAGATAAGTCCGGCAATTGCAAGCACAAGCACGACTTCAATGATTGTGAAACCTTTTTTATTATTTTTGTTAATTGAGTTCATACTGAAAATCCACCTTTCTAATGAACAATTATTGTTATTATTTTTTGTTTACGGTCTGTCCGTATGCAACCATTAAAACATAAGTAAGATAAAAACTCAATATTTTCGAATCTTCTATTGATTTCTAAGCTCTAAGATAATCAAGTTTTCAATATGCGGTGTTCGCGGGAAGAAATTGTAGCCACGCGCGTAAATTATCTCATATTTTTCGCTCAGAATTGCTGTATCGCGTGCTTGGGTCGTCGGGTTGCAGCTTAAATAAATCACCCTTTCTGGCTCTATTTCAAGAATTTTTTCGCAAACTTCGCGATTCATTCCGGCTCGCGGTGGATCAACGATTAAATTTGCACCTTTTTTAATGAAATCTAAAGCCTTTTCACTTGGCGATAATATAGCTTTTGCGGTTTTTTCTCGTCCAAGTTCTGTAATATTTCTTTGCATTTCTTTAACCGCTGGCTCATTGATTTCAACTAAAGTTAAATCAACTGAACCAATCGTTAAGCCAATTGATCCTACGCCAGAATATAAATCGACCGTTGGTTTTGATGTGTCGATAAACTTCTTCATATCACGCAAAGCCTGCTCATAAACTGGCAAATTGATTTGAAAAAAACCTTCCGTTGCATAATTAAAATCAATTCCCAGCACAGAATCTTGTAACTTTTGGCCTGTTGAGCTTTGAAGTCTTTTGGTGATTATACTAGCTGGCGACTTTGGATTTGAAAAGATAATTTCGAAGTTTTTAAAGTTGAGTTTCGAAAGTTCTTGATCGCTGAAGATTGCAAAGTTTTCATCTTTCACATAAAGTTGGGCTGAAATTTCACCTTTTTGGCTAGCGCGAATTAATAAAGTTTTTAAATCTCGGCTTGCAGTTTTTCTATCTCGTAAAATTGCAAGCACTTTTTGGCCAGCTTGATTGATTTCTGGCATTGCCAAACTTGTGCCTTTTACTGGAATTTTTCCCTTTCCGCCGCGCCTAAAAAATGCTAAGTTTAACTCGCCATTGTTCTCGTCTTGTTCAGATTTTTCCCACCAGAATGAAAACTCCACTTTGTTACGGTATTCAAAAAATTTTCCATCAGAATAAAACTCTTCTTGATTTTTTAACTCAATTTTTTCTTGGCGAAAGCTTTCGAAAATTAGCTCTTGTTTAGTTTTTTGCTCAAAATCAAAATTAAAAATTTGCCACGGACTAGTTGAAAGAAAACTTTCGCTATCTTTTGGTTCAATTCTTTCGGCTGATTTTTCGAAAATTTCAACCGCAAAACCTTCCACAAAACTTGATTTATTTTTTGTAATTTGAATTTTTGCAGTTTCATTTGGCAAAACTCCCCAAGCGAAGATTTTTTTACCATTTTCAAGCGTACCCAAAGCTTGCCCACCAGGTGTGATTTTATCAAATTTAGCTATTTCGAACTTAATTTTCCGTGCCATAATTATTCTATTTTATCAGAATTTTTATTAAATTGCCAGATTTCAATCCAATCTTTGCCCTTTAATTCACTTGGTTTTTTAGTCTTGAATTTTAAACCACAATGTCTTTTGTAAAATTCTGGAGTGGCGAACATTTTATCAATAAAATTGTTAAAAAATGGCTGTTCTTCTTTCGAAATTAGTGGAGTTTCTCGCTGCTTCATCTCAAAAAATACGGTTTCAACAGCGGGTGGTGGTGTGAAATCAGTCTTGCGGAGAGGTTTCTTTATTTTATTTTCGAAAAAAGGAAAAGTTTTTGCACCCAGAGCTGAAGTGAAATTTTGTTCACTGGTAATTAGCTTGCGCGCGAATTGTTTTTGCAAAATTAAATAAATACTTTTTGGCGAATTTTGAGCGTTTGTGAGTTTTTGGATGATAGGTGAGCTCAAATGAAATGGTATATTTGCACAAACTTTATAATTTTTTGGTAATTTCGAAAGATTGAAGTTTAGAAAATCTGCGCATAAAACTTCAACATTCTCTAGATTTTTAGTGTTGTTTTTTAGTTTTTTGAAAGTTTCACGGTCAAATTCGATTGCTAAAACTTGTACAGATTTCTTGCTAAGGGCAAAAGTAAAAACACCGCTTCCAGCACCAATATCTAGCGTAAAGTCACGTTTTCGAATATCGCTATGCCCAACAAGCATCAGTGCAATTCGTGGTGAACGCAAGAAATTCTGTGAAATGCGGTGTTTTCGAGCCATTTTATTCGTATCTCAAAGCTTCGATTGGGTCTTTTTTACTTGCGCTTCGCGAAGGTAGAGCACCAGCTAAAAAGGCTACAACTGCAATAATTACAGTGATAGATATATTATTTTGCAACGTGAATTTAGTTAAATTGAATCCCTCAAGCCCTTTCAAGAAATCTTTTGAGGCAAAATTATTCAAAGCATCTCCTGCTAAAGATGCAAATAAAATTCCTAAGACTGAACCAATTAGGCCGATTAAAATAGCTTCAATACTGAATAACTGAAAGATTTTTCCGTTTGAGAGCCCCATTGCTTTCATTAAACCAATTTCACGAGTCCGTTCACGAACGCTCATGTAAAGTGTATTAATAATACCGAAGCTTGCTGCAAGCAATGCAATAGCCCCAAAAACAATCAAAGATCCAGTAATTCCATTTACGACGTTCATGATAGTTTCAACTTGGTCTTTAGCTGTGTTTGCTGAATAGCCCGCTTTTTTAGCGTCTTCCTTGATTTGGTTTAACTTATCTTCAGTTACTTTTCCTTCAATTTGAGCTAGAGCAGAAATACTTTTTTCTTTAGACTCTTTTGGTAAGCTTTTTGTCTGAAAATCATAAAATTCATTAAAGGTTGGCTCGTTAATTGTTACCATTGCTGATTGGATTAAGCTTTTAGCTGTTACGCCTGAAATTTTTTGAGTAAAGGTTTTAGTTTCACCAGTTAAAGAATCTGAAATTTGAAAGGTTACTTTTTCACCGATCGCGGCTTGGGCATTTTTAAAACCTAGAGGTTCAAGATAGTCTTGAGAAATTGTTACTTCATCTTTGTTTTTTGGTTTACCTCCAGCTAGAAAATCAAAGTCAAATTTTTGTCCTTCAACTTCTACTATAAGAGATGTAATTGTAAGTTTCTTGCCGCCTTTATATTGAATATAATCTGGTGTTGCTATTTTATAGAAGCGGGCATTTTTAATATTTGAAATTTTGTTAATTTTTTCAAGATCTTTAGAGTTTAGGGTCTGTTGAGTGTATCTAGAGCCAGCTTTTTTAGAATCACCTTCTTTGTATTCTTGTGGCCCAAAAGCTACACCATTATCCTGTTTTGGCTGGAAATAAATTATAGAGTCGTCACCAAAAACTGAAAGCTGTTTTTGGATATAATCGTTCACGCCAATATTTACAGCAGAGGTTAATGCGATGGTGAAAGAACCGATGCAAACCGCGATAATTGTTAAGAAAGTTCGCCCTTTATTTCGCCATAAATTTGAGGCTGAAGTTTTAATCATATCTAAAAATTTCATTATTTTTCTCCTTTCGAAACAATTTGTCCGTCTTGAATTCTGATCTGGCGGTCGCATTTTGCAGCCAAAGATTCATCGTGCGTTACAATAATTAGTGTGATTCCATTATCTTTATTTAAACCAAAAAGTAAATCCTCGATTTTTTTACTTGTTTTTGAGTCGAGATTTCCTGTTGGTTCGTCGGCAAAAAGAATTTGTGGCGAATTTGCAATTGCGCGAGCCACACAAACACGTTGTTTTTGTCCACCAGAAAGATTCGAAGCTTTATTCTTAGCTTTATCAGTTAATTCAACAGCTTCCAAAGCTTTCAAGGCAATATCTTTACGTTTTCGTGAAGAAACGCCACCAATTTTGAGCGGAAGAATTACATTTTGTAAAACTGTATCTTTAGGGTTCATAAAAAACTGTTGAAAAACAAACCCAAAAGTTTGATTTCGAAGTTTATTCAATTCACGTTTTTTCATTTTAGCAATATTTTTGCCGTTGATTAAGATTTCGCCCTCATTTGGTTTATCGAGCGCTGCCAAGAGGTGCATAAGTGTTGATTTTCCGCTACCAGATTTACCGATAATTGCAACACTTTCACCTTTTTGAACACTAAAAGAAACGCCATTTAATGCTTTAAAATATGTATTACCGTCGCGATAAACTTTAACGAGGTCTTTAACTTCTATTAAATTACTTTTGTTCATTGAATTCCTTCCTTATAATTATTCATTCTACTACTTATAATTTTCGCTGTCAAATTCTAATGCTCAATTTTAAGATTGTTCGTATTTTGAGCTTCTCGAGCTTGCGGTCTTAAATTTCGCGAACGTGGTTTGCGGCGTTTTTTTACTTGCGGAATTTCAATTCCCTTTTCAGCAAAAGCTTTCGAAAGATCCTTGAGTCCTAAACTTGGCTCTTTTTGCTCAGCAGAATTTGGACTAATCTTTTTTGGATCAATTGGAGCTTTGGAAAAATCAATTTTTTTTGCTTCAAACATTGGTTGAACTGGGGTGAAATTTTGCTGTTTCGTTATTGGCTTTTGCTTTTGACGATTTTGTTGATTTTGAATACCCTGATTTTGGATTGGTGCAAAAACATTTTCTTCAACCTTTTTTGAAAATTCTACCCCGTTTCGTTCTGCCCAAGCTTTTGTCATTAATTCTTTTGGCGGAACTAAAATATCACGAATTCTTTGCTCGATAATCGTGCGTGGTGTGCTATAGTTTCGGCGAGTATTTTCGATAATCTTTGCACTTAAATCATTAAAAGGTTTTGGCAAAGTTAAAGTTGTTGCACTAAATGGCGTTGATTTTTCGCCGTTAATAATCATTGTCATTACAAAATGGCGGTTGTTTAAACTCATTAAATCTGAAGCATCGAATTGCGGTTTAAATTGTTCAGCCAAAATTGGTGCATCTTCAACCGAAACGCGGAACGAAATAATTGATCCAACGTTTCCAAAAACTGCATTTTTAACGCTATCGGTCATTTGCGAAACATATTGATTAGCAACGGTTAGAGTTAGGCCATATTTTCGAATCTCTGAAAGAATTACAGCAAATGAATCGGTCGCAAAGTTTTGAAACTCGTCAACGTAAAGGTGAAAGGGTCGGCGGTCTTCCAGCCGTTCAATATCTGCGCGTGATTGGGCGGCAAGCTGAATTTTAGTTACCAGGAAAGAACCAAGAACGGAGGCGTTATCTTCACCAATTAACCCTTTCGAAAGGTTAACAACCAAGATTTTACCTTCATCCATAATTTGGCGAATATTAAATGTTGATTTTGGCTGACCAATGATATTTCGAATAATTGGGTTTGCCGTAAAAGCCCCAACTTTATTCAAGATCGGTGCGATTGCTTCATTTACTTGTTTTTCACCCCATTGACCAAATTCTTTTTTCCAAAATTGCAATACGGAGTCATCTTTACAGTAAGTTAAAGTTTCTTTTCGAAAATCCCCGTCTGTTAGCATTCTTGAAATATCGAGCATTGTTGTTTCTGGCCGATCAAGAAGTGCAAGAAGTGTGAAACGCAAAATATACTCAAGGCGAGGACCCCAAGAATCACCAAACATACGCTTTAAAACACCGATAACTTCGGAAGAAATATTTGATTTTCGACTTGGATCGGTTACTTCAAGCGGGTTAAAGCCAAGTGGGAATTCGGTGTCGGCAGGATTAAAGTAAATTACATCATTAAGGCGATGTTCGGGAATAAACCGCATATTATTTTGCGCAAAATCACCATGTGGGTCAATAATTGCATAACCTTCCCCATGAAAAATATCTGAAAGCGCCAAAAGCTCAAGCGACCCAGATTTTCCGGTTCCCGTTTGACCAATAATATAAAGGTGGCGCGAACGGTCACGGCGAAGCATTCCGAATTGGTGGTTAATTCCGCGAAAGTTTGTTAAACCGAAAGCTGAAATATTTTCATCGTGTGCGCGGTCTCCAGTGATTAATGGTAATTTCGAAGGTGGTTCGGCAGTTTTACTTGAAGCCCAAACAATATTTGGCGTTTCTACGTTTGTGTGAGGCAAATGCCAGATGCTGGCGAGTTCTTGAATATTTAGAATGTAGCCATCATCAAAGAAGATTCGCGACTGAAAATCTCGAATTTTGTCTTTATCTAGCGAAGAATTTGAAGCTTTAAAGCCATTTAAATTTGTACTATTAAATTGTTTGAAGGTTCCAGTTAAAGCTTGAATTTGAAGTCGTGCAGTATCTTCATCTTCCCCTAAATAAGCCAAACGAATTTTAACCTGATAACCAAGCTTGGTGGCCTTTTCTTCGGCTTTCGAAATGCGAGTTTTATCGCGGTCGGATGGTTCTTTTTTGGCATTTTCTGAACTTTCTGGTGGTGTCCAGAGCGCTTCTAAAATTTGTAAAATATATTTCCAATCAATCTTGAATGCTTTTTTGCCAGACTTAACTTTCTTTACCCATTCGTCTGATTTCTTATGCCAATCATCGGCAACTGGTCGCGCTAAAACTTGAATCCAAAGTTGGTCATTTGTTCCATCTAATTTTGCGAGCGTCCCAGTAATTCCCGCAAGTGGATCAACTTCGAAACCATCAAAAGTTTTAATTGGCAAGGCTTCGTTTTCAATCAAGTCAATTTCAGTTGAATAAATTACGTGTTTATTTTCGAGATTTTCTGCGTAATCTTCTTTTGCTTCATAAATTTGAACTGTTGGATATTGTGAATAAATTTGCCCTTCCACAAAACTTTGCAAAGTTCTTGGCATCCAAACATAAAACCGAATTGCACCATTAACAGATACAATTTCGAAACTTAAATGTTCCTGAACACCATTGTTATTCTTAAGCTCAGTCGGGTCTCGCAGAATTCCGTGCAAACTGGCAAGGAGTTGCTCGGCGGCAAGTTCAGATTTATCGTTAGTTTTTGGAATTTCTAACGCCAAAAGAACGCTGTCGGTGTTCATAACGTTTAGCTTATCGATTTTTTTATAATTTTGCCAAGTTAGAAAAGCTAAAATCACCACGATTGTTAGCCAAACTAGAGGGTTAAATAAGATTGAAAAAAATGCCATCATAGTGTTTAAATAATAGCATAAAACTACAAAAAAATCAAGATGGTGGTTATGTTTTCGAATTTTTAGAAAATAAAATCCGCCCAAATTTTGAGCGAATTTTGGTTTTAGGCGAGCTCGGCTAGAGTGTAGGTTGCTTTTGCCACGCGCTTAAATTCTTTTTTACTTTGAAGGTTTAATAGAACAGTCGTCTCTTTAACTTTACGTTTTTCAAGTACGCGTTTTACGATTTCGTCTCGGTAGAGTGGTTCGCCCGCTTCCTTGAGAACCGCCGTAATTATATCGGCAACGGTTCCACGTTTGAAGCCCCAAGTATCGAGTGCATAAATTCCACGACCAATCAAAACAAAACGTTTATCTTTAATCAGCTCGTTATGAATCGCTTGAATTGTAACTGCTTTTCGGCTAAAATCACTCTTTCGAATTTCTTCAGCAATTTCTGAAAAATGCATCGGCTTTTTTTTGCTTTCTAGAATCACGAAAATTTTGTCGCGAATATTTTTTGGGTTTACTGCTGGCCATTTTTCAAGCCCCCAAAGCCCGTTTAGAGTTGCGAGTAGTTTTGAAACACTGGCAATCGCACTAATTTGGCTTGGGTGTTCATAATTTAATTGTTCATCTAGTTGCTCCAATGTTACTGGACTTTTATTCTTTTTGATGATATTGACAATTTCATCGATTGATTTTTTAATTTTTCGTTCATCACCATATTCTGCGTTGGCGATTGCACTGTTATATTTATCGTTTTCCTGGACTAAAACTAATTTCGAACTAATTTCAGCGATAAATAAAAAGTTAAAAATTTGCTGATCACTTGACTCAGATTCAATAGTTTTTTCAACAAGATTTTTAGTTTTCGAAATTCTCCCAACTTCAGCAAGATTTCGAATTATAGTTTTTTCGATTTCAGCAAGATGTTCGATATTTCCCTTTTCGGCAGCAATTTTTAATCTAATGAGCGCGGCTTTTTCAAGCTGGCGAACTCGCTCACGAGTAATGTCAAGCCTTTCACCAATTTGCTCTAGAGTTTCTTTTTGCTCGCCAAGTCCAAAGCGGCGGTTGATAATTTCACGTTCTCGCGGTTGGTCGATAACTTGCAGAGCATTTGAAATAACAGTTTGAATCAACTGGATTTTTTCATTCTGAATCTGAGTTTTTTGTTCCATAATTCCCTTGATTAAAATTAATACTTTATAAAAACCAAGTATTATTTTTCAATAACACTTGAGTATTGTCAATACCATTTATCTCTTCTTTATTTATATTATACCACAAAATTGTAAAAAACAACAAAAAATGACATAAAAATTTATTTTTTAAAATTTTATGTCATTATGCTTGCGCTTATAATAAAATATTAAATTCTATTTTTTTGATTTTGTAGTTTTCGAAGCGGCTTTATTGGCTGTTTTTGATACTATTTTTCGCTTCGATATCTTTTTAGTGGTTGATTTTTTGCCAGATTTTCGAGATTTTGCAACTTCAATTAATTCGCTGGCTTGTTTTTCAGTAATTTTCTCAATATCTAAATCTTTTGGTAGAATTGCTTTAATTTCGCTATCAGTAATATATTTTCTTCCGAATCCGCCGCGAGAAATCGTAATTCCGTTTTTAAATTTCTTTAAAATTCGCTTTTCGTCAGCCTTCAGTTTTTCTTCGTAAAGCATCTGTGCTTCAGTTTCAGTAATCTCGAAAGGCGACATCGGCTTAATGCTTACGAAAGTATTTTCAATCTTGATGTATGGGCCATATTGACCGATATTGGCTGTAATTTCTTTACCGTCCTCAGTTTTGCCAACTTTTCGTGGCAAAAGAAACATTTTCAAAGCACTTTCGAGCGAGACGGTTTCGATTTTTTCTCCAGCTGGCATTGGCGCGAATTTCACTTCTTCGCCCTCAACTTTATTATCGCCAAGCTGAATCATTGGCCCAAAACGGCCAAATCGTGCAAAAACTTTTCGTCCAGTTTTTGGGTCAATTCCAATTTCTCGAGCGGGAGCTACAGCATTGCGATCAATTTCGCCCGAATCCATAATTAATTTATGGAAGGGCTTGTAAAAATCATCAAGAACTTCAAGGCGATTTTCTTCACCTACAGCAATTTTATCAAAGTCATTCTCGAGGTTTGCTGTCCAGCCATAATCAACAACCTGGTTAAAATAATCGTTCAAGAAATCACTCAAAACCTCGCCGCTTGCAGTGGGTAGTAGTTTTCCTTTAGTTGAACCAGTTTTTTCTTGAATAACTTCGCGGTTAATTTTATTTTTCGAAAGTGAAATTTGAATCACATCGCGTGGATTTCCTTCGCCTTCACCTTTCAGAGCATAGCCACGAGCTTGAATTGTATCTAGAATTGTAGCATAAGTTGATGGGCGGCCAATTCCTAAGTCTTCAAGTTTTTTAACAAGAGAACCTTCGGTATAGCGAGCTGGTGGACGCGAGAAGACTTCTTTTGCGATAATTTCATTAAAATTCAAATTGTCTCCATTTGTAAGCTCTGGCAAGAATTCATCTTTTTTTCCGCTTGAATAAACTTTTAGGAACCCGTCAAAAACTACAACTTCGCCTTTAGCCTCGAAATAATTTTCTTGACCAGAAATTTCAATTTTAACAGTAGTTTTTTCGATTTTTGCCGGCGCCATTTGGCTAGCAATCGTGCGGTTTCGAATCAACGTGTAAATCTTTTGTAAATCTTGACTAGTTGAAGCTTTTTCATTCGCTATTACAGTTGGCCGAATCGCCTCGTGCGCTTCTTGTGCTGCAGCTGATTTTGTGGCAAAATTACGTGCTTTGTGGTATTTTTCGCCGAAAGTTTTCTTGATAAATCCTTCACTGGATTTAATTGCGAATCCACTCAAATTTACGCTGTCGGTTCGCATATAGGTGATTTTACCAGATTGATAAAGTTTTTGTGCGGCAGCCATTGTGCTTTTGGCCGGAAATCCAAGCCGTGCGTTAGCCTCTTGCTGAAGAGTTGAAGTTGTAAATGGCGCGCTTGGGTTGCGGGTGCCAGGAGTTTTTGAAACGTTTGCAACTTTAAAGCTGGCCGTCTTTAGGCTTTCGAGAAAATCAGTTGCAGCCTTTTCGGTTTCGAATTTTTTATTAAGTTCAGCTTTTAGGGTCTCACCAGAATTTGGTACAATAAATTCCCCAGTAATTTTAAACGAACTTTTTGCTCCGAACTTTTCGATCTCGCGCTCGCGTTCCACGAGTAATCTTACTGCTGGGCTTTGCACACGGCCAGCACTTTTTCCACCTGGGACTTTTCGCCACACAACAGGGCTCAAATCAAAACCAACCAGCCAGTCTAAAGTTTGGCGAGTTTGTTGAGCTTCAACCATTTTCATGTCAATTTTTCGCGGATTTTTAATTGCCTCTTCAATTGCATTTTTAGTAATTTCGTGAAAAACAATTCGCTTGGTAGTTTTTGGGTTTAATTTCAAAACTTCGCAAAGGTGCCAAGCAATCGCTTCCCCTTCGCGGTCTTCATCGGTTGCAAGCCAAACTTCTTCGGCGGCCTTAACGGCTTTTCGAAGCTCTGTAACAACTTTTTTCTTGCCTGGATCAACTTCGAAAGTGATTTTATATTTATTATTTGTTTCGATCGGTCGGCCACCGTCTTTATTTTTTTTGGCGATCTGGCGAATATGTCCAACGCTAGACATGACTGTAAAGTCTTTGCCGAGATATTTTTCGATAGTTTTAGCCTTAGCGGGGCTCTCTACGATTACTAAATTCTTCATAAGCTTAATTTATTTTAACATACTAATAATATATATACAAACTTATTTGAATAAAATCCCAAAATATGTTAAAATAATATAATCTTAGAACCTTACAGG
This sequence comes from uncultured bacterium, assembly GCA_938036155.1. Lineage (GTDB taxonomy): Bacteria > Patescibacteriota > Saccharimonadia > Saccharimonadales > Saccharimonadaceae > Nanogingivalis. Next base: position 140,029 of record CALHPA010000001.1, read on the forward strand.
AGGAAATGATAATGAATATTAGTGCTCTAAATCATAAGAAGTGTAAAATTCAAGATGAAATTTCGAAAAAAGAACGGATTCTGACACTCGAACGTCAAAGTTCCCGATTTTATCGTCGGGCTGCTGCTTCACTATGGAATTATAGAAGCGATGGAATTTTTCTTTCAAGTAAAACGCCGACTGAGAGGTTTTATATGAAAGAAATATTTCGTCTGAAGTGTTCATTAATCTTCACTAATGTTTTGATTGCTTTCGAAAAAATCAAATCTCGTTAAATTTTGACCGCACGTATTTTTGTGCGGTTTTGCTTTTTCGAGCGAAACATGCTACAATAAAGCTTATGAAAATTGCGATTGCATCTGATTTATTTTGGCCGATGATTAATGGTATCTCGGTTTTTTCTAAAAACTTGGCTGAGCAAATGACGGCTCGCGGACACGAAGTTGTCGTCTTTGCGCCAAGTCAGACTGGTGAATATTATGTTGAAGAAACTGATGGCTACTGCGTGGTTCGTTTAAGTTCAACTAATTTTCCTTTTTACCCAAACCAAACCGAAACTCTGCCTGAGCCTCGCAAAATTGCAGGCGGGCGAATTACTGTTCCACGGATTTATCTTCATAATGGTTATCGACTTTCACTTTTGCCGATCCGTGAAATCCGCAAATTTTGCAAAGAAAATAATTTTATGCCAGATGTTTCACACATTCAATTGCAGCTTTTTGTGGGTCAGGCAATGATCGATTTTTCGCGAAAGCATAATATTCCGGTGGTGATTACCAATCATTCCAGCCCCGAGAACTTATTCGATAATTTAAAAATGCTTGCGCCGCTCTCGCCTATTATCAATCGTACAGTTTTACTTTATACTAAACGCTTCGCGCTTCAGGCAGATTATGCTACGATGCCAACTCAGCAAGCGATTGAACGCCATTTTCGAAATCCAGAAAAAGCCAAAATGCCGATTGAGGCTGTTTCGAACGGGATTAATTTGAGTCGTTTTACTCCTGAAAAACCTTCGAAAGAATTTTATGAAAAATTCGATCTGTCAGAAAAAACACCAATCGTGATGAATATTGGTCGCGTTGATGCTGAAAAACATATTTCGACATTGATTTTGGCGTTTAATGAAGTATTAAAAAATAACAAAAAAGCTCAGCTTGTGATTGTTGGTGATGGCACCGATCGCCCGAACCTTGAGAATTTGGTTTATAAGTTAGGAATTTCGAAAAATGTTCGCTTCATGGGTACGCAACTTGGCGAGGATTTGGTGAATTTTCACCGCGCGGCTAGCGTATTTGTCTCGGCGAGCCCAACTGAGACTCAAGGAATTGTCTTTCTCGAGGCGGCAGCTTGTGGTAGGCCCGTGATTGGTGTTGATGTTGGTGCGGTTAAAGAAATCTGTCAAGATGGTGTGAACGGTTTTTTGTGTGAAACTGATAATATTGAACAAATTGCCGAAAGCATTTCGAAGATTTTAAACGATAAAAAACTTGCGGCAGATTTTTCGAAAAATGGGCTTGAAATTATTAAAAAACACGATTTGAATTTTACGATTTCGAAATTTGAAGAAATTTATAATTTTGTGATCGAAAAGAAAAAACAAGAACCGCGAAATTGGTTCGAAAAACTCTCGCGAAAATTAAAGAAATAATATGATTCTTAGCGTAGAAATTACTGAAAAATCTTTTGGCAACAAGCAACTTCTTCAGAACGTAAAATTTAGCATTGATGAAGGCGAAAAAGTTGGTTTAATCGGGAGAAACGGGATTGGAAAGTCCACACTTTTTGGCATTTTGCTTGGCCGAGACCAAGATTTTTCGGGTGAAGTGATTTTTCGAAAAGGTTCAGTTATTGCCAGCACACAACAGGAATATTCTAGCGTTGGTAAGCAAACTGTGCTTGATTTCATCTTGAATGATCTGCCGGAATACGCTCATCTTTCGAAACTTTTACTTGAACTTCCTGAAAAAATGGGCGAAGATATGGAACTAATTGAAAAATACACTGACGCCCTAAATCGCTTTCAAGAGAAAAATTTCCACTTTATTGAAGATAAAATTAAAGCCGAACTTCGCGATTTTGGCCTCGGTGGTTTTGAGAATCGGCAAATGAAAACACTTTCGGGCGGTCAGAAGCGCTTAGTCGATACGATTAAAATTATCCATTCGAAAGCTGATTTGGCACTCGTTGATGAGCCGACTAACTTTATGGATTCTCACGCCAAAAATCGTTTTTTAAACTGGATGAATAATTCTAACGAAGCGGTTTTAGTGATTACGCACGACCGTGATGTACTTTCGAAAGTTGATAGAATCATCGAAATTCGTGATGGCAAAACTTATATTTTTAAAGGAAATTATGACGATTATTTGCGGGCGAATATGTTTTCGACGACTAATCAAATTCAAGATTTTGAAAGTATTCAGCGCCGAATTGCGAATTTGAAAGATAAAGTTCGTGAATATCAACGGATGAAGGAAAAGGCTCGTGATCCGAGTACAATTCAACGGTTTAAGCGGCTCGAAAATAAATCGCGCGAAGAGCTTGCGGATCTGGAGCTGATTGAAAAACCAAGTTTTTGGATTGATCAAGCAAATGTTGAAAACCTAGGTTTTAAGGCGGCGAAATCTTATCAAAAATTTAAGGCCAAAAATGTTAAAATCGGCATTAAAAATGAAGAAACACGTTCGGTGCGAAGTTTGGTGCGGGCAGAAAATCTTGCGCTCGGCTATGGTTCGCTTGAAGACGCGCTTGAAAATAAAAATGGCGCAAAAATTCTTTTTGAAAATGTAAATTTTGATTTAAAAGTTGGTGGTATTTTAGAGATTTTTGGTCGAAATGGTGTTGGAAAAACCAGCTTAATTAAAACGATTTTTGGCGCAGAAAATGAAAAAGCGGAGATCTACGATGGCAAGATTTTTCTTGACGAAACTGCGAGAATTGGAGTTTATAGCCAAGAAATTGGTTCTGAGTTTTTTGAGATGAATCTAAAAGATGCAATTGAAAAAATCTACCTTGACCAAAATATTTCAATCACGGAGGAAAAAATTTATCGAATTTTGCATCAATACCTCTTTTCTGCTGAAGATTTCGAAACACCTATTCGTGAACTTTCTGGCGGGCAAAAGGCGCGTTTTCAGCTGATTAAAATGCTTTCGAATGAACCACAAATTTTGATCTTAGATGAGCCGACTTCTCATTTGGATCTACCAAGTATTGAAGAGCTTGAACGGGCTTTGAAGAATTATTCGGGTGCAATTATTTTTGTGAGCCATGATAATTATTTTCGAAAGGTTATGCAATCTGGTAATAAAGACTATCAAATTATAAAAATTGGCGAAAATTAAAAGTATAAACTTACTCTATACTTCTTTTTTTTAAAAAAAGTAGCGAAAGTTCAATTCTTCGCTACATTTTTTTAGTTAAAATCGTTTAATGTCAAGTAATTTCGAAAGCTTTGCACGATCAAAACCGAGCACAATCTCTCCATTTACATCCGTTACAGGAACGCCACGAAACTCCCCGCCCATTTTTGCAAGTAGCTCATCACGAGCTTTAGCATCTTCTTCGATATCTTTAGCTTCAAATTTTATACCGTTGTGTTCAAGCCAGTCTTTTTCGGCCGAGCAAAATCCACACCAGCTTGTTGAGTAAACAATAACTTTTTTATCCATAAATATAGTTTAGCATAAAAAGCTTAAAAAATCATTAAAATTTATAAAATATTAAATTTTCTTAGTTAAATACCAGCCACCATCTAGATCTTGATAAACTTTAAGTTCAAGCGAAAAATCTAGAGTCATCAAATAATCCGCAGCTTTCTCAGCCTCAAACTTTGAAGCGTATCTCTTCTTTTTCGAGCTTGAAAGCTTCATTTCAAAACGTTCAAACTTCATTTTCTGTTTATTATTTTTGCGTGGCACTTCGAAAATCCTTCAAAATTTCTCGAACTTCGTCGACTGATTTTGTTTCCATTAATTTTGCGCGTAATTCACTTGCACCCGAAAATTCTCGCACGTAAATTTTGAAAAATCGCTTTAATGGCTCAAAACGGCGCTTTTCGAGTTCGCGGGAATATTTTTCGAATAAATCAAGTTGAAGTTCAAGTAGATTTAAATAATCACTTGAACTTCGAGCGGTTTCCGGCGGATTTTTTTCAAAACAAAATGGGTTTTCGAAGACACCACGACCAATCATAATTCCATCAATTTTTGGGAATTTTCGCCAAAGTTCCAATCCTTGCTCGCGAGTTTTAACGTCGCCATTAATTTGAATTAGGGTTTCTGGCGCAATTTCATCGCGTAGCGCTAAGATCTCAGAAATCAATTCGAAATGTGCTGGAACTTTACTCATTTCTTTCTTTGTTCGAAGATGAATTGTTAGAGCTGCAATTTCTTGCTCAAGCAAAAATTTGAGCCAACCTCGCCACTCCTCCACTTTAGAAAAACCAAGTCGTGTTTTTACCGAAATTGGCAAACCGCTGGCTTTTGCGTTTTTGATGATTTTTGCGGCAAGCTCAGGGTTTCGAATTAAATCGCTTCCGCCACCACTTTTGATTACTGCTTTATCTGGGCAACCCATATTGATATCAATCGCTTGATATCCAAGTTCTGGCAGTTTTTCGCACATAAATTTAATGTCGTCTGGTCGCGAACCCCAAATTTGAGCAATAATCGGCTGCTCATCTGGTGTGAAAGTTAGTCGCCCGCGCGTACTATGGATTCCTTTTGGGCTAGCGAAACTTGAAGAATTGGTGAATTCGGTATAAAAAATATCTGGTCGTGCCGCTTTCGAAACTACGTGTCGAAAAACTACATCAGTCACGGCTTCCATTGGCGCTAGCGAGAAAAATGGCAGTTTTTTACCGTTTTCTTTGCCAGTTGATTCAATAATTTTACTCCAAAATTCACTTCTCATAGATTATAGTATAACATAAAAACTAACTTTCGAAAACTTAAAAAATATGATATAATTATTTTTATGAAAGTTAAAATTGAAATTGATACAAAAACATTCATTCGCTTTTGGCTAGTGATTTTTGGTTTTATTATTTTTGCAGGATTAATTTGGGTTGCAAAAGATGTTCTGATTATGATAATAATTGCGGCCTTTTTGGCTCTTGCCTTAAATGATCCAGTAGCAAGAATTACAAAAATTTTACCCGGCTCAAATAAAAACCGTGTGGCGGCAACCGCAGTTGCGTATCTTACCATTGTTCTAATTTTAGGAGCATTAATTTCGCTTCTTACGCCGATTATTGCTGATCAGGTTAAACATTTTTCGAAAGAATTACCGCAAATTGTGAAAAATTATACCGGCGAGGAATCTGGAATCCGCAGATTTATCGTTGAAAACCATCTTGAAGGAATGATTTCGCAAGCAGTCGATTCAATTACACGATCAATCAACTCTTCAGTTTCGAAGCTTGGTGATTTCTTCTTTGGAAGTATCGCTTCAATTGTTGGTTGGTTAATTTCTCTATTTATGATTCTTGCGATGGCGTTTCTAATGCTTGTTGAAGGACCAGACTTGATCGATAAAATCTTTAAAGTTTTCTATACCGATAAAACACTCGAAAAAGATCATCGCAGAATTCTTTCAAGAATGTATGGAACAGTTTCGGGATATGTTTCAAGTATTGTTACGATTTGCTCAATTAGCGCAACTTGCGGTTCGATTGCAACAGCGATTCTAGCATTAATTTTTGGATTGCCCGTTGCTTTAGTTCCACCAATTGCAGTTTTGCTCTTCATTTTTGGAATGATTCCTATGGTTGGTGCTACGATAGCAGGGCTACTTTCTGCTGTAATTTTAGGATTAAATGCCCCTACTGCGGGATTATTCTTCTTAATTTATTTCTTAATTTATCAACAAGTTGAGAATAACGTAATTTCACCAATGATTCAAGCTCGAAATAATCAACTCTCGGCACTGATAATTTTTGTGGCTCTTACAATTGGTGTTTATGCTTTTGGCCTACTTGGAGCATTGCTTGCAATTCCTTTGGCAGCCTGCATAAAGATTCTTGTTCAAGAGCAATTAAAATCTCGAAGGCGCCGCACACGTGAAGAAAACTCGGAAAAATTTGTTGAACTTCTTAAGAAAATCGGTAATTAGATAGCTAAATAGTAAAATCAGCCCCAAATTCAAAGGCTGATTTTATTATTTATATTCCCAGAAGCTCTTTTTCGGTGTATCGCGTAAAACGATATTTTTCGAAAGTAATTCATCACGAATTTTGTCGCTTTTCACCCAATCCCTTTCGGCACGAGCAGCATTTCTTTCGATGATTTTTTGTTTAATTTCATCTGGAATATCCGGTGTTGAACCAAGTAAATTTAATCCCAAAAGGTCATCTATAAACTCTAAAAGCTCAATTAGATTTTGATAATTTAGCTTTTCAGGATTTGCTTTAATTATTTCACTAAAAACCTCATCAATTTTTGCCAAAGCTTTTGGCGTATCGAGATTTTCATTAATTTCTTCAAGAATTATATTTTTAGTGGCAAGGCTTGGAATTTCCCCTTCACTTCCTTTAATTTGCCAACGCATATTTGCAACGTTCTGCCAATTTTTAAGCCGATTCTTAGCCGCTTGTAAGCTTTCAAAATTAAAGTTACTCTCGGTTTGGTATTGGCTTTGTAGAACAAACATTTTAAAATCTATCGGCGAAAATCCACGAGATTTTAGCTCGTTAAGATTAAAACCATTACCAAGTGATTTCGAAATTTTTTGTCCTTCACTTTTCATATGATTACAATGTAGCCAGTAATTCGAAAAAGTCTTGCCTGTGAAAGTTTCACTTTGGGCAATCTCATCTGTGTGGTGAACTGGAATATGGTCGATTCCGCCAGTGTGAATATCGATTGTGTCGCCTAAAGTATTAATTGCAATCGCTGAGCATTCCAAATGCCAACCAGGAAAGCCCATTTTTCCGTTAAATTCCCATTCCATGTCGCGTTTTTGGCCTGCTGGCGACCATTTCCAAAGCGCAAAATCACTTAAGTTTCTTTTTTCAGGATTAAAGTTTACGCGTGCACCAGCTTTCAAATTGTCTAAATCGAGATGCGCAAAATTAGCGTAGCGAGGAAATTTTGCTGTATCAAAATAAATTCCATCACTAGTTTCATAAGTAAAACCTTTTTTCGAAAGTTCTTCGATAATTTTAATTTGCTCAGGAATAAAATCGGTAGCTTTCGAAAGATTTTCGGGTTTAATTAAATTGAGCTCTCGCATTCCATTTAAAAATTCTGTCGTATAAAATTCAGCAACTTCCCAAGCTGTTTTTCCTTCTCGCCTTGCACCTTTTTCTAACTTATCTTCACCATCGTCTTCATCGGAAACTAAATGCCCAACATCAGTGATATTCATTGTACGAGTAACATTATAGCCATTCAAGCGTAAAGTTCGAACTAAAATATCCCAGTAGATAAATGCTACCCAGTTGCCAATGTGTGGACTGGCGTAAACTGTTGGACCGCAGGTATAGATTTTAACATTTTCAGGATTGAGTGGCTTGAATTCCTTGATTTTTCGGCTGGGAGTATTATAGAATTTTAGCATATTAAAACTATTATATCATATTTATCTTTCGAAATCAAAAAAGAAAAACCCGCCGATTGGGCGAGCTTTTCAGAAAGCTTAAATTAAGCAATTGGATTTTCAGTTTTAATGCTTGGACCTTGTGAGGTTGCGATTGAAACGCTCTTTACGTAAGCACCTTTGATTGAAGATGGTTTTTGTGAAGCAAGACTATCAAAGAATGCTTTTGCGTTTTCTTCAAGTTTCTCTGCTCCGAATGAAACTTTACCAATTGAAAGGTGAACGATTGCTTGTTTATCTACACGGTATTCAACCTTACCTGCTTTAGCTTCAGAAACGGCTTTTGCAACGTCGGCGGCAACAGTTCCTGCTTTTGGATTTGGCATTAATCCGCGTGGGCCAAGAAGTCGTGCGTATTTACCAAGTTTTGGCATATATGCTGGAGTTGCAATAAGAACGTCGAAATTCAATTCTTCTTTATCGAGTTGTTTTAGGAATTCTTCATCACCAACGATATTTGCGCCAGCATCTTTGGCTACTTTATGCTCGCTTTCTGGGGCGAAAACGGCAACTTTCACATCTTTACCAGTTCCGTTTGGTAGAATAACTGTTGAACGAATATTCTGGTCAGCTTGTCGTGGATCAACTCCAAGACGTGCGTGAATTTCTACTGATGCATCGAATTTTGCTGGGTTAGTTTCCGTTGCAAGTTTAAGAGCATCAGATAGATTATAAACAGTATCTTTCTCAACTTTTTTAGCGGCTTCTTGGTATTTTTTACCTCGTCGTTCGATGCGTGGTCGTGTGATTGGTTTTGGACCTTTTTTTACAACGGCTTCTGAGCCATCCAATGGAGTTGTGTCGCCTGCAGCTTTTCGAGCTTCTTTTGCTTCTTTTTCAGCTACTTCTTCGGCGTGTTTTTTACTTCGTTTTCCGCTTTTTGCGAATTTTTCAACTTCTTCTGCTACTTCTTCAACGATTTCAGCAACTTTAACCGCTTCAACAATTTCTTCTGCGATTTCGGCAGCTTCAGCGCCTTTGATTGCTTCGTTGATTTCAGCAATTGTCATTTTTTCAGAAACTTCAAGCCCAAGAGCTTTGGCTTCTTCTATAAGATCGGCTTTTTTCTTTGCCATTTTCTTATCCTTTCTGTGGTAATAACGGCTTGCGCCTCCCAACATTGATTATTAACCTTTTAATTATAACAATTTTTTGAAAAAAAGTCAAAATTAAATTTTATTACTAGAAAGAGTTTTACTTCTGCTAGAATTTATTTTAATGTAATACGATAATAAGCTTATAGCAGCAAAAACTAAACCAAAAACAATCAAACTAAAGATGGATTTTTCGAAAATCGGTTGAGACAATCCACCTAAGATTGCTTGTCTGAAAGCGGTTAGTGAATAATAAAGTGGCATAAATGGCGCTATATTTTGAAAAATTTGAGGTGTTGTTTCAATTGGGAACATTCCTCCGCTACTTGCAAGCTGTAAAATCATGAAAACGATTGATATAAATTGACCGACCCTACCAAAAGCAAACATTAATGCGTGAACGATTAAAAGGAATGAAAACGCTGAAATGTAAGAATTTAAAACGAAAGAATTTATATTTGCAGGCGAAATATTAAATATTCCACTAAAAATAATTGTAAGAACTAGAGTTTCAACTCCAGCAAATCCAGCCATAATTCCCACTCTTGAAAGCCACCACTTAAACGCTGAACGATTCTTTTTTGGTTTATTTTGAATTGGAAATGCAATATTAAACGAAATCGCTCCAACAAACAAACCTAATGCAATAAAATATGGTGCCATCGCTTTTCCATATGTTGCATTTCCAGAATTGTTCGAAATTTCACTTTTAACTGGTGTTGCGATATCTTTAGCAGATTCATCTGAGAAATTAATTTTCGAAAGTTTTTCTGCACCAGACGAAAGTTGTAAAGTTAGTAGATTTGAGCCGTTTTTCAGTTTTGCGGCACCGGAATTTAGCGTACCTACTCCTGAATTTATAGTATTAATTCCGCCCAAAAGTTGAGTCGTGTTTTCAGAGATTTTTTGTTCATTAATATTGAACTCATTCATTTTTGTTGAGAAAGTTGCAACTCCAGTTGAAAGCTGTTTTTCGCCTGCTAGAATTAAGCTATGCGAATTTTGTATCTTGCGTGAATTTTGAGCCAGGCTTTGTGCGGCTGGAACGACTTTTTGTGAAAATTGCGTTTGTAAGTTCTGCGATTTTTTGGCATTTTTTTGCGCATCAGTGGTAATATTTTTTGCCGAAACCACTAATTCATCAGCAAGATTTTTAATATTCGAATCATTAGTTTGTTCAGCTAAAACGCGCATTTTTGCCACTTTTTGATTTAATTCTAGCAAATGCTCACTTTGATTTTTTGCGTCAGAATTATCGCTAATTGCAGAATTTAGCGTGTTTAAACCATTCGAAAATTCTTCACTTTTGGCTGAAAAATCTTGCAATCCTTTTTGCAAGTTCTCGCTTTTTTGGCTTAAAAGATTAGTTTTATTTGAAATTTCGGTTGCACTAAAAGTAAGTTTGTTGCTCGCTTCGGCCATTTTCTGGCTTGCTGAATTTAATTTTTCCGCGCCATTTTTTAATTTTTCAGTTCCAGAGTTTGCTGAATTTAAGCCATTGCCCAAACTATTAATTCCGTTTGAAATTTGCTCTAAACCGTTCGCTGCTTTCGAAAAACCGTTTTGAACATTTGAAAGTTGAGCGAGCAAAATCTTACTGTAATTTTCACTAATTTGCGTTCGAACTTGTTCGCTCAGTTTTTGCGCTGCATTTGTTGAGATCATTTCACCAGATTTACTTTTCGAAACGTTTGTTTTAAATGAAATATTCACTTTTTGTGGATTTTCTCCCAAAAAACTAACTGAATTTTTCGAAAAATCTTTCGGGATATGGACAATCATAAAAGTGTCGCCATCGGTTAGATTTTTCTCGGCTGTTTTTAGATCTGTAAACTGCCAGTTTAAAGTTTTTGATTGTTTAAGACTGTTGCTAATTTTGTTGCCAAGCTCAACATTTTGATCATTAAAAATGATGGGCTCATCTTCGTTTACTACTGAAATTTTTAGATTTTCGATTTTTGAATAAGGATCCCAAATTGATGCCAAAAAAGTTCCAGCATAAATAACAGGGATAAAACTTACTATAAATAAAGTAGCTAGAAGCACACGATTTTGCTTTATTTTTTTGAAATATTTTTTCATCTTCCTCCTAATAAAATAGTTGTATTTATCAACGATTCTTCTATTGTATAAAATATCGTTGTAAAAGTCAACAATATTTAGTATAATTATTTTATGGAAGAAAAAATTCTTGATTTGCTGCAAAAAATTAATACAATTTATCGCTCGGCGCAAAAATATGCAACACGCGAGCTTTCGAAAAATGACGTTTCAACTATTGAAGCTGCAATTTTAACTAAAATTTGCGAGTCTTCTGCTCCGCAGGATGAAATCTCTAAAGAAATTGGTGTTGATAAAGCTTACATTTCGCGAGTTTTAGTCAAAATGGAAGAAAAAAAATTAATTTTAAAGAAAAACTCCCAGAAAGATAAACGGATTCGGGAAATTGAAATTACAAAACTTGGTAAAGAAAAATTAAAGATTCGGCAGCAAATACTAGTTAAATGGTGTGAAGAAACCTTTGGTAATATTTCTTTAAAAGAATTGAATCTATTAACTGAAGCAATTGAGATAATTTCAAATAAAGCAAGCGAAAATTAAAAACTGAGAATAACATTTATCTTGAAACTGTAATTGACTTTTTGGGCTAGATTTGGTAAAATTAAAACACTGGCCTCATCGTCTAACGGTTAGGACACAAGGTTCTCATCCTTGCAATCGGGGTTCGATTCCCCGTGAGGTCACCAATATGAGAATTAAGACTGTTTTGTGATAGCGAAGCAGTCTTTTTATATTTCTGTAGTGGGTATAATTTTACGAGGTATTTTGTTGAATCAATTGAGGCGAACTTTTATAGCTTAAAAGGATAAGAAGTACTGACAATAAATATGCGTAAAACAGGAAAATAATTTTTTTAAAAGTAAGAATATAATAAAGAATGTTATAAATAAGACCTAGAAAATGGAAAAAATATTACTAAGATTAAAAATATATTAAAAGGTGTGAAATGATCGGATATCCTTTTTATTCTTTACTCTATTATTACCATGATTGAATTAGTTATGGTGACAACTCTAGTTTTATCAATAATGCGATATTTTAACGCTGATGAAAAAGCGTATCAGAATTTATAAAACCTATTCAAACGATTTTTAACAGAATAATATAGATTTTATTGACGGTAAATGTCATTGGTAAATAAGTTGAAATGCTGTGGTTACCGCTCCGCTAATTATGGTAATTTCTTTATAAATATTTTCGAAAATAAGAAATATTAAATAGAATGAAAAATCTTAACCAATATATTAAAAATATACTTGTTAGTAACTCTAGTTAAGCTTTATAGATTTTTAGCTCAAAATTTTCCAGCAACAATCAATCAGCTCTCGTAAAACTTCATCATAATTCTCATATATTCGAAAACCTGCAGCATAAGCATGACCACCACCACCAAAATAACCAGCGATACCGGCTGCGACTGGTGAATTTGTACGAACTTTACCTGTTAATTTACCGTCTGGGTAAGTTTTTATAGCCACACAAGCCTCTACGCCTTCGACCATTCGCATTTCATCAATGACCAAAACACTTGGGTTGTATTTATCTGAATATTCTTTGATTTCGCTCCATGGAATATGCACAACCGCTAATTTTCCATCTAAAAAATATTCAATTCGCTGAATTAGTTCACCCTTATATTTTAAAATTTCAGGTGCTTTTTTCGAAAGTTCACGGCGATTTTCTTCAAGCTTGGCTGAATTTGCTCCAAGTTTTGTTAAATTACCTGCAATTTCAAAAGTTCTGGCTGAAGTATTGCTTGTTGAAAGCCCAAGTGTATCGCTAAAAATTGCCCCAAGTAAATTTTGCGCAGCGTTTTCGTTAATCTTCCAGTGATTTGCTTTTGCAATTTCGAAAATTAATTCACCTGCTGAACTAGCTTCTTCTAAAATTAATTCGTGTTTAAAAAATAAATCTGGTGTTGCATCAGTATGGTGATCAATAACTAAAACTGGCGTTTTTTCGAGCAAGTTTTTATAAAGCGGGTTCTCAATTATTTTAGATAGCAGAATACTGCTAGTTGTATCAACAATAATAAAAAGGTCAAATTTTTCATAAATTGAACTTTCCACCCTATCCCAGCCCTTAAAATATCGCAAATATTTAGGAATATCAACTGGACAGAAAAGTTTAACTTTTTTGCCTAATTCGCTTAAAATTTCTTCTAATCCTAAAGCTGACCCTAAACTATCACCATCAGGGTTTTCAGCCTGAATAACGCAAATTTTTTCTGCATTATCAACTATTTTTTTTGCATTTTCGAAATTCATTAAATTGCCTTTCGTCCTTCTAAAGCATGACTTAAAGTGATCTGGTCAGCATACTCCAAGTCAACACCTACTGGTAGACCGCGTGCAAGTCGTGAAATTACTAAGTTCTCGAAGCATTTTTCGCGTAAATAATTCTGAATATAAAGTGCTGTACTTTCGCCTTCAACGCTAGCGTTTGTTGCGATAATTATCTCTTGAACTTTATCTTTCGAAATTCTTTCAGCAAGCTCGCGAATATGTAATTGATCGGGTGTAACTCCATTAATTGGCGAAATAACCCCGCCTAAAACATGGTAGGTTCCGTTAAAATGTTTTGTTTTTTCAAGGGCTATTATATCTAGCGGCTCTTCAACGACTGCAATTAGCTTTTTATTACGAGTTTCATCAGTATAAAGCGGTGAAATTTCTTCATCTTTTGAAATCAATGCAAAAGTTATAGGACAACTTTTAACATTTTTATGCAAATTTAAAAGACTATCGGCAATTTTTTCACTTATAGTGGTATTATTTTTTAGTAAATAATAAGCATAGCGTTCGGCTGTTCGTGAACCAACGCCAGGGAGCTTGCCGAGATTTTCAATGGTTTCAGTTAATGCTTGAGGCAGAATTTGTGACATTTTTCTCTTTCGAAAAGATTAAAGTCCCAAGTTTCCCAAACCACCCATTAAAGGCTGCATTTTTTCAGCAGCAACTTTCTGAGCTTCTTCCAAGCCATCACGAATTGCAATTTGAATCCAATGTTCAAGCTCTTCAATGTCTTCGAAATCAATCAACTCTGGGTTGAGTTTTACACTTTTTACTTTTAACTCACCGGTAAACTGAATTACGACCGCACCCTCACCTGCCTCAACTTCAATAATTTCTTTTTTTAGCTCTTTTTGTGCTTTCTGTAGTTCGCGCACCATTTTCATTTGGTCTTTAATTCCTGCCATAATTCCTCCATTTAAAAATAATTTACTCTTCTAATTTTATCAAAAAAATACTTGAAAATCAACCACGCTGCAAAATATAAAATCTATCAGCATTATATTTACGGTTTGAAACTAAAATTCTTTTTATGCTGTAATTTGCTGGAATTTTTGTGTTTTGGTAAGCTTCTTTCGAAAGAATCACTTCAGAATCTTCGAACTTATTTTTTACTTTTGCCTTACCTTGATGCTCAAGTGTTTTATAGAAATCTTCTTCATTTTTCGAAACCATTAATATACGGTTTGAATCTGTTTTTTCAAGTAAAATGCTCAAATCTTGGCTAAAAGCGGCGAGCGGCTGTGGCGAATATTGATAACTTAAAGCAAAAACTGAAAGATTAGTGATCAATAGGTTGAAGACAAAAATCGAAATTGGAATTAAGCCAAAAAATCGAGCATAAGGGTTTTTTGGAAAAAGCGCATACCAAGTATTAATTAAACCTTGGAGCCCTGTAATTGTTAAAATCAAAATTGGCGTAAAAAGAATTGTAATCGTTGTGGGATTAATAATACAAATTAAAATTAGAATTGCTGTCCAGATATTGATTAAATAACTTTTTGCGGAATGTTTTGCAATGAATGTAAAATATAACCCGATTGCAATTAAAATTGAAGTTGCTGGATTGATTATTGGCGAAATCATTCCATTACTAATTGGATTCGAAAAACTAAAAAGCGCCAAAACTAAGCTTTTGATATTTTCGAAAATTTTTAGCGAATTTGGAATTCCAAAAATTATTTTCAAGATTGAAAAATCGAAAAAGATCGAAACTAAAAGTGGTAAAGTTATTATCAAAAATAATACCAGCGCCGCATTTTTTTGGGAATTTGGTGATTTTTTAATGATGAACCGTAAATGTGGATGTACTAAAATTGTAATTAAAAATGCTAGCGCAATGTAAGAGCTGAGTGGTGTATAAAAACTAAGCCCTAAAATTGAAATTAAAGTGAAAATTTGGCGTTTTTTTGGTTCTTTTATGAATTCCATTCCGCTCCAAATTAGCAAAATTGGGTAAAAAATATAAAGGATTTCACTCGTTCCATTTTGAGCAATGAAAAAAAACTGGCTTGATGTTATTGCAATAATAGAAGCTAAAATAGAGGCACGTTTTGAAAACCACATTCCCGAGATTTTTGTTATGAAGAATATAGAACATAGAGAAATTAAAACGGAAGGTAATTTAATTGCAAAATTACTTAAACCAAAAATATCAATACTGGTTTTTTGTAGAAATCTAAATGGAAAATCTAGAATATTCTTTGAGAAAATATTTGAAAAGTTTAAATTCACTGAACTTTTGGCACTTTCAATTTCTCCAGCGGTTAGTCCATTTGGTGCAAAAAATAAAGTATAAATAATTATCGCAAGATAGCTAAGTGATAAAATTCCAATTCCAATTTGGTAACGAAATTTATAAATCCAAAAATCGCTAATTTTTAAGTTTTTCATTCTTTTTAGTATATCACATTTCTTTTTAAAAATCTACTTCAAGCTCCAAATATTTCCACCATTATTTGAAATCAATCCTTTAATTTCAAGCATTGTTGCAGCTTGATTAAAATCGCTCGCAGAAAGCCCAGATTGCTTAATTATAGAATCGCTAGCTGTTGTGCCATTTTTTGAAAGAATTTCGAGAATTGCATTTTCGGCTGGTGTATCGCCCTGAAATAGCTTGGCCTGTTTTTCGAAACGGTCTGGAATTAAAAAATCAAGTAAATCTTCAACTGAGGTTAAAGGATTTGCACCATTCTTAATGAGCTGATTGCAGCCCGCAGAAAGTGGTGAGGTAATATTTCCTGGAACGGCAAAAATTTCTTTTCCCTGATCGAGGGCATGATTTGCAGTTGAGAGAGTTCCGCTACGGGCGGCAGCTTCAATAATTACTACAGCATCAGCAAGACCTGAAACAATTCTGTTGCGCGCCAAAAACTGCCAAGGTTGGGCTGGTGTTCCATTTGGATATTCACTCAAGATTACTCCGTTATTTTCAAGAATTCTCTTCCCTAAAGCTTCATGTGAACGTGGATAAATCTTATCAACACCATTTGCAAGAACCGCCAGAGTAATCCCGCCGCTATCAAGAGCTGCCCGATGTGCAACCGAGTCAATTCCTAAAGCTAAGCCGCTCGCTACCACTATACCGTTTTTGGCGCATTCACTAGCGATTTTAGTTGCAACCTCTTTACCATAAGCGCTCGGCTTGCGAGTTCCTACAATTGCTACGGTTTTAACTCTTTTCGAAGGTAGTTGACCTCGCATAAAAAGCTGTTTTGGTGGGTCTGGAATATGTTGTAAATCTTTTAAATAATCTAATGATATAGGTTTAATTTTAATAATTTCCATAAAATCCTAAAATAGTGTTGACATTGTTGTAAGTTTATGATAATATATAAATATTGATAAAATGATTTAAAAATTTGTCAATGAAACTTAAATCTATTGTTATAGTGTGCAATATATTTTAATAATTCTGTATCCCTCCTTTATATATTATAAGAATTATAAATATTGCACACAGTAACCTCTTTGACCGGTGAACCCTTGTTGAATTTTGGTGGGTTTTCAGCTTCGAAGTTTTCGAGCCTTAGCGGGTGCGTCGAAGAGATAAAAAACCGTCTAAGCGATGCCCACCCGTGCTTAGGCGGTTTTTTGTGTTATAATATTGAAATATATATTACTTTTGTCAATGTACTTAAGGTTAATAATTAACTTACTTATTTTAGCATAAGCGGTTATGTTTAGCAAGTTTTCGAAAAAAGCAAATAAATTAAAAATCGTGCGACCTCGCAATAGTTTCGCACGATTTTTAACTAATATAAATCTCTCAAATTTTTTAGAATGAAGCTTCGACCGCAGCCCAAGTGGTATCGGTGTTGTCTTCTGGGATAATAATTGTGACCTGGTCGCCAGCTTGAAGACGGAAATAAGTCACGCTTGCAAGTAGGATCTTATATTCATTACCCCCTGCCTCAACAAAGAACGAACCATCGTGATTGACGAGCGTTCCAATAATTTGTTTTCGCGGAACTGGACCAATTTGCTTATAGATAAACCCACCATCTTCATTGATTGTAAGCTTCAAAATATCGCCCTCCACAAGCTTTGATTTCGAAGCATAATTTGCTGGAACTGGGTAATTTTTGCCATCTGGACCAATCATAGTTTGACCATCGAAAACACCTTCAATAACTTTGCCATGAGGGCTTTCAATGATTGAATTACTTGGAGCTGTCACGGTGTTATCTTCACCGCTAATGCTTATGAGTAATTCTTTGGCTGCCGCAAGATTCGTTTCCGCTTCTTGAATCAAGCTTTTTAGCCGTTTTACTTGTTTTTCTGGTAATTCAGACATATTCCTCGCATTTTCCTTGTCTGTTTTCTTTTGATATTATCTTTTAAATTCTATCACGAATTAACCTAAAAGTCAATATTTTTACATAATTTTAAGCTAATTTTAAGTTTTCCACAATTTTTAATCTGTTATATGTAGGATGTTGTAATTTTTACAGAAATGGTTATGCTTAAAAATAAAAATTTTAGCATTGAATTTCATTTAAAATTAAAAACCCTTGTTTAGGGTTTTATTTTAAGAGTGTTTCTAATTGCGTTTGCAGACTACTAGTGATTCACCGATTAAATCGACTTCGTAGATTTGTCCAGCACTTTCGAAACGAAAGAAGGTTTGGTTTTTATTAGCTCCGATTCGGCAATATTCTTGAATATATGCCCAGAGACTTTTTACCTCTTCTTTATCAAAGATTCCTGAAGGGTTTTCTTTTGTTAGCTTTCTCAGTTCTTTCAAAGCCCTTCCACTAACATTATAAGCCATCTTCTTCCTCCTCTATTTTTGTAACTTCAATTGTATTTTCTTCAAGAAATTCAACGCTAAATTTTCGATTTTTCGAATACTGAAAACTATCGAAAATATCAAAACCGGTAATTTTTTTCTTACCGAAAGATTTTCGAATTTGTGATAATTCTTCAAAAACTTCTTTTCGAATTGGTAATTTTTCGTCCTCAACCAAAACCGTTCCTGTACAATTTGATCCATTAATTGAGAATTCTAAGTCTCGCATAAGTTTGTCGCTGTCGCCTTCATAAAGAAGTTCATCACCAGCAGAAGTGCAAAAAACAAAAATATAAAAAGCCATAAAAAGCCCTTCTTTCTAATGTGCTACCCAAAAGAGCGCTTTTAATATTATACAACTTTTTTAGAGAAAAATCAAGACTAAAAAAATCCCCGCAAAATTGCGAGGTTCCACATTAATTTAATTCGAACGAATTCTTTTGATTTCAACACTACTACCGCTCCGGCAATAAATTTCGAAACCGTAATCTCCGCTCAAATTTTCCCGAATTTGATAATAACAAGCCGAGTCATTAACGTGCTGTTCATTGAAAGTGTCAAAGATTTCTTCCATCAATACTAGCCTATCACTAAAAATATTGACTCCAGCCGTTATTCTAAGGGAATCCTTTCCCTCAAGGAGCGTTTCGAGATTTTTCACGATTCGCTCTGCAGGTTCACCTTCGATTTTAACGGGTTTGATTTTGTTGAGCTCAACCGAAAGCTGTCTTTCGCTGCTTACGGCTTCATCGACTACTTTAATGAAAATACTGCTCATAATGAGCCTCCCCCATAAGCTTATAGATTTCGGCGAACCGAGAAGCTTATTGTTTAAATTTTATAACAAGATTTTTTAAAATGCAAGCTTGAGCGTAATAAAAAAGCCGCAAATGCGACTTTAGATGAAGGATTTCCTTAAAAATGGCGGTGTCTCGATTTCTCCTTTAAAGGCATCGTCTTTACTATAAGGATTGTGCGGTATTTTGAGGGATTCTTCAGCTCTTTGTGGAATTCTTTCGTCCTCTAGCAACTTTTTGACCTTGAAGTCTTCGTCAATCCATAAGCAGATCTTTTTAAGTTCCCTCCTTGAGATGAATCGGTTCGGTGCTTCGCCTTCAAGATAAACAATCTTTGCTAAACCTCGAACCTCAACTAATTCTTTATCTAAATTATATGCTGAGTCGGGCTTTATGCTGATAACTTTGTTTCCGTCCGCTTCAAATACCAATTCTGAATTTTTTTGAATTGCTTGAAGCAGCACTTCCTGTAATAAAAGTTGATCCATTTTGGATCCTCCTGATGAAAATTTTCAAGCAAAAGCTTGAATAGTCAAATTATAGCACAAAATATTAGTTTTGTCAATAAAAGGTTTTCGAAAAGCTCTTGAAAAGCATTATTTTTTTTGATATAATTGAGAAGCATTGGGATGTCGCCAAGTGGTAAGGCAGCGGGTTCTGGTCCCGCCATTCGGGGGTTCGAATCCCTCCATCCCAGCCAAGATGAAATGTTTATTGTAAACACTTTGTCTTGGCTTTTTAATTATATAGAAAAAGATAAGACCAAAAGAGCGCAGTATTGTGGCGACGCTGCACTCTTTTTTGTTATACGAATTGAGGGGACTTTGGTTTTAAGCCTCTTCATCAGTCTAACAAAAACCTGATAATAGTTGTGTTTATTAACAATCTGGCAGCTATAAATTAAAAAAACTAAGAACAGAACCATAAAAATAGTAAAGATTAAAGATTGCGAGCCAATAGTTCAAAATTTATTCATTCATCAGATCTGTTGAGCTGATAGGTTGCCCACCTTTTACTATCGGACTAGCTGAGCTAATGAAGAAAGAATTTTATCAAAAACACTAACGAAATCAAGTTTGAGTAATAGCTCGAAAAAATCAAGAGCTTGAAGGCAAAACTCAAACCAGCAAAACAATTAGGTAATATTGATTTTTTATTTTGCAGCTCTATTAAAACATAAAAGAACGGTAATGCGCCCGATTTTGGTTCGGGTATCGCTGCCATTCTTTCGCTTTTATTTACTGATTACTTTTAAAATAGCTTCAATATTGTCATCTCCACCAGCACCTTCTTTTCTAGTAATAAATCCGCTTTCTGGCTCTGAAAATGCAATAGTTGCGCCAACTGTGAGTATTTTATCTCTTTCTTCTTGATTACTTATTGTTTTATAAACTGCGTGTAGAGCTTTTAATACGTTTCGGCGATGAATTGATGATTGTTCTAAATGCTTTTCTGCAAAGTAATTTTTTCTAATAAATAACGGAATTTGAACATAAGCTATAATTATTGAGCCCTTTATAATAAATACTAAAGTTTTCAAATTATCTGCTGCTGCCTTTTTTATATCGCCAGCTAGAAATCCTTCAATTGTTGAGAAGTCAAAGATTTGAATATTTAGAAGAAATGCAATAATAGCAGTAAATATACCAACAGATATGGCTAATCCTATCAACCATTTTCTCGATTTCTCTTTATGCTCTTCAGCTTCTTCATTAAAATCATTAGCATAAGCTTCTAATATCTCAGCGCCAGATAAAATAGCTGCAACTCTGTTAATTTCATCTATTCTTTCTTCACTTTTTTGAATTTTTTCTTCAAAATCTCTAACTTTTTGCGAAAATTTACTGATAGCCTGCTTCGATTCTGATCTATATATAACATAGTTAGTATAGATTGTATTTAATGCTTCCTGGTGATTACCTTTACTGGATATATAGTAGTTAAAGTCATTTCGAAGATAATATAGTCGATCTAAAACTTCTGTATTTGATAGAGTATAAAGAAATTCTTCATCATCCAAGGCGTCTGCTATATCATTGTAATATCGCTTCACTGAATCAGTTGATTGCTCTTTTGCATAATCTCTAATTGATTGAGATAATTCTTTAAACATAGCTAAATTATACTATAAAATGAACTGATTGCAAAATTATTATATAAAATATTGTAGTTATTTGTGCTATAAATTAAACTTGCCAACTAACAATCGAAGGAGTAATCTCTATTCTCTATTTAATTATGACTAAAATAGAATTGCTTTTATGGAGCTAGATTTGTTATTTTTCAATTTCGAAAATCTTAAATCGTGATTTTACGCCAGTTTTCAAGGAAACTTGACTTTTCGAAACGCCGAATTCTTCTGCCAAAAGTTTGATTACTGCCAGATTTGCTTTTCCTTCAATTGCTGGCTCACGAATAAAAATCTCAAAAAACTCACCATTTTCATCTTGTGATTTTTGAATGAGATTTCCTTTTTTCGAATTTGGCTTAATTTTGCAGCGAATTTTCATTTTGCTTAGTTTCGAAGTCTTTTACTCGTTCTTCACCATAATATTTTGTTAAAAATTGGCGTTTATATTCAAAAAAAGTGCCGTTTTCAAGACTCTCACGGATTTTATCAACGGTATTAATTACGAAAAATTCATTATGAATTGAAGCAAGTGTGCTGGCAAGAATTTCATCCGCACGGAAAAGATGATTAACGTACGCTTTTGTGAAATTTTGGCAAGTGTAACAATTGCAATCGCTGTCAATCGGTGTGAAGTCTTCTTTAAACTTGGCGTTTTTAATATTAATTCGCCCAGAATAAGTAAAAATTGCACCGTTTCGAGCTTGACGAGTTGGCGCTACGCAATCAAATGTATCAATACCATATTCCACGCCTAAAAAGAGATCAGCCGGCTGTGCACCCATTCCTAATAGATGTCGTGGCTTTTTTTCTGGTAAGTTTGTGTTCACCCAAGTTAACACTTCGGGGATTTCTTCTGGCTGAAAAATTCCACCAATCCCAAAGCCGTCAAAATCTCTCGAGCCCAAAAAACTCGCACTTTCTTTTCGAAAATCTTCTTCTCGCGCACCTTGAACTACCGCGAAAAGCGCTTGTAGATTTTCACCTTTTGCAATGTGTTCAGCATTTAATTCGTTGTGGCGTTTCAAACACTTTTCAGCCCAAAAATGAGTTTTATCTAATGCGGATTTAATTTGCACTCGGCCAGCTAGTGGCGAAGTTAATTCATCGAAAGCCATATGAATATCGGCACCAATTTTATGCTGAAGCTCCATTGAAATTTTGGGGCTCATAAAAATCTTTTCGCCCGAAATGTGAGATTTAAACCAAACTCCGTCTTCACTAACTTTTGCGAGCTGATTTGAGTTATGGCGTGCTAAATTTGAATCACCCTTCGAAATGTGTGAAATTGCGTCAATTCCCTTTTTATAAGCCATTCCGAGCGAAAAAACCTGAAATCCACCCGAATCAGTAAAGGTTGGTGCGCTCCAATTCATAAACTTATGAATTCCGCCAGCTTTCGCTAGAATATCTGCACCAGGCCGAAGCATTAAATGGTAGGTGTTTGCTAGCACGGCCTGTGCACCAGTTGAGCGAATTTGCTCGGGCGTCATTGCTTTCACTGTGGCATTAGTTCCGCCTGCAATATAAGCTGGGGTTTTAATTTCACCGTGTGGAGTTTGAATTACGCCAGTTCTTGCTAAAGTACCATTAAGGCGAGTTTTAATTTCGAAACTTAAAGCTTTTTTCATCTGTTAAAGTATAGCATAAAAATATTTTTTTTGCAATTTAAAAACCGCCCAGAAGAGCGATTTTCAAGAATATTATTCAGTAATTTCAACGCCCATTGAACGAGCTGTTCCGGCGATAGTTTTCATAGCGCCTTCAAGTGAAACTGCGTTCAAGTGTTCCATTTTAGCTTCAGCAATTTCTTGCAATTGAGTTTTCGTAATTTTACCAACTTTATCAGTTTTTGAATTTCCTGCACCTTTTTGGATTCCTGCTCGGTCTCGAATCATATCATCAACTGGTTGACCAAGTGATTTCCAAGTGAAAGTTCGGTCTTCGAAAACTTGAAGGTGAACAATTACATCTTTACCCATCATATCTTTAGTTTTTTCATTAAATGGGTTGATGAAGTCCATCATATTTAGACCCCATTGACCAAGTGTTGAACCAACTGGAGGACCTGCTGTTGCACGGCCAGCTGGGATTCGAAGTTTCAAATTTCCAATAACTTTTTTTGCCATAATTTCCCTTTAAAT
This sequence comes from uncultured bacterium, assembly GCA_938036155.1. GTDB lineage: Bacteria > Patescibacteriota > Saccharimonadia > Saccharimonadales > Saccharimonadaceae > Nanogingivalis. The sequence continues at coordinate 162,938 of CALHPA010000001.1, forward strand.
AATTTTATACTTGATAATTCAAGTGCGTAACGTATTAATTTTAGCATAAACTTTCGAAAATTTCAATAGCTATTTTGAATATAGCTTATTGACTTATTTCAAAAAATATTGTATGATATTTATTGCGATTTTTCGCAAAACATCTTTCAAATTTTTGAAAGCGTACATTTTATTATTGGAGGTATAGATATGCTTAAGGTTATTCAAAATATTGACTTTTCTACTGTTGAAATCTGGAAAGAAGAAGAGTTGCTGAATTTAAACCAGACTGTAATTTTCTTACCGATTGAGGCGATTGAAATAAATCCAAGTATTGGTGAGTCTCCATATGAGTTTTTCGAAAAGCTTGATCTAAAGATTTTAAAAATATCTTTTAACGATAAATCAGAAAATTTATTAGTTCGAGATATTGAAGAATCTCACCCTCATCGTGGATATTTTCGAACAAATCCTTGCTCCGGAACTACTGAATTATTGAAAATTCAATCAGCAATTGAACGCGCAATAGCAGCGATTTTCTTTAACATTTCTGGTGATTTTCAAGCAGATTTCTTTCATTCGAGCGGAGAAGTTTTTCACCGAGTCAATTTTTATGGTAAGATTGGAAATAGAATTTTAAAAATGAATATATCTGAAGAGGACTCGCAAAGAGCTCAAAAAATCGTTAATGTTATTCGCCAGCGTAAAGCTATGGTGTAGCTATAAAACCTCCAATTTACCTCGGTTTCGCACCGAGGCTTTATTTAATTTTAAACCAAATTAAAACGCTCAATTCTGAGCGTTTTTTAGCTTTTGAAAATTTAAAATTAGATTTTTTCAATTTGAAGAATGTCGAGTTCGACTGGTGTTTCACGGCCAAACATTGAAACCATCACTTTAATCTTACCCTTCACGGCATCAATTTCGGAAACAGCACCTTCGAAACCTTTGAACGGACCATCAATAATATTAATAATTTCACCTTCAGAAAAGTTAATTTCAAACATTGGCTCTTCGGCGCCCATTCGGCGGCGAATATCACGCATTTCTTTTTCAGAAACTGGTGTTGGTGAATCTGAGCCAATAAAACCAGTCACGCCTGGTGTATTTCGAACAACAAACCAAGTCTCCTCGGTTAATTTCATTTCAACCAAAACATAGCTTTGAAGAATTTTTCGTTCAACAACTTTGCGTTTTCCATTTCTAACTTCAATCTGCTTCTCTTTCGGAACAAGTGTATCGAAGATTTTGTCAGCCATATCTACACCTTCAATTCGCTGGCGAAGATTTTCCGCAACTTTATCTTCATATCCCGCTAAAGTTGTCACAGCATACCATTGTCGGGAATCATCATATCGTTTATTTGCCATAAATACCTTTCAAAATTACTTAATTAGTGTTTTAAAAATCCAGTTGAATAAGCCGTCTAGTAATAAAATTAATGTTGCGAATCCTACAGAAAACGCAATCACAGCACTAGTCATTTTCCAAGTTTCTTTGCGCGTTGGCCAGCGAACGAGTTTTAGTTCTCTCCAAGAAGCTACTAAATACTTACCAAGCGCAACAAATGGAATCATAACGAATTTAAACGGTTTTGCTAAAATTCGCACAAATTTTGGTGCTGGTTTTTTGGCTTTTTTATCTGTTTTAATGCCAGAAACTTTTGCGGCATATTTACTCATTTTTACTTTCGAAATTTCCTTTTCAGGTTTCAATTTTGCGTCTTTTGCTTTAACGCGAGTTATTTTGGTTTCTTTCTTCGCCATCTTTCTCCTATTCCAAAATTAAAAAGCCTATTAGGCTTGATATGTCAAGTATACCATAAAATTTTTAAAAAAGCAAAAAATATACAAAAATCTATTTTTTAATTTTTGGTAGTTCAAAAAAGAATTTCGAACCGTGGTTTAATTTGCTCTCGAGCTGAATTTTTGTACCAATTTTCGCCGCCAATTTTGAAGAAATATAAAGCCCTAAGCCTGTGCCGCCAGTTTCTCGCGTTCGCCAATCTTCACTCCTGTAAAACTTTTCGAAAATCCGTTTTTGATCTCTTGAGCTAATTCCAATCCCGGTATCTTTAATCTCAAAAATTACACCTTTTTGCGAATTTTTAAAACAAATTTCAATTGAGCCTTCGCGTGTATATTTTAAGGCGTTTGTGATAAAATTTTGTAATAATTCTTCTAGGTAAAGTCTACTGGCTTTAACATGATTAAGTTTATTTCCAATATTTAAATTGAGGCTTAAGCCTCTTTCGAAAGCTGTTTTGTGATATTTTTTAAAAAGTGTCTCGGCGAGTTCTTTTGGATCAATCTCTTCTATTCCTTCGCCAATTCCTCTTTCTGTGCGCGACAGTATCGAGAGATCATTGACCATTGTTGCAAGAAAATTATTTTGGTTGTAAGCAGTTTTGGCGGATTTTTCAAGCATTTTAAAAGGTGCTTTTTTGCTAATTAATAGTTGTAAATTACTCAAAGAACCTTCCAAAATTGCCACTGGTGTGCGAAGTTCGTGGCTCACAACACTAATGAATTCATCACGCTCTTCATCGAGTGTTTTTTGCTTGGTAATATCGCGTAAAATTACTACGAATTTTTTTAAATTAGATCTTGATTTTTTTGAAAAAGATTCTTTAATTTTAATAATTTCAATTTCAATTCGTAGTGCTTCATCTTCTTTTTGAAGGATTAAATCATTGGTTGAGAAATACGATTTTCCTGCCTTAAGAATCTCTTGAATTTCGAATTTTTTTGTGTTGATTTTGGTAAGTTTACAAATTTTCGAAAGGTTCTTATTCAAAATTTCACCATTTTCACCCAGAATTTCAAGCGCTGCAGAATTGTATAATTCAATTTTTCCGTGTGAATCAATACTTAAAACCCCATCAGTCAAGCTATTGATAATTGTTAAAATCCTATTTCGCGAATCTTCGGCATTTTTGTGAGCTTCAAGCATTTTTTGGCGAGTTTGTTTTTGACGAACTCCAAATATTATAAAAGCTAAATTTAAAGTAAAAAGTGTAAAAAATATCACTATAAAATTATTAAAATTTAGCGGATTAGTAATAAAAATAATCACAATTTCGGACAAGAAAATCATTATACCGAGCATAGATCTTATTAAAAGCTCATTTTTGTGATTATGAAATTTATCCATAACCATAATTATACGCTAAAGAAAATGAAAAATCAATTTTGAAAAACCGCAAAAATGAGGAGTAATTGCGTTTTTAGAATTTATTCACCATGCTTGCGGTCAAGTGACATAAAGCGGAGTCGTTCTGGGTGGAAATAGAGCTCAATTGTGCCAACTGGGCCGTGGCGATGTTTGGCTAGAATGAGATCGGTGATATTTTCACGCTCAGTTTCGGGGTTATAATAAGCTTCACGATAAAGAAACATTACGATATCTGCATCTTGTTCAATAGAACCAGACTCACGGAGGTCAGCAAGCTGGGGTATTTTAGGATCACGACTTTCAACTGAACGGCTGAGCTGTGAAAGCGCAATTACGGGTACGTTTAGCTCACGCGCAAGTAACTTTAAGCCACGGGAAATTTCTGAAACCTCTTGAACACGGTTTGCTGAAGATTTTGCTGAGCCGCTTCCTTGCATTAGCTGGAGGTAGTCGATAACAATTAAGCCGAGTTCTCCATCATGTGCAGCGCGCCGTGCTTTTGTTCGCATCTCGAGAACACTTACACCTGGCGTATCGTCAATAAAAATCGGAGCTTCAGCCATCTCACCCATTGCGTCAGCTAGTTTTGCGAAGTCTTCATCACTCAAATTTCCCGTTCGAATATTCCACGAATCAACTCCAGCGGCATCTGCGAGCATACGGTCGACAAGCTGTTCTTTACTCATCTCGAGGCTAAAGAAAAGCACTGATTTCTTCTCGATCGTAGCAATATTGTAGGCTAGATTTGTTACGAAAGTTGTTTTTCCCATCGCTGGTCGGGCGGCAAGAATAATTAAATCTGAACGCTGTAAACCTGCTGTTTTGTTGTCTAGATCACGATAGCCTGTTCGAATCCCACGGATTGCCCCTTTATTTTTATAAAGCTCATCCAATCTTTCGAAAGAATCATTCAAAATATCTTCCATTGAAGATAAATCTTGTTTCAAGCTTGCATCTGAGACGCTGAAAAGCTCAGCTTCACTTTGACCTAAAAGTTGTGGAACGGTTAATTCTTCATTAAAAGCTAATTCAGTAATATCGCCACCAGCTTTAATTAGTCGTCTTCGAACCGCCGCCTGAGCAACAATTTCAGCATAACTTGCTGCGTGTGAAGCTGTTGGGACATAGTTTGTTAATTCTGCTAAATAACTTGAACCACCAACTGCGTCAAGCTCTTCCCGTTTTTTAAGTTCATTCGTAAGCGTTAGAAGATCGACTGGCTGGTGATGCTCATAAAGTCGAATAATCGACGCAAAAATTGTGGCGTGGCGTTTGTCGTAAAAATCTACCGCTTTCACGGTCTCTACAATATCAATTAAAACTTCCTCATCAATCAAAATAGCTCCAATCAAACTCATCTCGGCATCTAAATTATGTGGCGGAATTTTACCACCAGTTTTCTCGCTATTCATCAATTTTTACCATTTCTCCACCCCCCATTAAATCCTGAACACTTGCAATTGCTGGGTCGCTCGCAGGTTTTGCTGTTCCAAAAACTTCAATTGCCCAGCCATCCGCATTAATTTTCTCTAAAGCTTTTCTCATTGAAGCTTGAGCCTTCGCCTTTTCGAGTTGTTTTTGGCTAAAAGGCCTGCCTGTATAAATTTTAATTTTATCATTTTCGAAAATATGGCCAGATTGTTTTAAAATCGTTTGAACTCCCTTGTCGCCCTCATCAATCGCACCCCAGAAGTCTGCCCATTTAAATTCTTTCTTTTCGCCCAGATCTTGATTTTTATTGTCATTTTTTGGTTGAACTTCATCTAGGCTTTCTGGAATTTCACTTTTCAAAGATTTATCTTCTTCATCTTTTTGTGAAATTTCTATTTTATCTTCATCATCTTCAGTTTTCGGCGAATTTTCGAAAGTTTCTTTTTGTAAGTTTGGCTGATTTTTTGATTTACTTTTTGAAATTTCTGCCGTTTTTTGACTTTTAGCTTTTGGCCCTGGAGCTGTTTTTTGCTGAATTTGTTGCGATACATTTTGGTTTATTGAAATCTGTGGTGTAAAACTCGGCTGAATAAAAATCGAAAGTAATTCCATTTCAATAAAATTTGACTTTTCCGCTCGTGTTAGCGGCACTAAAAATTGCGAAAGATATGGTTTTTTACCAACATTTTCAGTAATAAAATTTAAAAGCTGGCTGGCAAAATTCTTCAAATCCACGCCAGAACTGCGAACATCTCGCACAATTTGTAGAATTTCGTTCGAATCCTGATTTTCGAAAGCTGAAATTAAAGCATTAATTTGTGCTTTTGGTGCTAATCCAAGGGCTTCTTCAAGTAGACTTGCTGTAATTTCTTCATTTTTTTTTGCAATGCTTGAAATTTGGTCGAGTAGTGATATGCTGTCACGGAAACTTCCTTCGCCGCGTTCAGCAATAATTTCAATTGCTTCTTTCGAAATGTTAATTTTTTCATTTTTTGCAATAAATCCCAAATGGGCGCAAACGTCTTCTTTTGAAATAAATCGAAAAACAAACCGCTGAGTTCGGCTGATAATTGTTGCTGGTAATTTGTGAGCATCGGTTGTGGCAAGAATAAAAACGGCGTGTTCTGGTGGCTCTTCAAGAGTTTTGAGGAGCGCATTAAAAGCAGCTTTCGAAAGCATATGAACTTCATCTATAATGTAAACACGATATTTGGCTGAAAACGGCGCAACTTGCACATTGTCTCGAAGCTGGCGGATGTCGTCTACCCCGTTGTTGCTAGCGGCATCAATTTCAATAATATCTGGGTGATTATCTTCTTTAGAATACGGCAGATTATTAATTTCGTGGGCTAAAATTCGCGCAATAGAAGTTTTACCAACACCGCGCGGGCCAGTAAAAAGGTAAGCATGGGCAATTTTCCCCTGTTTTAAAGCATTTTCAAGCACTGTTGTGATGTGTTTTTGACCCACAACTTCACTTAATTTCTTACTCCGATATTTGCGATATAATGCTTTACTCATTAGTTCTATTTTATCAGTTTTTTACTTAAAAATCAAACAAACTAGCCTGCCGTTCTGGTAAGTTAAGTTCAATAATTTTTGGTGAAATTCGAATTTTTCGACCTGTAAATTTCTTAAGTGGTATTGAGATAATTTCACCCTGTTGCTCGGCAAGTAAAATATAGCCAATTTGAGCTTTTAAAATGCCTGAAAAAATCAGAATTTCACTGTTTTGATTTTGCTGACAATTTTGCGCTTCAAGTATTTCTCCGCTTGGAATTTCTCCGTTTTTGGCATAAAATTTATTCAAATCTATTGGATCTTGCTTTTCGAAATCTACTTTTTGAGCAGTTTCTATTTTTTCGCGAGCATTAAGAAGCGCTTTTGTTGCTTTCGAAAAAATAAAATCTTGTTCAAGTAATTTTAATTTTGCATTTGCCTTGACATTTTCGCAAAAATCTGGCATTTTTGATATTTTCTCTTCATAATTTCGAGCAATATTTGCACTAGAAAACTCGCCTAAGATTAATGCAGCTCTCGCTCCCTGTTCGAGTAATCTTGCAATTCCCCGCCCTGCAAAACTAATTCCAACCTTAATAGTTTCATCTGAGAAATATGCTAAATAAACAAAATGCGGTTGTGAATTTCGCTCAATTTGTTGTCTCGAGATTTCACCATCTTTCACGTTGTAAAATGCTGGATTAAAGCCAGTCCTCTTTTGGCAATTTTGACATTGTTCATATTTTTTATTAAGTTCATAATTTTCTGGACAGACAAAATCTTTTCCCGTTTCTAAACTGTGCCAACCAATACAAAATCGTTTTGAAAGGTTAATTTCTAATGAAATTGGCTCTTCCAATTCTGGTGAGAAGCTCAAAATCTCACCAGAATCTAAATCTACTAACTTCCAACGCGGTCTTTGATTTCTATCAAAATCAACACGGGTTAAAAGATAGTCTTTTTCGAAAAAATCTTTATTCATTAGTTGTTTAAATCCTTGAAAGCTTTAATTAAATCTGCTTCAAAAGCTCGTGTTCCTTTTATATCTTTCGAATATTTTTCTTCATCCAATTCAAAATCAAATGATTTAATTTTAGCCCAAACGGCTTGAATTAGATTCTTCAATCGCTCTTCTTCTGCAGGTTCAAAGATCACTTCAAAATTATAAGTTTTTTCGGTGTATTTATCTGGCTCGATAAACTCCAAGATCCCCTTTTCAACCGTATAGCCCGAAAATTCTGGTGTGTTTTCAATCAAAATTTTATAAAAATATAGCTGTTGCGTATATTCGTGAATTTTTGTTGAATTTATATTGAACTTATTGGTTTTAGTGTCAAAAGGAATTGAGCCGGTCTTATAATCAACAACTGTGATTTTTTTATTTTCGCGGTCTATTCGAATTAGGTCAATCTTTCCTGTTAGAACTGCGTCTCCAACCGTTACGCCAGCACCGCTAAAGTTTTTTTCAGCTATATTTCCAGATTTGAACTCACCCAAATTATTTTCGAAGAAGTTTTCAAAAATAATATTAAATCTTTCCAGAATTTCATCTTTATCTTTTTTTGATATCGGATGTTTCGAAAATCTTTCAATAGCATATTTTTTGATATTGTCAATATTTGGTGTTCTACCAGAATTAATTTCGTCTTGGATATAATTAAAACCTTCATGAACGATATTTCCGAGTGTTAGAGTTGGGGTATAGGCTTCGGGAAAACATAAGATTTTATTTTCGAAAAAGGATTGCGGACCTTTATATTCGAGACTTGTATAGGAGTTTAAATCCGTTGGGCTTAACTTGTAGTTTTTAACTTTTGGTTTTAAGAGTTCTCGCATTTCTTCATTTTTTATGGTGTAAAATTCGTGCCAGTTTGTTTCAATCTCATCAGCTTCGAGTGACTCTCTTTGGATTTTTGAAATTTCCTGCCACTTCTCGGGCAGAATTTTTGATTTCAAAATTCCGTCTTCTTCTCGCTCATCTAAAAATGATAGCGTTTTTTTGGTTTTTCCGGTTAAATCGCTGTTATGGTTTGTAAGGTAAAGTTGAGTTTTGGCACGCGTCATTGCCACAAACATTAAGCGTTTGCGAGTATCCTCACCATCGTCTTCAATATTTGTAAATTTAAGGTTCGCGGGCATCGTAATATTTTCGCCACCGCCACCTTTTCTCGCAGAATTCCAACTATCTTGATTGAGCGAGATTAGAAAAGTATATTCAAATTCTAATCCTTTTGCTACAAAAGGCGTCATAACTTGAACTGCATTTTCACTTGTATTGTGTGGATTTGTACTTAAAATTTGGATTTCAAAGTTTTCGCATAATTCAATATAGTTTATTAAAATATCAAGTTTATTATTCTCTTCATTCGAAAATTCTCGCAGTTTGTCTCGCAGAATAGTTAAGTTTAAAATTGTATCATAAAATTCTTCATCGGATTTTTTCGAAATAAAATCTCGAATTGGCGATTTTAAGCCTTCGCAAATTTCTCTTGAACCCAAAATATAATCAAAAAGCTCTTCGAAAGTCTTTTCGTATGAAAATTCGGCTAGTGTAACTAAAATTTCACCCAAATTTTGAATTTGCTCAACTTCATTTTTTAGCATAGCTTCAATCCAGAAATCACGATTATCTTTAGCCGCCCAGCTCATTTTCCAGACTTCAATTGTTGGGATTCGCCAAAAATCAAAACTCAAAACCTCAGGAAAAAGGTTTGCCATTTTTTCTTCATCTTTATCACGAATTGCCAAAATTAGCTTCGAAATCTTAATTAACTTCGAAATTATTTCATTCTTTAGGATATTTTCACGTTTCTCGTAATAAATTGGTACATTTTGATTTTTCAAATATGGCACAAAAGCTTGCAGAATTTTGTGTTTTGGAGCAATTACAGCAATTTCTTTTGGTGTAACTCCGTTTTTAATTAGATTTGAAATTTTTTCTGCAACCCAAGAAAATTCTGCAATTTGGCTTTCGAAATTTGTTCGTTTTATCTGAATTTCTTGGTTAGTGAAGTTTCCTTCTGCCGAAATATCTTTCTCAATTTTAATTGGCAAGTTTTTAGTTAGTCGCCCTGAAATCGTATTTGCAACATTTTTTGAAGCAGTTAAAATATCGCTGTGCGAGCGGTAATTTTTAGTTAAGTTGATGACTTTTGTGTTTTCGCCAAAACGATTGTAAAAATCGATCATGTTCGACTTGCTTGCACCTTGAAAAGCCATAATTGCTTGGTCGTCATCGCCCACCGCCAAGACATTTGGCTTACCTTCCATAACAGGATTATTTGTGAGCAGTTCAATAATTTTCGCCTGAGAATCATTAGTGTCTTGATACTCATCTAATAGTAAATATTGATATTTTTCTTGAAGCGTGAACCGAAAATCATCGTTGTTTTCAAGTGTTTCGATAACTTCCAGAATCATATCATTAAAATCGTAAAGCCCACGATTTTTCATTTCATTATTGAATTTTTCATAAAAATCAGCAAATTCAAGTAGTTTTTTATTTGCGTAAGTGTCGCTGATTTGAAAATTATCTTCGAAATCTTTTAAACTAAGAAAAGTATTCTTCCAATCTGTTAACGGTTTTGATTTTCCAGTTTCTTCTGCCTCAAGATAGGCTTCATTCAATTTTTCGAAATAAAAATATAAATTACTTTTAAACTTTGTATCGTTTAAATCTTTTGAAATTGATTTTTTTAAATTATCACGAATTGCTGAATAAAACGGCTGAACTCGATTGAAGGTTCGCCCGCTAACGCGTAATCCTTTAATGCTTTCATTAAAAATTTCTTGCTCAGCAATATTTGCTTTTGCAACTTTTCGCAAATCATCTGGCGAAATATAAGCATTTTTCATTTCTTTTATTGCAGAAGAGATATTCGAAACAGGGATTTTTTTAAGTTTTGAAGAACTTCGTAATTCATTTGATATTTTTGTTATAATTTCTTTTGTAATTAATTCATCGGCTGCTTCGTTAAGATTTTTATCTGTAAAATATTCGCGATAATTTTGAATAATTTCATTTGCAAAACCGTGATAAGTGAAAATTCCAACTTTAAAAGAATCTGCGCCAATAAAACGCGAAAGTCGCTCTCGCATATTTGAAGCTCCAGCTTCAGTAAAAGTCATCGCGAGGATGTTTTCTGGTGCTGTGTCGGTTTGTTGCAAAATGTTAGCAATTCGTGTTGAGAGTAGTTGAGTTTTTCCCGTTCCTGGCCCGGCAATTACCAAAACTGGCCCATCAATTGTATCAACCGCTTCTTTCTGTTCGGCATTTAACATTTTGTAATTTTTTTCGAAAATCTTCTGAAAGTCGTTCATTCTCCTATTTTATCATAAAAAATGAACCTTGTTTAGAGTTCGCTTGGTGATTTGTGCGAATAATCTCCGTTTTCGTTTGGTAGATATTTGAGATCAAGCTTTTTCTCGAGTGATTCAATTCGATCTTGATAATTTTTTTCAATTTTTTGCCGTTCATCAAAATTTTTGAGATAATCGCTATAAAGAATCCCAAGAATAAGGCTATTTATAATTAACCCAACAAGAAGAACAATAGTTAAAATAATATGTAAAATTGATAAATCTCTTTTTTCGAAGAATTTCATAAATTCCTTTCTCATAATTTTCATATTAATTAAAGCATAAGTTTAATAAAAAACAATATTTAGAAAACAAAAAAGCCCGTTATACGAGCTAAAACTAATCTATTGGCTGAAATCTGCCGTCCATAAACATTTCTTTTGGACGTGACCAAATTTCACTTTCACCTATTTTGTGATAATTCACCAATTTTTCATCTTGTTCGGTATGGCGAGAAATATTTAAAACTTCATATTCTCCACCTTTATAGTGCTTATATTTTTTGCCAATTTCAACTTTTGAAAGCGGTTTAAAAGTGTTGTAACCCAAACAATCACGAATAGTTTTTTCAATAATCTTTTGAATTTTTTCGTTCGAACAATTTGTTACTTTAAAATCACCACCTTCGATTAAGACACTGAAAGAAATCATTGATTTTTTTTCAGAATTCTTTGAGATTGGCATTAAAATTGCAGAATAATCAAGTTTTAACTCTTCTGCCAAAAAACCGTCTCGCAAGGAATATGAAAATAAATTTTTCCAATCAATCTTACGAATTGATAAAATGATTCTTTTGTGAATGAGTGTTAAATTTTTAGAGTTTAGCGTTGTATCGCGTGCAGCTTCTTCTAACGAAACCATAAAATTACCTCCAAATGTACTATTTATAACTATTGTAAAATAAAACATAAGCAAAAACAAGCCCTTTCGAGCTTGTTTATATAAAATTTTTAAAACTATGAATTAAATTTTACCAATAAATCAATTGTTTTTTCGGTTAGAATTTGATTTGCTAAGTTTCGGCGAACATCATCTGATGAAAGTTGTTTCTGAACTTCCTTACTATTTCCGTATTGTTCTTTAAGATGCGCAATTCGGTCGTCAAGCTCTTTAATGTCTGACTTAACTTTTTCAACTTTCGAAAGTTCTGCCAAAGCTAATCCAGATTTTACTCGCATTTCGCCTGCTTCTTTAACATCTTTTTCAAGCCACTCTTCACGAGTTTTGCCCATTCGCTCAAGATAGTCTTCTAGTGAAAGTCCAGAATACATCAAATTTTGTTGCATATCCATCTCAATGCTGCGTTTTTGGTCTTCAAGTAAGATTTCTGGCACAGGAACTTTCGAAACTTCCGCTAATTTTTTAATAAGTTCGTCTTTAAATTTTTCATCTGCTTCAGCTTGTTTTTGGGTTTTTAGGTCTTCTTCGATTTGTTTTTCAAATTCTTCTTTAGCTTTAAAATCACCTAATTTCGAAAGGAATTCTTCGTTGATTTCTGGCTCAACATTTTCTCGAACTTCGTGAATTTTTACTTCAAAAACAACTTTTGCGCCAGCTAAGTCTTTTGCATGGTAGTCTTTTGGAAACTCCAAATCAAGTGAAAGTTCATCGCCAGCTTTTTTACCAATCAAACCTTCTTCGAACCCAGGAATGAAAGATTTCGAACCAAGTTCAAGGGGGAATTTTTCAGCTTTTCCGCCATCAAAAGGAACGTCATCTTTTTTACCCAAAAAGTCGATGACGACTTCATCGCCAATCTTTGCCTCGCGCTCAACTTTTTTCTTTTCGGCAAAATTCTTTAAAATTCGCTCAATTGTTTCTTTAACTTCTTTTTTTGAAACTTTTACGGCTTCTTTTTTCACGCCTAATTTTTTATAGTCGCCAAGTTCAACTTTTGGCATAATTTCGGTAGTTGCTGTAAATTCTAACTCAGTTCCAGGAATAAATTTTTTAACATCAACTTCTGGTCGATTAATTGCTTGAACTTTTTCTTTTAAGAATGCTTCGGCAACAGATTTAGAAAGTGCATTTTCGAGCGTTTCTTGATTAAGCAAGTTTGGATCAACTTGTGCAGCGACCATCTCAAGTGGTGCTTTTCCTTTTCGAAAACCTTCAATTTTAACTTCTTTAGCGAGCTTTGTTAGTGCAACTTGCTCAGCAGCTTTCAACTCCTCAGCTCCAAGAGAAATTGTAAGCTCAACTTTTACATCTGAAATATTCTTTAACTTTGTCTTCATATCTATATAATTATAACATAACCTATTTTTTTATGCAAAAAAGAGTGATAATAAATTATTTTGTTAAGCAGTTTCGCCGCACAAATTCATACATCAAAATACCGCTAGCTACTCCAACGTTAATGCTTCTTGTTGAACCGAATTGTTCAATTGCAATCATTTCTTCGCAGGCCTCGATCATTTCTTTTGAAAGGCCATCGCTTTCATTTCCGAAAACTAAAACGGAACCTTTCGAAAGGTATGCACTGTTTAGATTTTTTGCACCTTTCTGATTATCGATTGCGATAAGTTTTAAATTATTATCTTTTGCCCAATTTATAAAATCTTGTACAGTCTTATGATGAAATACATTCATGTAGGCCTCGGTCTTCATTGCTCCACGCCTATTCCAGTGCTTTTTGCCAATAATATGAATCCCCGCAGCATTAAAAGCGTTGGCGTTTCGAGCAATCGTGCCGATATTAAAATCGTGTTGAAAGTTTTCGATTGCAATATGAAAATTTTGTCGCGAAGTTTCGAGATCCTTTCTAATTTCTTTAACTGATACGCCCTTGTATTTATCGATCACATTTCGTGTATCGTTTTGAGCGTTTAAGCCTTCGTCAGTTTCGAAATTCGGTTTATTTTCCATTTCGAACCGACTTTACTAGTTCTTTAGTATTTGGGCGACCTTTTACCCCAGGATTTAAAATATGCATTGGGTCAAAAATATCTTTAATTTGCGAGTATAGTTCTTCAACTTCTTCGCTAATATTTCTTGCGGTAAAATGACCATAAATTCGCCCTTCGCCAGCACCATATGCAAATTCACCATCAACTTTTGCAAGCAAAGCACCAAGGTCAGCAATGAATTTTAGTGATTTTTGACGGTCACTAATTTTCGAAAAATCGAATTCGGCTAAAATTTCAAAAATAGAGGTTAGTGCCGAGCCTTGAATTGGTACAGGAATACTGTATTGTAGGGCAAGTTTTTGAAGCCCCAAATAGAAAGCTTCAAAACGCTCCATTGGTATATAAACACCTTGAATTGGGTAGATTTCTTGCTTGATTACACCGCTCCTTGCTCGCAAAATTTCACGAACATCACGAATCGCTTCAAGTTCAGCTTTCGAACGTTCATTGTCTTCTGGAATCCAAACGGTTGAGCCTTCAAAATTATTAGCAATTTTTTCAATTTTATGTATTTTTGATTTGATTTTCTTGGCGTTTTTATCTGAAATTCCAACAACTAAAACTAATTTTGTGGCTAATTTTTGTGAATTTCTATCAAGATAAAATTGGTATTTTTTGCCAGAGGCAACAGCAGCTTCAAACATTTTACCATCGAATAATTCAACAATATCTGGCGAGAATTTAGTAATTTCGTCATTAAAATCACGCGCATCGTCGCGATTTGAAAAACTTACAACCATAAAATTAGTATCGTTAATTATATAATTTGTTTGAATCTTCGCTTCAGTGATAACTCCTAGTGTTCCGAGCGAACCGAAAAATAATGGAATTAAATTGAACGTTCCATCTTCACTTTTTACATTTGCAATTCCAGAATAACCAAAGCTAGAATCGCTATCAATTTTCTGAATTAAACTGTAGTTATCTTCAATTAGAGTATCAATTTTACGATAAATCTCCCCTTCAAAATTAGAAAGTGCAATTTTTTCACTTAATTCTTTGCGGGAAATTTTACCAATATTAATAATATCACCATTACTCAAGACGACTTCTATCTCACTAACAGAATTTACAAAATCACCATAATTAAACTTTTCGCTCGGTAAATTCATTGCAATCGCCCCGCCAACTGTGAGCCTTTCACCAGCTGGACTTTGTGGAATCTCCATCGCTTGCGATGCGATCGCGAGATTCAATTTTTGAAAATTCGCTCCAGCTTGAACTTGAACAGTTTTAGCTCGTAGATCAAGCTCTTTAACTTTATCAAGATGTCGCGAAATATCTAATATAATTCCTTTTCCGATTGAAGAACCATCGGTACTTCCACCATAGCCTCTTGCAGTAATGCCAAAAATATGGCCTTTTTCAGCTAGTTGCCAAGAAAACCGCATAATTTTTTGAATATCTTCATTAAAACGCGGGTAAACCACTAACTCTGGTTGGATTTTAAGAAAACTTCGGTCGGTTGAAAACTGCTTCAATCGAGTTTCGCGTGCCGAAACTTCGCCAATAATGTGTCCATTTAGATATTTCGCAATTTTACTCATTTGTTCTATTTTAACACAAGCACAATTAAATTTCAACTTTTGATTTTTATCGCGAAGAATGATAAAATGGATTATATGTATTCAAGAGCAACTCCTTTTCAAAAAGCAGATAAAATTGCTGGAACACATCAAAAAATTGATCGTGCGGCTCGCTTAATTTTGCGCGAAATTATTTCGAAAAATCCAAAATTCTCAAAAATTCACTTCCCTAAAATTGATGAAATTTTAGTTTTCGAAGGTAACGGCGGGCCCGATGGAATTAAAACAAAATCACCAGGCAAAGATGAGCCTTGGCATTTTGTTGAGCCTTATGGCGATCTAACACCAATTCGAAACTATGTTGAAAATCATCTTTTTAATATTTCGAAAGCTTTGAGCGAAGAAAATTTTGTTCGAGCAAGTTTTGAAGCTGGCTGGATGGCGCACGCAATAACTGATGCTATGACGCCAGCTCATCAGTTCCCAATGACTGATAAAATTATTGAAATTTCTGGGAAAAAACCTGAAGAGCGCGATAAGCTGATTAAAAAGATGTTTCTTTCGGGAGAAAATTGGCGTGAGCGAATTTTAAAGAACTGGGAATATATCGGGCCAAAAGGTGTAATGAGTTCACATATGCTTTACGAAATGGGTGTTGCCGCGATGATAACTTCAGTTGCTGCAAAGAAAATTATAAAGAGCCCAACAGATGAAGAAATTCTGCGAGTTTTAAGGGGTGAATTTATGCAAATTTTTGAAGAAAAAATTAAGTGGGTCGCTGACCAAAAATATTATGAAAGATATTTAGAAAAAGGCTGGACAACTGCTTTAGCGCGAGAAACTAAACGTATTCTCTTACCTGAAATTTCAAAAATTGTAGCACTCGGATGGTTTGAAGGAATCCGTCGAGCTTTCGAAAAAGATTTCGAAAATGCAAAAAATAAATCTGAGGATAAAAAATGAATATTCGGTTGATCTCAGGAATCTTTAAAAATCATAAAATTACAGCTCCAAACTCTCGCCAAACTCACCCAATGAGCGAACGAGCAAGAAACGCAATCTTTAATACGATTCAGGCGAAAATCCCAAATGCTGAAGTCCTTGATGTCTTTGCTGGTACTGGAGCTTTAGGTCTTGAGGCAATTTCTCGTGGTGCTAAAAAAGTAGTTTTTATTGAGAAAAATAGATTGGCACAAAAAATATTAGCCGAAAATTTAAAAATTATAGAGAAGAATGAAAAAGCTGGCGAGGCTAAAATAATTCGAAGTAGTGTTTCGAGCTGGATTAACTCAAGTCAATCTCAATTTGAAATTGGTGAAATTTTAGAAATTCCAACTTTCGATATAATTTTTGCCGATCCGCCATATTATGACCCTCAATTTCCATCTATCGAAAGGCTTTCGAAAAGGTTAAGATCTGGCGGAATATTAATTCTATCACAACCTAAAGAAATTGAAAATTTTGAATCAGAGAATCTAATTTTAATTAGTGAAAAATTATATTCTGGCGCAAAAATCTTATTTTTTCGTGCAAAATAATAAAATAACCCTCAGGAGAAGGGTTATTTTATAATGGTTAAATTATAATCTTTCAAAAGAGTTAGTGAAATCTATGAAATTATTATCAAAAATATATCCGCCAGTATTTGAAACTATCGCGATAAAGAATGTTCGAACCTTCCCAGAGTTATCTTTTTTAGCAGGTAGGGCTAATATTTTTATTACATATTGACTGTCGTTTAAGATATTTCCTTCAACTGCTCGAGCTCCTTTGAAATCAATTACCTTGAAATCTTCTTCTGAAACATACTTTGAAAAATTACCGCCGACACCATTGATTGCAGAGTGGATTAATTCCTCATTGCTGAGTTTTTGAGTATCTTCATAATTTTCATCTGTATCTGTATAACCAATGATGTAGTTGTTTATTGCATTATTTGTGGAGTCTGAGGATGTACAAATATAACCAACTGAATTATCGCTATTATTTTGTTTTGCAAAATTATCACACCCCTTTGCCTTAATCGCAAAAACACCTTCCTTAGGTATGAACTTACCTGCATTCTTAGCTTTCCTGGTTCGCTCTTTAATTTTATCCTTATCGAATAGCTCGTCGTCTTCTGCTAAGTTTGTTGTTTTATAAGGCTTAGTCTCATTAGTTATATTTTTTACTGTATTTAGCGTATTTATTGTTGCTAAACCATAAATTGTAACGGATAAGATGGTAAAAATTATATACGACAACCAACAGAAAAGGTTTGCTTTTTTATTTGCAATAGGGTCATTTTTAATGGCTGGCTTAACTATTACGAAGAATAAAATTAATCCCAGTATATTTAAGCCGAGTGGTAACGCCATTGAAGCTCGTTTAACATCACCAATTTTTAAAGTTTGTTCTTTAACTTTTTTATTGAAAAGAATAATTTCAACAATAGCCCAGACAAAAAATGCAATCTGTGCAATTCCTAAAATCATCAGGAAAATTCCAGTCAGAAATATTCCGCTTATCATATTATTTACCATTTTCTAATTCCTCCTTTTCATCTTCAAAAACTGTAAATAGTGAAATTGCCACTGGCAAAATAATCAAAAAGAAAATTTCAACCTGTGGAAGAAAAATTGATATTAACGCAACAGCTGCAATCCATAAAACCATCATTCCCGTGCGAATCAGATGGTAATTTCTTTGAGATCTACGATTTTCACCATGAAAGAATCCTGTATTTTCTCCTAGGGCACTCGCAGTAATCCAGCGCATACTCAAATCTGTAAAAAGGTAAACCATTGCATAACAGAAAGCAGGCAAAACCTCTGTTGGTGAAGAAAGAATCCAGCGCATAAATAGCGGAATGAGTGATAAAAAGAAAACATAAATCATATTTTTCCAGATAAAGCTATTTGTAACTTTTTCAACTCTGTCTAGAATATGATGATGTCGATTCCATTGAATCCCGACAATTACAAAACTTGCAAAATAAACCAAAATTGCAAACCCAAAACTTTCCAGCTGAGCTAAATCCCTAACCGATTTTGGCAATTGAATTTCAAGTACCATAAGCGTAATAATAATTGCAGTAGCACCATCAATCAAGCCAAGAAGGCGGTCTTTCGAGATTCTTCCTCCGTGGTAAATTTTATGTATTCGACCAAGTCGTCTATATGCGCTTCTTGTCCTATCCATTTTTCCCTTTCCGTACAATTTTACCATATCTTTTTAGAAATTCCAAGTAGCTTATGTATTTTTATAGAAACAAAAATCACCCTTTCGAAAAAGGGAGATTTTATTTGAATTAGCCTCGTGCAAAATGTGCGAAAGCTCGGTTAGCTTCTGCCATTTTATGGGTATCTTCTTTCTTTTTGAAAGCTGCACCAGTTTCGTTGTAGGCATCAACAATTTCAAGTGCTAAGCGTTGGCTGTAAGGCATTCCGTTTCGTGCTCGCGCTGATTGAACTAACCAGCTAAATGCAAAATGAAGTTGTCGGTGCCCCTGAACTGGGAACGGAATTTGATAGTTAGCACCACCAACGCGTCGAGATTTAACTTCGAAAGCTGGTGAAATATTTTTTAGCGCTTTTTCGAAAACTTCAAGAGGGTTTTCGCTATCAAGTTTTTTAGCTGCAGTTTCAAGAGCTTTATAAACAGCTTTTTCGGCAGTGAGTTTCTTGCCGTCAAGCATAGATTTGTTAATTAAACGTTGAACCAAAATTGATTGATATTTTCGGTCTGGTTTTAGTTCTCGTTGTAGTTTTTTAGTAACTTTTCGTGGCATCTTTATTTCTCCTTCTTCGCACCGTATTTTGAACGGCCTTGTTTACGATCTGAAACACCTTGAAGATCAAGTGCGCCACGAACGATATGATATCGAACACCTGGAAGGTCTGGCACACGACCACCACGCACTAGAACAACAGCGTGCTCTTGGAGGTTATGACCTTCACCACCGATATAAGCCCAAACTTCATGACCATTTGTCAAGCGAACACGAGCAACTTTTCGAAGAGCTGAGTTAGGCTTTTTAGGTGTTTTTGTTGTAACTTTAACACAAACCCCACGTTTTAGAGGTGCGTTTTGTGCATAATATTTAGTTTTTAGTGCATTGTGAATTCGGCCAAGTGCTGGCGATTTTGATTTTTTCGCAGCAGTCTTGCGAGGTTTTCGCACTAATTGATTGATTGTTGGCATCAATTCTCCCTTAAATTATTTTAATATTTTCACTTTTTCGAAAGTTGATAAAGTTTTCAAAAAAGCGCCTCATATTTTTCGAAACAGCATTTTCGAAAAATGTCTTTACCTTTCTGGCTGAAATCACCAACACACAGGCTCATTCACCAGAAAGAGGAAACTCACTGAATATTTTAGCAGATTTTGAAACAAAATGCAAGCGTTTTAATCGTTGAAATCAACACAATAAATCCCCCCAGTCTCAAGTTTAAAATGAACAGCGACATCACTAGAACTAGCAATACTGATATGCCGCTTTAAGGAGAGTGATATCATTCTTTCTTTGCATATCTCGCTGCGATCGCTACAATGCCGGTAATGCTAAGAATACCATTAGGAATATTAATCTGGCTACTGAATGAAATAGTACAACTTCTGTTATTGTAAAAACCATTTTTTGATTATTATTATTTTAAAATATAAGTCTATCACGGCTATTTCCTACCATATTTTCAATATAAAAACCCGAGCAAAACTCGGGATAAAATTATTGGAGGGTTATTTTTTTAAGATTACTAATAAAATTAGTAATCTTTTCGTTTGCTTCTAAAAATACACTTTTTGAGTTGAAGGCATTTAATTCAAAACCGTCTTGCTCATCAATTTCGCCTTTTTCTATTCGTAATATAACCTGTCGTAAATTTTTTAATATTTTTAAATTTATACTATTTTGCATATAAATTGCCAGTTCATCTCCTAAACTTTCAATTAAAATATAAATTTCTTGCGAAGAGTTTTTATTTAGAAATGCTTCTGTTTGAAAAAAATCTTCTTCCTCAAAACATGATATTTCAGAGCTTTCAATATGCGAAAACCCAGCTTCTGCGAGTAGATTTTCGACTATTTCTCTCTTGAAACGTAGATTGGCCATTTTTTAAACCTCCATGAAAAGAACTAGATTTTAATTATATACTTAAAAAGTAGAAAAATCAAGAAAAAACCCAGCTTTTCTGCTGGGTTAATAAAGCTATACCGGAAATATTCTTCTCCGTCGTTCAAACTCATCTTTGAGTTCTTCGAAAAACAGGTTGGCCTTACTCTTGCACTCTCGCAAGAGGTTAACTTGGCTTTGGTTGCCGAAAACCAAACCATCCTCTTTTTCGCTCTTTATATATTTTCGCGAATAAATATTTGTCATAGAGATGTGGTTTACATTTCTATGAATGTGCATTCCGTTAATATTAGCGGGTCTGGCTGATAAACTCAACACATTACCCATATGACGAATCTTAATCTTGAATGAATTCCCTTTTTCACCACGAAGTTCTGCATTCAAAGATATTACTCCTCCTTCTTCAGTTGGTGTTAAAACTTCAACTGATTGAAAACCTACACCCCTAAGCGCATCCATCAAAAATTCTTCTGAGAAGTAATTCTCGCGATGAAGCTTCCGATTTGCTTCATCTATACTGAGAGCCGATTTGATCTTGCTTAAAATTAACATATTTTTACCCCTTTGGAAAATACTTAAACTTAAACTTAAACTATAAAGTTCAAGTTTAGCTTTTATATTCTACCATAAAAATATAAAAATGTCAATGTTAAATGATGATTCCACCACCCAAACAGACTTCACCAGAATAAAATACAACACTTTGGCCACTAGTAATTGCGCGCTGTTCATCTTGCAATTCAATTTTCGCCAAATTGTCACTTTCGAAAAAGATTTTTGCATTCACGAGTGGCGCACGATGGCGGATTCGAACTTGAATTTCTGCCCCATTTTCAACTTTTTGGTTGATCCAGTGAATTGCTGAAACTTCAATTTTATTAGACCAAAGTTCGCCGTTATTGATATCGGTTGTTACAAAAACTTCGTTAGTTTCCATATTTTTACCGCAAACATAAAATGGCAGTCCGCCGCCGATATTTAAGCCGTGGCGCTGACCTAAAGTGTAAAAAATCGCACCGTCATGCCAACCAAGAACTTCGCCCGTATTTTTGTTAATAATTTTTCCCGGTTTTTGCTCGGGGATGAATTGTTTTAAAAAGTCACGAATTCCAATTTTTCCAACAAAGCAAATTCCTTGTGAATCTTTTTTTCGAGCAGTAAAAAGCCCGCGCTCTTTCGCCATCTCGCGCACTTCAGGTTTAGTAAATTTACCAAGTGGAAACAAAGTTCGCCCCAAAGCCTCACCACGCACTCGATATAAAAAATAGGTTTGGTCTTTATTTTCGTCTTTGGCGCGTAAAAGTTCGCCGTTTCCGCTTTTCGAAAAATCAAAACTGTCGCTAGTATTTTCGGTAAAAGTATTTCGAACGCTAGCGTAATGGCCTGTTGCGATTAAGTCAGCTCCGTCTTCGAGCGCTGCCTCTAAAAATAATTTAAACTTAACCTCTTGATTACACATAATATCGGGGTTTGGTGTGCGGCCAATTTCGTATTCATCAAGCATATACTGCACAACTTTTTCGCGGTAGTGTTTTTCGAAATCAAAAACTTTAAAATCAATGCCCAGTTGAACAGCAACTCTTTTTGCATCGGCCAAATCTTCTGCCCAAGGGCATTTCATTCCTGGTAAATCTTGCGTCCAGTTTTTCATATAGGCACCCACAACGTTATAGCCCTGCTCTTTCAAAAGGGCTGCCGTTAAAGATGAATCTACACCACCGCTCATTCCAACATATACTTTAATTTTCGATTTATCCATTTATTCTCCTATATAAAATCTAAAAATTCCAAAAAGTTCACTCATTGAAAGATACCAACCGCGCGAATTTGTCCACCAGAATCCACTCCAATCCGAATCGTTCAGAACTGGTGCCGAAATAATCTCTACGCCCGAACCTTCTAAAGCCCTTTCAAATTCAAGTCTTGCTCGAGCTTGATGATATTTTGAAGTTGTTAAAACCACGCGCTTGTATCCGTTTTGCTTAATTATTTTTGCAGTAAATTGTGCATTTTGGTGAGTATTTTGAGCTTTTTCTTCGAGTATAATTTCTTCTTCTAGAACACCTTGTTTTCGGGCTAAATTTGCCATTTGGCGTGCATCACTTAAAACTTTAGGATTAGAATTTGCGCCCGAAAAAATCAACTTTTTAGCCTCAACTGATTTAAAAATTTCAATCGCCTCGCGAGTTCTTAAAGAAGTATTTCCGCCAGAAATCGCTATAACAGCATCAATTTTTTGAGAACATTCACCTTTTTTGTAATTCGGGCAAATTTCTGCGAGACGATTTTTATCGCTAATAATCAAAGTTGTGCTAATAATAAAAATTACAGCCAAGCCTGCAAATGCTAAAATCCAAGCAAGAAATTTTACCATTTATTTTTGGATCCTCTCAAATTCAGCTCGCACGGTTTTCGAAATTATCTTAGCAGCGCGCTTTATATTTTCTTCATTCGAAAGCTTCCCTAGCGAAATCCGCAAACTTCCGTCGGCCTCAGAATCGCTTAAACCCATTGCAATCAAAGTGTGCGAACGCGTACCTTTATTTGCTGCACAAGCTGAACCTGTTGCCACTAAAACTCCTTGCGTTTCGAGTGCAAAAACCATACGCTCGGCGTCAATTCCGGGAAAAGATACTGAAATGTGGCTCGCAAGTTGCTTTTTCGAATTTCCAAGAAAAAGCATTTCTTCTTCTGAAAAATTATCGCGCAAAATCTTTTTGAAAATTTCTTTTAATTTTCGAAGGCGCTCGTTTTCTTTTTTGCGATGTTTTTCTGCTAATTGAAGAGCTTTCGCAAAACCAATTACGCTCGGTACATTTTCAGTCCCACTACGCAAATTTCGCTCTTGGCCACCACCCACAATTTGAGCATTAAATTTAATCTCTCGATTCGCCCATAAAAGCCCCGTTTGTTTCGGTCCATAAATCTTGCCAGCGTTTAAAGTGAGCATATCTACGCCGAGTCTTGCAACTGAAATATCGAGCTGGCCAACACCTTGACTAGCATCAGAGTGTAGGTAAATTGGCGTTTTCTCGCCGTTCGAAAGTCGTCGCATGCGCTCTTCTCGCACAATTTCGGCAATTTTCAAAATTGGCTGGATTACACCAGTTTCGTTATTTGCAAGCATTACTGAAACAATCTTCGTTTTTGGCGAAATTTTTGCACGCAAATCTTCGAGATCAATCACACTATCTTTCTTGATTTTTACTAATTTTCGAATGCCATATTTCTTGGCTGAATTTAAAACTGCGTGATGTTCAAATTCACCAACAAGGATTTCATCGCCATTTTCTTTCGAAGCTGCTGAAAATGCTAAATTGATGCTTTCAGTTGCTCCAGCTGTAATCACAATTTCATCACTTTTTGCGCCAATATTTTGAGCAATTTGATGTTTTGCGTCTTCATAGTCTCTTCGAACATCCAAAGCTTGAACATAAGGTGCACTTGGATTGTAAAATTTCTCACTAAAATATGGCAACATCGCAGCCAAAACTTTTTCACTTACCGGTGTTGTGGCGGCGTGGTCAAGATAAATAATTTCCTCGTTCATCTTTAATAGTATAACACATTTTTAAAAAGTTAACAAAAAATTATTCTCTATTTTTTGCTATTTTTTCAGAAATTTTTAATGGATTTTTTGAATTTAAAATTTCCTCAATTTCTTTTTTCGAAAGGCTTTGCCATTTTTTAATTCGGTGATTGAATATCTCAATTTTAATGTTTCTTTGCGGTATTTTTTTCTTTTTATACCAATCTATAATTTTTGAAAGATTTTCTGGCTTAAAAATAAAACCTTCGTATCCATATTTAAAACAGCTAAAACTCAACCTGTCGCCAATCTTAGTTTTTCCGCCATTATCTTTTTTGCGCTCTTTTAATAATTCTGAAAAATCTAAAATCGAAAATTCTGGATATTCAAGAGCTTCGCCATATAATCGATTTTTCTCATCTTCGTTTTCTTCCCAAGATAATTTCTGCGCTTGCTTGAATTTCTCGGAATTTTTAGGGTTTCGAAACAGAAAGATATCAGTTCTAACTTTAGTTTTAGCTTTATTTTCTTTTAAAGCTATAACCATATTTTTCGAAAAGAATAATTTAAAAATTTCAAGCCAAATTTTGTCGCTAATTTTTGGGTAAAAACTCAGCCATAAATGCTTTCTTCGATTAGTTAAAAAAGCAAAAAAGGAATAAAATCTAATTTTAAATGTCATAATCATAATATTATCTCCTAATTAAAATAAGTAGAGTTTATACTCTACACTTATTATACCTTATTTGGTGATTAATAAATTGCTCGCATTACGATTATGGATGTTATCATGTATAAAAACTAAAGTCAATATATTTTTCGAAACAATAATAAGCTTGACTAAAACGCAAAAATGTAGTATAGTTTTCTAGAAGCTTAAATTTAAAAGTTGCGGAAACGACTATGAGCTTTGAAACTTTCTAAAAAGGAGAAAATATGATTTTCCCTAAACCGTATGTAGAGGAAAAAGAATGCAAAAACTGCAACGGAACTGGTTGGTATAAACAACCAGGTTTCGTAGGTTCAGGAACTTTTCCTTGCAGTATTTGTGATCGAACTGGAAAAGTTAAAGTTTAAATCTTAACTTTTTCGCATAGTCAACAGAAGGGGGAAAGCCGGGCATCTATACAAAGAACTTCATACATTCTCATAGACTCATTAAATACATTTTTTAGATCTGAGCCGCCGCCCACGGCTCTTTTAATTTTCGAAAAAGTATGCTAGAATATTAAAATCGCTTAAAAATTATAAACTTATAAAAAGAAAGGAATTATGCTAAAATTTATTTTTAAATTTGCTAAAAAATATTGGCTAAGTTTAGCTCTTATGCTCTTTTTTACGGTTCTTTCGGCAAAAATTAATCTTGATTTACCACAATATACCGCAAAAATTATTACTGAAGGAGTATCCATGAAAAATATGGAGGCTATTTATTCAAACGGCTTTCATATGATTGGTCTTTCTCTTTTGAGTGGCGCTTTAATGCTGGCAGGAATTTTCTTCGCAAGCCGTTCAGCTGGGGCGATGGCGCGAGATATTCGTCATGCAACTTTCGAAAAAATTGAAAGCTTCTCTATGAGCGAATTCAGTAAATTCTCGGTTTCGAGCCTTACAACACGAATTACGAACGACGCACGGCAATTTCAACAAACTTTCACAATGATTATGCGAATGGGGATTTATGCCCCAATTGTTGGTGTTGGTGCGATTATCAATACTTTATCTATTTCTGGCTCAATGAGTTGGATTATGGTTGTGACGATTTTTTCTATCATTGCTTTGACTACAGTTATTGGTATTTTTGCCGTTCCAAAACTAAAGATTTTTCAAACGAAACTAGATAAATTAAATATGCAAACTCGCCAAACAATTACTGGTTTGCGTGTAATTCGTGCTTATAGAAAAGAAAAGGTCGAAGAAGAAAAATTTGATGAAATTAACGCTGAAATGCTCAAAATGAATATCTTTTTCGAAAGGATTTTTGGTCTAATTTCGCCATATATGACGATGGTTTCAGGGCTTGGGCTTGTGGCAATTACTTGGATTGGTTCATATTTTGTAAAATCTGGTGAAATTTCAATTGGTGATGTAACTTCCCTCACTCAATATCTTGCGCAAGTTACTTTTGCTTTCGTGATGCTTTCGATGATTTTTATGTCGATTCCACGAATGAATGTCGCAATTAAGCGTTTGAGTGAAGTTCTTGATGAAGAAATTTCAGTGAAGGATAAAGCTAAAACGCAAAAATTGCCAAAAACTTTCGATTTAACTTTCGGAAATGTTAGCTTTGCATATCCAGATTCTGAAGAAGCTGTTCTTGAAAATATCAATTTTTCAGTAAAGCAAGGCGAAACCATTGCCGTAATTGGCGGAACTGGTTCAGGTAAATCTACAATTGCAAAATTAATTCCACGATTTTATGATGTTTCGAAAGGAAAAATTAAACTAGGCGGCGTGGATATTCGCAGTTTAAAACAAAGCGAACTTCACGATTTAATTGGTTATGTTTCGCAAAAAGCAAATCTTTTCTCTGGAAATATTCGTGAAAATATTAACTATGGTTCTTCAAAGAACTTGAGTGATGAAGAGATTATTGAAGCTTTAAAAATCGCTCAAGCTTGGGATTTTGTGCAGAAATTACCTGAAGATTTAAACGAGAAAGTTTCGCAAGGTGGTAAAAATTTTTCTGGTGGCCAAAAACAACGGCTTTCAATTGCTCGGGCGATTGCTTCGAAAGCTCCAATTTTAATTTTTGACGATAGTTTTTCGGCGCTCGATTATAAAACTGACGCCAAACTCCGTGCTGAACTTGCTATAAAAACTAAATCACAAACCAAGTTTATCGTGGCACAGCGAGTGACTTCAATCATGCAAGCCGATAGAATTATTGTTTTAGATGGCGGAAAGATTGTTGGAATTGGCACGCACGGCGAGCTTCTTGAAAGTAACGAAATTTACCGCGAAATTGCATCTTCGCAGCTTTCTGACGAAGAGATCGAAGCGCAAATTAAGGATTTTGAAAAGCAAAAATCTATTTCTAAAACTAAAAAAGAGGCTAAAAAAGCCGTTTCCGTTTCGAGAAAAACAGCTAAAAAAAGTTTAAAACAAGCAGTTGCGAAAAAATCTAAGAAAGGAGTAAAATAATGTCGAAAAATCAAAAAAGTAAACTTTCACTAAAAACAATTTGGCGACTTTTGCGATATTTTGCACCTTTTAAAATTTCTGTTACGTTTTTCGTAATTGTGGCAATTCTAAGCTCGATTTCAGCAATTATTGGGCCACAAATCGTGGGCGAGATGATTAATTTAATCACTAAAAATTTCGAAATTCGTGCCGGTGCTGTTCATTTTAATCCTGATTTTTCAAAAATTTCCGAATTCGGATTTTTACTAACCGGAATTTATGTTGGTTCGGGAGTTTTTGGCTATGCTCAAAACTGGATTATGGGACAGATGGTGCAAAAAATTGTTTTCAAATTGCGCGATGATGCTTCGAAAAAGATTTCTCGCCTGCCACTCGCATATTTTGATAAGCATAAAACTGGCGATACGGTTTCAATTATTACGAACGATATTGAAACACTTAGTAATAGTTTGAGCGAGGGCTTAAATCAGCTTTCGTATTCAATAATTACAATTATTGGCGTGACTGTTATGATGATTTCGATTAGCTGGCAAATGAGTTTGATTGCTCTTGTGACTGGAATGATTTCGGTTGGAATTATTATGATTATTTCGAAATTTAGCCAAGTTTATTTTACGGATTTACAAAAACTTACATCAAATTTAACTGCTCATACCGAGGAGATGCTTTCTTCTCATGAAGTTATCAAAGTTTATAATGGCGAAAAATCATCAGTTGAAGATTTTAGAAAAATCAATGATAAAATGTATATTTCATCTTGGAAATCGCAGTTCTTTGGTGGTCTTCTCTATCCGATTATGGGTTTCATTAATAATCTTTCAACTTTAACTGTTGTAGTGATTGGCGGTGTTCGTGCATTGAATGGTCAGATGACAATTGGTGAAATTACTGCTTTTATGCAATATATGAGCCGATTCACGCAACCAATTTCGAATATCGCAAATTCAATGACGAGTATTCAAACAACAGTTGCAGCCTGTGAACGAATTTTTGGCTTTCTTGACGCTGAAGAAGAGACTTTTGTTGAGATTTCGAAAACTTTACCAAAAGAAATTAAAGGTTCTGTGGAATTTTCGAAAGTTAATTTTTCGTATTCAAAAAATAAGCCAATTATCACGAATTTCAGTACAAAAATTGCGCCACGCTCAAATGTGGCGATTGTTGGCCCAACTGGAGCTGGGAAAACTACGCTGGTGAATCTATTGATGCGATTTTATGATATTGATAGTGGAAAAATCACAATTGATGGAATTGATACTTCGAAAATGTCGCGACACGATGTTCGTTCCCTTTTTGGAATGGTACTACAAGATACGTGGTTGTTCAATGGCACAATTGCAGAAAACTTAGCTTACGGAAAGCCGGATGCTACTCGTGAAGAAATTATTGAGGCCACAAAAGCTGCTCATGCGGATCGCTTTATTCGAACTTTACCAAAAGGTTATGATACAGTAATTTCTGAAGACATTGATAATATCTCAGCTGGTGAAAAGCAGCTTCTCACAATTGCGCGGGCGATTCTGGCAGATTCGCCAATGTTGATTCTTGATGAAGCAACCAGCTCTGTTGATACGCGAACGGAAGCCGCTATTCAATCAGCTATGGATAATCTAACACATGGCCGTACAAGTTTTGTGATTGCACACCGCCTTTCAACAATTCGAAATGCCGATTTAATTCTAGTGCTGGAACACGGAAACATTGTTGAGCAAGGCTCTCATAAAGAGTTACTTTCGAAAAATGGCGCTTATGCTAAGTTATATAATTCACAATTTGCTGAATAAAATTCGAAAAAGAAAAAAGCCCGATTGTTCGGGCTTATTTTGTTGTTGACTATACTAGAGATAGTTCTGCAAATAGTGCAGTAGGATTATGCATTTGAGCGCTGTCATTTCTGTCTGAATAATTCTCTGAAAAATGGGAATTTAAGAAATGAAATTTATTTGAGAGCTCAGGTCGTTTTGTTGAAGCCCACAATTCTTTAATCTTTTTAAAGAATTGTCTCTTCTCCCCAACAGGAATATTAAAGACCTGTGCATAAGCCAAAAATTCGATCAAGTTTACTATATCGTTTTTAGCATATGCTTTTTTAAGCTTTTCAGCAACTTCGAAATATGATTTTTTTGGCATCACTTTTCGTTCAAGATACTTATTGATTTCGATAAGTTCCGCTTGGTTTTGGGTTTGAACCCAAGAAATTACTTTAGCCATTTTTATGGCCTCCTTTATATAAAATAGAATTTCCAGCAAAAAGCCAACTTTTAAAATACGAGCCAAAAGCTCAATTTTTACAGTTGAAGCTTTTAACTTATTATTATTCTATCATAAAAAAGCTTTTTTGTCAATACTCAGTAGAAAATTTTTCAAAAACTCTTCACTTTTCGAAATTTTTATGTTAAAATGGTTTCATACGGGCATAGCTCAGTTGGTAGAGCACAGGTCTCCAAAACCTGGTGTCGGGAGTTCGAGTCTCTCTGCCCGTGCCAAAATATATTTATTCTCCGCAGGCTTGGCGGTTTTTATTTTACGCTTGTTTTTTGCTTTATTTTAATGTATAGTGGTTATGCTATGGATATTGTTATTGTGGTCTTTGTTAATATTTTGGCGTCTTTTCTTGCTATTATAACATATATATTTGTTGTGTTACTATTTGCTTTTATGTTAGGTGGATTTCTTATTGCTATTTTAGGATACTTTAGGGTTAAGAGGCTTGAAAATCCTAAAATTTTACAAAATAAGATTAAAAGTCATCGGCGTATTTTGAATATTTTCACAGGAATATTTTTAACTATAATAGCTGGTGTTGTTATTATTTTAATGATGGGCGGAGGTTTTGGCCTGATTGTCGTGTGGCTTGGTGGTCTTATCGCCACACCTTTTGCGTATGGGATACTTTATAACTTATCGTTTATTATTTTTGCTAAGCGTAAATATATTCGGTTAAAACTCGAAGAATTAGAAATATTGAAACGTAGCAATAGATTTTGATAACGCTTTTAAAAAGTGTTATAATATTCTTATGTCTATAGTCGATAAAGAGTTTGGCGAAATTAAAATTCGAAAAAATAAGCTCGCTCGCTCGGTGAAACTTTCTGTTGGCGTTGATGGGAATTTGCGCGCATCAATTCCCTATTATTCGCCGGAATTTGCAGTTCAGCGTTTAATTAATCATAATCGCACACAGATTCGTGAGATGCTCGCAACGCATAATGCTAAAAATATTTATAGAAACGGTGATTCAATTGGTAAAACACACACGCTTCTTTTGAGATATTTTTGTGGTGAAGAAATTAGAATTTCGCTTGACGGCAACCAGATTTTAGTGCAAATTCCGCAAGATTTATCTTTCGAAAGTTCAAATGTGCAGACAGAAATTCGTAAAATTGTTGCTAAGACTCTTCGAAAACAAGCCAAAGTGTATCTTTCGCAACGAATTAATTTTCTAGCTAAAAAACACGATTTTGTTTTTAAGAAACTACGATTTTCGCACACTGGTACGCGCTGGGGGTCTTGTTCATCGAGCGGCACGATTTCACTTAATATTGCATTGATGAATTTGCCATATCACTTGATTGATTATGTAATTATTCACGAGCTTTGTCATACACGGCAAATGAATCATTCCGCAAAATTCTGGGTGGAAGTTGCGAAATATTGCCCCGATTACAAAAAATATGTGGAAGAAATGAAACAATTTACACCGATTATTTAGCTCATTGCTATACTTTAATTTTGAAAAATCCATCAAAAGTAAAAAATAGTTAAAAATGCTTGCGCTTTTTTGTGCAATTTGGTAGAATAGTTGTATATAAATTAAAACAAAAGGTGGATGATGAAAATATTAATGCTCGGGTGGGAGCTTCCTCCACATAATAGCGGTGGTTTGGGTGTAGCTTGTTTTTACATGGCTAAGGCACTTGCAAATAGTGGCGCTGATATTGAATTTGTCGTTCCGTATAAAGACAAACATACCGAAATTGATTTTATGAAAGTGTTGAATGCTACGAATTTTTCTGAAATTCATAAATTTGGTGCTGGGGCTTACGATTCTCTGCACTGGGAGCGTTCAAGCCATAACGCCAGTAATTTTCTACTGGATATTCGTTCGATTCAGGCTGAATACTGCAATTTTATCCGCAAATATTTAAGTAATCCAAAAAATAAACCAGATGTGATTCATGCACACGATTGGTTAACTATGGAGGCTGGCATTCTTGCCAAAAAACTTACTAGTGCGCCGCTAATTACTCATATTCATGCTACCGAATTTGATCGTTCTGGTGGAATTTCTGGCAATCAAGAAATCCATGATATTGAATATGCTGGAATCTGTGCATCCGACAGAGTTTTTGCAGTTTCGAAAAATACCCGAAATATAATTATTGAGAAATATCAAATTAAGCCCGAGAAGGTTGAAGTAGTTTATAACGCAATAGAAACTTCAACTCTAGCCGACCCGCAAGATTACGATGAGCAAACCTACCGCTATCTTGAATATCTAAAATCACAAGGATACACTGTAGCAATGACTCTAACTCGCTTTACAATTCAAAAGGGTCTAACTTTTTTGATGCAAGCGGTGGCCGAGGCTATTTCGAAAAACCCAAAAATTGCCCTTCTGCTTGTTGGAGATGGCGAGCAACGTAATGAACTTATTAAAATGGCGAGTGATTTTGGAATTTCGAATAAGATTTTCTTCACAGGATTTTTGCGTGGTGATAAATGGCGTGACGCTTATGGTGTGGCCGATGTTTTTGTGATGAGTTCAGTAAATGAGCCTTTTGGTCTAACAGCTTTAGAGGCAGCTCATTTTAATAATGCATTAATAATTTCGAAACAATCTGGTGTGGGCGAGGTTCTTAAAAATATTTTGCGTTATGATTTTTGGGATACAAAAAAACTTGCAAATCAAATTTATGAGGTTTCAACTAATAAAGATCTTTTACAGAGCTTAAAAAATGGAGTTCAAAAGGAGTACGATCGGATATCTTGGAGTGATATTGCCGAGCAAATTATGGAAGAATTCATACATTTAACAGAGGTTAATAATGGCCAATAAATCAATTGTTTTCTACCTTCATGTCCACCAGCCATGGCGTGTTCGTGATGATCAAACACTTTTTGATGTTGGTGCAAATAAAAATTACTTTGGTGAAGAAAAAGGCCTAAAGCGGCAAAGTAATGGCGAAATTTTTCGAAAAGTTGCTGAAAAATCTTACATTCCAATGAATAATTTGCTTGAAAAGCTATTGAAAACTTACCCAGAATTTAAATTTTCATTTTCGATTACTGGAACTTTTATTGACCAAGCACAAGAATTTGCGCCAGAAGTTCTCGAAAATTTTAAGCGTCTTGTTCGAACTGGGCGAGCAGAAATTATTGCTGAGACATATTACCACAGCCTTGCATTCTTTTTCGATCGTGAAGAATTTGAAGCTCAAGTTCGTGCACATCAGGCAAAAATTCGTGAAGTTTTTAATGTTGAAACTACAGCTTTTCGAAATACTGAACTCTCATATAATGATGAACTTGCTAAATGGGCAGATGATTTTGGCTTTAAAGCAATTTTGGCCGAGGGCTGGGACCCGATTCTGCAATGGCGAACGCCAAACCATATTTATAAACCAAAAGATACAAAAAATATTCGCTTACTTCTTAAGAACTATAAGCTTTCTGATGATCTCGCCTTTCGTTTTTCGAATAAAAACTGGCAAGAATATCCGCTTACAACTCAAAAATATATAAGTTGGTTAGATTACTCAAGCTATCATGGTGATGTGATAAATCTTTTTATGGATTATGAAACCTTTGGTGAGCATCAGTGGGCAGAATCTGGAATATTTGAATTTTTCGAAAGTTTGGTTTCGTATTGGTTAAAAAAACCAGAGCACGGATTTAAAACAGTTACTGAGGCTGCTCAAAGTGAACCTGTTGCAGAAATTTCGATGCCGAATACAGTAACTTGGGCAGATACTGAACGTGATTTGACTGCCTGGCTCGGTAATTCAATGCAACAAGAGGCGATGAAATATCTTTATGCTTTAAAGTCACGGGTCTACAATTCACAAAATGGAAATTTGGTTGAAGATTGGCGGCGACTAACTACGAGTGATCATCCTTATTATATGTGCACGAAATATTTTAATGATGGTGATGTTCATGCATATTTTTCACCATATGAATCTCCTTATGATGCATTTTTATATTTTATGGATACACTACGAGATATGGACTTTCGGTTGAAAGATACCCTTCCATTTAAGCAGAAAAATATTCAAAAAACGCAAAAAATTCTTCGAAAGTCACTTATAAAAACTTCAAAAAATACAAGACGCAAGAAGATTTTTGCGCAAATGCTTCATAGAAACTTAATGTTTGCAAAACGAAAGCGAGGTTAGAATGGCAAAAACGGCAATTTTAAGTAACGGTAATTTGAATATCGGGCTAAATGAATTCGGGCTAGTGAGTGATTTTTATTTTCCAGATAATGGCTACGAAAATCATACGCTTGGCCGCGATCTTTTTCATCGTGTTGGAATTAAGATTGGTAATAATTTTTCCTGGCTTCATTCTGGTGAATGGCAATTTTCAGTTGAATATTTTGAAAATGCTTTAATTTCAAAAACTGAAGCCATTAATCGAGAACTTCAAATTAAAATAATTTTCACCGATTTTGTGGTAAGTAGTTTTGATGTTTTTGGGAGAAAAATCCAAGTTCAAAATCTTGCAAATTACCCGCGTGAAGTTCAACTTTTTTTACATCAAAATTTTGTAATTAATAGTAGTTTTCATTTTGCTGATACTGTTCAGTTTTTACCTTTCGAAAATAATGAAAAAGTAATTTTGCATTATCGAGGAAAACGTGCATTTATTATTTCTGCTCAAAGAGTTTTCGAAAATAATCTTCAAGATGTTTTTGAAGATTTTAGCCAGCATACAGTTGGCTTATTTGGGATTGAAAATAAGCTTGGTTCTTGGGTTGATGCGGAAGATGGCATTCTTTCGGGTTCGAATGTTGAGCATGGACAGACAGATTCGGTTATTGGATTCGATCTGTATCTTGGTGCTTTTGAGAATGCTAATTTTCAATATTCAATTTCTTGTGCCGATAGCCACGAGCTTGCTCGTACTAATCTTCGAAAGGTTAGAAATAATGGCTTTTCAAAAGCTCTAGATGAAACTAAAAAATACTGGCAAAAATGGCTTTCACCTGCTTTGCGGGTTTCGAAAAAACTTGATCCAAAGTATCAAAAAAGTTTTATTCAAAGTTTAATGCTAGTTAAGTCTCACCTTGCAAAAACCGGCGCACCGATTGCTAGTAATGATAGTGAAATGTTGAATTATGCACGAGATGATTATTCTTATTGTTGGCCTCGTGATGCCCTTTTTGCGATTTGGCCATTAATTCGTATCGGTTATCGTGATGAACCTCAGAATTTTTTTGAATTTTGTAAAAGATCGTTAACCCCGGAAGGATTTATGATGCATAAATATTTACCGAATGGTGAACTTGGCCCAAGCTGGCACCCATATTCACAAGGTGGCGATACTCGAAACTTACCTATTCAAATTGATGAGACTGCGGGAGTTCTCTTCCTATTCGCTCAATACTATAAAAAATTTCGCGAAAACTCAATTTTGGATGAATTTTATGATGATTTAGTAAAACCAATTGCTAATTTCTTAGTGGATTTTTGTGGTGAAAATGATTTGCCAAAACCAAATTACGAGCTTTGGGAAATGGATTTTCTTTCAACAACTTATTCAACTTCGGTTGTTTTTGCGGCACTATACTCTGCTTCAAAATTGGCTCAGGCTGCAAATCGTGTGTATGATGCAAAAAAATGGCGTGATCAGGCTTTAAAGATTCGTTCTGCTGCGCAAAATGAGCTTTTTAATGAAGAGAATAATTATTTCTATCGCGGAATTTGGGCTGATGGAAATAAAGACTCAAAAATAGATTCTTCAAGTTTTTACGGTGCGTTCATGTTTAGCCTTTTTGAATTTAAAGGCGAAAAATTACAGACTGCTTTTAAAACTCTTGAGAATCGCTTTAAATCTAGTGGTAATATTGGTATTCCAAGATTCGAAAACGATATTTACTATAGATTTAGTGATAATTACGAAGCAAATATTTGGCCGATAACAACACTTTGGTGCGCTGAATTCTATATTGCTCTTGGTGAAATTTCGAAAGCAGAAGAAATTATCGAATGGGTTCTAGAGCGACAAACCTCAACAGGAATTCTACCGGAACAAATTGATCCGCGAGACTTAAAGCATCTTTCTGTAGCACCGCTAACCTGGTCACAAGCAGAATATGTTTCTACCTTACTCGATTTAATCGCTTTTGAAGAATAAAAATATTATTAAATGTGGAGATGGAATTTCAAGGTGGGTATTTTATTGCTTCGATAAAATGTTACACAATAAAGGGCTTGCAGATTCTGTCATAGGAAATAATAGTATATTGTAACTCATTAAAGCGTAAATACCTCTTAAATTAATTAAGCGCATTCAATTAAAAGGTGTATAACGAATATTATTATCTAATAATATATCTATAAATGTTTTACTGTCTATTATATACCACTATTCCAACATCTTTTTTTAACATATAAAAACAGACTTCCATAATGAAAGTCTGTTTTTAAAATCTACCTTTTAGGTTTAATTACCAAACCTTAAGTAGTAATTCGCCGCCAAGTCGTTGTTTTTTGGCTTCGAAACCGTTCATAACACCTTTTGATGTTGAGAGTAGAACCATTCCTCGACCGCTTTTAACGCGTGGGATTTCTTCTACACCAACATACATTCGGCGTCCTGGCTTACTCATTCGAGTCAATTCATTGAACCGAGCAGCTTCACCATCTTTAGTAATTTTAACTACCAAGATATCACGAGGCTTTGCTGATTCAACTTTAACAGATTCGATATAATTAGCCTTTGCAAGTTCTTCTGCCACAACTTTTTTAAGCTTTGAGCTCGGAACGCGAATTTCATTTTTGCCAACCATTGCTGCATTTCGAATGCGAGTTAGAAGGTCGGCGATTGGGTCAGTTGATTGTAATGACATAGTCTCTCCTTCCTTCTACCAACTACTTTTTGTTACACCTGGGATTTCACCCTTTGAGGCTTTAATGCGGAAAGTGATTCGGCTCATACCAAATCGTCGCATATAACCGCGTGGTCGACCATCAAAGTTGTCGCGGTTTTTTAGTCGTGTTGGACTTGAATTGCGTGGAAGCCTTTGAAGACCTTCTTGGTCGCCAGCAGCTTTTAATTCGGCGCGTTTTGCGGCATATTTTTCAATCATTTTTTTGCGTTTCAAGTCTTTTGCAATCATTGATTTTTTAGCCATTTACGCTTTTCCTTTCTTCTCAAATGGAATTCCGAATTTTTCAAGCAATGCTCGACTGTGAGCCTCACCTTCATTTTTAATCACGAAAGTTACTTGCAGACCATGAAGAATTTGAGTTTCTTCAAAAGTTAGTTCTGGGAAAACAGATTGTTCTAAAATTCCCAAATTGTAATTTCCACCTTTGTCGAAACCTTTTGCTCCAACACCATGGAAGTCACGCACGCGAGGTAAAGCTACGTTTACGAGACGATCAAGAAATTCATACATTCGATCACCACGCAAAGTTACGCTATAACCAATTGGTGCACCCATTCCACCACGAATTTTGAAGGTTGCAATTGATTTTTTAGGCAAACGCGCTACTGGAACTTGACCAGTAATTTTTGTAACTGTGTTTTTAACAACTTCTTGGAAGCGTTTGTCTTCTTTCTTCTTACCTGTTCCGACGCTAACAACGATTTTTTCAAGCTTTGGAACTTGGTGGATATTTGTTAGCTCTAGTTCGCTTTGGAGTTCTTTAGCAATTGTATCTTTGTAAAGAGTTTTCAAGCGAGGAACATAAACAGTAGTTTTAGCCATTATTTATCTCCTTTTTTGCTTGATTTAGCGCTTTTAGCTTCTACTTTTTTAACTTTATGAACTGGAGTTGGAACATGAATGTCTTTCACTCCACCGTGCGGATTGAATTGATTTGGCTTAACATGGCGATGTTTTTTACCAACACCCTCAACCAAAACGGCATTTTTCTTTGGTAAAACTTTTACAACTTCGCCAGTTACACCTTTATTTTTTCCGCTGATGATTACAACATTATCACCTTTAACGATTCCATTTAACGCCATATTAGAGCACCTCCGGAGCTAAGCTGATAATTTTGTTATATCCCAAATCGCGAAGTTCGCGTGGTACTGGACCAAATACGCGAGTCGCTTTTGGAGTCTTGTCGTCGGCGATAATTACAGCTGCATTATCATCGAAACAAATAGTTGAACCATCTTTTCGGCGAATTTGGTCGCGAGTTCGCACAACAACAGCTTTCACAACTGATTTCTTTTTAATATTACCAGTTGGGTTAGCATCTTTTACGGTAGCAACAATAATATCACCAACTCGTGCGTATCGGCGTTTTGAACCACCTAGAACACGAATACAAAGGATTTCTTTTGCGCCACTGTTATCTGTTACTTTAAGTCGGCTTTCTTGTTGAATCATTATGCCTCCTCTTTCAATTCTACTGAACCTCGAGCTTTTTCAACAATTTCAACTAAAGCAAAACTCTTAGTTTTCGAAATTGGTCGAACTTCTTTGATGATAACTTTGTCGCCTTCACCAGCTTCATTATTTTCATCATGAGCAGTATATTTACGAGTTACAATATATTGTTTGCCGTAAATTGGGTGTGTTTCACGGCTATGAACTGTTACGGTGATAGTTTTGTCGGCTTTAGCGCTCGAAACAACACCTGTCAATATAGTCGCCATATTAGATTTCACCTTTCTTTACGAATTTAACTTTTACTGGAAGTTTGTGACCGGCAAGTCGCATAGCTTCGCGTGCAACTTCTTCTGAAACGCCATTCATTTCGAACATAACTGTTCCAGCTTTAACTTTAGCCACAAAGAATTCGGGATTTCCCTTACCACTACCCATTTTCACATCTTGTGGTTTTCGGGTAACTGGTGTATGTGGGAATATTCGAATCCAAACCTGACCTCCACGCTTGATATAACGAGTCATGGCTGTTCGGGCCGATTCGATTTGTCGCGAGTTGATTCGCTCATTCTCAAGGCTAACTAATCCATAATCACCGAAGGCAACAGTATTTCCACGAGTTGCTCGGCCTGGGTTTTTACCTTTTCGAACTTTTCGGTGAGCGGTTTTCTTTGGTAATAAAATAGCCATTACTTATCATTCCTTTCACCTTTGTTAATCCAAACTTTTACACCGATAGTACCAGCAGGTGTTTGTGAACGTGCTCCATGATAATTGATATCTGCACGAATTGTATGAAGAGGAACAGATCCTTCAGAGAATTTCTCTCGGCGACTCATCTCAGCTCCATTTAATCGTCCAGCAACTTCAATACGAACACCTTTCGCACCAGCTTGCATTGTGCTTTGCAACGCCATTTTAACGGCTCGGCGGAAGTTAATTCGTCGTTCGAGTTGACGAGCAATATTTTCAGCGACCAATTTAGCTGAAAGCTCTGGTCGACGAACTTCTTCAATATTGATTCGAACAGGCAGGCTAACCAATTTTTCAAGTTGAGTTTTCAACTCTTGAACACCAGCTCCACCACGACCAATTACAACACCAGCTTTCGCAGTATGAATTGAAACAGTGATAAGGTTTTCTGTTCGTTCAATTTCGATTCGGTCGATTGTCGGTCGACTTTCGAATCGTTTTTCGATAGTTTTTCGAATTTTGTCGTCTTCAATTAAGAATTTCGCAAAATCTTTTTTCTGGGCAAACCATCGTGAATCCCAGTTTTTATGAGCTTGCAAACGGAAGCTAATCGGATTAACTTTTTGACCCATTATTTGCTCTCTTTCTCTGCTTTCGCAGTAGTTTTCTTAACTTCAGCTTTTTTAGCTGGAGCTTTCTTCTCTTTAACAACGCCCGAAACTTCGACCAAAATATTTGAAGTTTTCTTCTGGAAAGGAAGCGCCATTCCTCGCATATGAGGTTTAAATCGCTTCAATCGTGATCCAGCAGTAACCGACAAAGTTGTGATTACAAGAGTTTTTGGATCAGCGTTATCGTTATTTTTAGCATTAGCTGCAGCCGATTGGATAGCTTTTTTAACAGCTAAAGCGCTTCGGCGTGGAGTGTGATCAAGAATTACTAACGCATCAGCAATAGTTCGACCACGAACAAGACTTGCCACGATTGAAACTTTTCGTGGAGTCTGACCAATACCTTTAATATAGGCACGAGTTGTTACATTAGCCATTATTTCTTATCCTTTCCGCCGTGTTTTCGGAATTTACGTGTTGGCGCAAATTCACCAAGTTTGTGTCCAACCATATTCTCTGAAATATATACAGGAATATGTAATCGACCATTGTGAACAGCGATAGTTCGACCAACCATTTCTGGTGTAATTGTGCTTGAGCGAGCCCAAGTTTTAATCACTGTTCGGTCATCTGCTCCAAGAGCCGCTACTTTTTTAGCAAGCTTGAAGTCGATAAACGGACCTTTTTTCAATGAACGACTCATTTATTTTCTCCTCTTAGCTTCGTGACGACTCTTCACGATAAATTTATTAGTACTCTTGCGTCGGCGAGTTTTGTAGCCGAGAGTTGGTTGACCCCAAGGTGTGCGTGGAGTTGAGCGACCAATTCCGTGTCGTCCACCGTCACCACCACCGTGTGGGTGATCTACAGCATTCATAACAACACCACGAACTGTTGGGCGAATACCTTTACGGCGTTTGCGGCCAGCAGAACCAAGTTTAACGTTTTGATGCTGAATATTTCCAACTGTTCCAAGAGTTGCCTCTGCTTCCAATCGGAATTTTCGAACTTCACCTGAAGGCAATTTAACTTGTGCGTAATCACCTTCTTTAGCCATCAACTGAGCTTTAGCACCAGCTGAACGAACCATTTGCGCACCTTTTCCTGGTGTGATTTCGATCGCATAGATCAACGAACCAACAGGAATTTCTGAAAGTGGCATTCGGTTTGAAGCTTCAATTTCAATATCTTTTTTACCAGTTTGGAAAACTTTTCCCTGGAACATTGAAGTATCGGCCAAGACATAGTAGAATTTTCCATTTTGATCTTGAACTCGAGCAATCCGTGCGCTTCGGTTTGGATCGTATTCGATTTCTCGAACAGTCAAGGTTAAACCTGTTGGCAATTTGTGAGTTAAGATTCGGTAATGTCGCTTAACACCACCACCTCGGTGTCGAACTGTAATTCGACCAGAGTTATTGCGTCCAGCATTCTGCTTTTTCGCTTTCAAAAGACTCTTTAGCGGTTTTCGAGTTGTAATTTCGCTATAGTCTTCAGTCGTCATACCGCGTCGAGCAGGAGTTGTAGGATTATACTTTTTGATAGCCATTACTTCTTCTCCTCAGCAGTTTCAGCTTCAGCGCTTTCAAAGATTGCAATTTTATCGCCTTCTTTTACAGTCACGTAAGCTTTCTTGATATCTTTTTGAGTTGTCGAACCAGCAACATATCGTTTTGGATTTTGAGATTTGTTGATTCGTTTAACTTTACCAGCTTGAACAACGGTTCGAACGCCAGTTACAGTTACTTCAAACTCTTTTTCAATCGCTTCTTTGATTTGATTTTTATTCAAAGTTAGCGGTACATTAAATACGTAAACATTTTTTGTTGTAGAAAGAGCATAAGCTTTCTCGGTTGCTCGTGGAGTAATAGGTTTGATCGCCATTATTTTTCTCCTCCTAACCAGTTTTCGATTGTTTCAATTGCCTTTGGCGCAATAACAATGTGATCAGCGTTCAAAATGTCGAACACATTTAGATACATTGGTGAAACAAGCAAAGCTTCACTAATATTATTTGTTGCGCGAATTAATTCGTCTGTTTTTTCAGTAACGATAAGAACTCGTCGATTCAAGTTATTTTCTTTCAAGAATCTTGCAACTTCGGCAGTTTTACCAGTTGTTTTAATTTCTGCAACAAGAACTTTTTCAGCTTGAACTGTCAAAGCTTGTCGAAGAGCAACTCGTTTTGAAGTTTTCGAAATCTTTTTAGTGTAGTTTTCGTTACCGCGTGGCCCGAAAACAATACCACCGCCTCGCCAGATTGGGTTTCGAATTGATCCAAATCGTGCGCGACCAGTTCCTTTTTGTCGCCATGGTTTTTTACCACCACCACGAACTTCACCGCGTTGTTTTGTTGTAGCACTTGCCAAGCGGTTGTTAGCAAGATAAGCGTCATAGGCAAGCTTTAATAGTTCATGATTTCGAACTTCAACTGCAAAAACGCTTTTTGGAAGAGTTGTTTTTTCAGCCATTATGCTTTACCTCCAATGCTGATAAGACCTTTCTTCGGTCCTGGCACAGCACCTTTTAGCCCAATTAAGTTATTTTCTGCATCGATGTAAGCAACTGTTAGATTTTTAACAGTAACTTTGTCGTGGCCCATTCGTCCAGGCATTCTTTTACCTTTGAAGACTTTTTGTGGATACATTGAGCCGATAGACCCAACACGACGCACGTTTCCGTTTCCACCGTGCGAACTCTTGCTTGTGTTAAAGTTGTGTCGCTTAACTGTTCCAGCAAAACCTTTACCTTTGCTTGTTCCAGTTACATCAACAATGTCGCCAAGCTCGAAAGCTTCAACATTAATTTTAGCGCCAACTTTTATATCCGCAGGAATTTCGTCAACGCGGAACTCACGAAGATGCTTCGGAGTTACCTCTGCTGGTTTTACATGTCCAGCCACGGCCTTGCTCAGGTTCTTACCCTCACCAAATGCCACTTGAACTGCGTTGTAGCCGTCTGTTTCAACGGTTTTAACCTGAGTCACAGTCACAGGGCCGGCTTGAACAAGCGTAATTGGTGTAACAACGCCGTCTTCGCCGATGATTTGGGTCATACCAATTTTGGTACCGAGAAGTGTTTTCATTTCACTTATGCTCCCATTAATTTAATATTAGTAAACTTTCCACGATTAAAGCTTGGCATTCGCGCGGTTTCGAAATCGGGTTTTCCCTGTTACGACCCTCGCATAGCCAAGTTTTATATCTACGTAAATAAAGTTCACCAATTATTTTAGCACAAATATCTTTAAAAATCAAGAGTTTTGATCAAAAAACTATCTCGAAAATCGCATTGAAACTGAAAAAGTAGTTTTGAATTTTTTAGTTTTCGGAATTCTCTCATTTTTGGCCGAGATTAGGCTATGCGTTTCTTCTGCCAGTTTTTTTGCAATCGCAAGCCCTAATCCATAGCCTTCCGTATGATTATTACAACTTCGAACTTTATCGCATCTATAAAATCGATCAAAAAACTTGTTTAATTCATCTTGCGGAATCTCGTTCGAAAAATTCGAAATCTCTAAAACGGCTTGTCGATTTTGCCTAAAAATTTTCACTTCAATCGGCTCTTTCGAAATATTATATTTCAACGCATTGTCAATCAGAATCATAGCAATTTCATCAATTGCTGTTTCATTATTCTGAACAATAAACTCCTTGCCATCTTCGAACTTAATTTTCTTTTTCGCATCTGGAAATTTTAAAATTCTAGCCTTAATAATTTCGTTCAAATTCACAGCTGAAAGCGGAATTTCTTCATTAATTTTCGAAAGGCTAAGTAGCATTTTTACCATTGCGGTTAAACTTTTTGCTTCTTCTAAATTGCTCTCTAGAACTTCGCGGAGCTCATCATTTGAAGCTGTTTTATCTTTTAGGATCATCTCAGTTTCAAGCTGGATTGCTGCAAGTGGTGTTCGAATTTCGTGGCTCGCATTTGAAACAAATTCAGACTGTAACTTGTGAGCTTTTTCAAGAGGTTCTAAAGCGCGGCGAGCCAGCCAAAAACTACCAATACCACCGGCTAATAAAATTAAAAAATCCAAAATCAGAATTGATTCAGTAATCTGCTCACTAGCTCGCTTATTCCTTGCTGCGATAATTTTCTCGCGAAGCTCATCTGTTCCATAACTGTTTTTATCTTTCGAAAAGCTTGTTTCAATAAGCGGTGTAGAGATTTCCATAGTATTCGTGTTGATTGAATAAAAAATTACAATATTAAAAATTCCAACAATCGTTAGTAAAATTAAAAAATATAGCATCGAAAGGCTAAAATGAGTACTTTTAAAAATATCTCCACCGAATTTAAATAGTCTTTGCTCTTTATTGTTCATCAATTTTATATCCTATTCCTCGCACGGTTTTAATTAGCTTTTTCTCAAAAGGCTTATCAACTTTTTCACGCAAATAACTGATATAAACTTCAATATTATTTGGCAAAATATCTGAATCATAATTCCATACATGATCGATAATCTGTTCTTTTGATACTGGGCGGCCAGCATTTCGCACTAGATATTCAAGCAGCGAAAATTCTTTATTTGTAAGTTCAATTTTTTGATTATTTCGAAAAACTTCGTGCGTGTTTAAATCTAACGACAAGTCTGCGATTTTTAAAATAGTTTCAGCTTGAGTTTGTGGCCTTCGAAGTAAAGCTCGAACACGTGCTAAAAGCTCATCTAAAGCGAAAGGTTTTGTTAAATAGTCATCTGCGCCACTATCTAATCCCTCAGTTTTATCTTGAATTTCGCCCAATGCCGTTAAAAGTAAAATTGGCACTTTTTTACCTTCTTCGCGGAGTTTTTTAGTTAAGCTTAAACCGTCATAATCACCTGGAATCATTCGATCAAGAATCAATAAATCATAATCAATCACTCCCGCCATCGCGTAAGCATCTGTCCCATCGTGTGAAATATCTACGGCATATTTTTCGTTTTTCAAAGCTCGCCCGAGCGCCCGCGCAATTTTTCGTTCATCTTCA
This sequence comes from uncultured bacterium, assembly GCA_938036155.1. GTDB lineage: Bacteria > Patescibacteriota > Saccharimonadia > Saccharimonadales > Saccharimonadaceae > Nanogingivalis. The sequence goes on from CALHPA010000001.1 coordinate 206,453, forward strand.
ACAATCAAAATTCTCATATATAATTATTTTATCACGCTTTACTTAAAAAATCCTGAAAATTTATTTTTTCGAAAAAGAAAAGCCTCAAAATGAGGCTAAGCAAGATAACAAGTTATCTCATAAGAAATTTGCGACGAGATTTTTTCTGATTTGATTTTATAAATTTCTTAAGCTTAAGCTCAAAAAATCCAACACAATATCCGAAAGGACTTGATGGGTCAACTTCAGAAAAGATATTACATTCATCCAAAAAGATAGTCCCAATTCTTTTACAATTGTTAGCTTCGTGATGAAAAGTTATACATCCGTCTAGAAAACTATAGTCCATAGAATATTCATAACCGTTAAGAGATGTTGACAATATTCTGTTTTGAACATCACAAACTTCATCATCAAAAGATTCTTCAAAAATTGTAATCAAAACATCATTGCTAATTCTAAGCATAAGGTGCAACCTCCAAAAATTTTTGATTTTGAAAATCTTTTAAATTATACAACTTTTTATAATAAAAGTCAAGAGCCGTTCTTTCCGAACAGCTCTTGTTAATTTTTAAGCCAATTTAAGCAATTTTCTTTTTCGAAAAAATACTTTTGAGATTTACTTTTGAACCATAAGAAATTGTTCCAAAGTGGAAGATTCGCACTGCAAGCCACACGGCAAAAATCGCAAAAATGACAAGAAGCGAAATTCCAATAAGGGCTTCTACTAAACTCAAAGTTCCTAACGTATTTCGAAGAAGCAAAGAAATTGGTGAAGTTAGCGGGAAATAGCTCAAGAAGACAGTTAAAGCGCTTGGCTCGCTCGAAAGGAATGAAGGAAGTACGAAAAGCGGCATCATCAGTGGCATAATAATTGCTGCAAAATAATTTGAAGCCTCTTGTGCAGTTGGCATCGCTGAGCCCAGTGCAACAATAAATCCTGTTGTCATCATAAATCCAGCAATTAAAATTACAGCAGAAATTGCAATTGTACCAAAATCCCATTTAATGGCTGAGATAATTGGCATCAAATCTGGTAAGTTTAAATCTTTTGCGAGTGTTCCAATACTTGAAATCACCACAAGCCCAATGACGATTGGTAGAATTATTGTTAAAATCTGAACAAGCCCTAAAACCATAATTGAAATAATTTTTCCCAAAATTAAAGTTTTAGCTGAAATGCTGGTTAAAATCATCTCCGTAACGCGGTTTTCTTTTTCTTCAGTTGTGCTTGTAAGCATTCGGTTTGAAAGAAAAACTGTAATAAAATAGAATATTGCCAAGAAGATTCCCGGCACAATCATTTCTGGGAATTGATTATATTTTTCACCATTTTTAAAAAATGTTTGCTCAGTTTTATAAGTTTCATTAATCAACGCTAACTGATTTTTATTCGTAGCTTGCACGCCAGAATTCTTTAAAATAGTTTTTAAAACCGCTGAATATTTACCATTTTCATTAATATTAGTATTTTTTCCATAAATTTCAACCTTTTCACCAGTTAAATCTTTTGGTATAAAATAAAATGCACTAAGTTTTCCATTTTTTACATCTTCGATAGCCTTTTGTTTATCGTTCGAAAAACTGCCTTTTAATTGTAAAACAAGCTCCTTGGAGACTAAGCCACTTTCATCTTGAACCTGGAAAGAAAAACTCTCTTTTGCTAATTTTTCTTGATTCTCCTTTGCCTGTGAGCCTGAAATTATACCAAACATAAACATTACACCATAAATTACAGGAATTGCAAAAATTGCAATCCAAAAAGTTGGCTTTTTTAATGCGCGGAAAATTTCGAATCTTAAAACTGTTCCTAGATTATACATTTTTTACCTCTTTTTCTGTCTCATTTTCTTCACCATAAATATTCAAAAAAATCTCATTTAAAGTTGATTTTTGAACCTTGAAGTTTATAATTTGCAGATTTTTCGAAACTAATTCTTTCAGAATTTCTTGTGAATCAGCCTTTAATGAAAGCTCGGCATAGTTTGCCTCTTTTTTTATAATCTCAAATTTATCACTCTTTGGCAACTCACCTACAAATTCAAGAATAATTCGCTGTTCGCCAAATTTATTTCGAATTTCATCAACTGTTCCATAAGCTTTCATTTTGCCATTTTTTAAAAGTAATGCACGGTTACAAATTTTCTCAACTTCTTCCATTTGGTGAGTTACCATCATAATTGTGGCGCCACGAGCATTTTCTTCCTCGATAATATCCATTAGAAGCTGGCGGTTGACAGGGTCAAAACCTTTTGTTGGCTCATCCAAAATAAGCAGTTCAGGTTTACCCATAATAGTAATTCCCAATTGGATTTTTTGCTGTTGGCCACCTGAAAGCTTATCAATATTTAAGTTCGCCTTATCTTCCAAGCCAACACGCTTCAAATATTTTTTCGAGAACTCTTGAGCTTCTTTCTTAGAAAGGCCTTTAAGTCGCCCAAAATATTGCATCACATCAATAACTTTTTCTTTTTTATAAAGACCGCGTTCCTCTGGTAAATATCCAATTGCACCAATTCTTTCAGGAGAAAATTCTTCACCATTAATTAAAAGTTCGCCCGAATCTGCCTGATAAATTCCTAGCAAAGCTCGAATTGTTGTTGTTTTTCCGCTTCCGTTTGATCCTAAAAAACCAAAAATTTCGCCCTTTTTAACATTAAAACTTAGTCCGCGAATAATTTCTTTATCACCAAACGACAGCTTAAAGTTCTTTATTGAAATTATATCTTTATCTGTCATATATATAGTTTAGCACAAAAATCAAAAAAAAAAAAAAACAGTTTTAAATATTTTTATCTAAAACTAAAACAGCTCGTTTTGAGCTGTTTTAAATACTTCAAGAAGAATTATTTTTCTTCTTTTGCGGATTTTTTCAAAGGTGTTGCAACTTTTTCGAATTTTCCGCCAGCTTTTTCAATCGCTTCAATGGCAGATTTCGAAGCAGCTTGAACTTTTAGAGTAACTTTTTCGTTCAATTCACCTCGTGAGATAACTTTAACTTTGTGAAAAGGTGTTGAAATATAACCTTCTTCGAAAAGTCGGAAGTTATCAACTTCACCAACCAAATCGTTCAAGTGGTCAAGATACACAACTTGAGCTGGTTTTCGCAAAGATTTGAATCCGCGAGCTTTTGGTGTTGCTTGAACAAGTGGATTTTGACCACCTTGGAAAGTTGCACGAAGTTTCTTTCCTGTTCGAGCTCCTTGACCTTTAGTACCACGACCAGCAGTCTTACCACGACCAGCTGAGATACCACGACCAACACGAATTTTATCTTTATTTGCAGAAACTTGGAGTTCATTGTATTTCATTACTTAGTCTCCTTTTTAGTTTTTGGTGCGTTTAACCATTGTTCTTTAGGAACGAGGCTATTTAAAGCATCTATAGTTGCGTAAGCAATATTAACTTTATTTGTTGAGCCAAGCGATTTCGAAAGCATGTTTCGAATGCCTGTTACACCAATAATTTGCCGAACAACACCACCAGCGATAATACCAGTACCAGGAGCTGCAGGCTTCAAAAGAACATGAGCACCAGTTACTTTTTTCTCAGCTTCATGAGGAATTGTGTCACCTTCAAGGGCGATTTCAATCATATTTTTCTTCGCAACATTTGTCGCTTTAGCGATGGCTGCAGTGACATCTTGACCTTTAGCTACACCAACACCAACTTTGTTTTTGCGGTCACCCACAACAACAAGAGCTTTAAAGCGGAAGCGTCGTCCACCTTTAACAACACGAGAAACGCGATCGATATTAATTACCAATTCTTCAAATTGCTTTTCTTCGCGTTCTTGACGTCGGTTATTATTTCGGCGGTCATTTTTTCGACCATTTCGACCATTGTTTCGATCGTTATTTCGGCGTGGAGCCTGAGTTTTTTGAGCTTCAGCCATATTAGAACTCCAATCCTTCCTTACGAGCAGCATCTGCCAATGCGTGCAAACGACCTGCATATTGGCGACCATTTCGGTCAAATACTACTGTATTAATTTTAGCTTTTTTAGCTTTTTTAGCGATTTCTGTACCAATTTTAGCAGCAAGTTCAGTTTTTGTTCCCTTAGCTTTTGAGCCAACAGTTGTTGCTGAAACAAGAGTTTTTTGTGCAACATCGTCAATAATTTGAGCTGAAACATGTAAATTGCTGATAGTTACAGTTAAGCGTGGGCGTTCAGCAGTTCCAGAAATTTTTGCTCGAACACGACCTTTTCGCAAAGCTAAGTTTTGTTTTTTAAGTGCTAATGCTTTAGACATTATTTACCTGCCTTTCCTGCTTTTCGCAAGATAACTTCATCAACATATTTAATACCCTTGCCCTTATAAGGTTCAGGTTTCTTCAATGCGCGGATTTCTGCCGCAGCTTGACCAACGGCTTGCTTATCGATTCCCGTGACTGTAATAACCATTTTATCATTAGAAAGAGTGATTCCTTCTTTTGCTTTATAGATTACAGGGTGCGAGAAACCAAGTTGCATTTCAAGCTCTTGTGGATTATTAGTTTGAACACGGAAACCAACTCCGTTAACTTCTAATTTCTTTTCGAAGCCTTTTGTTACGCCAACTACGGCATTATTCAAAAGGGCTCGTTGCAAGCCGTGTTGTGCTCGCGCTACCCGTTCGTCATTTTTTCGAACAACCTTCAAAATTGTGCCGTCAAGTTCGACAGTTACATCTGACAAATGAGGCACAGTTAGTTCGCCTTTAGCGCCTTTAACTGAAATCTCGTTCTCGTCAATCGTGATTGTCACACCAGCCGGAACCTCAATAGGTAGTTTTCCGATTCGACTCATTGAACTTTTCCTTTCATTTAAAGAGTGTTTGTTTGCTTCGTGCTGGTCATTTCTTTCGAAATGAGGCGCAAAATCTCCCAAATTTCACTCGCATTTAATATTAACCTTGTAATTTTATCATAATTATTCTTATTTTTCAAGCTTTTTCAGCCTTTTTGTTTAAAATATATTTCAAAATAAGTTTTTCATAAAATTTATATTGGTTTAAATAATAAAATAATAGTTACATTTTAAGCTTTAATATTCGTATAAAAGTTTTAAAAATTGATTCTTTCGAACGGTCTTCTTTCTCAATTTCGCTAATCATTTCAAGCTCATCAGAAATTATTCCATCAATCGGCTCCTGTAGATATTTTGAAATTTCACTTCTTGTATTTAATGTCCAAACAAAAATTTTTCGGTGTTTTTTATGGGCTTTTAAAGCTAAATGTCGCCGATACGAGAAATCTTCAATTACATAAAAATCAATTTTAGAATCATCAAAATCCCCAAATTGCAAAGGAATCACAAAACCAGTTTCAATTTCTGGTGCGATTTTTTCAATTTTTTGCATTAAATTCAAATCAAGCGACATCGTTTTAAATTTTCGCTCCACGCCAAGTTTTCGAAATTCATTTACAAATATTTCAGCAAAATTTTCTGGCTCATCACCGCTCGGCTTTAGTTCGACTAAAAGCTTAATTTTCAATTTCTCTGCTTTTTTTACATATTCCTCAAAAGTTGGAATTTTACTCTCAAAACCATTTTCAGAAATAGTTAATTTTCTAATTTCACTCAAATCCAAATCTCGAACACGCACGTCTCGGCCTGCTAATCGACGCAAATTATAGTCATGAACAACCACAAAATGATTATCTCGCGTTAGTTGGATATCCATCTCGGCATAATCTGCACCTTTTCTCTTGGCCGATTCAAGCGCTTCGAGAGAATTTTCAACCCCGCCGTGAACATCACCACGGTGCGCAATTTTGAGAATTTTCATATCAATTTTGCTATAATAAATCTGAACTCCGTTAATAGCCATCGAGCCAACCAAAAATAGAATCATTAAAAGCACAAGAATATTCGAACGCTTTCTTTTTTCATTTTTGCTTTCAATAGTTTTCAATTTTTGAGGTTCAATATTTTCTAGTAAAACAATTACGATTGAAATTTTCGTAAAAACTGAAAAAGCAAAAAATACCGCATCAAACATTGTTTGAAGAATTGTTTTCGAAAGTAAAAATCCTAAAAAAGGTTTAAAAATCCCCAAAATTCCAGCAATAATAAGTACAATCAATAATCCTGAGAGCATAAAAATAATTTCGAAAATACCAATTGGAATTAAAATTTGAGGCATCTTCTTTTTAGTCATCTTCCAGCTTTCTTTAATACTTTTCGAAAGTGATTCATCTTTTAAAATTGTGCGTGGCAAAGTAAAAATTAAGCGATAATTTACATAAAAAACTGCGAAAATTAAAATAAAATACAGTAAAGTTCCTGTTAGCGTTTTAGAAATTTCACCCGTAATAAATGCAGGAATTCGAAGTCGTTCTGTGATTGCGGTCGAAAGCCCAAGATTTTCGAGAGGTACCATCGAAATAAAATAAATTATAAAAAAGAAAATTTGAAAACCTATTAATCCTTTTAATTTCATTAAAGATTTTATTAAAGTAGTTTTTATTGAAAAAGCTAACCCCTCTCTTCTGGAATTAATAAAATTGATTAAAATAAAAAATTCCACAAAGGTTAAAAATGCAACTAGCAAAATATAAATTGCACATAAAAATAAGCTTAATGGATTCGAAAAAATCAAATAAAAGTTATCTTTAGTTATATTTTCTTGATTCGAAAACAATAAAATAAGTTTAAAAACCCAAAAAAGCAAATTCACCCCAATCACAGACATTACAAAATGCAAAACTGAAGCACTAATTAAAAGACCATATTTATTTTTATAGAAAAAATCCCAAGATTGTTTGAAGTTTTTTAGTAATCTCATAATATTTATTTTTAAATTTTACCATATTTTATGACAAAAATAAAGCTTATTCTTGCCTCTCGCTTCTAAAAATGTTACAATATTATTCTATTTAGTCCATATTGGAGGTACATTTTATATGCTTAAATTATTTAAGACTAATAATATCGAAGTTCTATATAATTCTAAGAGTGACGAGCTCGAAAAGAAAATCGTAGAACAAATCATGAATTTGCAAATTCTCACGCGCGGGTCATATTCGCAAGAAGAATTTGATAATAAGAAAGAGTGGTTTTTCATTCGAAAGAACGACGAAGTGACCACGGCGGTTGGGCTTAAATTTTTTAAAGAAATCCAAGCTAATAAAAAAGCCCTAAATGTTTACGCAATATCTGATTTTGTGAATGCTGCTACTACTGCACCTAAAGCTAACAGCAATGAATTAACTGAGTTATTTTCAGAAGTTGTTAAATACGCCAAGAATGATTCGCAAATTGATTATTTAGTTTGCGCGATTCCGCAAAAAATAAACGCTAGGCCACTCGCAAGAGCCGGCTTAAATGCTAAACTTTTCAAAAATAGCTATTTTTCGGGTATTATAAATGAATTGTCGAACTATATCACTTTCAATTCAGAAGAAAAACTTTCTAAAAGTGAAATCCTCACCAAGATTCGCTCAGAAGAACAATCTCGCAAAACACTTTTTAAAAAAGGGGAAATGCCAAAATCCTTAAACCAAGAGATTAGAATAATTAGTGAAAATAGAAAATTCATTGAAAAAAGTAAAGAGCCGTACGCCTACTACTACGGCTTAATCGTCGGCCTTAATGTCAAAAAATAATTTTCATCTCCCTCATTTTGAGGGTTTTTTCTTGTTTAAAAAACTGATATAATATAAGTTATGAAACACATTCAAACAATTATTTTTCGAAACTTTATTTCCCCAATTTCAATTGCAATTTTTATTCTTGCGGGCGGGCTTTTGCTTGTTGGTGAAGTCCGTGATGCATGGTTTATTTCTTTTGTAATTTTAGTAAATTCCTTTATCGGAACAATTCAGGAGGTTCGTGCATATTTGACCCTTCGAAAAATTGAATTAATGAGTGCACCCAGAGCAATGGTTTTTCGTGATGGAAAGCTTGAAGAAATTTTATTCACCGAGCTTCAACAAGGCGACAAGATTTTTCTAAAAACTGGCGACGAAATTCCCGCAGATGCAAAAATAACAAAGTCAAATTCTTTTGAAGTTAACGAATCAATTCTAACAGGAGAAAGCGATGCTATTTCGAAAAATGTTGGCGATAAAATTCTTTCGAGTTCAATCGTAGTTTCGGGTGAAGCTGAAGCTGAGGTTTTAGCTGTTGGTGAAAATACCGAAGCCGGCCAAATGGCAGCAAAACTCAAAAACTACAAGCCAAAACTTACACCAATTCAACAAAAAATTTCGAAATTAATTTCAAGATTAAGCTGGTTTGCGCTCGCTCTAGCTATAGTAATTTGCGTGGTCTATTTCTTTATTTTTAAAGAAGACCCAACCACCATTTTGAAAACTATAACCTCCGCTGCGGTAGTTGTTGTTCCGGAGGGCCTACTACTTGCAAGTTCACTATTCTTCGCTTACGGTTCATTAAAGTTGCTTCAAGCTAAAGTTCTACCACAAAAAATTTCTGCAATAGAAGATATGGCTCTATTGGAGGTTCTTGCAACAGATAAAACTGGAACATTAACTTCTCCTGAAATTGAATTTAATTCTTGTGAAGTTATCAATAAAGACTTTTCGAAAGAAGAAATTGCACAGATTCTGAACACTTTAAACTCGGAATCTGCTGAGAAAAATGCCACAGCTCAAGCTATTTTAAATGAGTTCAAAGATAGCGCAAATCTTAAAATTACAGACTATATGGCTTTTTCGAGTTCACGAAAGCTGTCTGGAATGACCTTTCTTGACAATAATAAGGAAGAATCTATCGTTTTTGGTGCTCCTGAATTTATTCTAAAAAATCTTTCTAAAGATAGTAAATATGAAAATGTTTCGAAAAAAATCGACAATTTAGCATCTCAAGGTTTGCGAGTTTTACTTCTAGCAAAATTTAAAAAATCTGGTAAAATCTCAAAACTTCTCGAAAGTGAAAAACTTGAGCCAATTGCAATAATTACACTTAAAAATACCCTGAGACCAAATGTTCAAAAAACTGTCAACTTTTTGCAAAATCGTGGCGTTTCAATTCGTGTAATTTCCGGAGATAATCCGCGAACTGTGAGTTTTATTACCCTTGAAGCCGGAATTAAAAATGCTGAAAAATATATAACTGGCGCAGAACTTGCTAATCTTTCGAAAAAAGACTTCGAAAAGGCCGTTCTTGAAAATACAATTTTTGCACGAGTCTTACCTGAACAAAAAGAGAAAATTATTGGTGTTTTTCAGAAAAACAAACTATATACAGGAATGATTGGCGATGGTGTAAATGACGCTCTTGCTATTAAAAAATCAGATTTGGGCATTTCTATGTTTGATGGCGCTCCTGCAACTCGTCGTGTGGCAGATTTAGTTTTAATGGATAATTCTTTCACTTCTCTACCAAGTGGCGTGAAGGTTGGGAATAGAATTATGCTTTCGATTGAGATGATTGCAATTTTGTTTTTCCATAAAATTATTCTTGGTGTAACAATTCTTTTTGCAACAATGCTTGCCGGCGTTAATTATCCATTTCTACCACGTCATATTACTTACATGAACTTTATTTTAGTGACAATGCCAACAGTTTTAACTACGCTTTTTCCACCAATACCTAAAGCTAAAATTAACCCCAAGAACTTCTGGCGGGACACACTTTATTCAATTGCGCCAGTAGCAATTTTAAGTGGTTTAGCAATTTCATTTATTTATATTAGTTTATATTTGAAAGTTGATGGCAGCCTCGCAAGCAAGCACATAATGCATGGAATTTTAGCAACCGTTGTAATCGTAACTGCTTGGTTTGGCGTTTTTGCAACAATTTTGAGCGAAATATTCCTTGGATCAAAGCCTTCAAAAAACAACAAAATTCGTAGAACAATATATATCATTGGAACTTTAATTTTTACTAGTGTAATTTTTAGTGCCCCAATCTTACGTGAATTTTTCGAATTCAACTTACCAAACATTAGTCAATTCTGGTTTATCTGCTCAGTGATTATTCTTGTTTCAGTTATCCAATTATTTATTGCTTCAAGCAGATCTAAAAATAAATAGTCTCTCGGTAGAGACTATTTTTATTATTTCGAAAGCCAGGCGTCGCTAGTTCTTAGCTCTTAAACGCCTTTTCTTTAGAAAGCAAAAATAAAATCAGGTTATTAAGCCTGATTTTACATTGCAATTTTTTTGGTTGAAATTGATTCATTAGAGATTCGGTTTTGTTTTACCGCTCTTCTGTTATCTTTTAACGACTCCAATTTATCTTTAATTTCTTTTGCTTTTTCTATATTTTCAACTTTAAGATAAAGTGAGCCGAGAGTTCGTAAAGTTTGAGGTCTTTCATCAAGCTCTATAGCTTTTTCTAGCGCTGAAATCGCCAATTTATCTTTTCCCATTTTTTCGAGAGCTCGGGCGTAAGCAATATATCGAGTCGGCACAGAATCTTCAATCTCTAGAGCTTGCTCAAATGCTAGCGCGGCTTTTTGATAATTCTCAGTTTCAAGATAGATTAAGCCAACGTTATGAAGACTTGATGCGCTACTCTCTAAGCTTTGAGCGATTTCGAAACATTCAATAGCATCATCAAACTTTTTTTGGCCCGCATATATTATCCCTAAACGGTTATACGCCGTAGCGTTTCGTTCATCAAATCGCAAAATTGTTAATAAAACTTTCTCTGCTCGTAAATATTTTTTATCAATAATTGCCTCTTGTGCTACACGCCACAGCTTATCAATTTTATTCGCAAAATTATCTGGTAGGGCGTTTTTTGTTAATTTTTCAGGATTTTTTAGAAAAACATAAACACTAAGAATAATAATTAAAATTAAAACTAACATACCCATATATTATAGCATAGAAATCAGCATTTTAGCAAATTTTAGCCAATAATTAAATCAAGCAGAGCCAACTTGATATTTCCATTTTTAGAGATCCTATCATAAGCTCTAAGTATTTTCTTTGCCGTTGTTGCTCCTTTTTTTGGATTTTGAGCAAAAGTTTGGTCAACCATTTTAAGCAAAATTTCTAAAAACTTTAGAATATCATTTCTTTCCGGTTTTAAATCTTTCACGATTAATATTTTTTCAAATTTCGAACCCAAAAACCACCTTTTTGCAAATTCAGCAATCTCAATCTGTTCATTGAAATATTTTTTGCCGTTCGAAAGTTCATCAATTTCACCAGGCAAACCATTCGCCATGAATAGAATTTTTTTCTTATCGTCTTCACTCAATTTTGATTTTTGCAACATCTTAATCGAATCAATTTCCGATATTGGCGGAATTCGTAAAATCTGCGCTCGTGAAAGTATAGTCTTTTCGAAGGCATTCTTATTTTCAGTCAAAAGTACAAAAGAAGTATTAGTATTTGGTTCTTCAAAAAGCTTCAAGAATTTATTTTGCGCAGATTCATTCATCTTTTCAGCATTCATTAATACAAAACAACGTTTTTTTACACTTTTAACATTTGCTTTTTGCTGCAAAAATTCAATATCTTCAACATTGATAATTTCAGTTTTTTGCGCACCGTGAATAGTTGGCCTGAATTCAATTATTTGAATATCTTTCGAAAATTTCAACTTTTTTAGAGCAAACTCAAAACCAAACCCGCGAGGGATCTCTACGATCGTTGCGTGCGAATTTAAAATTGTATTTTCAAAGAAATCTTTCATTTTTATAACTTAAAATCTTCAGGAATTTCTGCCTCGAAAATCATTCTTTGTGATTCTTTTTCACCTTTTTTTGGCGGAATTGTAATCTCTAGACTTTGCGCATGTAAAAACATCCGATCTTCGCTCTCAGATTTCAAAATATTTTTATCATAAATCCTATCACCTAAAATTGGATGATTTAAATAACTTAAATGAACGCGCAGCTGATGCGTTCGACCAGTTTTTGGCATAAGCTTTACCAATGAAAAATTTGCGCTTTCTTTAAGAATTTCGTATTTGGTTTGAGCCGGCTTTCCTTTTGCATGAATCATGAAAGTGCTCGGAGCTGAGCCGTTTCTCGCAATAGGTAGATTAATTAAGGCTTTTTTTGGATTTAAAACACCTTTAACGATTGCCACATAGGTTTTTTTCGCAGTCCGTTCTGAAAATTGCTTTTGTAGCTTTTTAGCAGCTTCATCATTTTTTGCGCCAATTATTACACCAGAAGTTTCACGGTCAAGCCTATGAACGATACCGACACGATTTGTCCCTTTACTAAAATTTGCACCACAACTTTCAAAAAAATCCGCAACAGTAAATTCATCATTTAAAGCACCTTTGCTATGCGTTAAAATTCCACGAGGCTTATTTATTACGATAACATTTTCATCTTCAAAAAGCACTGGAAAATCAATTTTCTCAGCAGTTTTTTCTGGAATTTCGAGCTCAACCTTATCACCTTTTTCAATTGCATCTTTTGGTTTTTTCGCAATTTTTCCATTCACTTTTACAAAGCCATTTTTAATATATTTTTGAATCGTTGCTCGCGAAAATTCTGGGTAATCTTCAACCAAATAAACATCAAGTCTTGTTTTTGAAGCAATATTTCGAAAGAGATAAATATCCTTACCTTCAAACGGCAAAGCAAAACTCATCATTAAATCAAGCGGGTTCTTAATCAATTCACCTTCAATGTCGCCAAAATGCTTTCGAAGAAGGTCTTGAATATAGAATTCATCGTCTTCTGCCATTCCGTCAACCACAATAAAAAACTTATGCTTATTAAATTTAAAAGTGAAGATTTCTGAAAATTCATCAGCAGCAATCTTTTTTAGCTCTTCAATATTTCGCGGAACATTTTCTTCGCCCGCAATCTGAAACTTTCGCAAAATTTTTAAAATATCGCCAGAATTAAACTTTGCCATTTTTATCTCCAAAGTAATCAATCTTCATTGCTTGTTTAACTTCTTTAAGGGTTTGCGCTGCAATTTTTTCAGCTTTCACACTTCCTTTTTTAAGAATTTCATAAATTATTTCAGGATTTTTCTCTAGTTCAGCTCGTTTTTCACGAATAGGCTTCAAAACTTTATCCATCTCTTCGATCAAGTATTTTTTAACCGCAACATCACCCAAGCCACCTTTTTGGTAGTGAGCTTTCATTTCAGCAACTTTCTCTTTATCTTCGGCAAAAACATTAAGATACGCAAAAACTACATTTCCTTCAATCTTTCCAGGATCTTCAACCCGAATATGTTCAGGGTCGGTATACATTTTCATCACCTTTGCACGCATTTCTTCAAAAGAATCCGCCAGATAAATACCGTTATTTAAGCTTTTGCTCATTTTAGCATCCATTCCGTTAATTCCCGGCAAGCGTCGTTCAATTCCTTCTTTCGAAAGAATAACCTCTGGCTCAACAAGCGTATCTGTTTTATATGTTTGATTAAACGATCGAGAAATTTCGCGGGTCAGTTCGATCATTGGCATTTGATCTTCGCCAACTGGTACGTGAGTTGCCTTAAAAGCTGTAATATCCGCCGCCTGTGAAATCGGGTAAAATACAAAACCGCTCGGCACGCCTTCGCCGAAGTTTTTTTGCTTGATTTCGGTTTTAACGGTCGGATTGCGCTCAAGGCGAGAAATCGAAACTAAATTCGCATAATACATTGCAAGCTCCGGAAGCTGCGGAATCTGACTCTGTACAAAAATTGTAGTTTTCGAAGGATCAATTCCTACTGCTAAATAATCTAGAGCAACTTGCAAAACATTATTTCGAACTTTTTCAGGATTTTTTGCATTATCAGTTAAAGCTTGAGTGTCGGCAATCATAATAAAAGTTTCATATTCGCCCGAATTCTGTAATTCTACGCGTTTTTTTAGCGAGCCAACATAATGGCCAATATGTAATTTTCCAGTTGGTCGGTCACCCGTTAAAATAACTTTCTTATTCATATTTCTCCTTTAAAATTTTATTGATACCTTTCGAAACCTGTTCAATCATTGATTTTGTCGGATCGTGAGCGCTTAAAACTCTTGAAGTTGTGATATTTTTATTAATTCTGCCAAGTTTTCGAATGTTTCTTCCAATTACAACGGGGTCAAAAACTCCATAAATAATTTTAGTTGGCGTTTTAGTTTTTGAAAGCACCGCAAAAGTATCTTGCTCGATTATTGCTTCTTTCAAAGCTCTTCGAATTGGCCTAAACTGTTCTTGAGATTCAAATTTAGCAACATCAACCGCACCAGTATCAATAACTGCATTTATAAATTTAATTGATTCTTTTGGCTTCGCAACAATCCTTTTATAACTTTGTTTTAATATAAATTCTTGAATCGAGCCGTGCGCTTCTTCTGGCGAATAAATTGGCGGTGAAAGCAGAAAAATTCCATCTACTACATTCGAATATCTTTTCGAAAATTCTGCCGCTACCAAAGATCCCATTGAATGCCCAACTAAGAAAAGTGGTTTTTTATATTTTTTCATCAAAAAAGCCATTCTTCGAACTGCTCTCGCCTGAACTAAAAGTTGTTGAGCGCCTATCCATTTCGGCTTTGGCGATTTTCCGTGCCCAATTAGATCAACCGCATAAATATCAAAATCACCCTGAATTTCGCTTTCGGCTTTTTTCCACATTCCAGCATCACTTGCAATTCCATGAATAAAAATCACCACGGCTTTTGGGTTTTGAGCCTCTCGCATTTTTGTAATATTTAATTTATATGGAATGCGTAAAGTTTTGTGCAAAAATGAATCTAACATTAAAAATAGTATACCATAAAATACATATAAAATAAAGCTAGACTATTTTAATAAATATCAAATTCAACCCTGTATATATAGATATTAAAATAATTTAAAAGTCCCTCAAATGAGGGACTACAGTTGATAGATTGTTAGTTTGTTTATTGCTTCTTACAAAGAAGCAAATAGGCTAGGACTATTATTAATAGATCTAGAAATACGGCATCACTAGATTGCTCACTGGTATTTGGTAGCTTATCTGAATCAGGAGTTGGCGCTGGATCCAACTCCCTATACGTTAGATATCCATCCCTGTACCCAGCCATACCATAGAAATATCTATTTACTATATTATATGTCAAGTTATAATCTGGCATCCAATCAAACCTTAACGTTATTACGTATCCATTAATATATATATTTACTATATCACTGAGGTTAGAACTCTAGTATACATAGGATATATTTCCCTACTTTTCTTGTCTAAATACCTAACACGGTATTTGATTGGCTCTTGCTGTTCTTCAGCTTTTACAATAGTAACCCCAAAAACAGGGTTATTATTTAAAGATAGAGAATCAACTCCAAGAACAACAGTAGAGAGCAAAACAGTCTCAAATTTGATTACTTTGTTATTTTTCATGATTTCCCCTCCATATGGAATATAATTATTTTACCTTTTAGGCACGATAGTGTAACAAAAAAGACTCTCATCAAGACCACAAAAAGAAAAAATTATGAGCAAACAAAACTCATTATCTTCAACTTTTAATGTTTTTAATAGAAGCCTTGTATAAGTTTATCTATCAACTAAGTAATGGTCTATGGTATTCCTATATATTTGTCAATAGTTTTTAATAATTTTATAAAAACCGCAACCAATCTCTTTTATTGAAAGCTGTTTCGAAAAATGCTAAAATATAAAAATGGAACTAAAAGATTACACTTATGAATTACCTGAAAACAAAATTGCAGCACACCCGCCAAAAGTCCGTGGCGGTTCAAGATTGCTAGCTTTAGATCGAAAAAATGGCAAAATTACTGATAGCTTTTATAAAAATATTGCGGATTTCTTTGAAAGTGGTGATTTACTTATCTTAAATGATACAAAAGTTATTAAAGCACGACTTTTCGCCACAAAAGAGAGTGGAGCTGAGCGCGAATTAGTTGTTTTAGAGCGACACAGTTTTGATAGCGATTGGCACAAACATAAAGTTATGTATCGTGGAAAAATCAAATCTGGCGACAAGCTTTTCGTAAAAGATTCTTCATTAAAAGATCTCGCCCAAAATAATTTAGAAAAAGCAGAAATTAAAGTTGAAGAAATTCTTGGAGACGGACTCGCGATTATGAGCTCAAAAATCGATCTTCGTGATCTTTGCGAAAACTTCGGTACCGTTCCTCTTCCGCCATATATGAGAAGGAACGCCACACCACTTGATATCGAACGCTATCAAACTGTTTTTGCGGAAGAAAAAGGATCAGTTGCAGCACCAACCGCTAGTTTGAATATGACTGATGAAATTTTAAATTCATTAAGAAAAAAAGGCGTAAAAATTGCATATTTAACACTTCATGTTGGACTTGGAACTTTTATGCCAATTCGAGTTGAAAAAATTGAAGAACACCGAATGCATCAGGAATATTTCGAAATTCCAGCAGAAACTGTTGCGAAAATTCAAAAAACCGCACAAAATGGCGGTAGAATATTTGCACTTGGCACAACAGTTGCTAGAACGCTCGAATATGCCCATAATGCAATTTTCGAAAAAAGCTTAAACGGAAATTCTGGCAATCGTGAAGATTTAAGCAAGATTTCGAAATCTCAAAATGGCGATTTATCAGGTGAAGCAGATATTTTTATTTTTCCAGGATATGAGTTTAGAACAATTCAAGGTTTAATTACGAATTTTCACGCGCCAAAATCAACAGTTTTAATGCTTGCAAGTGCTTTTGCTGGCTGGGAAAACCTTAAAAATGCTTATAATCACGCAATCCAAAATTGTGAATATAAATTTCTATCCTATGGCGACTCAATGATTATCTACCAAAATAAATAGAGCGAATCAACGCTCTATTTTGCTTTTTTCGAAAATTATTCACCAAGCGAATATTCGTTTAAAACATTAAGGTTTTCATCAAATTCAAAAACGAGTGGTGGAAAGTTTGGAATTTCGACACCCATAATTTCATCATCACTCAAGCTTTTGATGTGTTTTACTAGCGCGCGAATCGAATTCCCATGAGCGCCAACGAATACGTTCTTCCCACTTTTTAGAGCTGGCGCAATTTGGTCTTCCCAAAATGGCAAGGCTCGTTCCAAAGTAACTTTCAAGTTTTCAGCGTCTGGTACGACTGAATCATCGAGTAAGGCATAACGGCGATCATTATGAGCAGAATATTCATCATCTCGTGGCATTTCTGGTGGGAGTGTATCATAAGAACGACGCCAAATATGAACTTGCTCTTCGCCAAATTTTTCAGCCGCCTCAGCTTTATTCTTTCCAGTTAATCCACCGTAGTGTCGCTCATTCAAACGCCAAGATTTTTGAACCGGAACCCAAAGTTGATCAGAAAATTCCAAAGCCAAATTAGTTGTTTTAATCGCACGCTTTAGAACTGATGTAAAAGCCACATCAAACTCAATTCCCGCCTTTTTAATTAACTTTCCAGCATCAATTGCTTGTTGAACGCCTTTTTCACTCAAATCAACATCAGCCCAACCAGTAAAAAGGTTTGCTTTATTCCACTCACTTTCACCATGTCTTGCGAAAACTAATTTAGCCATTTTTCTCCTTTCAAAAATTCATTTTATCTATTTTAATTTTAACACTTTCAAACCGTTCCTTCAAGCCTTAGCTTGCAGCTCCTTCTTGACTTAGGCATTAAAATATGTTAGAATTTACCACAATCGAATGATAGCTCTTTTAAAAAGTTAGGTGAACTATTTTTGGGTTATTTTTCGAAATTTTTTATTAAAGGAGGCTCTTAAATGGTTAAAAAGAGCGAATTTCAAGACAAACTGAAAAAATTTGAGTCTATTTTAGAATCATTGGAAAAATATCCAGATTTTAAAAAACTATTTCTGCCAAAAGATCTTGAGGCAATGAGGAAAGCACTCGAGAACCAGACCTCAATATCTGGAGATTCTTTATCAAGAATAAAAGTAGCATTAGTACTATTTAATGCAAAAATTAACAAAACTCGTAAGAAGCCAAAATCAGAACTTAAAAAACCAAAAACTAGTGGCTCGAGCAGCAATAAGCCAAATAACAACAAGCTTATTGAAAAGTTGCAAAAGAATATTGCAGATAAAGATACACGAATTAAAGAGCTGGAAGGTAAAATTGAAGAACTAAAATCAAGATTCGAAAATCAAATTGAGGAGCTTGAGGAAAACTACCGTAATATTTTAGATTCAAAAGATGAAGAAATCTCAGAGCTTAAAAGAGAAAAAAACAAGCTTGATCTTAATAATAAATCCCTAAAAGCTCTAAAAAAGAAACTCGAAAAAAAGCTCAAGAATAAAGATTTCTCGGAGCTACAATCAAAATACAATTCTTTAAAAGGAGAGCTGGAAGAAAGCAAGAAGTCCGATGGACTTCTTACGGGAGCAAAAGCGGAAATTCAAGAACTTAATTCGAGAATTGAAAATAAGGATAAAACTATTGAATCTCTCAAAAAAGAAATCGATAGCTTTAAAGATCCTGAAAAACTTATTGAGACTTTTGTTTCAGTCGTGCAAGAAGGTGCTAGATTCTTAGCAATAGAAGCCGCAAAAGAC
The DNA here is from genome assembly GCA_938036155.1 of uncultured bacterium. Lineage (GTDB taxonomy): Bacteria > Patescibacteriota > Saccharimonadia > Saccharimonadales > Saccharimonadaceae > Nanogingivalis. Next base: position 224,813 of record CALHPA010000001.1, read on the forward strand.
TTACTCGAAAAAGAACGAAAGCAAGATTCTGGAAAAAATTCTGGTTTAACCGAAATTATCAACAGTCGCCTTTCAGATTTTAATGATAGACTCAATAATCTACAGGAACTGATTCAGCAAAAAGACATTGAAGAAGAAGTTCATGAATCAGACCCAGACTTTTCTGAAGAAGATTTAGCAATTATGAAAAACTTGAGCATTTTGCTTATTCAAAATGCGGATTATAAAAATAGTCAAAATCAAGAAAAATTGTTAAGCTATTTTAGCAAGGATTCCGAGTTATACACTGAAACTCAAAAAGTTTCCCAAACAAGAAAGGTGATAGAAAATTCAGTTTTAGGAAAAAGATTTGATTATATCGTGATTCATTTAGATAGAATTAGCCACGCTTCAACCGAAGGAATTCCACTCTATCAAGACCCAAGAATAATTGCCATTAGAAGAGGTCAAGAAAACCCCTTACTAATAAAGTATAATATTCTTGAAAGATTCAAAAATAGAGCCAATTCACAAGCATAATATAGAAAGCTCCTTATGGGGCTTTTTCTTTTCGAAAAATTAAAAAACGCCAGCTTTCGCTGACGCTAAAAATAAAATACTTATTACTATTATATTGTCATTGTCGAGCCATTCATGTGTTTTACACGAGCGGCAATTTCTTTATGCCGCCCTCTTACCATTGGACGGGCTTGCGGATTTCCTAAGTAACCACAGGTCCGCTTAACCACGTCAACTGTCTTAGGATCACTGTTGCCACAGTTTGGACAGGTGAAGCCCCGCTCGGTTGGCGTGAAATCTCCCTCAAAGTTACACTTGTAACAGCGGTCAATCGGTGTATTGGTGCCCAGATAGCCGACCCGATCATAGGCATAGTCCCAGACGGTTTCCAAGGCCTTAGGATTTTGCTGAAGAACTGGATACTCACAATAGTGGATAAATCCGCCTGTTGCACCAGCTTTAACGTAATCTTTTTCAAAATCCAGTTTTTCAAAAGGAGTTGGATTTTTTCGAACATCATAATGGAAAGAGTTTGTATAGTACTCTTTATCTGTAATGTTTTCAATTATACCAAACTTTTCTTTATCTAGTCGACAGAAGCGGTCTGTCAGACTTTCAGAGGGTGTTGAATACACACTAAAGTGGTATCCAAATTCATTTGACCAATCTTCACAAAGTTCTTTCATTTTTCGAACGATAGAAATTGTGAATTCTTTGGCCTCTGGATTATTCTCCCATGAACCGCCATAAAAAACTGTACCAATTTCATAAAGCCCAATATAACCAAATGAAACTGTTGCTCTTCGATTTTTAAAAACTTCATCAACCGAATCTTCTGGAGTTAAACGTTTACCAAAAGCACCATATTGATACAAAATTGGCGCATTAGCTGGAGTTGCTTCTTTTGTACGATTAATTCGAAAAACAAGCGCGTCCTTAACAATTTTAGCGCGCTCGTCGAAAATTCTCCAGAATTTTTCGAAATCGCCATCAGATTCAATTGCGATTCGTGGCAAGTTTAGAGTAACTACACCCAAGTTCATCCGACCAGAATTTACTTCTTCGCCATTTTTATCTTTCCAACCTTGAAGGAAAGAGCGGCAACCCATTGGGACCTTAAACGAACCTGTCAGCTCGATAATCTTATCATAAGATAAGACATCTGGGTACATTCGTTTTGTTGCACACTCGAGGGCTAGCTGTTTAATGTCATAATTCAGATCTTCAGAATAAAAATTCACACCACGCTTAAGCGTAAATACCAGCTTTGGAAAAATCGCTGTTCGATGCGACGCACCCAAACCTTCAATACGAATGGTTAAGATGGCTTTTTGAATTTCACGTTCGAGCTCAGTTTGACCAAGCCCGAAACCGAAACTTACAAACGGCGTTTGACCGTTTGAGGTAAAAAGCGTATTAACTTCATATTCCAATGACTGCATCGCATCGTAGATATCTTTACGCGTCTTTTCCCAAGCGTAATCTTCATGCTTACCTGGATCTTCGATCCATTTTTTGGCATCTTTAAGATGTTTTTCGAAATTCATTTTTGCATAAGGCGCGAGAAGCTCGTCAATACGGTCGGCTGAACAGCCGCCATATTGGTTTGATGCAACGTTTGCAATGATTTGTGCCATTTGCGCTGCCGCTGTCTGAATAGATTTTGGCGGCTCTATGTCAGCATTACCCATTTTAAAGCCATTTTTCAGCATGCCTTTAAAATCAATCAAACAGCAGTTGGTCATCGGTGTGTAGGGGCTGTAGTCCAGGTCATGATAGTGAATATCCCCTTTTTGATGGGCATTAGCCACGTGGGGTGGCAGCATCTTAAGCCCAATGGACTTGCCAACAATCCCAGCTGTCAAATCACGTTGGGTATTGAAAACATCGCTGTCCTTATTAGCATTCTCATTAACAATTGACTTATCTTTCAAAATAAGTCGTCCTATAGTTTTATCAATTGATTGAGCATTAAGCCGTTCACGTGCTCGTTCTTCTCGATATTCCCTGAAGTGCCGATATGTTTCAGTTTCACCAGTTTCATAAAGTGCGTTCTCAACCGCATCTTGAATTTCTTCAACAGTAAAGGATTTTTCACCTTCTTTAACGCGTTTTCGGAACCCATCAAGCACTAAACCGCCAATCTTTAACGCTTTCAGTGTCAGTTCAGCTGAATCATCGCACCCATAAAGCGTTGATCGAAAAGCTTTTTCGATCGCGTTAAAAATCCGTTCAGCATCAAATAAAACTTCACGGCCATCACGTTTCTTCACTTTGACACCCTCGAAAGAAATCTTTATTCCTTCGAGTTGCAAAGATTCTAGTTCCTGCTTACTGAATAATTCAATTTGTCTTTTTTCCATTTTTTTCACCCCGTTTTTTCTATAAAATTGCAAGTATTTTAATTTTAAAGTCCTTCTGCTCGACTATTTAATTATAGTGCTTTTGTTTATAAAAATCAATAAAAAACGCTATATTTAGCGTGTAATATTTACAACAAAAAACCGCTTCTTTCGAAACGGTCTATTCTTTTTCTACTGCGTGTTTCTGCTCTCGACAAGCTAAACTCGCTGCAAAGAGATACAAAAAAGTGAAAAGTACTTCCCAGAATAAATTATACTCCACTAATTGTGAGATAACCTCCCGGGAGTCTATAATTGATTGTACCAAAAGTATTGCCGACAAGAAAATGAGAACATCCTGCTTAAATTTCGCCTCGCCTTTTATTTTAGCTAGAATTATTATGCTTAAAATAATTTCGAAAGCAAATTTTGAAGCTATAAAAATAAAATTAGTCTCAGATGAAGAAAATTCAAGAAAAGAGAATAAAATAATTTCTTGATTTGTCAGCTGACCAATCATAATCAACATTGAACTTATAACGACAACTGAAGAAAGAAAAATCATCATTTTTCGATTTACTTTTTCTTTACCGACCGTTCTTATAAGCATGATCAGTGTTGCAATTAGAATTACAATTATTTTCATAATGTACGCACCTCCAATATTGTGATTTATACATTATACAACTTTATTTCAAAAAAGTCAAATCAAAAAACCAATCGGTAAAAAGAAACTTATAATCCCGCAAATTAGAGAAATTGCGTAAAATACTCGCCGATTTTCTTGCCGATTTTCGAAAAAATAAATTAGCAAAAAAGAGCTGAAAACCCCAATTGGAATACTTATATTTGTTTTAGTTTTTAACCAGATTAAAGCAAATAAAGCACACAAAATAAGTTTCACCAAAAAGACCGAATCACTTTCGGGATTTTTTTCGAAGCCACGACGGCTTAGTTTTGTACGATTCCGCGCGTAAGTCCTTTGTTTGTTATTTTTGCTCATATTGCTTATGATTATATCATATTTCTGCCCAAAATAAAACCGCCCGAAGGCGATTTTGAAAATTACATTTTGATTTCTGCATCAACCCCAGCTGGAAGGCTAAGATTCTGCAAAGAATCAATTGTTTTTGGTGTCGCATTGCTAATATCGATGAGACGCTTATGAACGCGCATTTCATAAGCTTCACCACCCGTCTTATAAACATGCGGGCTTTTTACTACTGTAAAAGTGCTTCGTCTTGTTGGTAGAGGTACTGGTCCTGCAACTGTTGCGCCAGTTCGAATTGCTGTGTCAACGATTTGCTTTGCACTTTGGTCGATAACTTTGTGGTCGTATGCTTTTAGGCGGATACGAATTGTTAGGCCTTGTTCTGCCATTTTTTACTCCTTATATTAGGCTTGTAACTTCTTTCGTAACTTTAAGATAACTACGAACGAATTCTCAAGCAATTTATATTACCATAATGCATTTTAACATAAATTTATCTAAATTACAATAGAAAAGCCCTCAATTAAACAAGAGTTTCAATTAAAGAAGATCTTTTAACAATTCCCTACATTTTTTGCATAGCAAAAGATACAAACGATAGGTTTATTGCAAATTATAGCTACTAAAATAAAAAGCACCAAATGGTGCAATTTATTAACCTTTTCGTGGTTTAACTTCATTTCGACCAAGAGACTTCTTAGTTTCTGTGAAGATTTCATGTTTTCGAGTTTTTGGATTATATTTTCGCAAAGATAATTTTTCAGGTGTATTCTGAGTATTTTTGCGAGTGTAGTAAATTCGGTCACCAGTAATTTCGCTTACAAGACCAATAATCTTTCGTTTCGTATTCTTTTTAGCCATAATCTCTCTTAAAATTAATATTTACAATTCTTAACTATTTTATCACAGTAAAAAGATAAAATCAAGTTATTTTACCAACAAATAATTATTCAATAAAAAATTAATAACCCTCAACTATAAAATAATACAGCGCTATCTTGACACGCAATAGTTATTTCAGGTGGTATTGACATTATCGAAATATTATGATATAATTATAGCAATGAGACAAAAGTCTCAGAGCTATTTAAAAATTTGGCATTATCATGATTTTTAATACTTATGAGCATTTCTAAGTTTGGTAAAATAGTGGATTTAGATATGCTCATGAGTGAGCTTACCCAGATAATGGGTGTCAAAGTGGGAAAATCCCTTAAATTAAACAGCTTTGACGAAAGAAAGGAAAAATCATGAAAAAATTTTGGTACTCATGGGATCACGGCTTCACTGACCTATTTCTCTATCTAGAAGATCGACAAACTCCACAAATTTTTGATGTGGAGTTCGACTGTAATGAACTCCACACAATGTGTGGAGGCAGAACGACTCATACATCTCGTTCTTGGCTCCAAGGGGAAGGTTTCCTAGAAAGACTAGGATCCCTTATCCCAGTTGGTACATGGCGAGTGGATACGAAATGGAACGATGAGTTCCAAAACTTCGTATCAATCGGAACACCTCCATACATGCCTGATGTAACAGTGGCAATACCGTACGTATCACACGAGGAGAACAAGGAGAAGACGCTCCGAGATCACCCGGTTGTAATAAAGTATGGTATGAGGATTTTTTACTGTGAATTCTATACGAATTTTACAGACACCCTCAAACTGATACTCTCAGGAGGCATCCTCCCAGAGTACGAGGATGATCGGAGAGTCAAAAAAACTCTCCGAAAGACCTTCACTAAGAGTGAATGGTCTACAAAAGAAGTGGAAGTTGAAATAGACTTTTATAATCTATTTCAATCTCCATCAGATGGAAGAACCCCCAATCCATGGGAGTTCTTCCGTGACGAATTGTCATCTTTCAAAACAGACAACAATCAAGATCGAATATTTGATCTTTTGTCTGTAATAAAGATGGAAGATGGCCATTTCTGTCGGCTTACAAAAATCGGCCGACAGAAATACCGCGGGGAGCTTCTTGAAGCCAATCCGCTTGAAACCGGCGAATTAACTGCCGGCTGGCAGCGGATTACCGAAGATGTAATGATTCGTTATTATAATAACGAAAAGGTACATCTTCTAGCATACGCTTCCAAGGAGGTGTATACTAAAAAAATTAATCGCCTAGCCCAAAAAATGGGTGAAGGCGAAGAGTTTGTTAAATTCCTCGAATCCACCTACCAGGGCGAATACGAGGAATTCGAACAATTAGTACCTAAAGCATTATATATGCTTGACGGCACCAATCTTATTGCTAAGATCCGTAAGGATCTAGCAAATAAGATTAAAGAAAACATCCGTTATATGGTCCGACAATGGATCTTTCAAATAACGGATGAAAGTCTTCTGGACGCAATTCCAGAAGACTTAATCATCAGTATAGATGACTCATTAAAGGCAGGCAACTGCCTTCCAGGCACAGAAGCGTTCATAAAAGAACACTTCCCTGGACAAACAGAAACTATAGCTAAGGAGCTAAAAAAATACGCGGACAATTATAATGTCATGCGAATATTCCGCTTCTTAGCTGCAGAAGGAAGATTTGAACTCAAATCTTCCGCTAAAAGTTAAGTACATTTTTAATCCTCGAGATATCTCGGGGATTTTTTAATTTAAACAGCCGCACCTTACACAAGATGCGGCTTTTAGATCGATAGTAAATTTGGAGCCACGATCGGGGCTTGAACCCGAGACCTCATCCTTACCATGGATGCGCTCTACCAACTGAGCTATCGCGGCGACAGTCCAATTATATCATACAAAATGTAAAAATTGAAACTATTTTTGTTTTTTAGGAGAAGGTTTTTTAGACAACGAAAAGGTCTCAAGCAGAGCTACACCAATCACCCAAATGATTGAATTAACCAGAAAAAGACCAGACGATAAAATTGACAAAAATATAATTAGATGGCCTAATCCCTGATTGATAAGACTAACTGCACTCGCTATACAAAAGCTTGTTACAGCGAGAATAATATAAAACCTCTGAAGCTTTATGCGCTCATTTGTAGTCTCTAGGTATTTTGAAAATGTTTTTCGAAAATTATTCATAACTTGATTATACCATATTTATCTAAATAGGTCAATCTAATTCTGAGTCAGGGTTTATTCTTCCGGAGAAATTAAGTCAAGTAGCGCCGATACAAACTCAGTCTGACTCTAAGTTAATGGAGCGACAGAAAGCTATTCAAGATTACGAGGATTGATTTGCTCTGGCAAAATTCCAGTAGAAGAGCTCCTTGCCATAACCCAATATCCCGCTCAGCTTGTCGTTTATCACCTTTTGCGAGATAAAATTCCGCTTGCCAAAGTGTTGAAATTATCCAAATATTAGAATTATAATCATCAGAGAAACGATAATATACATCATTTTCAAAACGAGGAATGCCAATATTTCGTTCCGCTTCAAAATACTTCTTTAGAGATTCAAAAGATCTCTCAATTTCAGATGAACTAAAATCAAAAAGTCCAAACATAAATGCATCATAAAAACTCAATGTATAAATCTTAGGATATTTTTCATCGGAAGGCCAAATTCCACGATAGAAATAATTTAAATCTGTGTTAAATAATTCTTGATTTGCAGCTTTCTTAATTTTATCGGCAGCAGCCCGCCAGTTATAAGAATCTTGAGGCTTGCCAAAATCTTGAGCAAGATCCGCAGCGAAATTTAACGCAGTAAAAACAATCGAATTCGAATATGTATCCATCTCCCATAGTTTATAGTTTGGTTTTCGGATTAAAATAACCTATAGCATTCTTTTGAAGTTCATATTTAAAAATATTAAATACCAAGTCTTCATCACCCTTCAGGTTTTGGTGGCGAGCTTTAAGGTCTTCTAGCTTGGCGGTAAGGGCTTGTTTTTGTTGGTTAGCCAACTTATATTTTTCAATCAAGATATTTCTATCTACTTTTTCAGGGTTCAAAACCACCAATTCATTTTCGCCATTGTTTTTCAAGAAAACTGCATCCACACCTTGTTTGCGAAGTTGTTCTGTAACCTCATTTAGATCTTCAGCATATATTTCAGCATCTGTTTCAACCACACAAGCATCTGGAAGTAACCAATCTTCAATTAAAGCTCCAGAGCCTTTACTATTATCTCGCCCATTAATTGCAAAGGTTTCCGAAACTTTCCGGTTCGTTGAAAAGCTTACACTATCTTGGTCTCTAACGTCATATCCACCACCAAAATACGCATTTTCGTCTAATTCATTGCCACGTTTAAAGCCGTTCTTGCGAATTTCTTCTGCAACTTTACCGTTCGTACCGTGGTATAGTTTGGTATTTTCGTTAATTGCAGATGGCTGAAAATTAAAGTCTGACAAATTTGTCTCATTATTTTGTGTATTTTCTTGATCTAAACTCCATTCTGGCATAGCTCCTGGTTCTTCTAAGAATATTTTCGCAAGGCGAATAAATCTATTTTTATATGGTTCAATTTCTTGTTCTGTAGCCCCTTCTCGTTTTAGTCTTGCTTCTAAATCTGCAAGGGGTTTCACCGGTATTATCTCGTACATGCAAAAGTCTTTCATCCAAGTTTTGATCTATTTTATTGCGAATTTCATCTGAATATTGATAGCCGTTGTTGACTTTTTGGGTATTTTGTGCTAAACTATCACTATAAACATCGGAATAGGATCCAGTGGATGAGTTTTCTCTGAAGTTGGAAGTTCCGGTGTTTTCTTTTGTTGTAATTCCATATAAAGAATTTATATTTTGAGCATTATTTTTAGCAATATTTAAAGTATTATCAAAGCTTTTGCCGGCATATCGAGATTTTATATTTCGATAATCAAAACCATCTGGTGCTATACCATGGGCTTTAGAATCATCAGCACTATGTAAATATTGCGATTTTTCAATTACATCTTTTATTCTTGGCACTAGTCGTTGCTTAGCGATAAATTCGGCATCCGTACCCGTTCCAGTGGTGTAACTGGATATTTTTTTATTCCCCTTATTAGTCAAGCTAATTTCTTGTCCATCACCCGTCACATATGGATTATTCGCTCGTAAATCTTGAAGCATATTAAAACTACGTTCACTCATTCGTTTGCGAGTATCGCCCGTGAATTTACCTAAAACTGCATCCTTATTGTAGCCCATTTGGTCTGGGTGAAGTTTCGAAATACTCACTTCGCCGTCTGCCATATTGTTGCTCTTATATGGATTCTTCACCGATTCCATGCCACCAAAGGCCATTTTGCCAGCTCCGCCCATAATTCCACCCATAAGAGCGCTTTCGGTGACACCTTCATTGATATCTTGTTTGTTATCGAAAAGCTTTTTAGTAAAGTTTTCCGCATATTGCTGTGCACCTTCTTCACCAGCTTCACCCAACGCACCCGTGATAGCTCGTCCAACCATATTTTTTGCAAATTTACCACCAATTTTACCGGTAAGGTTATCTATTCCCAGCTTTTCAATCGCGGCTTGCGCTCCAGCGTTAGCGGTTGAAGCTAAATAACGAGAAGTAAAGCTACTTGGTGTATATGTTTCACCTTTTGCTGCTGCTTCAGCCTTTTTGCGAGCTTCGATGTTGTCTAAGTGGTCCATCATCTCTGAATGTGCCTCCACGCCATGCACTACCGCTGGGGCAACACCACCAGTTACAGGGGTCATTGAGGCATCAATCGCCATTCTCGCTCCGGAGCTACCCAAGCCGTAAGCTAATTTGTTGTCTTGGTCGGTTAAGCCTGTTGCATCATTGAGTGTTTTTCGCACAATGTTCTTTTCACGGTCTGCTCGCACCCGTTTAATCAAATTGTCCGCAAATTGGTTATCTTCATCAAAGAGCTTAATTGTATTAGCGCCAAGTTCTGTAATCGCTCCAGAAACTTTCGGCACAGTTTCCACCACACTATTCGCTGCGCCTTTCACTGCTGATACTGGCGCAGAAACTGTTTGTTGAAGATTATTATTGTAATTTTTAGTGAAATCACTCACTGCTGTAGTATTTTTATTGATATTCTGGCTGGTTTGCGCAATGTTTTGCTTCACTTGCTGGTCATCTGGGCCATATTTCCGGAGCATTTCAGCATTTACTCGGTTTTGGATGTTTTGGTTGATCGTATTCTCTCGCATTTGTGCTATTTTGCCACCACTAAAAATATCATTCAAAAAGTTCGCTGCATGGTCTGACCCTTGGTTATAGCGGTCTATTTCTTCTTGCCGATACTTGTTCGCTAGCTGTTGGCGTTCCTGGTTTCGGTTAACTTGTGGCTGTGGTTGCACAGGTTGCACCGGTTTCACTGGGTTTAAATCTACTGAACTCTTCGCAAATTCTTTTGGCTGTTGTGGCTGGGTGGGGTTGCTCAAATTGTTTACAAAATTATCTCCCAGTTTGGGTGTGCTATTAAAACTCACCGAAGATTGTTGCTGTGGTTGCTGTTCATCTTCTCGCTTTTTCTTTTGGCCAAAAAGTCCACCAAAAAAGTCACCAATACCTTTAAAAATATCCATCTCTTCTCCTTATCTTATCGCTACAAAATAAAAAACTGAGCGACGCAAATATTAATATTTTGCTAATCGCTCAGCGTTCTGAGTGGATTATTTTATAGTTTTATTATAACACAAAACCCATATCTCTAACAATTTTTTTATTCCGTTTATGTTTTGTCAAGACCTTTTTCAGACTTTTTTTGATATTTTTACCTCTGTAATTTGACAATAAATATTGAATATTTTATAATTCTGTGGTATAATATAAATACAAAAGAAAATGCAACCGAACTGTCACCGTATGGTGTGCGTGTCCTGAACAGGAATAGGTTGCATTTTCGTTTTATCTAAAAAACCAGATATCATTAATTTTTCCTTGGTCGTCTAAGATTTTTAAACACTTATCTCCATCACTAAGCTCCTCTTTTTCTCTTCGAATAATTCCTGCTACCATATCTGCGATTTGAATAAGGTTGTTCTTGCTCGAATCTTCGAAAGATATAGCTGATATCCTCCCTTGTCCGCCAGCATTCTTTCTTATGTATGAAATAGCCTGTTTTTTATAGTTTCTGTCTGCGTGACCATCTAAGACAATCTTTGCTTGATTTAATTCTGTTTTTGATAAAACTTGCCGAATAGCGTAATTATAAAAACTTGTCGTGTTATTCTTAAGTTCATTACTATAAATTTTTGTCTTGTCTATAACTATTGCTCTAACCTTAAAATTACAGGAAGGGCAGATATGATTAAAAAAGCCTATTTTGATTTGAGCATTAGTTTTATTAGATTTTAATTCTCTGTAATCTTCCCATCCAATTGTTCTTTTAAATTCTCTAACACTACTAACAGCATTAGTAGCATCTTCTTTTTTGTCGAAAATAATGCAAGCAATAACAAAAAATCTACTCGACCCAGACCCTATCTTAAATCCAGGATCGCCAGAATCGTCAATATATATCCACTGTTTATTTTCTTTTGACATATGCTTATTATTATACTATAATTAGCACTTTTCTTCAATATTTAACCAAAAGAAAGCCCTTTCGAGCTCCCTTTTTCTACCCCTGCAAATCCTTTTTCTTCTTATTCGGATCAAGCAACGCAGCAAGTCGTGGGTCAAGCTGGTCTTGGAGTCCTGCCTGGTCCGGATTTCCGCTGTCCACTTTCACGCCTTGCACATTTTCGCTATAATCACTAAGCTTTGGTGCTTTAAATTCCACTTTCTCAAGCGCTTTTGGCGTTTCTTTACTCAAATCCAAAATCTTGTTTTGGCTGTTGCTAATTTGGTTAGATAGATCCCGTGTTTGGTCTATCGCACTTTGCAACCCTTGGCCATTCGCAGTCTTTTGTTTCTGCCTTGCGTCCATAATGCGGTTATTCAAGTCAATTCGGCTACTTTCAATTTGCGAATCAACGTTATTTAGTGCATCTTGGCGGTTCGTTTCCCAGTTCTTCTTGTTCTTGTTGTATGCATTAGTTGCGCTAGCAAACTCCAAGTCTTGGTTTCGGCGATCTCGGGCGAAAGCATCTTGTGCACTTCCAGCGTTTCGGCTCGCCTCCAAGCCAACTGCCCAAGGAGCCACAATTTGTGCTGCGCTTGAATCTCCAGCTCCACCTGCTGCAAACATTTGGCGCAAAGCATTCGTTTGGTTGTTTGCATCTTCCATGATTTGTGAACGCACTGCACGGTTCTGAGCTTCTGAATCTCGTTTGTTCATCTCGTATGCGCCCTTGCTTTGGGTGTAACTGTTTTCAAGGTCATTTAGCTGGTTAGCATAGTTATTTTCAACATTACCACGCCAAATATCTCGTTGGCGGTCCAATCTGCCCAAACCTTCAGCTGCCACCCGTTCTTGTTCACGGTATTTCGCAATTTCATCTGCTCTTGCTTTTGCTTCGGCTGCTGCTTGATGGTCGTATGATCCGCCTTGGCGTGGGTCTGAGTAGACTTGCTTTTCTTTATCAGCTTGATTCCAGTCGTTAATTTGGCGATAGTATGATTTCGCAATACCACCATTTTCAGCATATAACCCTTCACCCCTTTCACCTTCATATTTACCAAAATCTTGAGTGTCGGTACCATTACCTTTAACATACAAGTTTCCGTTCTGACCAATCCAATAGACACCACGTTTGCCATCTTCTCCACAGCTTCCAAATTCTAATGCCATAAAAAATCTCCTTATTCAATTAAAGGAGATGATGTTAGTCGAATTGTTTTAGCGTGTTTGGCACAAATGAAGAACCGACATTGTTGGTGCTTCAACCTTAACGCTATGGTCAAAGATTTCTGCAAACCCCATTTTTGTATATTCCGGATCTATTATAGCTTCATAGTGTGGTTTCGATTCCTTCCAACTTTGCACTCTACCCTTAGCATCGCGTATAACCGAACCGCGCGCTAAATCTTCAGCACCGGAAATACATTTATTATTCATATCAAAAATATAATTAACTCCTCTTTTCCCTGTTCTAGGATTAGCATGTGCGTAATAGTTGTAGGTTACCATATCTTGAGCTTTTAGCAAAGCACTTGCGTTTAGCTTTTCATCCAAAACCACTGGCGCAACACCAACTTCTGCACGAAGTTTATTTACTTCGGCTAAAATTTCTTCTGGTGTCGGTGTCGATGTAGTAGCATCTTTCTTGAACTTTTCAAGAGATGCTTTCTCGTCTTTTACCGTCTTTAGTTCTTTCTCAAGCTCTCCAACGGTTTTAAAGTGATAAAATACTCCACCACCCACAATTAGAGATAAAACTACAAGTATCGAACTTACCACAACTATATTCCGCATATCTTTCATACTCTGATATTACTCCATTTCATTTTAAAAAAAACAACCGATCATGAAACGAACGGTTGTTTTTTATATATTAACGTTTCGAGAACTGTTCTCGTTTTCGAGCAGATCGCAAACCGTATTTCTTGCGTTCCTTTTCGCGAGGGTCGCGTTTCAGGAACTCAGCTTTCTTTAGAACTGGTCGCAAGTCTGCGTGAGCAACTGTTAGAGCTTTCGAAATCGCAAGCTTAATTGCATCGACTTGACCAGCCAAACCGCCACCATTAACTTTAACTGTAATATCATATTCAGCTTGTTTTCCAACCAATGCAAGTGGATCTGTAATTTCAGCAAGCATCGATTTATTTCCATCCAAATACTCAACTGCAGACTTATCGTTAATAGTTAAGTTACCTTTTCCAGCGTAAAGTCGAGCGCGAGCTGTTGCAGCTTTGCGTCGTCCAAGACCGTAAAAATATTTAGCTTCAGCCATAATTATTTAACCTCAACTTTCTCTGGTTTTTGAGCAGCGTGATTATGTTCTGCACCAGTATAAACTTTCAAACGTTTCATTCGGTCAGCTTGAAGTTTATTTTTTGGAAGCATTCCGTAAACAGCTTTTTCAATAATCATTGCAGCGTTCTTTTCGCGCAATTCTTTTAGAGAGGCTTCACTCAAACCGCCAGGAAAACCACTGTGTCGGTAATACATTTTAGCTTCTTCTTTGTTTCCCGTAACTTTAACTTTTTCGGCATTAATAACAATTACATAGTCACCACCATCTGTGTGCGGTGTGTATGTTGGTTTGTTTTTACCTGTCAAGAAAGTTGCAATTTTGGCACTAAGCCGACCAAGAGTAGCTGATTCAGCGGCATCAATCAAGATCCATTTTCGCTCAACTTCAGTTGGCTTTTGTGAATAAGTTTTTGCATTTACAGCCATTTACTTATCCTCACTTTCGTGTTTAATTTCATCAACAAATTCAATTGTAGCCATTTCTGCTGCATCACCGCGACGAATTCGAGTTCGTTCAATTCGTAAATGACCACTATTTCGCTTCGAAAGTTGTGGAGCAATAACATCTACCAATTTATTTGCTGCGTCAATATTACTAAGCTTAGCCATAACTTGACGACGGTTATGTAAATCACCTTTTTTTGCTTTAGTGATAAGCTTTTCTGTGTAGCGCAAAGTCTCTTTGGCTTTTGGCAAAGTTGTTTCAATTTTGCCATGAATGACTAACGAAGTCGCTAAGCCTTTGAGGAGCGCACGGCGCTGGTCACGTTCACGACCAAATTTTCGCCCTTTATATCCATGTCGGTGCATATTATAAATTTAACTCCGCTATTTTATCTTTTACTTCATCCAAAGCTTTGCTTCCAAAGCCTTTAAGTTCACGCAAATCTTGTTCGGTAAGGTTTACTAAGTCGTGAACAGTGCGAATGTCATTGTTAACAAGCGCATTTGTTGTTCGAGCTGTCAAGTTTAAATCTTCAATTGATGTATGAAGCTCACTTGCTTCATCTTCAAATTCTTCACCTAAAGCTGGAGCAGCTTCAATTGTTGTAGAACCAGCAAGTGCTGTATATTGATTTGCTAAAATTGCCGATGCCTGCTCGAAAGCTTCTCGTGGAGAAAGTGATCCATCGGTTTCGATAGTTAGATCTAATCTATCAAGATTTGAAACCCGACCAACACGAGTGTTATCAACTTTGTATCGAACTCGTAAAACTGGTGTGAAAATCGCATCAACTGCAATCATATCGCTATGAATTCGTTCTTCACTTGATTCTTCAATAGTTTTATAACCATGACCAGATTCAACTACAATATCCATTACAAACTTGGTCTTTTTATCATCAATAGTCGCAATAACTTGGTCTGGATTTACTACCTCCATATCAGCATTTGCTTGAATATCACCGGCAGTAATTACACCAGCACCAGTTTTTTCCAATCGAAGTTCAACAGGCGAATCAGTATGAGCCTTAAATTTTACATTCTTAAGATTTAACATTATATCAACCACGTCTTCTTTTACACCTTCAATCGATGTAAATTCATGGCTAACTCCGTCAATCTTAAAAGCAACTATTGCTGCACCATTAATACTCGAAAGGAGCACTCGGCGCAAACTATTTCCGAGCGTATTGCCGTATCCAGGTTCAAGTGGTTTTATAACAAAAGTTGCAACATTTTCGCTCAAGTCTTGAATTTCAGCAAGCGCTGGATTGTGAATTAATTTTGACATATAAACTTTTAGCTCCTTACCTTTTATCGTGAGTAATATTCAACGATTAGCTGTTCATTAATTCCAGCTTCCGCTTCTTCTCGTTTAGGAAGACCTGAAATAGAAACTGTCATTTTCTTACTGTCAGCTTTTAGCCAGCTAAGTGGAGCTGGGGCTGCATCAGCAACAACATTTTCAAGATTTGTGAAATAGCCAGATTTTTGGCTTTTTGGTCGAACAACGATCTCGTCACCAGCTTTTAGTCGAATTGAAGGAATATCAACTCGTCGACCGTTTAACAAGAAATGTCCGTGGCTCACCAATTGGCGAGCTTGTCGTCGTGAAGTTGCGAAACCTGCTCGATAAATAGCATTATCTAAACGAAGTTCCAAAAGCTGTAGTAGGTTTTCACCAGCCAAACCTTCACGGCATGACGCTTCTTTCATCAACCGTGCGAATTGCTTCTCAAGAAGTCCGTAAAGTCGTCGAACTTTCTGCTTTTCGCGCAATTGAACTGCGTATAAACTTGGCTTTCCTTGTCGAGAACCTGAATGTTGACCAGGAATCCCACTTTTATGTGCCATAATTTTAGCAGCTTTTCGATGAAGGGCATAGCCTTCTCGGCGTGATTGTTTAACAATCGGAGATCTATCTCTCGCCATAATTAAGCCCTCCTTGCTTTCTTTGGACGAACGCCACCATGTGGAACGCCAGTCACATCTTTAATACTTTCAACATTAATATTTACGTTCGAAAGTGAACGAATCGCTGAATCGCGACCGAGTCCGACACCTTTAACGAAAACATCAACTGATTTTAGCCCATAAAGAGCTTGTGCATTTTCGGCTGCTTTTTCAGTTGCAACCTGCGCTGCATAAGCTGTACCTTTTTTACTTCCGCGGAAACCACACGCACCAGCACTTGCTGCCGCTAAAGCATTACCTTTTTTATCTGTAAAAGTAATGATTGTGTTATTAAAGGTTGCTTGAATATGCATTTGACCTGATGGAACAGATCGGCGCTGTTTTTTACGACTAACTTTTTCTGCCATAATTCTATCCCTTTCTTAAATCAAGTCTTACTTGCTGCTTTTGGCTGTGCTCCACCAACGGCGATTGCGCGACCCTTTCGAGTTCGTGCGTTCGTTCGTGTGCGCTGACCGTTTACAGGCAAGCCTGATTTGTGTCGCATACCTTTATAGTTGTTAATGTCTTTTAGACGTTTAATATTATTTGCCACGAGGCGTTGCAGATCACCTTCTACAGTGTAATTATTATCAATAATTTCACGTAGCTTCTGTTCTTCAGCCTCGGTGAGATCTTTCACCCGAGTGGTCGGCTCAATTTTAGCCGCCGCAAGGATGGTTCGCGAAGTTGTTTCACCAATACCATAAATGTAAGTAAGAGCGATCCAAACTTGCTTTTCTGCTGGGATTGTTACCCCTGCGATTCGAGCCATACTTAACCCTGCCTTTGCTTATTCTTAGGTTTTTTCTTATTGATAACACGAAGTCGACCTTTTCGGCGAACTAAAATGTCATCTGGACTGATTTTTTTAACACTTGCACGAACTTTCATAAGTGTGTAAAAACTCCTTATCCGTTAGGTTTATATTATCTGCAAATCCCCATAGAAATAATAAGCCATTTCGAAATCTGGCTCCTCCTATTTTGAACTTGCTAATCTCTTAGGCGGAAGCTGATTCTTCCCTTAGTAAGGTCATAAGGGGTCAACTCTACTTCAACCTTGTCGCCCGGCACCAATCGAATATAATGCTTTCGCATTTTTCCACTGATATGAGCGATGATTGTATGCCCATTTTGAAGTTCAACTTTAAACTGCGTGTTTGGCAAAGCCTCCACGATTCGTCCTTCCAATTTTATTACTTCCTTTTGAGCCATAAATCTATACCATTCTACATTATACTACTAAAAAAGTCAAGCCCTTTTTATTATTTTTTTATAATTTTAAAAGCGCCCTTTCGAACGCTCATAAACTAAACCCATAATGATTTTCTATATTCAAGAAAGAACCTAACATCTTCAATTCTACGAATTAAAGGAGTGCTTACTTCTACTCCATATTCGATAAAACAGCCATTGATATCTTTTGTTGAATAAACTTCCTGAATTATTGGTCTTCTTTTTCTTTCAGATATAATTGTGAATTTTGGATATTTCAAATTGCACAATTCCAGCGAATTATTCCGTACGAAATTAATTACATTCGAAAAAAAGCTCAAGGAAGGATTTATCACAAAAGCCTTATCTGCATATTTCATCATCGAAAAATCACATTCCGTGTCGCCAACTGCAATAATAAAGAAATCTTTACGATGAAAATTTCCTCCCGTTCTTTGTTCGAGAAAGTCTTCTACGAAAACATGTTTATTCTGAAAAGTTCGAATTTCAGTTTCTTTAAAAATTCCTGCTGATTCATCTTTGACGTATTCCTGGCCAATTCCTTTCGAAAAGTAATATTCCTTTACAAAAGCGTCAACTAAAAATTTTGGTGAACCAGAAATTGCAACTAATTCAAAACCTTCTTGCCGCAAAAACTCAATAAGTTCTTTCGAAAACACATAATCCTGATGGTCTCGATATTCAGTTGCAACCCTACGACCAATTTCTCGAACTTCCTCAAGAGAATATTTTTCAAGAGCGAGCATCGAAAATTCAATAATTTTTTGGCAATATTTGCCAAATAAATCGTCTGCTTCATCGCCAGAAGATTTATACGCTTTTCGAAGCTTAGAAGCTTCCTCTTGAAGTTGAAGATATTTTTCTTCATTAGCTCCACGATAAGGATAATCTTGAACAAGAATTTCAAAAAGAGATTCTGTCAAAGATTTATTTCGAATCGTTCCATCAATATCAAAAAATGCAATCTTGTGTTTTGGCATATTATCCACCCCAATCTAAATAAAATGTACTACCAAGATATAGTAGCACATTTATTATATATTATCAAATTCAATTCTTTCTTACAGCTCTTAACATTACTCGCTTATTGAAGGTATTCTTCGAATAATCCCAATCACCAACACATGTTATAATATTTAATCCTCCTTTTGAAGGCTCAAATGAATCAAGCATAGTACTCATTCCAAATTTATTTTTTTCATCATTAATTTCATCAACGGTCATTTCACGAACATCTTTAACTTCATAAGTTATTTTTTGCCCATCACCTCTTTCAACTATTATATCTGAGCCTTTCGAAAGATTACCAAGATTTTCGAAAATGCCACCTTTAGTCGGACCTCCATTATGGCCATCCATGAGGAGGGCACCTTTAGAACTTCCTGGTAGGGCACTCTTTATATACCAACCGGCATCATGAATTGAAATTGGCGAATCGAGTTGGTTAGTGTTTTTTACTAACCCCAATTGAACAACACGAGCATTTGATATTTTTAGCTTAGGAATTGATAAAAATCTTGGAAAAAGTGGATTAGGAACTTGATAAGAGTTCTTTTTCTCTTCAGTAACTTCAGTTTCATCAACTTGGTGAGTTAATGTTGAACCACCTGGGATATGCTGCTGATTTTTTTTAGGTTGTAGAAAATTATTATATACATAAATTACGGTATACCCTATTAAACAAACCCAACAAATTACAAGAACTATAGATAATATTTTTTTAGCTTTTTTTTGAGAATTTTTAATCTTCATTTAAAGATCTCTTTATTTGTAATCGTCGTAAGTAACCATCAACGCTCGTGAATTTATCTGTCTAATAGTTTCAAGAGCAACAGTTACAATAATCAAGATTCCAGTTCCACCAATTGAAAGATTACTATTTTGAATTGAAGCTAGGTTATATAGGAGATAATCTGCAACAAATGGTAATAATGCAATCAAACCAAGAGCTACTGCACCAAATAAATTTAAGCGATTAACCACTTTATTTAAATAGTTTGCTGTCGAAATACCAGGGCGTATACCCTCAATAAATCCACCTTGTTTTTGAAGATTGTCAGCAATCTCATTTGAGTTAAATACAATTGAAGTATAAAAATATGTAAATATCACAATTAAAACAAAATATATAGCTGGATAAATAAATGATTCAGGAGAAGACCCTGTGAAAGTTCCTTGGTTTGGAGCAGAAAACCATTTAATTAAGTTTTCGGCTAATGAAACATTAACTTTAGCATTCTTCATCACCTGACCAATAAATGCAGGAAGACTCAAGAATGAAACGGCAAAAATTACTGGAATAACACCAGCAACAATAAGTTTTACTGGTAGTATACTTTTTATTCCGCCGTAAGACGAATTTCCATGGACTCGTTTTGCATAATTGATAGTTATAACTCTTTGAGCTTCATTAATCTTGACCAAAATATAAAGAAGAATCAAGCTTATTACTAAAAGTATAAATGAAACCATAAATGCAATACGATTAACAGGTAGCGTAAACCAGCCAAAAACATCAAAAGCACCATCTTTAGTATCTGTAATCGAAGAAATTAGAGTTGCTAATGTTGTTGGTAGTTGCGAAATAATGCCAGCGAAAATAACTAAGGAGATTCCATTTCCAACACCTTTTTCTGTAATGATTTCACCAATCCACATCAGAAGAACTGAACCCGCAACCATCGCAGTAACAGCAACAATCCAGTTAGATAAACTCATACCTTTAAAGCTTGCTGAGTTAGATTGAAGAACGGTTGTCTGTAATATGAAAATATAAGCAATAGATTGAACAATTGCTAAAGGAACAGTTAAGATTCGTGTCCATTGATTAATCTTACGCCGACCAGACTCACCATCATTATTTAATTCTTCAAGCGATGGAATAGCTTTTGTCATTAACTGAGTAATAATTGAGGCAGTAATAAATGGGCTCAAACCAACGAGCATAATTGAAAAGCTCGTTAAGGCACCACCTGTTAGTAGATTAATAAATCCTCCCAAATCAGTACTCTTGATAGCAGATTCAACAACTTCTTTTAAGTTTCCCGCATTAGCGAGAGGGATTGGTACATGCGCCAAGAATCTAAAAATTATTAAAAGACCAACCACTCCAAAGATACGCTTTTGCATATCTCTATTTTTCATCGATTTAACTATTATTTTCCAATTCATAATAACTATTTTACCATACTTCCAATCTTATTTAAAGATTCAATTCCTATTTAATTAAAAAATACCCAATTATTAATATCGCTAATGAAATTCTATACCAACCAAATATTCGAAAATCATTATTTTTAAGATAATTCACTAGGGATTTAATAACGAACATTGAAACAATAAATGTTAGAATTAAGGCGATTAATAGGTAAAAAATCTCAGCGGTAGAGTATTTAAAGCCATATTTAATAATCTTAAGAGCACTCGACCCTAACATAATAGGAATGCCCATAAAAAATGAAAATTCTACTGCAATTTTTCTCGAAACCCCCGTCAATAACCCACCAATTATTGTTGATCCGCTTCGAGAAGTTCCAGGGATGAGTGCTAAAATTTGGTATCCACCAATTTTAAGTGCATCTAAATAAGTCATTTCTTCAAAGCTTTCAATTTTTGGCTTTATATTTTTATTTTTTCGAAACTGTTCTATAATAATGAACAAAATGCCATAAACAATCAACATTGCCGAAATAACCCACATATTTTCGAAATATTTTTCTATAAAATTATTAAATAGTATTCCCATAACTCCCGCAGGAACTGCACCAATTAATATTTTTTTCCATAATTCAATTGTATTCTTTTTTTCACGACGATTCTTATGTTTATCAAAAGGATTTAAATTAGACCAATAAGTAAAAATAACTGCCATTATAGCTCCAAGCTGGATAACAACCATAAATACAGACTTAAACTCACTTGAAAAATTGAGCTTAGCAAATTCATCAAATAGTAGCATATGGCCAGTACTTGAGATGGGCAGCCATTCAGTAACTCCTTCAATTATACTAACTATAACAATTTTAAACAGTTCCAAAATATCCATAACTCTAATATTATATCATGCTTTCGGTTAAAATAACAACAAATTTAATTATTTTAACCAAAATAAAAACACTCCTTATCGGAGTGTTTTCATGAACCATAAACTATTATTTGATGATGTTTGTAACAACACCAGCACCAACAGTTCGTCCACCCTCACGGATAGCAAAGTTCAAACCTTGTTCCATAGCAATAGGTGCTTGCAATTTAACTTTGAAAGTTACATTGTCACCAGGCATAACCATTTCTTTATCAGCTGGAAGCTCAACTTCACCAGTAACGTCAGTTGTTCGGAAGTAGAATTGTGGTTTGTAACCCTTTGAGAATGGAGTGTGTCGTCCACCTTCATCTTTCTTCAAGATGTAAACTTCAGCTTCAAATTCTGTATGTGGAGTAATTGTGCCAGGGGCAGCAATAACTTGTCCACGTTCGATTTGATCTCGATCAATACCTCGAAGAAGAAGACCAGCGTTGTCACCTGCTTGACCTTGATCAAGAGATTTTTTGAAAGCTTCAATACCTGTAACAACAGTTTTTTGTGAATCTTTCAAACCAACAATTTCAACTTCGTCATTAAGTTTAACAACACCTTGTTCGATTCGTCCTGTAGCAACTGTACCACGACCTTTGATTGAGAAAACATCTTCGATAGGCATCAAGAATGGTTTATCCATATCGCGAACTGGTTCTTCAATGTATGAATCCATAGCATCAACCAATTCCATAATAGCATCTTCGTATTTTTCATCACCTTCAAGAGCTTTAAGAGCTGAACCTTTAATGATTGGAGCGTTGTCACCATCAAATCCATTAGCTGAAAGAAGTTCACGAACGTCCATCTCAATCAATTCAACAAGTTCTTCGTCGGCCATATCCATTTTGTTCAAGAATACAACAATCTTAGGCACACCAACTTGTTTTGCCAAAAGAACGTGTTCACGAGTTTGTGGCATAGGACCATCTGTAGCTGCGATAACAAGAACAGCACCATCAACCTGAGCAGCACCAGTAATCATATTTTTAACATAGTCTGCGTGTCCAGGCATGTCAACGTGAGCATAGTGTCGGTTTTTTGATTCATATTCTTGGTGAGAAGAAGCAATCGTAATACCACGAGCTTTTTCTTCTGGTGCGTTATCGATTTGGTCGTACGCAATTGGTTTGTTAACTTCCGATGGAAGTCGTTTTGCAAGAACTGCTGTGATAGCCGCAGTAAGAGTTGTTTTACCGTGGTCAACGTGTCCCATTGTACCAACGTTTACGTGTGGCTTTGAGCGGTCAAATTCTGCCATTTTTAGAATTTCTCCTTTTATTAATAATATTATGCGCGTCGCACGAGTCACTGTTTTAGCAAAACACACGACGCGACGCTACCTATAATTATACCTAATCTTCAATATTTTGTAAAGAGGTTTTATAAAAATTATTTCGAAATTTTATATAAACCCTCATGCCTCTGATTTTCATAAATCAAAGTTGGAATACTCTTCGTCTTAATTTCTTCATTTACAACTCGAATGTTTTCCTTAATGCGCTTCTGAATTTCATCACTTTTAGCTTTTTTCGAAATTTCCTCAACTTGCGCATCCGAATAACCTGCATCTTTCAACCAACCTCGCAAAATCTTTTCAGTTTCTCTCGCCGTTGTTGAAGTTTGATTTTCACCATTAAACTTCTCTTGGGATAAAATTCCTTTTTCATCTTTTTCGGTAAAAATCTTCTCAACAATCATCCATTCGGCCGAAATCTTCTTGCCATTTTTAGGTTGAACTCCTCGAACAGCTTCAAGATATTTCGAAATCAACTCAGAATTTTTAAACTTTCCATCAATCGGATATGGTAAAAGATAAGTTTTATGTTTTTTAAAGAATCCACTATTTTTCTGATTTATAAATGAGCGCCGACAAACAATACAACCAGGGTCAAAAATATCAATCGCCACACTCGCATCTTTCAAAACTTCATTAGAAAATTCACCACGATAAGTTGAGTTTTTTACAACATAATCTTGAGCATTCCAACTTCGAAACTTCGCAGGCATCGCATTAAAAATTTGTCCCCAATCTGTAAACCATGAAACTATTGGATTTTCAGTATTTCCGCCATCAATTGAGCAAGCTTCGGTTGAATTTAACGCGCAAGAAGCTGGCCGCTGGATATCGCAAGTTCCAAAAACAAATAGTGCTAAAGCCGATTTAATTACTGTTAGAACAGACCAAATAGTAATTAAAACAATCAAGCCAGCAACCGCTTCAATCGCCCAAGAAACTGGTTTTACCCATTTTTTGTGCTTTACGATTAGTTTTCGAAGGATTGAATTTTTGATTTCATCTTTAAAATTCGAATCACAAGCGCGCAAAGTTACCCTTCGTGAAAAACAATGCATTGATTTTTTAAACATTTGATTGATTGATTTTGCTTGTTTTTTAAAGCCAAAAAGTTTCAAAGCGGGCGTAAATAACCAAATAATTAACAAAATAATAAACGCAGCGACACAAATCATCAGCTAAAAATCCTTTCTAAAACTTCTTTCAACTTTACGATATCAGCCTCGGTATTATGCAAGCCAATTGAAATTCGTACCAAATGTGGTAATTTTCGAACTTCTTTTAAATAATAATGCGCGCAAAAATAACCACTTCGCACCATAATACCTTCGTCACTCAAAGCTTGTGCAATCAAGTGCGCGTCAAGATTATCATGGTAAAAACTAATCACAGGAGCCGGCTTTTTGTTTAAAATATTAACACCCTTTTGTTTTTGCAAAAACTCAAAAATATCTTTCGAAAACTCATCAACTCGTGAAGTTTTCTTTTGCCTTTTCAGCCAATCAATTGCTGTTTTTAAAGCAATAATTTCACCCCAAGCTTGAAGCCCTGGTTCGAAAAGTGCATGAATGTGTTCACCGTCTAGCACTTTATAAGATTCTTTCGAAACGCCCGAAACCATTCCACCACCAACAAAAGAAGTTTTTACGAATTTTGCAAAATCCTTTCGAACAACCATAATTCCAAGACTTGCTGAATACATCTTGTGCGCACTTGAAACGATCGCATCTGCTGGAACTTTCTGCAACAACTCATAATTTGAACCAAGTGCTTGAGCGGCATCAATAATCACAAATCCGCCATGTTTTTTAACTTTCTTTACCAATTCTTTAATATTTTCAAGTCGTCTTCCATCAATATTAGAAGCCGCATTAACCACAACCAAAGCTCTTGAAAAATCATTTTCGAGTGAAATTGAGCCGTCTTCTTCACGCTCAAGCACGATTCGTTCAATTTGGTGTTTTTTAGCGAATTCAATTGTTGAAAGAAAAACTGAATTATGTTCAATATCGCTCGTTACCACTTTCGAAACAGGCAATTCAAGTTGTGAAAGCAATAAATTTAAACCATAGGTTGCGTTAAGCGTAAAACTCACAAAATAGTCTTTTTCTTTTAGCTTTAATAAATCTAAAACCGCCTCGCGAGTTTCTTCAACCTTTTCATCAACTTTTCTACCCCAAGCATATTTTACACGCTCACCACAAGAGTTAAAATTCAAATAATAATCGTTTAAAGCATCTAAAACTGGTTGCGGCCGCAAAGATTGACACGCCGAATCAAAATAATGAGCATTTTCTGGCAAATATTTAAAATCATCCAAAACTCAAACCTCCTTCTTTAACTTTTACCATTTTAACATAAAAAAACATAGGCGTAAAGAAAAACCGCCCAATCTGAGCGGTTAAGTTTTATGCGAAGGCAATCCGTGTCGCCTGCTTTTTAGCGCGCTCAATCTCGCGAGAGTGCTTATAATGTTGGTCATGTCGAGTATTAATTCGACGACCATACTTCCTGTCTGTATGGTTAGTTTTTTGAATCTTTCGCATCTGACGATGATCGTCATTTTCAGCGATAGATAAGGCCTTAATTACCTTTTGGATTCCCGGAATTACTTCCTTATCTGCATAATTTAGCACTTCTTGAATTGTTTCCAGATCTTTCAATTTCTTATAAATCTCTTCGTATTGACCAGATGAAATATTCCTCAAATATTTTTCAGTTTTGAAAATTTCATCAATCAATTCACGTCGGCAGTTTAGCGCGTCAGCTAGTTGATATTCATAAGATTCCAACTCTTCTTTTACAGAACAACTCTCAATTCCTTGAAGCGCTTTTTTTAGTCCTTTTCGTGTTTTACCTTTTGAAAAATCCCTAGGAATTTCTGGTACTCGCAAAGATTTAACTCTTTTTTGCAATTGCAAAACTTCAGGACTAATAGTTAAAATATCACTATCACTTCTTCTTTGTAAAACTTCTGTTGCTATCATAACAAGCAACCTCCTTGAATATTTTTCGTCAAAGTTCTAACCTAAGACAAATCATATTTTAACACATAATCGTATTTTAGTCAATAGAAAATCGCCCCTTCTGAGCGATTTTTAAATTTTAAGTACTATTCCAGTCATATTCATTAAAAATTCGAGAATTAAGCAACTGTCTAATCTCTTCCTTTCCTTGTTGCAATTTGCGAATTTCATTGTTAGCTTCTTTATATCTTTTCGAAGCTCTTTTCGAACGACGCTTGCGATAATCAAATTCATCAACAAACCATTGATACTCATCACCATCAATTTTGCCTTTCCGAAACTGTCTTTTAGCTTTCAAAAGATTACTTTTAGCTTCTTCGTAATCATTCCACCGATCGCAAACATCGTTCAAAGCCTCACTTCGATTAGAATAAGCTGAATTCATCAATTCACTAATCTCAATATCTTTTTCTGAAAGATTCACAACCCGATGATGATCTCGTTCAATATCTTCCATTCTTAAAAGTCTTCCAGCCATAATTTAGACCTGCCTTTAAATTTACTAAGGATAATCCTCGTATCTTTATTCTAATGCCTAAAATTCAAAATGTCAAACTATTTTCGAAAGATTTTGCTCAAAATTGTGCGTAAAAAATAACGTTTGCGATATTCACCAGCATATTCAACTGCCACACCGCGAAAACCAGCTTTAAAACGCAACAAACTCGCCTTTGGTTCTGCTGTAATACCATAAAAATTATATTTTGAAGCCCCCGCACGAATCGCTTCTTTAATCGTATAATCTTGCAAAAATGTTGAGGCTGGAATTTTTCGATATTCCTGAAGAGTTCCGCCTTCAAAATAAACAACTTCATTTTTCGAAAAGATAAACACGCCAGCAGAAATTAATTTTCCTTCAAATTCCACACCCATAAAATGAGCTTGCTCGCCAAAACAAGTTTTTAAATTATGGTAATATTCTTCATCACGCGTACCAACCCCATTTTTCTGGTTTGAACTCTTTAGGATTGCCACAAAATCAGCAAATTCACTCTCTTCAACCTTGCGAACTTTCACATCTTTTTTCATTGCTGCACGCAAATTTCGGCGAGTAGTTTGGTTATAAGTTGCCGCCACGTCATCTTCGCTTAATTCTGTTAGATCTTTCAAATAAACATGCATGTTTACATCCATATCAAACTCGTGCTTAAAGCCAGAATAATATTTAAAACCAGCTTTTAATAGCGGTTCATTCAGCCAATCAAGATTATTACTTTTAATAATTTCGAGTTTATCGTTGCGAAGCGCACGCACCACTTTTGGTAAAATCCTGTAAGAAATTGCTCCACGCTCGCGCGCAAATTCTTCACTCTTCACCAAAAAATCCACAAAATCTGCCTGTGAAGCGCCATTTTGCTCAACCATCACCAAATCGAAACGCTTATTTTTGCTAGAAATTAGCCCAACGACTTCAATATTTTCATCATTTTTTAACGCCACAAAATAGCATTCTGCACCACGTTTCTTGCGCATTTTGGCAAATTCTACACTTTGCAACCAGTCAATGTTTTTATCTTGGCAATAGTTTTGATATTCTTCTTTTAAAATCTCTACAAGGCTTTTCATATACCCTCTATTTTAACACAAAAAAACCAATTTTAAAACCAGCCCGATAGCTCTTTTTTTGCTACTCAAAGCTGGTTTTAAACTTTTTACTTTAACTAATTTTAAGCACCCGCTGGTTTGTTTTCGGTTGATTTTGGCTCAATAATTTTAGCTCATCCCGTTTTGCAAAATTTACAAGTTGAACAACTTTATATTTAAGACTCATTCTTCCTCCTTAAAAGGCTTTTGATTTGTTTTGCTATAGCAGTTGATTAAAAATGCTATAGATGATTCTTAAATGTGCTTAGCAAATTTCAAAAAGTGGTATAGTACTTTTGTTGGTTTGCTATAAGGGTTTAAAGACTCCTCCTTTCACCTTGCCAAAATCACCAAGTTATTTCCTTAAAAGTGCTTGATTTCCTGCTTTAATTATAGCACTTTGAACGGGTTAAGCGCAAGCGGGAATTATAGTTATTATTGCAATAGTTCAATCATTTTTTCTGTAGAAATCTTTAGCTCTTCATTTGTATATTTTTCGTTAAGATTGTTTTCTGGATGATGTATGAGATTGCGAATATATGTCGGCAAAGTTCTCTTATTGCTTTCGATAGTTCCATTATTATTTTGCCTGTTATATGTCTTGTTCGCATCAAAACCTTTATTTACCAACCATTGATCAAAATTTTTCTCGTAACAATTATTTTGATATTTATCAATCGCTTTTGCTTGCAAGAATCCATAAAGTTCATTATGAAATTCTACACTCAATACATCAAAAGCAAAATAGTTAATTTCTCCCCATGTTGGTGAGCTATTTCCAAATAAGCTAAGTGTTTCACTGTCATTTTGCAACCTATTATTTCCATTTTCATCTTTTTCAAAAATTATTAGCTTGTGTTTATCTTTTTTAAACTTTCTTAGTAAATACGGTGAATGCGTTGCAATAAACACTTGAAATCTCTCTGATACTTCTTCGAAAGTATCTAATAATTTCCCTTGAGCTATTGGATGGAGAAAAGTTTCAGGCTCATCAATGAAGAAAAACAATTGTTTTTTAGCATATTCATTGCTAATTAATGAAATATATCGAATTAAGCTTAATGTTAATGCCCTCTGCATACCCGCACCCTTATCCGATACTTTTGTTGTAATTCCATGTTCTTCCAATTCTAAACTACCCGCTTCTAACAAAAAATTCATATCAAGCGATTTAAAATCTACTTTAAGATTTCCATACCCATATTGTGCTTGCAAGAAAGAGCTGATTTCTTTTTCCTTACACTTTAATTGTTTTTTTATGCCATTACTGATAAAATCTTTGTATGACCGTTCAAAATCTTTCCATTCTTTAGAATGCTTGATACTATTCGTATAACCTTTAATTAATTCACGAATAAATCCATCTTCACTAAATTTTTGGTATTCATCATTATTCAAATCAGAATATACAAATTGAGACCTAAAAAAATTCTTTATTGCTTCATCGCCATCTTCTATATTTTCATGCTTGCAATCATTTGGATTATATATTTCTACACTATCAATACCTTCTCTTGAAGATCTAAGCATTTTAACACTAAATGTACCATTATGATTATCTATAACATAAGGTTTAAGTTTTCTAACACTCTCGTAAACTGAATTTTCTATAAATAGTTCTAAATCTCTTTTACCGGTAATCTCAACTTCTACAGATACACACTCTTCTTTACCTATTTTATTATTTATAAAATCCTCTTTATTTCCACCATTTTGTAGAAATTCAATAGCGCGAAAAATCGTTGTTTTACCACAATTATTATTCCCTACTAAAAAGTTTATACCTTTAGAAAAATTAAACTCATGCTTTTCTGAGAAACCTTTAAAATTATTCAGTTTTAGTTTTGAAATATACATTTCTATTCCATCTCCCTAACTTTTTCTTCAATGAACGCAATTTCTTTTTCACTCAAACCGTATTTTTTATAAAGTTGCTGATCGATTTGAGCGATTGATTGCGACCAGTCGATGTCAGAGTTATTAGTGAAATTTTGGAGAGGGACGCTCTTATATGTATCTCTAGCTGTATTTTGTGAAGTTTTATCTTTATAAAATACAGCCCTGAAAAACTTAGTATAAAAATACTTCTTAGCATTTTTTGCTTCGCTTGCATCATTAAAGGGTCCGAATTCTATATACATTTCTGAGCAAGCATCAAAAGGTTTAGCAATTAATATCTCAGAAAAAGCTCCGCCCAAATAGCCCTTACTTTCATCCATATTACCCCAGGCTTTCGGCACAAAAATTTTAAAACTTTCAAGCATCTCACTTTCTCTAACAAGCTTTGACTTCTCTATAAAAGTGTGGCTTCGCTTCCTGTTTTTGTTACCAAATAAGCGAACATTGTATTGATTCGTGCGAGTATCTGATAAAGTTAAATTATATTTTCGAGGATTGTCGATTGGATCAGCTCGAAAGCCATATGGCTTCGAAGCTGATCCAATCGACGAAATTTTTTCAGAAGTAAAAGCTCCAACTTTATCAGCAATAGAAAAAATCTCCTTAGGTTTTTCAATATCTGACTTAGACACAGGTAGTAAAGTCTCGCCTTGATATTTACCCTCAAGCAAAATTCTTTGCTTACCGTTTAAACCATTATCGTAAAATCGCTTCCACAAAATAATATTTGTCCATTCTGCACCAGCCACTCCTTCAAAAACATTTTGTCGATTGTCAATCTGAACAATTTGATTATCTCGCTTTATTTTAATATCATTCATCTTCTTTAGGCCGTTAGCAGTTTTAAACTGTTGCCAACCTGTCGGAAAAATTAGACATACATGATTAGCTTGTTTTATAGCATTAACGTAAAAATCAGTATAAATCTGATAATTACCCTCCTGATAAGGTGGATTTCCAATTACAACATCAAATTTCATATTTAGCGGCTCTCCTTTCTTGAACTGCTCGGTTAAATCTTTCTTTTTTAAGTTTTGGCGAGAGATTTCAGGAAATCCTCCATAAATATAGTTAGCTGCAATATCATGAATAATCTGGGTTGGTGCAAAACCAAAGAGTTGGTTTTCAAAAATATGCTTTAATCTTGCTTGCTCATCTGGAATTATATTTGCTAAACCACGGTTGAGCCTTTTGGCGGTTTCGGTTAAGAACAAACCACTTTTAACATATAAATCACAAAAAGTAAGATTTGGGTTAGAGAAAATCCCGGGGTTTTCAGCTTCAAGAGTGTTAAGCATTTTATTCACAACTTCGCGCGGCGTAAAAATTTGATTGCTTTTTTGCGCTGGAATGTAGCTAAAAATATCTTCTTTTGTTGTATTATTCAGATAATCGGCAAGCTGTTCGCGTTTCTTTTCGAACTCCTGAATCGCCGCATTAAAGCGATATTTTTCAAAAAAGCCATCGAAATGAATAATTTCACCGTGTTCTTCATAATCACCACCATCACGTAGTTCAATAAAATCAGCTTTCGTGAATCGATCTGGCGTATGGAGCTTATCGCGTTCATTGAACAGCATTTCAAAATCTTCATCACTCACTGCGTCTTGCAGGTTATCTATAGTAAGATTCTTAGGATCTTTCGCTGCCATAACAAAGCTTGGGATTGCTCGCGAGAATGTTCGGAGTTTTTCACGAATAATGTCAAGATCGGTTTTAGCATCATCTTGATAAGCTTGCTCTTCACGATTATCAATCATGTCGCGGGGTAGTTCTTTCTCAACAAAATCTGCAAGCTCAGCAATTGCCTTGGTTTTTTCTTTTTCTGTTTGAGGCGAATTTTTAAATTCTTCACTTACAGTTTTAATTTTCTCTACAATTTTTTCTTCAAGCTCTTTAATCTCCTTCTTACTTGGAGCATAAACTTCAACATATTTAGCAATAGGTTTGCTCAAAATATCTTCGTTAATTGCATCTGTTAATTGCTCCTCAAAGCTATCCATATCTTCTTGTGCACGCTCAAAAGCCTCACGAATTGGCTCGCCATAAACCTTTTGTCCCCAAATAATATCGCGATTAACAGAAATTCTTTTTTGTTTTTGTTCATCTCGCTCACGATTATTGGAAATATCACGTTTTTCTTTTTTATTTGCCGTGCCATCTTCTTTCGAATTTTGCACTTTATTAAGTTTTTTAACGATTTCACTTGGAAGATTAAAAACATTACCAATATCTTTAAATAGTAAGTTAGTAATAAACCTACGCTTAACAATATCGCTTGCCATTTTAGCTGCGGGCAAAGTTAATACTTGCGAAGCGTCAAGCTCCACCATTTTACCATTTTCGTCTTGCGAAAGAACTGGAAAGAAATTGAGAAGTTCTGCCACATTTTCTTGCCGCTCACTTTCTGTAATATTACCAATTGCGCTTTTTTCACTTAAAGAATTTGCGAGTTTATCATAAATTTCAAGCACACGATAAGGTGAAAAATCAAAAACATAAGCCGACTTTTTACGATAAAGTTTGCTGTCCTTTTCATATTTATATGGGTTTTGCGCGCGGAATATTGCCTGAGTATAAAGAGTTTCTTTTTTCACATCACTCATCATTAATACTGCCGACCATTCTTTAACCGTTACGCCCGTTGTAAGCTGACCAACCGAAAGTGTAATGGTTTTGTCATGTTCTTCTATCGCCTTCCTTACGCGTGTCAAGGCTTTTTCATTCTTTTTAAAATCTATAGCTTCTTCTTCGGACTCTTCATCATTCAAGCTTCGCCCGTCGCCAGCTGCTAAAATAATTTTGTAATTTTCAAAAACTGGGTGTTTTTTGAGTAATTTTTCCATTGCCTTTGCCGAATTTACGCGATTCCCCACAAACCAAAAAGTATGTTTTAACTCATTGCGAAGCTCTGGAGTTGAAAACGGATAACCTTCATTCTCGGTAAGAGTATTTAAAAATCGCCAAATATCATCTTCACGCTTAAATTCACCCTTTGAATTAGTTGCCAAAAAATCGTTAAACTCAAAAACTGGTGGAACTTTTTCCCCATTTATATCAATACCTTCTTTGATCTGTTTGGCGGTAATGTCTGAAATTTTATAATTAAACAACCTTAAATCTGGCATATCTGTATGAGCACCTGATTCTTGACCATTTTCAAGCTCACTTTGTTTTGCTTTTTGTTCGTCAAGATAAGTCCAGTTATAAATCTGTTCACTACTAAACTTGCCTTCTGCTAAGGCTTTAAATGGCGTTCCCGAGAGATGAAGTGTAAATTTGCGTTTAATATTTTCAAATGCCCTATCTGTTTTGTCAGTATCAACTGCTTCATGAGCTTCATCAATCACTAGCAAATCCCATTCCAAATCTGCAACCCACTGTAATTTATCAAAACTTCCACCAAAAACTTTTGCACCTTTTAAATCTTGCAAACTCAAAAAAGTTATTTGTTTTTTACCAAAACCTTCAATTTGGTTAAATTCTTCGCGAGTTAAGGTTTTTTCTTTAATAGAATCTGCCGTTGAAATGAAATAATAACCGTCAATAAATTTCTTATAGTCATTATACCAAGAATCAGCAATCGCTGGACGGTTAGTTACGATTAGAGTTTTTATCGCTCCAAAGCGTTTCATAAAATCATAAGTTGTTAGCGTTTTACCGAAACGCGGCTTAGCATTCCATAAGAATTCAGCTTTTCCATTTGGATTTTTAAAATCGGTGGTTTGATTACGTTCAGCATATTCTAAGGTCTGCTCGACTGCATCTTTTTGCTCTGGTCGTAAAATATAGAATTTCTTACCATTACTATCTACAAAATGGTTTTGACAAAAAGCTTCAAAAAGCTCTATCGACTTCTCTGGCGTACCATTAAAATAAAACCACTCAGTTCCATGACCTCCATCTTTTGGAATTGCATTTTGTTGATAATAGCGATGAAGCTCATGATCTTTGAACCATTCATTATTATTTTTTATTGCAGGTCTAACCCATTTTATAGTATAAGGTTCTTTGTGCGAAGCGGTTTCGTTCTGCTCACGAATTCTAACTTTAGCATCTTTTCGCTCAGTATAACCAATTTTTTGCCAGCCATCATTCTGGTGTCTATCTGGCAAAATATATGAATAAATTTGCGGATAAACTTTTTTAAATGTTTTAATTTGTTTTTTATCATCACTCATCTTAAACTCTCCGATTAATCTTTCTTATTTACTACTTTTAGCCGTGTTTTCTTAGGTGTAGGTTTTAATGGCGATGCTCGCATTTGGCTCATTATATCTGTTAAGTTTTCAAGATTTGCCGATTTTGTTTTTGAATAAGCTTTTTCAATATCTTGAAGTGAATGTTCTGAAATTTCGAAAGTTAAATCTTCGAAATTAGGCTTTAGGTCAAAGAATTTAAGTTCATTTTTCTGTGTTAAGGTATTGCCAACAATAATATTGCTGCTCAGGATTTTATCAATTGTTTCAAGAAAAAAGAAAGAGTTTTTGATATTTTTAATATGTTTATAAATAACTTCTTTTAAGCGTTCGCGTGATTCTTCAATATTATCTTCTTGAATATCAACTGCATAGACATTTGAAATTGCCAAAATTAAACAAAATTCATAAATCTCAGCCTGAGCTTTTTTACTTCTAGCATTCTTTTGCTTTTTTATTTTCGCATAAAAATCTGGAACCGAATTAAGTTTTCGGTTCAAAACTTCCACAAGAAAATTACCATTTCCGCAAGTTGGCTCAAAGACTTTTTTATCTACTTGCGAAATTGTTGGCTCACATAAATCACACATTTGCTTAACAATAAATTCTGGCGTAAAGACTTCACCAAATTTTTTAACTCGCTTTTTTGATTTAATCAGGCTTTCTTTTTGTTTTTCATCATCCTTAGTAGTTCCAACGGAAGAAGGGGCTATGTTTTCTTTATCGCTTATTTTTTGTTTTTTAATTATAGCTTTTGTTTTTTTAGAAATTAAGTTTTTTGATTGCTCATTTAGAGAATCATTAAATAGGCTCTCATCTTCCGTAAGAGATTCTTGATGATTTTTTAGATTTTCCTCCATATTGTTAGCATTAGCCACGATATACTTATTTTATCAAATTTATCTATTTTTTGCAAAACAAAAACCACCTCCCGAAAGAGGTAGTTTTTAAGTTTTCGAAATTATTTAGCGTTTCGCTTTTCGATAATTTCTTGAGCAACGTTAGGTGGAACTTCTTCGTATTGTGCAAGCTCCATTGTTGAGGCTGCACGGCCTTTACTCATTGAGCGTAGATCTGAAGTGTAGCCAAACATATTTGCAAGAGGCACAAAACCTTTAACGAGTTTTGTTCCGCCCATTAGATCTTCCATAGCATCGATTCGACCGCGTCGTGAGTTCAAGTCTCCAATTACATCACCCATGAATTCTTCAGGCGTTGTAATTTCAACTTTCATCACAGGTTCAAGAAGAACTGGATTTGCTTTCTTAATACCTTCACGAGTTGAAAGCGCACCAGCTAATTTAAAGGCCAATTCGCTCGAGTCAACATCGTGGTAAGAACCATCATAAAGTGTAGCTTTAACGTCAACTACTGGGTAGCCAGCAATCACACCGCCTTCAAGCGTTTCAAGCACACCTTGTTCAACTGGTTTGCGGTATTCTTGTGGCACAACACCACCTTTAATTTCATCAAAGAATTCAAAGCCTTTTCCTGGCTCATTTGGTTCAAAGCGAATCCAAACATCACCATATTGACCACGACCACCAGATTGTTTTGCGTGCTTACCTTGAGCTTCAGCAGTTCCACGAATAGTTTCACGGAAGGCAACTTGTGGTTCACCAACATTAGCTTCAACGTTAAATTCACGCTTCATTCGGTCGATCAAGATGTCAAGGTGAAGCTCACCCATTCCTGACATAATCGTTTGACCAGTTTCTTCATCTGTGTGAACTCGGAAAGTTGGGTCTTCTTCAGCAAGTCGTTGAAGAGCGATTCCCATTTTTTCTTGGTCAGCTTTAGTTTTTGGCTCAACTGCAATCGAAACTGGAGGTTCTGCAAACTCAATACCTTCAAGAATCACACCATGGCTCAAATCACAAAGAGTTGCACCAGTTGTAACATCTTTCAAGCCAACAACAGCGGCAATGTCACCAGCAGTAACTTCTGAAATTTCTTCACGCTTATCGGCATGCATTCGAACGATTCGTCCGATTCGTTCTTTTTTACCAGTCATTGTGTTAAGAACATATGATCCAGCAGTAATTTTACCGCTATATACACGTACGAATACGAGTTTTCCAACGAATGGGTCAGTCGCAATCTTAAATGCAAGCGCAGAAGTTGGTTCATCTACAGAAGGCTTACGTTCAATAGCTTCACCAGTTTTTGCATCAGTTCCTTTAATTGAAGCGATATCGAGTGGGCTTGGAAGATAATCATTGATAAGATCAAGAACCTTTTCCACAATCACACCACGACCATCACCACCAGTCACCAAGAAGAAGTCACCAGCAAGAACTCGTTTTCGAAGAGCAGCTTTAAGTTCAGGAATTGTAATCGACTCCTCACCTTCTTCGAAGAATCGCATCATCAATTCATCGTCAGCCTCAACCGCATTTTCAACAAGCAATGAGCGTGCGTTTTTAGCTTTTTCAAGCATATCTGCTGGAATTTCACCAACTTTCAACTCATGATCAGTATAGTTATCATAAGTGTAAGCTTTCATGTCAATAAGGTCGACAACACCATTAATTTCTTGTTCGAAACCGATTGGCAAGTGAATTGGGAAAGCTTGCTTACTTAAACGGTCGTGAATTGATTTAATCGATTTATAGAAATCACCACCAGTTTGGTTAATTTTGTTGATAAAACAAACGCGTGGCACACCATATTTGTCAGCCTGCCGCCAAACAGTTTCAGACTGAGCTTCCACGCCCATTTTACCGTCAAAAACAGTCACAGCACCGTCAAGAACACGAAGCGAACGCTCCACTTCGGCAGTAAAGTCGATGTGTCCTGGGGTGTCAATAATGTTAATTTTGTGATCTTTCCAGAAACAAGTAACAGCAGCAGAAGTAATTGTAATACCTCGCTCTTTTTCTTGAGCCATCCAGTCGGTTGTTGCACCATCGCCTTCACCACGAACAACACCGATTTTGTGCGTCAAACCAGTTCGGTAAAGAATACCTTCTGTTGTTGTAGTTTTACCGGCATCAATGTGCGCAATAATACCAACATTTCGGAAATTTTCCAATGGAGTATTTTTATTCATTTGATTCCTCTTAAATTTATTATTTTATTGCTGTTTCACGCTAGTTTTGTTGTTTTTCGAAACCAGCACAAAAACAGCGCTTCGCTAACAATTTTATCATATTTTTTAAAATCTGTAAAGTAAAAATATCTAAAAGAAAAAGCCAGATTATCTGACTTAAAAAAAATTATCTTCGAACGTGTTCGGCGACTTTCTTATCAATCTTTTTAGCAACAATTATTAATGTTGCCATAATAATACTGAAAAAGAACACGCCAAAATTCCAACTTGTCAAATAGGTTAGGTAACAAGATAGGCTAAATACTGTAGTAAAGTACAAAGAGACAAGTAACGTCTCTTTTGCGTTTGTAAAGGTTTTTTTCATAAGGATGATTTCCTCCAAATTTTCATTTTCCACTTTTGAGCGGAATTTCTATTTTACCATATAACATCATAAGCGTAAAGATGTAACTCTAAAAACGCACATCTTTTCTAAGCTTACAAAATTAGCCCCATGGTTGTGCGTTATCCATGGGGCTTCTTGATTTTACAAATGAGATTTTTGCGAACGGGGTTTGCAGAAATTTCAAAGTTAAATCAAGGTTTGAATTTCGAAAAAGAAAACGGCCAAGAAAGTAATGAATAGTGGCGACAGATAACATTTTCGAAAATCAAAAATAATAAAATTAAGGAGATAAAATGCACGCAAAAACAACAAAATTTAAAAAAATAATATTCTTTATGATTGTCGGACTAGTAGCTCTTGCTTGGTTTGGTTCAGAATATCGATGGCAAAAATATCGAAATTATGAAAAAGAACATAATTGTGAATGGCAAATGATCAATGAAATGGAGATTTGCAAATAATGTCAGACATAGAAAAAGATGCACGCAAAAAAGCGGTTCAAAAACGGCGAAAAACTTATGGCGAAATCGTTCCATTCGCAGAAAATCTTTTTGAAGAAGGAGCTTCACGCTCAGCAAAAGAGCGATTGCTTGTATCAGTTCACCGTTCAATTTTAGGCTTAGATAAACAAAAACAACTCCGCCCTCTTGATGATTTGAAACAGTTTATGATTATCGCTGGACAATTTGGCGTTAACCCGTTTAAAAATGAGATCTATGCGACATATATCTGGAACAAAACCACTGGGCGCGAAGAGCTTACGCCAATCGTTTCGATTCACGGTCTTCGAAAACTCGCTCGAAGAGGTGGTAAATATTCCCACACTGGAACTGCTGAAATCACTAAGAGCGCCGATGGACAGCTCGAGAGTGTTACTGTGCCGGTTTTCGGAATTGTCAACGGCGAGCCGAAAGAATTCACAAAATATACTGCTTTTTACGAAGAATTCGTCCAGAAAAATAAGGATGATAAGCCGAAATCTACTTGGGCAAAAATGCCAATTGTGATGCTCACGAAATGCGCTGAAGCTAATGCAATTCGCCAAGCCTTCGATATTTCTGGAATCTATATCGAAGAAGAAATTTCGCGCGAAGATGAGCAAATTATTAACCAAACCGAGGAGAAAATCAATGAATAGAGTTGATCACTTAAGCTACTCCGCTCTTGTGACCTTCCTACGAAATC
This sequence comes from uncultured bacterium, assembly GCA_938036155.1. Classification (GTDB taxonomy): domain Bacteria; phylum Patescibacteriota; class Saccharimonadia; order Saccharimonadales; family Saccharimonadaceae; genus Nanogingivalis. The sequence goes on from CALHPA010000001.1 coordinate 262,730, forward strand.
AGGTGGAGTTTCAAAAGCGTTACATTGCGAAGGTCTACGATAATCCTTCAAGCCCATCAATGGTAGTCGGTAAAGCTTTTCATAAAGCGCTCGAAATTTACTACAAAGGCGGAACTTTTGACGAAGCTGCAGCTGCTGGGCTTGATGAAATAAATTCAACCAGCGATTATGAAATCGACTACGGAAAAACTGGCAGCCGTGAAAAAATGATTAAAGAATTTAACGATTCACTCAATATTTATTTTGAGGAAGCACCAAAATTCGAAGTTATCGATGCTGAAAAACGGCTCGAAGCTGAGATTTCGAAAGTGCCAATGGTTGGAATCATCGACCTAATTATTAAAGGCTCGAGCGAAGATAAAATTAAGCTTAAAGACTACAAAACAGTTTCATTTTACTCTTCTGCTACTAATGATCCACTTGATCCGGAGTATCAGGAGAACTACAAATATCTACTTCAGGGCTCAATTTATCTAGTTTTGGCTGAAAAAGTTCTTAAAAAAGAAATTGAAAGCGTTGGATTCATTGAGATTAAGAAGACTAAGAATCGAGATGGCTCGCCTCAAATTCGCGAATTCGAATATTCTCGTGATGATTTACTCGAGTTCTTGCCAACCACTGAAAAACTCATCACGAACGTTTTCGACTATGTTAACAACGATAATGCTAAATTCTTCCCTAACCCAAGCGATATTTTAAACGGACAAGAATCAATGGAGGTTCTTGCGAATATCGAAACTGGATTTGATAAAGCTAAGATTAAGCGCAAGATGAACGTGGCGGAAAAATTCAGCGAGAAGAATACAACTGTTGATTTACTCGAAACAGACGGCGAAACTAATGAGAATTTGATTATTAAAAAGTTCTTAGAGTTCGGAATTGGTGGCGTAATTGGCGAAACCTTCACTGGTGCAAGCGTAATTCGCTACACTTTTCGACCAAATCGTGGCGTGGCAATGAAAAATATCGGCTCACGCGCTGATGACTTGGCAATCGCTCTTCAAGCTAAATCAGTTCGAGTGCTTGCGCCAATTTACGGCACAAACCTAATCGGTGTAGAAATTCCAAACCCTGAACGAAAGATTCTAAATTTCGACGATTCTCTGCTCAAAAAAGGCACTTACGAAATTCCGCTCGGTCAAGATATTTTCGGTAAAAATCATTATGGTGATTTAACCAAAATGCCGCATCTGCTAATTGCTGGACAGACTGGATCGGGTAAATCAGTAATGTTGAATGTAATTCTCGAATCACTCACTAAACAGCTTTCGACAGAAGAACTCAAGCTTGTGCTGATCGATCCAAAGCAAGTTGAACTCGGATTTTATGAAGATAGTGAACATTTATTGAAACCAATCGTCACCAACCCAATTCATGCACAAGAAACACTTGCAGATTTAGTGGAAAAAATGGAATCTCGCTATAAAACTTTGCGAAAAGCTGGTGTGCGAAAAATCGAAGATTATAAAGGCGAAATGCCGCGAATCGTTTGCGTAATTGATGAATTTGCCGACTTGATGATGACATCTGGTAATAAACGCGAAGAATTTAAATTGAATATTAAAGGTATGATCGAAACGATTCTGCATTTTAATAAAGATTTTGATTTATCAGAAGTAAAATCACTGGAAGATCTGAAAATTAACCCAAAAATGTCAGAGCTTGAAAAAGAAACGATTAAGGAACAGAAAAAAGCAATAAAAGAGCTCGAAAAAGCAATCCTTGAAGCTTCAGATTTAGGAATACCAAGCGCAGAAAGTTCGATTATTCGAATTGCGCAAAAAGCTCGAGCGGTAGGAATTCACTTGATTCTTGCAACCCAGCGACCTTCTGCTGATGTGGTAACAGGATTGATTAAAGCGAATATTCCAACCAAAATCGCGTTTAGCGTGACAAATTCGTTAAACTCAAAAATCATTCTTGATGAAACTGGCGCAGAAATGCTCACTGGTAATGGTGATATGCTCTATCAAGATCCACGAGCCAATCATCTTGAACGACTACAAGGATTCTATCTATGACAAAACCTGAGTATCTATTAGTTAAACAATTGGCGTATCAATTTTATAAAGAAAATCATTCAGCAAAAGCGTGGGCGGACTATGTCGCCGCCTATCGCTCAAAGCTGATAGAGATGAAAGATGAACGCCAAGTGGCAGAAGTCTTCGAAGAGTTTGAAGTCGACGAAATACGAGAATTTGTGGCTAAGTATTATGAAAAAATGCCGTCTCAAACACGGCAAGAAATTAAAAAAGTCATTGCAGCTCGTGTGCAAAGAATGACTCAAAATCGCCAACGAACATTTTTTACAAAGGATCAAAAATGAATTTCAGAACAGTAATTAGTCAAATTTTTAATAAATATTCAACTGCAGATATCACAGAGTTGAAAGAAATTTTCAGTTCAAAACTCGCTCTCCCTTTAAAGGCGGAAATGCTGCAATATGTAATGAACTGTGAAGATCGGCAAATTTGTGAAGATTTCTTGCGAAGGAATAGCGAAAAATTAATAAAGGAGTTAAGCTATGAATTTTGACCAAAAATTAATCCGTGACTTTCTGGAAAATATTATTTTAGAAAATCGCAATCTTTACGAAGATGGTTTTGAAGATATGGATTTTGACGAATTTTGCAGATATTACGAAATTGGTAATGGCCTTGCCGAAAAAATGGATATTAAAGACTTCCCTTTCGAAGATTGGCAAAACGATTATTATAATGAATATCTCAAAGAATGTAAAGAAAATAGTATGGAGCGTTCACAGCAGTTTGATGATTATCGACGAGCAGTAGGATTTTAAAAAATAAGTTTAGCCTTCCAATGGGCACAGGTTTCGCAAGTGGTTTAGGGCTACAGAAAAAAGTCGAGCACCTCCTTATTAGTAGCTCGCCGCGATTATTTCGTGGTTATGAGCCTTGTGTCCGTTGGAGGGCTGAAATCTAAAAGGAAGAATTATGAAAATTTTAATTAATGGTGTTTCTAGAGTAGTTAAAATTAAAGTTAATATTATTTCGCCAGAATGGCAAAGATACGAGGAGTTAAGGTATGTTAATGAGAAAAACTGAAGAAAATCTGCACCTTAAAATTTGCGATTACCTTCGTAAAAACTATCCCGACGTGCTATTTCGCACAGACTTCAGTTCAGGTATGAAAATGAGCCCAGGCCAAGCAGCAAAACACAAGAAATTTCAGAAATCCCGAGCTTGGCCGGATCTGTTCATTGCTGAAAGTAATACCTTAGCGAGCGGCCTATTTCTCGAAATTAAAGCTGAAAATGTTATTGTTTTCAAGAAGAATGGTGAAATTAGGCAGAATAAACATTTAATCGAGCAAGATAAAATGCTTAAAAAGCTAAGAACTAAAGGTTATCGTGCGAGATTTGCGATTGGATATGAACAAGCAATTTTCGAAATTCAGCAGTATCTCGGCGAACCAAAACCAAAGAAAGTCGAATTTTAATAACTAAAAATGAGAGGACAATCATGAAACAACCTGATATTCAGCATTTAATCATGCAAGACCTAAAATTTAAAATGTCGGCTTGGCGCGCGATTGCGATCATCGCTCTGCTACTATTTTCAGGCGCATTCGGGCTATTTATCGGCTCAGAAGCTGAACTCAAAAGCACTAAAGCTAAGCTAAACACTACGGTCAATTGCCAAAAATAAATTAAAGGAGAAAAAATGTTTTTCAATAGAAAGAAGATAAGAGGACTCGAAGAATACGAGGAACTCTTAGACCTTAAAAACCAAACAGTCTTGATCACACAAGATGACGGATTTTCGCAACTAATGATTGGCGGAAAGCTCATCAGGAATGTCACCTCAGTTGAAGTTGAGAGATACGGATCAGGAGTGTTGAACGAGTTCAAAATTGGAATTTTAGCAAACGAGATAATCATTAGAAAGAAAGGAAGCAAAACATGTGTCCAAACACCCAAGCAGACATCGACCGCCAACGCTCAATCAAATACAACGAGAATAAAAAGAATCGACGTGAAAACGCTCGACGCCTAACAATTCAAAACGAGCAAGCAAACGGAATTTATACCGTAAAGGAAGACAAACGAACTTATAAGCAGAAATTGGAGGCACGAAAAAATGGAAATGTTTAAAATGAAAGTTGACGTCGATGAGTCGGCACGACCAGCCCCAAAATACCCGAAGTTTGAAGTCGGCGAGCAGGTCTACTATCGACCAACGAAACAACGAAGCGAAAACCAAGTCCACCGCGGAAAAATCGCAAGGATTGTTCAAGACTTCATGACACAGACACAATACAAAATTGTCGCCAAGCAACCGAAGCACCCAAACAAATTTTATGTCCACAGATTAAACGCAGAAGATGTCTTCAAGATTGAAGAAATTGAGGGAGAAAATGACGAAACCAAAGTATAAGCAAGAAAAGAATTGTTATTGTCATACTTGCGAAAAAAACTTCCACTATCTCGGCATTAACCGACATCGAGCCATGCACAGAGATAAGAAAGAGCGTTGCAAGATAACATTTACTCACGGCAACACCGTAATATATAAATTTGACGAAAAATAAGGAGCGAACGAATGACACCACAAGAAAGAAACCTCTCGGGAATTTATACCCGAATTAAACGCGACGGAAAATATCAAACAGTCGACATCACGGACATGACGCCCGAAGAATTGGCAGAATATCTCGACAAGTGGGGAACGGACTGCAACTTTCTTAAAAGATTAGTCCAACATTTAGTCGAAGTAATCCAAGAAATCCCCGAGAAATTAAAAATTGAAGTGGACGAGGAGGAATAAGAAATGGACGAATACGACGAAGGCTTTAAATACTTTTACATCACCAGCGATCGCTTTGTCGACGGAGTAGAGCCATACGAAAAAGACGAATACCTCGAAAATCGCAGGAAAGCATTTGGCAACTATTTCAAAACCCGAGAAGAAGCTGGAGATTGTCTTTCATATCTGAAAGCAAGAGCAATCATCAAGCAAGACACAAAAGGATTTAAACCTAATTGGAATGATGAAGAACAACCCAAGTATTATGGTTATTGTCACGCTGAAAGCAAGAGGCTTTGGAGAGGTGTTGAATATGCGGAAAAAGGGTCGACAATATATTTTAAATCTATTAAAGATATTGAAGAAAGTTTAGACAACCACCCCGAAGAGTGGAAAACTTACCTGACTTATGAGCAATAAAGAATGCCTTAATCCTGATTATGCTTACATCGTAGTAGAATACGAAAATGGTATCGTCAAAACTAAGTATGAGTTCCCTACAAAGAATTTAGCTAAAACATTCGTAAAGACAATGGGTAAAAATTTTAGATATAAGGGACAGAAGAAATTAAAGAATTGAGGAGGATATATAATTTATGAATAAAACAATTAAAATATTTTTATCACAACCAATGCGAGGTTTCACAGATGAAGAAATTATGGCTCGTCGAGAGAAAGATATAGAACAGTTAAAGAAATACTTCGGAGATAAACCTTTCGAAGTTATTGATACGCTTCTTAAAGAAGAAGCCACAGCTAAAAATCCAGCTGTTGAGTATCTGGCTCGGTCAATCGCAGAATTAGCTAATGCCGATTATATTGCAATGAGCTATGATTTTGAATCAGCCCGTGGTTGCTTAATTGAACACAAAATAGCTGATGAATACGGTATAGAAAAAATTTATTTAAATTAAACGATTAACCTTAACAATTCGATTCCAGCCTTACAAGGGGCGAAAGCCCTAAGTAATACACAACTACTAGAGGGGAGGACTGAAGCAATTTGGTCGTCCCTTGTAGGGCTGGATACCCTACAACAGATTATTTTAATCATTTAATGTTCCTTGGAGGAGCTATGCTCCTCCCCTCGAACCTGAGCATAATTAAAATTATAAATAATAATGTGGTAGTTATAATAATAGTTTTAGCGTGGTTTTGTCATACGCGCAAAGTTATGTTCAGATTTGAGGGATAGGTAGGAACAAGCACCTCACAACATAAGCAATTTTCAAGTGTTTCTGCCCTGCCTCAATAATATTAGAGGAGATAAATATGAAAAATGAAGAATGGAATAAAGTTAGTTTAATACTTGTTCGTGATGAAGATGGAACTGGAATTGAAGGTAGATGGAGTGGTATTTTACCTGAAATAGATGAAAGAGTTCTCGTTTATACAGATAAAAGTAAAAGAGTATATATGGACATTTGGGTTGAGTCTAATTATGGTAGCAGTAAAGGTCTTAAAAAAACATATGACCCAGTTTTTTATTGGATGAGCCTACCAGAACCACCTAAAATTAAGGAGAAAAAAGATGAATAATCAAGAACCAACTAACAAAGAGCTTTTAGAAATTATTGCAATCCTTGCAGAGCTATCGCTACAAATCGTGATTGAAAATCGCACATATTGGAACAACTTTAAGAATCCCCCAGAAACAAGGGGAGAAATGTGGGAACAAGAAGATAAACTCGAAGAGATAAGTAAAAGAGTTAATTTTCTTTGCGAGAAATCGCAAGACCTCGTATTGGAGCATAAGGATTTATTGAATTTAGACATACTAGGAGAATAAAAAAGGACTAAAATATGCTAAACAAAGCGGATGAAGATTTTACAATTATTCTTAATGAATATGATGAAAATGGAGAAAAGATAGTCGAGCATAGGTTTAAATCAGAGCAAATGTATTGGGAATATTATGAACTACTTCAAGCAATCAAAAGAATGAACCGCCCGAAGATTTCAGAAGAAGAACACGAAAAGTGGTTTAAACAACAATGCGAAGCTTGGTCGAAAATAGAAAATATCGAAGAAAAGCTCGAAGAATGGTCATAATTTAAAAGGAGTAAAAAATAATGAAATACATAGTATTTGATATTGATGGCGTTTTAGTAGATTGCTCGCACCGACTCCATTATATTCAAGGAGATAATAAGGATTATGAAAAATTCTATTCAGACGAAGAAGTTCTGAAAGATACCCCTATTCCGAACTTAGGTAATCTATTGTTTGAAATACGGGATGCGAATTATCAAGGCTCTGATACAGATGTTAAATTCCTTACTGCTAGGAATATTAAATGTATAACAGCTACTGCCGAATGGTTAGAAAGGAGTTTTGGCATTACGATTGAGGAAGGAGATATTCTTATGCGACCAGCTAACGACTATCGCCCAGCCCACGAAGTTAAGAAAGACCTGATTGAAAAGCATATTGGTTTTGAAAACATTCTCTTCGCATTTGATGATGATGACCAAGTGAATGAAATGTATAAGAAGCACGGTGTTATGTGTTATAAGCCTAATATAACGAATGTCGTATAAAAATATGAATAAAGCTAAAAAATATGACGATAAAAGAATTGAATCTCTTTTGAATCCACATTTAAAGAAAGAAATGGTCAAGAAAACAATATTTGTAAGTGACGAAGTTAAACAGAAACTCAATATTGATTCACCAGATAATTTCTTTGAAGTAGAAGTTGGCCAACAGGTATTAGATGAAGAATTTGAAAGAATTATAGAATTTAATAAAATTTTAGAAGAAATAAAGGAGCGAATATAATGAGTGATAATTTTAAAAAGAACTTTTTAGTAATTTGTTTTCTATCAAATTTAGCGTTGTTGGTTTTATCTGACAATTTGGCACTTCGTGTTTTGAACTTTTTAGCGATTGTTTTAGCGATTTATGTGTTTTCGCTAGTTGATAAAAATTAACGATAAGCTTTATTTTTCTTGCGAAATTTGGTATAATTAAAGAGCCCGAGCGCCAGTTTCAGCGACTTTCTGGCTGAAGCTCGGCTATAAAGAACATATTGTTTTTATAAACTATCGACTTTTTAAAAAGAACCCGTTTTGGGTTCTTTTTATTTTCTCATTTCTCTATCTATTTCTTTGCACCAAGCTTAAATATCGGTTTCAACCCCGCAAAAGCAGTAGCAACTGCACCGCTAATCGCCAAAATCTCTTTCGTTGCGTTTGGAATTAGAATCACACAAATTGTTGCAATTAACATATTTGTCAAAATTCCAAGGTCTGCAATGAAATATACTGTAGTTTTAGCTTTTTCGCTAATTCGTGGCTCATAATCCGTATTTGCAATATTTTTAGCCACTTCTTCTTGCATTTTATCCAACATTTCAATCTCCTTTTCTGTTAAAGTTCTTCGTTCTGCTTTAACTTCATTTTTAACATTTTGCGACACTTTTTTATTTTCAGCCTCATTTTGAGTTGCAATACCTTCATTTTCAGGTGTTTTTGGCTCGTTTTCAGGCTGTTTTGGCGCTTCAGGCTTAGCTTCATCTTCACCCTTAACTTTCGCTAAAATTTTACCAAATCTTTCTTCCGAAAGTTGCGCTGGGCAAGCCGTTGAAGAATGATCGCGGTGTTTTCCGATTTTATCCACACCAAGTGCTTGCGAAACTTTCTTTAAGACTTCGATATAACGCTCATCAGTTGCATTGTCGAGAAACTCGATCGTAAAGCTTTCAATATTACTTTCGTGATTACCATTCGTGAAAGCCGTATTCCCTTTTGGCACAACCTGAATAATTTTCTCATTCGAAACTACAAGATGAGCAGACTTAAAGCTTTCCTTGCGCCTAAATTCATTTGTTGTCGCCTCGATTGAATCATTTGCCGTGTTATGAACTGTAATTTCACGAATTGGTTGCGAATCTCGCTGTAATTCATCTACAAACTTTTTCTGAATTTCATAATCTTGTGGAATATTACCAAAGTATTTTCCATTATCATCTTTGAGATTTTTTCGCCCATAGAACTGATTCGATACATGAGCAGGAATCACTTGATCTACAAAATCAAATTCTTTTTCAAAATCAATAAATTCTGGTGCTTTATTCTCTGGAACTACTGCTTTACTTTCTGGCTGTGGAACTTTTCGAAAATCTCCAAGATTTGGTAGCGATCCTTCTTTTTCATCGAAAGCCGAGAAGTGAAGATAAACACCTGAACGCTGGGATTTGAACCAACGATCATCACCATTCACATTTTCGCCGTAAACCCAACCAGCCATTTCAATATCTGAACCATCTGGATATGTTGCGAACACACCAGATTGAGTTGTAGGTTCGTATCGAACATTTACACCGACACCTGAATTTACTACACGAACATTATCACTTTTTTCAACAATTTGAACTCCACCGATTCGCTCGCTCCAACCAAGATATCGAAGTCCGTATATACTGAACCACTGACAGATTTCAGCGATTGAATTATAAATTCCTCTAGCTCCACTATGAACTTCGCTGTCGTGGATTTCGATTCGTCCGTCTCCGTGATTATATGCCCAGCCCACATGTTCATAAGGGTCATATTCTCCACTCGTTATATCAAAGAATACCGGAACCCATAGACCAACAGGTGGTTCTTCTTCGTGAATATTCCCTGCTGCCCTTTGAGCTAGATATTCTAGCCCTGCCGAATCTCTACGAACGGGTGCATTAACTGCATCATCCGCATACTGCAAGCACCAGCCTCGACTTGCTCTGATATCAAGGTTCGGACTTGTCTTTTGAATATATTTTGCCATTTTTCCTCCTTATTTTTTAATCAATCCGCCATTCAAGACAAATTGCACTAATGCTCCTAAAATTGCCACGCCTACAGCCCAAACAATCTTACTCTGGTTTTCTTCGAGTCGCCGAAGACGCTCTTTGTTGCGTTCAGCTTCGCGTCGAACACTCTCAATATCTTTTTGGTGCTCAGTGACTGATTTTGAAAGCCCTGCGATAATCTCGAGCTGATCATTGGTATGCTCAACAATCTGCGTTAAACTATTGATTTTCTCTTCCAAAACATCAATTCGCGCTTCGAAGACTTCTTTACTTATGTATTTATCATCCATATTCCTCCTTTCTCTATACCTGTTTTGCTTTATTTTCTTCAAAATCCCAGATTTGTCTCGAACTTTTTTCTCTAAAGTATTCATTTTTAAGAAGTTCTTTCTCAATTGCTTCCTTTGAAATTTCAGTTCCTTCTGGTATTTGAACACTGAAAGTATTAAGGCTTAGGTCTTTTGTGCTATCTCCTGCTTTGCGAGCTTTGGTTTCTTCTGCGTAAGTTTTTCCGTTGGCGAAACTGCGAATTACAACTGTTCCTGCTCCATTAAAATTTGTGGTGAAGTGGTCGATTTCGTGCCAAGTCATAATTGCATTTCGTTCATCTGTAATAATTTTTACAATAGCCATTTTTACTCTCCTTTATAAATTATTTTTAGCTAGATATACTCCAGACACGTGATATTCTTCATAACTATCAGTTCCGCGCTTTTCTATTTCACCGTTTAAGCCGAGCTTAATGATGAATCCGCCTGAGTGCCTACTGTTATTGATACATATCCCAGCAAAAGCTGTTTCGTGCTTAGGCCAGTATTTCTCTTCGATTTTTTCAAGCATTCTACCATTACCATAATTCCCAGTGAATGAAAGCCGAAAGCCACAAAATCCATTTTTCTTGTAGAAAAGGCCTTTAGCACCCCAGCCCATATCAATCATCTTCCAGTGATCTGTGTCTTCTTGCGAATCCGTAAGAACCTTTCTGCCTCGCGAGAAAATATCGCCTAAAACATCTAAATCACCAAATTCAGGAACTTTATTCACACCTACCTTTTCAGTATTGTTTGAAATAAAGAAAATCGGTTTTCCTGGTGAAATCTCCGCTATAGCTGAAGTTTCGCTCAATCTGTCTGTTACCTTTACTTCAATCTCGAAACTACCAGCACGATTTAAGCTCAAGTATTGTCTTTGAGCTGAGAAATTCGCTTCTGTAAGAACTGCTTGAATCGTTTTCCAGTTCTCCCAACTTCCACCGCTTGCTCTGTGCCGCATTTGGAGCGAAACAATGCGGTTTTTGTTCGAATTTCCAATTTTTAATGTTGAGATTGTTCCGGAAATATCAATTTCCACTGTTTCATCAAAATTATTCTGGCGCTTCGCCGAAACGCTCAGGACTGGCGCAGAATATGGCAAAACTTCCGCTGTTTTATTGACGGTTTTCGAAATCCCGCGCGAATCTACTGCTGAAGCTGAAATTGTTAAACTACCTGCTGAATTTATCGCTCTTTCGAAAATCGCTTGAACCTGCTGGTTTTCGCTATAATCTGCTGAAATTGTTGCTCCGTCTGCTGCAAAAACATATCTTGATGGGCTAGCATATTTTTTCGCAGCCATTTTATTTTTCGGCAAGACCCACGCTTTTGGTTTTGAAAATCCCTGCACGAATATTTTAGGATTTCCAGTAATTTCGGTAATTTTAGCATTAGAGTCTGCAAAATCAAAATCGTTAAAATCTGGTTGAATTTTGCTCGAATCAAGCTGAATTTCAACATTAGTATAAGTCAGTCCGCCAATTTGAGTTCCACCATTCCAAGTCGTGATATCCGCTCCAAGACTTGTTCTCGTGGTGTTTGCCATTCGTTTATAGATTTCATCTATTTCACGTTCATTAGGTTGCCACACGAATTCACCTTGTGCGTGTTCAAAACGAACAATTTCATTTTGGTCTGGAATTTGTAACGAGCCAATATGTGTGAAGTTAGCTTTTCGGTTCATATTGAGCTGGATTGGTTCGCCTAAAGTGTAAAGACCTTTTGAAAAGCTTGGATTACTCTGACGCGGAATTGTTGGCAAGCTATAAACTCGAGAAGTTCCTTGGCTTCGTCCACCACCGTAAAAGCTTAATCCTACACCAATTTGGAACTCCGCCGTTCCATCATCTCGGTGATTGACGCGAACAGTTCCACTGGCAATGTAATGGTTTCGAGTGCTTAAATTTCCTTGATACGGCTTAATTCTTCCGCCATTGTTATAAACTTGTCCAGCATTTGTATTCACGAATCCGGCGTCAAGCTGTGAGTCTGCTCGATTAAAATGTGCGTGAAATTGCCAGTTTAGTAAGCTGAAATTACCTGCAATATCTTGATGCGCTAATTGAAAATCGACAAATGCGTAATTATCATTATTGCCGCCAATACGCACGCCATTAGCTCTAAAACTCTCGTTCATTATCTTTCTCCTTTCGAATTTGCAACAAATGCCCAGCCAGTCTTTTCACCATCTTTAATTGCTACAATTTTAATTGGTGACATGTCAATTTCATCTTCGGCTTTAAATTTCTTCACCTCGGTCGTATCTTTATTAACGGTAAAAACACGCTGAATGCTATGTCCAATTTTTGAATATCCCGAAAACTCCAACGGCGTAATTGCAGTATAATCACCTTCGTTAATCGAGCTTTTAATAATCAAACCGTGTTCATCGATATGTAAATTTGCGTTCGAAATCTCACCCTGAGCTTGTGTCCAAACACTGGCGGTTTTATTGTTCGCTAAATTCAAATCCGCGAAAGCAATCGTTGAGTTTGCGTTTGCAGTAATTCTTACACTTAGAGCATTATTTTGTGGCAGAATTCCTTCGATTTTTACTTCTGCCCAATCAAAGCTAGTTCCTTCCGTAATTTCAAAGGTTCGAGCAACTGTTTCGCCATCTAAAATTTCAATTTTACCTGAACCAATAACCGGTTTTTTAATTCGACAAGAAAAGCTGTAGAAATTTTGTTTTTCATTCGCGAAATTCGAAGCCACTGCCACTGTTTGTGTTAAAGTGTTATTTTGAATAGTGATCTTTCGCCCTGAAATAGCTCCCTTACTGCGAGCTTCAGCAGAATTCTCAATTGTAAGATTTTGAATAGTTCGAATATTCCAGAAATTAGGCGAGCTAGTCTTTTCATCGAATGAATAGAATGCAGAATTTTTAAGCAAATTTAAACCACCTGTTTTCGATATTGTATAGTTAAAATCTGCTAAAGTCTGATCGAGGCGCGAAAACTTTTCAAATGTTTCGCTCTCTAATTTCTCTTTTTGCGAAATGACGCTTGCGATTTCTTGCTTTTGTTTATCGACGACGATTTCAGTATTAAAAATAGTTCTAGCAATTCCACCAGCTCGTTTGTAATCTGTTTTAGTTTTTTCTAGTTCTTTACCAACCAAAGATTCTTTAATACTCGAACCGCTAATCTCAATTTTAATGCCCGAAATCACGCTTTCAGTGAAGTTGCTGCCGTTTTGAATCTCAACTCTGTCACTAACTTCGAACCAGAATAAGCCGATTGTTTCCGCCTCGAACGGCTGAGCTTCATATCCCTTGACTGCCTCAAAAATTGGCGAAATAACTTCAGTTCGGTTTTTGTCTAAAATTTCATTATTCGCGAGTTTAAATTCACTTTCGCCCTGCTGCGCAACTTTTTCATTATCTTTCACAAAAATATTGTCTTCTTGCGGTGTTCTTGCGAGCGTTAATGTGTTTATTGGCACATTTTTTGGCTTAAATTTTAAACTTTTTAGTTCAGAATAAGTTATTCGGTCAATTTTTGCACGCTTAATTGGTTCAAATCTTAAAGCAGAATTTCGAACGATCGCAGTTGTTGCAGTTGCTCCACAAACCTCATCAAGAATACTTCGGAAAGTGGTTTTATTGATTTTTTCCCACAAATCTTTTGAAATTGTAAAATTCGCGTTTGGCAATCTCTCAAAATCAGTTCGTTTAAACTCAAGATTGAACTTATTTGCAATTTGAGATACCAAATCTGTCAGAGAAGCAGGAAAAGTTAAACTTCCAGCTGAATATTCCTTAGATGAAAGCTCCGCCATAAAATCAAAACCTTTAATTGTTGTGGTGTTTTTCTCAAGATTTACTGAACTTTCCGAAATTTGAAAACTGCCAAGATTTATTTTCTCAAAAATATTGTTTTGAAAATTAGTTTTAACTTCAATTTCAACCTGAACGACCTGATTAATTAAATTCTTCGAAACACCCAAAATTACGGCCGAAAATCCACTCATTGAGCTTAAAAATGGCGCTCCTGTTCGTTCGATCGAAAAACTGGCGAGTTCATCGTTGCTGGTTATTTTTGTGCCATTTGCTAAAATTAACGCAGTTCGAATTTCCCTCGTTGGCTGTTTAATCGCTTGTTTGAAATTTTCACTGACAATAAGCATTTATGCCTCTTTTCTAACTGGAATTAAACTCACTTTAAAGGGGTCAAAAATTCCACGTTTTTTGTCTTTGAGCTGAACGCTGTAATCGCCAGCGTAAAATTGGCCAGATTTCATTGCGTTGTATTTTGGATCGAAATATTCAACTGTAAAAAATGGTAAATCAACAACGCGTGCAATTTTTTGAATTTCTTCTACAGTTAAAATTCCGCCAAATTCAACTTCAATTTTTGGGAAAATTCCAATCATTGTCGCGCGAATTTCGCCGGCCATATTGCGGTCTGAATTTAGCCAGAGCTTATTTCTTTGAAGCTGATAACTTTTTAAATTCGAAAAAACCTGACCGTTGATTTTAAGCAATTCACCATTTATTTGCATTTTCGAAATTCCCCTTTCGTTTGGACATAAAAAAGCGACCCACCCCGAGGGGTGAATCGCAAATGGTTCTTCTAATTTTATTATACCAAACTTTAGTCTTTTTGGCAAAAAATAAGTTTAAATTAATTAATAATTTAATACATCTTTAGAGCTTAGTGATCCGTTTATAAAATGAAAATGTGCGTATTTACCTTCATATTTACAGCGATACATTTGGCTTTTACCAATAGCACTATCAGAATCACTATATTTTTCACAAGCTTTCTTAATATCATATATATTAGATAGGTTGTCTATATTTGCACCAATGGCTATTTTTTCATATCTTGCAGTAGTTAAATATAAGTTATTATTGGGTTCTTCCTTAGAAAAAGATATTTCAGCTTTACCATAATAATAAGGCTCACCATTTATTGCAATGATTTTATCGACACTTTCTGCGCCTAGATTTTGATTCGTAGCTGATACTTCAATTTTATTATTTTCCTGTTGTGAAAAATCTGAAATATTAAACGTTACAAAATCCTCCAACGACTCTTTTCCTTGAGTTTCTTTTTCTATAGTCTTATTACATTTGCTCAATGGGTCTTTATGGCTGACCGTATTTTCACAGTTGATTCTAATGCTCATTTTTGCAACATTTTTAAATCCTGAGATTTTGATCTTATAACTATTTTTACCAGTTTCAAGAGTTTGGTCTTTCTCTATATTAACAGATATTTTCTGTTTTGAGACCTCGTTGCTTATCTCTTTATTTCCCTTTTTGGCCGAAGAACCTGCCCAGACTATAATAATAAAAAACAGTATAAAAACAGATATAATCGTATATAATATAGCTTTTTTATCCGAATTCAATCTCGTTTTTTTCTGATTCATTTTTTTCCAATCCTCGACTAAATAAATTGAGCCGATGTTTAAAGTAGTATTGTTGTTCAGACGAATACGAAAGCTTCAAAATAAGCAAAAACATCAGCTCAATTTAAAAGCTTTCCGTATTTTTTGTCTGAACAATTTTATTATACAACCAAAAGCCTATCAAAATCAAGCAAAAAAGAGGCATTCGCCCCTTTTTCTCTTTAGATATCAAACACCGTTCTATTTTCAAGGAAACTTTTCGCATTGACACCATCAATAATTTTATTAACCAGCGTGTCCTCGCCAACCTTAACCGTGATTTGCTGTTTTTGGTTGCGAATCGCTTCTTCGATCTTATCCATCGCAGTCTCGCGTTCTTTATCGAGTTTGCTTTGGTAATCAAGATGAGCTTTTACGGTTTGATCAACGCCATAATCTGGAGTATCCACGTCAAAATTGGTTTTCACTGTATACTCTGGGATTTCGAAGTCGGTCATTTTAGTGAAAGCTTTTGAAACTGTGTTCATCTCGCTTTGGATTCCAAGTGCGAATCCTTCGCTTACAAATCCACCATAACTCTTAAACAATCTTGAAGGCGAATGAATGCCAAGGAATTTTTTCACACCTTCCACAGCCCCAGAAAACATATTTCTCATATTATTGGCGATATTGCCGATTCCGGATTTTAGGCCTTCCCAAATATTGCGACCAATATTCGAAAAAGTTTGCCAAGCATTCGAAAATGCGTTTTTAATATCGCCCCAGCGGTCGCTAAACCACTGACCGATTCCGCCAAAGAATGATGTAATTCCATTCCAAGCGTCCGAGCCTGCTTTCTTTGCCCAGCTGATAAATTCGCCAAACTTTTCGCCAGCCCAACCTGCAAATTTCCCGAGTTGATCACCAGCTGTCGCAAGACTCTTTCCCATCGGCCCGAAGAACCCTTGATCGGCGCCGCTTTTTGAATCGCGATAAGTTTTTACAATATCTTGAGACTTTGTTTTTGTAGTATTTTCAAGTCGTGAAATATCTTCTTCACTGACTTTCACCATATTGCCGTTTTCATCTTTGTATTGCAAAACGCCGCTCTTTAATGCATCGATTGCATCTTTCGAATTTTTATATTTCCCTTGGATCACCGCTTGCGAAGTTGCATCAGCTAGTCTTTGCGCCAATTCCTCATCTTTTGCCTTTTTAAGCTCTTCAGTTTTGGATTTCGTGTCTTGGATCGCCTTGTTCATATTATCTTGAGAAGTTTGAACTTTTTGGTTAGCTTGTTCGAGCAGCAAACCTTTTTCATAAACCGCTTGTTGCTGTGGAGTTAAGTTTTCAAAAGCAAGTGTTCCAGATTCAATTTGCGACTTAACACTCTCAAAACTTATTCCAGTTTGTTGCTGCGCTATCGCCAATTCTTCCATCGCTCTCTTTTGAGCCTTTACTGCCTCGATTCTTTGCAAATTCGCATCAGTCTCAGAATTTCTTGCATTTTTAAGATTTTCTTCTGCTGTTTTAACGCCATCAACTGCTTTTTGCAGATCTTCTTGAGCCTTCTTGAGTGCTTTAGCTCGAGCTTCACTCTCCCACATTGCAGGATTTCCTTGTTCGAAGGCTGATTTTATCGAACCACCCAAGAATGCAAATCCTGCTGCAATACCGGCTATTGCTAAAATTAATGGATGAGCCATTACTGTATTGAAAGCGCCAATTACCGAAGTTTTAATACTTGCACCGAGTGCAATAACCGATGCTTTTATACCCGCAATTCCTCCACCAGCAAGCACAAATGCACTTTTTACTGAACCGAGGCTCGAGACCATAGAAGCCATTGCTTGAGGACTTGAAAGCGCTAGGGCTTGCATTGTTTTGACACCTGCATTAAATGCTGAAATTGCTTCGGCAGCTTTAATTGCTACAGTCATTCCACCAATTGTAATAGTAATTTGAGTTAGGAAATCAACCAGTCCTTTATCTTTCGACATTGCTCGAAAAGCATCACCAATTCCATTTAAGAATTTCACGATTCCTGATCCGATAAAGCCAACGAGTGGTGCAATAAAAGCATCAATGAAGGGACGCGAGAAATTATAAGCAGATTTAAACATTTCACCAAGAAATCTTGCTGCTCCACCCACAGCATTCAAAAAAGCAGGCAAAAGTTCATTTCCAGCCCAGCTAATAATTGGTTTTAGATATCGCTCCCAAGCATCGCCGATAACCTCAAAAACTGGTTTTGCGGTTGCCTTAATATCATCCCAAAATCGTTTAAAAGCCGAACCGATTTTCTTAAAATCAAACATATCTGAGAAAAAGCCTTTAATCTTATTTGCAATTTCTTCAGCTTTTAATCCAATATCATCAAATGCGTTTTTAAATCCGCCTGTTGGAATTTCTGGCATGTCAAAATCAACACCACCGCCGCCACCAGAGCCAGCTCCACCGCCGCCACCGCCTGAACCTGTATCTTCAGGTGTTTTTAGCACATTCATTTCATCGAATTTAGCAAGACCAAGGAGTTCTTTCTTTAGTTTTTTAGCAGAACCTGCAGCTTTATTCATTCCGCCAGCTCCACCCGAACCACCTGCAGATTTACCAAGGTTGCTCATTCCCTTCGAAGCAGAATCTGCCGCTTTCGAAACTCCACCAAAGCCGAGTGCTCCGCCTGCTTTTTTAGTTACGCCAAACAATGAAGAAATCGCCGAAATAACATAATTCACCATTGTGCCGATAACTTTCATAAAGCCAACAATATACGGAATCGCAGCATTAATTGCCGGTATTAAAACACTAGACACAAAGTTTGAGACACTCAAAACAACAGGCGCGAAGGCTGAGCCAAGAGTCGCAGCAACATTTGAAAGCTCTGCGCGCAAAATTGCCAGTGCTCCTTCAAGTGTCATTGACTCGCGTGCAAAATTGCCAGCATACTTTCCCGTTCTATCCATAAACATTTGGTAAGCAATACCAACTTTTTCACCAGTGGTCATTTTCTCAATGTTGCCTTGAATGCCTTTTTCAAGCATATAGGCAGATAGAGCCGTATCATTCATAGCAACACCGAGGTTATCCATCATCGTGAAGTTACCTTTAGCCATTCCAGCTACGCTTTCAAGCGCTGCTTCTTGACTAATTCCCATCACACTCGCAACATCGGCTGCACGTTGCATTGCTTTTGTGGTCATTATCATTGATTTTTGGACATCATAGCCTGCACCCTGAAACAATGATCCCATTTTATTCGCCGCTGCTAAATATTGCGACATTGAAGTTCCCATTGTTTGAGCGGACTCTTTCGATTTTTGTTTTACAGCATCTGAGAATTGACCAAAAACAGCCTCAGCACCGCCAAGGTTTTGCTCTAATGAACCAAATTCGCTAGTTGCTGCTTTCGCAACTCCAACAACAGCACTAAAAGCGCCCTTTAAAGCTCCGAGCGCTAATTGTGCTTTTAGAAACCCACCAGTAATTGATTCTCCTGAGCCTCTTGCAGATTGACTAACTTGTGCGAGATTCTCACGCACTTTTGCAATTTCGCTTTGGAATTTTGAACTGTTGGCTGAAATTAAAACCTGCAGTTCATCGATTGTGGTTTTACTCATAAACCTCCATATAGCCGCGCAATCTGATCTAATGCTTCAATTGTCACAGGCTTCATTTTTTTCGTTCTATGCGCGTTTTTTGCCACAATTGGCTTACGCGGATAATGTTTCGGATCATTAACAGCAAAACTGATATATCGCCCAAGGATGTGATTCAATGCATCCGCTCGTTCAATTTCAGCTTTTTGTTTAGAATTAAACCCCGCAACACAGTTTCGAAACTCGGCGGGGCTTAGATTCCAATATTCGTCAATTTTTAACCCTATTTCGAAGGCTCTTGATTCGTTATCTCGCCAGCTTTGGCTGAAATTTTTTCTTCGATTTTTTTGAAGTGTTCTTCCATTCGTTTGCGAGCCTCCTTCAGATTGATTCGAGCGCTCTGAGGTAAAAAACCGCATTCACTCAATCTTTCCATAATTTTCAAAATAACTTCTTCAAAACCGTATTTATCTAAAGCATCAGCGGCCTCATCTTCAGTCATTCCGCCTGCTATCATAATATCGGCAAGGTTGGAAAAACCTGCAAAATTGTCCAATATTTCCAGAAAATTCAAGCCAGTTTCTCTTTCCATTTTTATAATATTTTTCGCTTTAAATTCAAGATTATTCATAGAGTTTCCTTGTTTAATTTAATAATTTCAAAGTGGGGCGAATTTCAACGCCCCTATAGTTTAGGATTTTTTCACTCGAGTGAACATTCCGTTAATTGAAAGTGTTGCAGAATATGTGTTAAATCCGTCGACAGTTCGTTCACCAACAGCAAATTTTGTTAGAGAAGCATCGAATTTGTAAACTGCGCCGCCATCTTCTGTTGTGCGAATTTCGAATTTTCGAACTTCACCAGCTTCAAACAACGTCATTACTTTCTCAACATCAGCATAATCTTCAATATTTCCTTCAATATCGAGATCGCCAACTTCAACCGCTCCTGGAATATAGCGTTTTCCAGAAATATCAGCAAGTGTTGAAACATCGATTTTCTCACGTTCAGCACTAAGTTCGCCAATGCTTGTCAAACCACCAAAATTAATGTCTACTGTAGCACCAGCTTTTGCCATAACGACAAGCTCTGCACCAATTGAACGAGTGGCATTTTTCCTATCAGCCATATAATCTCCTTATTTTTTACTATTAAATCTGTTATTTATATGAAAAATACTTGAGTCTGGATTTGGAACATCACTTGAGAATTCAAGATAATAACCAATCTCACGCATTTTCTTTTCAATCTCTGAAAGAAGTTTTGAGGCTTCCTTCGAGCTACTCGCCCAAATATCAACCGTAGCAATTATTTCTTGAGCAGAAATTTCACCCTTTAGTCCATATTGTGGCGAGTTATCATCAATTCGAAAAGTTAAGGCTGGAAGTTTCTTGAAAACATTTTGTCCGCTTAGCGAAACAGCGATGTCAGTTTCTTTAAGCTTTTCGAAAATTTCTTGTTTTGGTAGAAACATTATTTTACCACCTTCCTAATTTCTTCTCTGATTATTTTGATTGAATTGTTTCGGTTCTCTCTTAATGCTGGCCATAGAAACGGCTGAGCCTTATTTCCACGCCAGTCCGACCGATAGCTAACTTCAACTTCTGTGTTAGTGTTTGTGGACTGTCCTCTCGATCCAGTTCCAAACTCAACATAAGGCGCATATTCGAGATTAGTAGAAACCGTAGCGGTCACATTTCCGCCTTGAATTTTAGCCTTATCAGCTCTAATCGACTGCCGAAGTGCTCCACTATCAACGGGTGCTTTGTTTTTAGCTGAGCCTTGAACCAGCATTGCTGCTTTCGAAACTCCAGCAGCTAAAGCATTGTCGATCGAATTGAGGTTTCTGCTATTAATTATTGAAGTTGAAACCGAAACCCTCATAGGATTTTTCCTAAAATCAAGGTGTGTGAATCGAATCGTTTAACTTCAACTGTTTCAAAATCTCGCCCATCAATTCGCATTTTATCGCCAATTTCAATTTTTACAGAGGTTTCAGCCGTGATTGCGACACTGGCGTTTAATTTAGCACCTAACTCCTCAAAAACCTTACCGATCTCCGAATAATTCACATTCGCCTTGAATTCGCTTTTTTTCGAGGTAGATTCAACCAATCCGCCTTCTTCGTCAAAATCCTTACGAACTTCGAAAACCTCAACTGCTTTGTCGTAAAATGTGCTTTTGATCGCCTTTTTAGCGCTATCTGGAAACAACATTTAGCCTCCGATACGGCTTTAGAATCTCAACATAGCCATCGAAAATTTCACTATCTTTAGCCGTTGCAAAATAGCTTTGCGCAGCATTCTGATAACTGATACTCTGACCATTGTCGCTCAGGCTTGAGATTGCTCGTTCGGCGGTTCGATTCGCAGCACTTTCGAATTTAATAAAATTGCCACAGGTCATATTCGCGAGAATCCTAACTAATCGACGATCGAAATTAGCTTTCTCCGGAAGATTTAAATATAACGAGACACGGTCACAAATTTCGCCGACGGCAAACTTTAATAACTTTTCATCTTCAAAATTAGCAATTTCTTTCGCTTTAGCTATAACTTCTACTTCGAATTCTTCCTGTGGCATTTTATTATTCCTCAACTTTTTCGGTCTTTTTAGGCTTTTCTACTACCTCAAGAGGTTTTCCGCTTTCATCGCATGGCGTGTATTCCTCTGGGCGAGCCTGATATTGTTCAACTATGCCTGATGCCTCTTCGCCAGAACCAACTTTTACTGATTCTGGCACTCCAACGACAAGACCTGTTGAATTAACGAGAAAATATTTCATTTTTCCTCCTTTTTAGGTTAATATTAAGCTAAATCAGCATAAAACACGAGATCTGGCTCAACAGCTTTTGTTCCTTGAGCGAAGAAGAGTGAAGCTTCAACCGAGTTTGAAAATGGCACTTTTTGAGGATCAAAATCAAACACGTTCACATCTTGAGCGATTGCTCCTTCGTGCATTGCAATGATTGCTTTTGTTTGGCGGTGGTTTGAGAAAATTCGAACCTGACCGTTAAACAAAACATCAACTTCACCAGTAATCTCGTTTTTAACCTTGTTTAGGTAGTTTGCGAGTTTACCATAAATTGCTGGTGTTACTGTCAAAACAATTTCGCTTCGATCTACACCATCAACCCAGTCGTTCTTTACAGTTTCAACTGTCTGAATAACTTTTTCGAGCACTTCCTCGATTGGTGTTGCTGAAGTCAAGTTCTGAATCTCTGTTCCTGATTTAACAGCTTCAGCAAAGAATGCTGTATCAAGATAGCGAGCGAGTGAACTTGCTTGTGAGTTCTTTCGGCGTGTAATAAGGTCAGCAATACCAAACTGTTTAATATCAGTATTGTCATATTCCTCAACGATTTCTTGGCGGTCATCAATGTTATTAATAACACGTCCAGTGTTGCGAACTGGTTCACCTTTTCCTGCGCCTCGTGCTGTGCCGTATTCTTTCGAAACAGCGTTTTTCAAGCGGTCATAGGTTACTGATCCAGCGCTTGGATTTCCAATTCCAAAAGTATTTTTAATTTTAGTTGAAACTGTTCCTTTTATAACAGCTTCGATGATTTGGCCTTTAATTTCAGCCAATTTTGCCTTTGTTGTGGCATTGTCGGAATAGATATTATGTGCATCTACTGCCATAAGATCCCTTTCTTTTCTTGAGTCTGATTAGAACGAACTTACACCATTACTTTGTGAGTAATTTGATGTCGTTCCTTGTGAATTATTTCCACCAACATCTTCGGGAGTTTTTCCGGCAAGTTTAGCTTTCACGCCTTTTTCAAGAGCAGAATTCCAAACTTTCGAAAGCCCTTCGATGTTCGAATTCATTTTTTCTGCGTCGGCATCGACAACATAATTCACGAATTCTGATGGAATTTCTTTCGCAGCAAGTTTTTCAGCGGCTTCAGTCCTGCGTTCTCGCATTGTGATTTTTCTTTCGCGTTCTTCGAGCTCACTGATTTTCGCTTTTTGAGCTTCCGCAGCACGCTCTTCATCGCTAAGCTTTGCCTTTCGTTCCCATTCTTTCTGGGCTTCGGCAAGCCGCTTTTCGAATTTAGCCTCATCTTTAGCACTTTTTTCGTTCAAGCGCTTCGACATGATTTCATTCACTTCATCTTGCGTGAAAGTTTTCGGTTCATTCCCCTGTTGATTCTGATCTACACCGTTTTTGTCAGCAGGTTTTGTTGAATTAGGATCGTTCTCCATATTCTCCTTTCGATTTTACGCTTCTCAGCTTGATATTCCGCCCCAAGCGCGACTTTTTGGCTTGGGCTTGCTGTGTTTTTCGCAAAAAGAAAAACGACTCTCAGCTTGATGCTAAAAGTCGCAAATGGTTCTAGTAATATTATAGCATAATGTTTATTCTTATGCAATATTTTTAATAACGAACACCGTTTTCAAGATTTTCCCGTTCTTCAATCATTCGTTTTTGAATATATTCTGGGGCGTTATAGAAAAAAGGTTTGCCGTTATCGATTGATTTCCGAGCAGCCTCAACGCAATCTTTGATGTGTCGCTCATCTCCACCAATCACTAGAAAAGCAGGCTCTCCAAAATCATCAAATATTTTAAATTTTCGCGCATATTCATCTAAGACTTCGTCGCTATACCACAAACCATAAACTCCAACTGTGTCTTCGTGGGTAAATTCATATTTTGTTTTCATTATAGTTTTGAAATCCTTTCTAATAATTCGTTAAACATACTAAAGCTTTCCGGCAAATATTTTTCATAAAGCTCAATTTCCTTTTTGTCATCTCGAGCAGTTGCTGAAAACATTTCGGCAAAAGCTTCCGAACCGAGAAAACGCTTTTTATGATTTTCAATTTGCTCCTTACTTAATTTTACACCTCTTATTGTTTTTCTGCCATCCCAATATTTCTGTTCGTGACCCATTCCGAAGACTCTTAACCCGTTACTAAACGCAGCACCACCATATAAATCAAAAATACTTGCTAGATCATTTTTTGAATAACCATTTTCAAGTTCGTTTTTAAGTTCAACAGACAAATTGTGTCGTCTATAGGCTAAATTTCTTCCTTCTTTAGTTTTTAGATACCTATTTGCTTCATCAAAAACGGTTTCGCCAAGAGTTTTACCATTAGAAAGTTCAAACTTACCAGTAGCTCCATAAAATGAACCACGCCCTGCTCGGTGATCGAAACCGTGACCATACTCGTGTAGAAAAACCTCAAATGGCTTTCTTATATCTTTTCGATTTCCAGTTGAACCATCGAATATACCAGCTATACGAACACTTACCTTATTTCCAAGCACACTAAAGTTATCATTCCCAAGCGGTGAATCTTTAAAAGATAGTTCGCTCGAAAATTTAGCCCAAATAGAACGATGAGTTTCCGGCATTGCGTTTAGTTTTCTGACGACTTTTTCTCTAGTATCATCAGTTTTCAATGCTTCATTGAGCGAATTTTCAAGTTTTAAGCTCTTAATATCAGAATTATTAACTTTTTTAGTTGGTGGTTTTTTAATTTTAACTTCAATCTTATCATCAGCCGGTGAAATACTCGGCGTTGAAGCTGGCTCAGCTTTCGATATTCCGCTAACTTTTGCCCATTTTTCATAGCTCATATTTGGTGTCTCGTAATTCTCACCCGTTTTTGGGTTTCTGGCGATTCGAGTTTCTGGATCGAATTCTTCACCAAAATATGCAGCTGTCGTTGTTCGGCAAAGTGGGTGAAATGGCGGAAAGTTCACGCCCTGTTTAGCTTCACTGATTTTAAAAACTTTATGGTCTTTATGTTGGCAGATATCGCTAGTGCGGCCGTCCAGTGTTGCAATAATACGGTATTTTTCAACTCCTAGCTCTTGATAAGCTCGCAGTTCTGCTGAATTGTGGTAAAAAGCAGATTCAGTGCGAACAAGCCGTTCAGCATAAAATCGCCCAACATCAAAACGTTCACGAACTTCACGGATCGTTTTTTCAGGACTTTGCCCAATTGCTACGGCTGTAGCTATTTTCGAATTGACTTGCTCGGCTAAAATGTCAGTATTCGTCCAGATACGGTTCGAAAAATGCTTTCCTTCGATTTTATAGTTCAAAATTTCCTGCACAGTTCGTGAGTTTAATTTCGAAAAGGTCAAAAGTGAACCAAATTGCTTTTCGGTGTCAAAAATAGCTTGATTATACGAATTATTAATTGTGTTTATAACCGAATTAGCTGTTAGATTATTTTGTTCAATTCCAGCCTTTTTTAGTTCTGCCCAAATCTGGTGATTGAGCATTTCTAATCTTGTCATTCTGAAATCGTAATTCTCCGGCAAATATTGATTCAAGCCGAGTCGTTCCATTTCAGCTTTAAACCTTGCTATATTTCCGCTTGGTTCAATGCCTTGTAATGCAAATTTGTCGAAAGTTTTGTCGTTGCGGTAATAGTTAGCATATAATTTCTTAATTTCACGAATCGTTCGAATTTCAGCATCAGTGTAAGCGTTTTTTATGCGGTGAATATAGCTCAAAGATTGCTGTTCTTGGTTTTCGAAACGGGCGGCGGCGCGGTTTTGCCAATAATTTATCGTGTTAGTCTTGATTTTTTCTTTGTTTTGTGGTAATATTAAATCATAAAGAACACTGTCGTGTCTTGCATAAGAGGCGGCGGTGTTCTTTTCTTGTATAGAAATAAAGTTTTTAATACCGAACTGAGATACTCTTTTCTTAATTTCATTCCTGAGAAATATAGTTTTCTCCTCAGAATCTGAAACAATTTCATAAATAACCGAGTGTGTTCCTTGCTGGAGCGCTTTTTTTGTCTGATTTTCTACTGAACGAGCACTTGAAACTTGCTTAATCTCTACTTTTTGACCATTTACGATTAAGTCTGGCATCTTTACGCCATCTGGCTTCTCTACTCGGCGGACGGCGTAAATTTGAGCATTATCCCCTAATTCTCCGCGGATAAACTCTACAATAGAGCTCTCCTTATCACTCAATGGATAATTCTTCTCAAACTCCCAACTATCATCAAAATTATCAAAAAAAGCCCGATACCCCGAGCTTGTTAACTCGGGGATCATTGGATCTTCTGGTTTTTTATTCTTTGGCATCGTTTATCTCATTCTGATCTGCAATTTCAGCATTATTCATTGCGTTATCTGCTTCATTTTTCTCATTCAGCGCAAGATTCACTGTTTCTTTAGCATCTCGCACGAATGAAAGCTGGCTGACAAGCGTTTCACGATCTACGAGTCCGTTAAGATTGTTGATGATTTGGCTGGTTTCAAGATCGTTTTGTGGTAGGGCTCGTTTAAATACCACATCAATATCTTCGGTTGAAATTTTATCCATCTTTGAACCCTTTACAAGGAAGGAATTATAAATTCGGAATCGTTCGAGTAAACTTCGCTCGAAATATCGCTCTTTGTCTTTGATGTGTTGTTCGAAATCAAGGAGTTTATAGAGAATCGCCACACCACTCGAGTTTCCAGCAAAGTTTTCATCACTCATATCTGGTGTCATTGAAATTTTATGAATATCAGCTGCAATAGTTTTTCGAAGAACGTCAGCATCAGCTTCATCAATAGATTTCACGACATACTCAATTTTGGCGTCTTGTGGAATATTTGCGACCATTCGGCTATCTTTAAGCATCGCTTGCTGTTCTGGCGTGAAATCTGTGCCATAAAACGCGAGTAGTGCATCAACCAGTCGTTCACGGTCGATTATGCGATCAGATTGAAGAATATTATAAGCATCAATCAATGGTAATACCGGTTCTGAATCACCCATTCGGTCTGAACCGTTTAAATATTCGACAATCGGCACTTCGCCAAAGTTATGATCAGTTTTAATATCTTTGCCAGTTTCTGGGTCACTTTCAAAATTAAGCGTTCCGCCTTTCAAAGTTCCCTCTTGCGTATATTCTGGCGTTAAAATTGTAATTTGGTATGAATCTCTTTCGATTTTTCCGCGCGCATTGATAATTTCTTCATAAACTATAGCGAACATCTTTTTATGCTCAACTGTCGTATCGTGAACTAAAATTATATTTCGTGGGTCTATCTTTACGCTTCGAACTTCTGAATCTTCATTAGCATAAATTCGCTCATAAGCTACGCCATAAATACTCGCGTGTGTTGCGAGTTCGACATCAAGATTTGAAATTGCTTGTTTGCGATATGAATTATTCAAGTTCTCAATGTCTATGTCTTCGCTCGAAAGATAATTAACTGGTGATCCGAGCAAATAGCCGACATTGATTTTAGTGATATATCGTGCAAAATTAGTGATTGCGAGCAGTTTATTCGGTGTTTCACGTAATGTTACAGGTTTATTAGCATAATAATCAGCAAGAATCTTAAATTTAGCTCGATCTTGCTTGCGTTTGTCGCTTTCGATTAGGTTTTTTATCAATTTTCCTGTTATTTCTATATTTTTTGGTAAGCAATAAAATTTTTCCATATTTCCTCCTTTTGCTCTTAGAAAATTAGTGAGTTTGTGCCTGTTGAGCCTCGATTTGAATTTGTAATAATGATCGGCTCGGCTCGCGCGGTGCATTGCTCGAAGATTCCGGCCAAAATATCACACATGTCATCGTGGGCGTTTTTCCTTTGCGCTGATATCTCAGAACTTCATTAGCAGCCTCTGGCCATTTCTTCTGCCAATTCGGCGGCATAAATAAATGGTTTTGCAGCCACGCGCTCGATGACAGAATACGACTTTCCTTGTTTTTAGTTTGCGTTGGTGTTTTAATAACTACTTTCGAATTTCCATTTTCTTCAAGAATCCTTTTCACATTACGTGCAAAACCGCGACCGCCGTTGTTGCTTTCAATCCTAGCAACGCTTACATCACCAGAATCTAACATTTCAGCAACGGCCTTTTCAGTAAACTCCATCGGTTTGTCGGTATAAGTTATATCAGTTATATAAACATCTTGACCGTGCTTAATATAGTTCGCACTCGCAAGGAAGTCAGCACCTTTATCAGCAGTATCAGTGATATTTTCAACAATTCCCTCAGGCAGTTCATCCCACTCCATAAATGGCTTAAATAGTCGCCCAGTGACATCGATTGGTTTTTGATTATAGTTCGCCTCCACAATATCCATATTCATCGCTCGAGTCTTTTTCTTAAAAGTCTCGTAGTTCAGAATATCATCGCACAGCATTTTTGGTTTACCTTTTGGAGTTTTTGTCACGGCACGATATTCAATCACTCGTGGCTTAAACTCTTCAATAAATCGCCCAGCAAGGTCGCCAGTCGCCCAACGCGTCATCACAAGGATTATTTTCCAATCATTACCTTCGACACGCGAGAACATCGTGTTATTGAACCAATCCCAATGTTCATCGAGCACACGTTCGTTGTAGGCCTCCTGCGAGCTTTTAATAACGTCATCGATAATGAGAAAATTCGCACCAAATCCTGTTGCCGTTCCTTTTGGACTGGTAGCGAGATAGTTCGGCTCGCTCGATCCTTCCAAGCTCCACATTGAAGCAGCCGCCTCGCCATACTTTACGCGAGTTTCTGGGAAGATATCAGAATAAATGATATTCGAGCCAGCTTTCTCGGTTTGAATCATATTTCGAACATTTCTTGCAAAAATTCCAGAAACCGTATCGTTATATGATCCTGTCATAACTTTCGCTTTTGGGTTCTTTCCAAATAGCCAAGCAGTTAAATTTTGAGCAGTTAATGATTTTCCGTGTCGTGGTGGTGCATTGATTACAAGCGTTTGTTCATCACTCTCAATAAAATCTTGAATCTGCCTACAAAAGTCTTTTAAATATCTGCGTTCTTCCTTGTAAAAATTCGGGTGCATTAACTTGCAAAATTCGAATAAATCAATTCTCGCAAGCTCAAGCTTAAGCTCTCTTTGAACTTCTGGATTTTCGAGTAGTGCTTTGTTCATTTTTTAATGCCTTTCGAATTTCTGCTGCAGTTAAACCTTCGAATGGTCGTGGATTTGTTTTTTGTTCCACTTCCATTTGAATTCCTTGTTTTGCCTTTCCCTCGGTTCGGTCTGTAATTTCAATCGTGTTGTAGAGTCCAGCCTTTTCACTATTTCTCGCATCATAGACTCGCCTAAACGCTACTTCTTGAGCCATAGTTCGCTGATCATCTGGGTGATCGATCGCCCATTGATTAAATTCCTTCACAGTTAAGCTCAAAAAATAGTGATATTGATAAGAAATGCTATCTTCCGGTTTCCAT
Source organism: uncultured bacterium (assembly GCA_938036155.1). Taxonomy (GTDB): domain Bacteria; phylum Patescibacteriota; class Saccharimonadia; order Saccharimonadales; family Saccharimonadaceae; genus Nanogingivalis. The sequence goes on from CALHPA010000001.1 coordinate 291,709, forward strand.
CTTCCGCGATTATTCGGAATATTTCCTTCTGGCTGTCCGAATCTGCGGTTCAGCGGCGGTTTTCCTCTACCGACAACATAGTCTTTTTTTGGCTCAGTTTTCTTTTTGGTTGTTGCCACGTATTTTCCTCCTTCTAATTATTTTTCAACTTTTCTCCTACTTCTATTGGTTGAACGTTCATAATGAAGATTGTTAGCAATTAAATCGCCGATCGTTTTTTCTTTCAAAAAACCTCTCCTTCCAAGAAGAATAATTTTCGGCTTCCGAATTATGCTATTCTTCGAAGAATATTCACCATCTATTTGAAGTTCAGCTAAAATCCGACGATTTGCTTCATTAAATAGAAAAATCTTATTATTTCGCTCACGAAACCAAAGCTCAGAATTTAATCCACATTCCTTTAAAATATCATTTGCTGCAAATAGCGCTTGTTTAATAAGTTTTTCTCGCTCAAAAATTTCAGCTCCAATCGCTCTTGTGCTTAATATTCTTGTTGTTGCGATGTTTTCTAGTTCTGTTATTGGGATATTTTTTATCATAGAATCTCCAGTTAAATTTATTTTTTCCCACCAAAAAAGCGGACACTGAATTATCAGTATCCGCAAATGGTTTGTAGCTTTATTATACTATTTTTTGCTACTTTTAGCAATTTTCGAAAAGCTAAATATTGACAAAATTCAAGTTGTTTGTTATAATGAGAAGGATTTAATTTTGAAAAATCATAAAAACCCCAACAAAAGTCTCAATTTTATTAGTTTAATATTGGGGCTTTTTGTTTTGTCTCAATAATAAAATGGAGATAATATGATTTTTAAACTTGATGAAAAAAGGAAAAATACAATGAGAGAACGGCTTGGCGAGGCGTGTCAATTTATTGATGATGAACGCTATTTGCCGATGTTTCGGAATAGACAGAAACGATTCCCTGAGGAATTTGCAAAAAGTATTGAACTTGCCAAGAAAATTAAAAACGGCGCGAGTAAATATTTTGCTCATATTTGGAGCTCTAAAAATATAAATAAATCGCTTGAAATTTTACGTAGCATTATTAATCGTGCTAAATCTTTGCTTGCAAAAATTCGTTTTGAGAAGAAACAGCTAGCTCGAATTAGTAAATCTCAGAAAGGTGCGAATATTTCTTTACGTGAAAGATATCTGGAACTTAAAAATGCTAAATTAGCTCATAGCTCGCTATTGTAATTTAAATTTATTTTTTATTGAAATTTGGGTTTCTAACCCTTTCTTTCTTGCGCTTTGTTGAAAATATTACAACATATTATCTTTTTATTGTAAAATAGTAAAAAATATTCAAATTACAATGTCAAATAAATTGCTTGTGTTATTTCAGAAATGGAGTCTGCAATGAGATGATTTCATAAAATTTTAATAAAAAAATAAGCCGAAATGGTTTATATAAAATGTTGATTTATTTTATTTATTTTTTATATAAAGGAGATTTATGTTTGAAGATTATTCACCTGCCGAAAAACAAGTTTATCAATATATTGAATGGTGTCAATTTGTTGCTAATTTTACCGAAGCAACTATTAAAAGTAAACGTTCGTATTGTTGGAGTTTTATTGAAAAAATGAACATTCACGATATTAAAGAGATCACGGAAAATGAAGTTAACGAATGGGTGCGCTGTCGTCTTTCTGGAGATAAAGGCTTTTCGAAAATATCAGTAAACGCTTTGAGGTCTGAGAAAATTCAGATAATGGCTTTTCTCAAATGGGTTCATAATACACAGGGCGGCACTAAAATTCGCTTTCCGTATATAGTTAATCCAAAACCCGAACCTGTTAATCGTAAATTCTATAATAGTTCAGAAATAGATGACATGATTAATAGGTGCAAAAGATTACAAACTAAAATGATAATTTCGCTCGCTTTTGATACTGGACTTCGCCGAATTGAAATAGTGAATATTAAATTCTCAGATATTGTAGGAAATCAAATTAAAACTATTGGTAAAGGTCGAAAACTTGGATTTGTTTATTTTTCAAATAGAACTAAAAAATTAATTGAAGAATTTTCAAAAACTAACGAGTCAGGAGAAATATACTTGTTAAAAAGACGTGAAGAATGTAGAGCGGAGTCTTGCGCTTCTGTCATGACGGAGCAATTAAAACGTGAATTATCTAAAATAGGATACCCTAACTTTCAGATTCATGAACTTCGTCACTCTTTCGCTACCGATTTGCAGAAAAAAGGTGCAAGGATTGAAGAAATTCAAAAATTGATGAGGCACGGAGACCCAGCTGTTACACAGCGTTACCTTCACGGACTCGATGGTGTTTTAGGTGATGTTTGGGCTAAATATAAAGGTTAAAAGACTATTTTACAAAAATAGTCTTGACAAAACTGCTAATGTTTGATATAATGAGAGCATAGAAATGAGGAAATAGCCTCATCTACACTTTAACAAGCTGGAATAATTCTAAAGAGTTATTTCTGCTTATGTTGATATATTTTACCACAGTATTTTCTAAAAATCAAGCATTATAGCGTTTCGCCATTCCTTGCTCGGTTTGCCCATTCATCAGCCATTTCATTAAATTCGTGCCCGGCATGACCCTTCAGCCACTTCAAATTAACTTTCGAATTTTTATAAAGATCAAAAAGTGGTTTCACAATATCAAGATTTTTAATTTCACCATTTTTTTTATTCCAGCCGTTTCTCTCCCAAGCTGGCGCCCATTTCATTAGAACATTAACCCAAAACTCGCTATCTGTTAAAATTTCGGCTTCTTCGCCGCCTAGAATTTCGAAAGCTTTTTTCAAAGCTAATCCTTCCATTCGAATATTCGTGCTTGGATTTTCAGCTCCTAAAGCAATCGGTTTACCGTTTTCAATCACGGCAAAACCACCAGGGCCAGGATTTGGCGAAGCACTTCCGTCCGTAAAAATTATTCGCATTACTTGCTTTCCTGGTTATTTTGCGGAATAAAATTCTGTACAAAGGCTGAAGTATTCGCTTGATTCTGCATCTTTTTAGCTTTTTTCATTCTTTCGAAATTAATCATTGCTAAAATTGCACTAATAATCCCAACAATTAATAATACACTTGGAGCAACTATTTTAGTAATTTCAAAATCGCCCTCAACTGCAGAGTTTGGGTCTTTTTCATCATAAAAAACTTTCACCTTTTCGCCAATAACAGGTTTTTCATTCTTTAGTTCTGAGTGAAATTCAATTGTTTCGTTCTCTTTCACTGAAAAATCTACAACTGCAGTATATTTATATTCACCGGTTTTTTCATTTATAATCTTCTTTTCGAAACCATAAATTTGTCCTTCGGTTTGTTTCCAAGTTTGTCTTTTTAAAAAATCATTAAAAGGTTTTGCAATCCAAATTGATCCAGCAATAATCAAAACTACCGCCAAAATCGCAAAAATAATCCCACGATTTCGAAAAGCTTTTACGCCAACTTTTTTATCTTCATTAGAATTCATATTTTCTCCTATTTCGTTTACGTTAATATTATATCATTTTTTATTCTTTAAAGCAATTTAAAACACTGACGATAAAGCCAGTGTTTTAAGGTTTTTATTCTTCTACTATAGAATCGTTAGTTTCGTTTTCGAATTTTTCTTCGACTTCAGTAGATTCAGCTTTTGTATTAACCCGAGCGCCAGTTCCAACAGGAATTTTGCGTCCGATAATCACATTCTCTTTCAATCCACGAAGTTTATCAATTCGGCCAGAAGTTGCTGCGTTAATCAAAACACTTGTTGTATTCTGGAATGATGCAGCAGACAAGAAACTATCGCTGAAAATTGAAACTTTTGTAATTCCAAGGAGTTGCTGCTTGAATTCAGCAGGTTTTTTGCCTTCAGCTTCAAGAAGTTTGTTTTCTTCAACAACAGCAGCTTTCGAAACCACGTCGCCAATGATAAACGATGAATCTCCAGCATCTTCAATCTGAACTCGACTAAACATTTGACGAACGATGATTTCAAGGTGCTTCGAAGCAATATCTTGACCTTGAGCTGCATAAATTCGCAAGATTTCGTTCATAATGTAGCGTTGAGTTTCTTCAACACCCTTAAATTCCATTAAGTCACGAAGATTGAGCGAACCAGCAGTTAAACGGTCACCAGCTTGCACAACATCGTTTTTCGAAACAGCGAGAGCTGCAACATTTGGGATTTCATATCGAACTGGGTTTACATTTTCACCATCTTCAGTTTGTTGTGGTGTAATTTGAACAATATTCATATTGCCATCTTCCCAAATATCTACTACACCAGAAACTTCAGTCATATAAGCTTGCCCCTTTGGTGAACGAGCCTCAAGAAGCTCTTCAACACGTGGCAGACCTTGTGAAATTGCACCAGAACCAGCAACACCTGAGCTGTGGAATGTATTCAAAGTTAGCTGCGTTCCAGGCTCACCAACAGATTGAGCAGCAATCACACCAACTGGTTCGGCTGGATCAACAAGAAGTCCAGTAGCCATATCAATTCCATAAGACTTTTGAGGAATTCCTGCAAGGTCTGGAGTTGAAAGAACACTTTGAATTTTAACTTCTGTAATGTTTTCATCTTTTTCAATTGCATCAGCGATTTCTCGAGTAATTAGCTGGTTAGCCTCAATGTATCCAGGGATAGCTTCAGCCGTAAATCGACCATAGAGTCTATCACCGAATGGAATCATTGTCTCTTCGCTTTCCGAACGATAAATCGCAAATCCTGGATCAATTTCATCAGCTCTATCTTTAACAGAAAATACATCTTGAGCTACATCCACGAGACGGCGAGTCAAATAACCAGAGTCGGCGGTTTTAAGTGCAGTCGAGATCAAACCTTGGCGCGCGCCACGAGTTGCCACGAAAGCTTCAAGTGAGCTCATTCCGTGAGTGTAGTTCGAACGAATTGGAAGTTCAATTTCACGGTTGGTTGCATCCACCATAATTCCAGTCAAACCAGAAGCAAGGCGAATATTTGTTGCATTACCACGAGAACCAGAAACAGCCATTAAGCCAACAGGTGAATCTGCACCTTCATGAGCTACGCGCTCAGAAATCTCATCAGAAACTTCATCGATAACCTTGTGCCAGTTGTCAATAATTAAGTTATAACGCTCTTGGTCAGTTAGAAGACCTTGGTCATATTGTTCCTGAATCAAGGTTGTTTTGGCGTCACCGCTAGCAATAATTTGAGGAATTTTCTCGCTTTCATAAACCGTGTAATCTTCCTTACCGATCGACAAACCAGATTTTGTAACAAATCGGAATGACAAACCTTTAATTTTGTCAGCGATCTTTACGGTCATTTCAGCACCATAATGTGCAAACATATCAGCCAAGATTTTATTAATTTGTTTCTTAGTTTGTGGGTTGTTGTCAAACGGATAATCTTCTGGTAATAGTTCGTTAAATAGCACACGTCCAAGAGTTGTATTTCGAATCTCACCCTTTACGAATACACGAATTGGCGTTTGAAGTGCAATTTCTCCTTTATCATAAGCCAATTCAGCCTCAAAAACATTAGCGAAAGGTCGTGGTTTCTTATTCATTTCAGAGTGCTTGTCGTAAGTGATGTAGTAATTTCCATAAACAACATCCTGGTCAACAGAAAGTACAGGTTGACCATCTGCTGGTTTTAGCAAGTTGTGAGAAATACTCATTAAATCACGAGCTTCTGCTTGAGCAGCATCAGAAAGTGGCAAGTGAACCGCCATCTGGTCGCCGTCGTAGTCGGCGTTGAATCCATTTGCCACAAGTGGGTGGAGTTGAATAGCCTTACCTTCGACAAGTTTTGGCTGGAAGGCCTGAATCGAAAGTCGGTGCAAAGATGGAGCACGGTTCAAAAGAATGTATTTTCCTTCAACTACGGCGTCCAAAGCATCCCACACTTCTGCTTCACGAGCATCAATTAAACGAGTTGCCGAACGAATATTATGTGCGTATTCTTTTTCAATCAACCAAGAAATCACGAATGGCTTAAAGAGTTCAAGCGCCATTTGTGTTGGCAAACCACATTGGTGAGCTTTCAAAGTTGGACCAACCACAATCACTGAACGACCAGAGTAATCAACACGTTTTCCAAGCAAATTCTGACGGAATCGACCTTGCTTACCTTTTAGCATATCACTCAAAGATTTAAGCTTTCGGCGACCACCAGCAGTATTAACTGAGCGACCACTTCGTGATGCATTGTTGTCAATCAATGAATCAACCGCCTCTTGAAGCATTCGCATTTCATTTCGCTTAATTACCATTGGCGCATTAAGTTCGATCAACTTCTTTAACCGATTATTTCGGTTAATTACTCGACGATACAAATCATTTAGATCTGATGTCGCAAATCGACCACCAGTTAATTGCACCATAGGTCGCAAATCTGGAGGAATTACAGGAAGAACTGTTAAGCACAAACTTCCCGGCTTAATTCCAGCAGCTTTCATTCCTTCGATTGTTTTTAGTCGTTTAAGAATTTTCTTCTCTCGCTGACCTCTTGCCTTTTCAGCTTCTTCTTTCAAGTTTTCGATAAGCTCATCAATATTGATTTCATCGAGTAAAGCTTTGATTGCTTCACCACCCATTCCAACTTCAATGATATCTTCATATTCTTCAGGAAGATTTCGAAAATCAGTTTCGCTCATTAGCGAACCTTTTACAAAACTGTCAAGTTGATTCTTTTTCGAAACATAATTTGCGTTAAGCTCTTCAATTTCTTTAGTTTGTGCTTCAGCCAATGCTTTAATGTCAGCGCCAGCTTCTTCAGCGGCTTTTTCATAACGGATTTTAATTGCCATTCGAGCAGCTTTGTCTTCAGCTTCAAGGTCGGCAATCATTTGATCGCGTTTTTCTTCATCAACATTAAGAATTACATAGCTCGCAAAATATACAACACGTTCGATATTTTTAACCGTCATTCCAAGAAGAAGGCTCATTGCGCTTGGAGCTCCACGCATAAACCAAATATGCGCAATTGGAGCTGCTAAAGAAATGTGGCCCATTCGCTCACGGCGAACAATTGATTTTGTTACTAGCTCACCATTTTTGTCAACAGCAGCTTCACGAGAACGAACACCCTTTAATTTATTATCGTAAGGGTTGATATCTTTAGTTGGACCAAAGATTTTTTCACAGAATAAACCATCGCGCTCAGGTTTTTGAGTTCGATAGTTGATAGTTTCTGGCTTAGTTACTTCGCCGTAGGACCAGCTCAAAATATCTTCTGGGCTGGCAACTGCGAGGCGAACTGCGTCGAAATCAGCAATCTGGTTTGAATTCACCACTTTCGCCATTTACGCTTCCTCCTTAATTTCTTCAATTTCATCAATATCTTGAATATTCATATTGTCTTCAAATTCACCGTCAGATTCATCTCGAACAGTTTCGAAATCTTCATCTTCTTCGATTATTGAACTCTCTGCATTTTTATTTCGTTCCGCAAGAAGCTCATCGGCATCAATACTTGAAGCATGTTGATCAAGCAAGTCAACACGCAAACCAAGACCTTGCAGTTCTTTAACGAGCACGTTAAATGATTCTGGTAGTTTTGGACCAACAATTTCACTATTTTTAATAATACTTTCGTAAGCTTTCGAACGTCCAACAACGTCGTCAGACTTAATTGTGAGCATTTCTTGAAGCATGTTGGCGGCACCGTAGGCTTCCAAAGCCCAAACTTCCATTTCTCCAAATCGCTGACCACCATTTTGAGCTTTACCACCCAAAGGTTGTTGAGTAACCATTGTGTAAGGACCAGTTGAACGAGCGTGGATTTTATCGGCAACCAAGTGGTGAAGCTTAATCATATGCATGAATCCAACAGTTGTGCGCTGTTCAAACGGTTCACCAGTTTGGCCATCATATAATTGAACTTTTCCGTCGCGAGGAACACCTGCAGCTTCAAGTTCATCGCTCAAAGTTTTAGCATCAACACCGTCATATGAAGGAGTTGCTACTTTATAACCTTGAGTTTTTGCAGCCATTCCAAGGTGAACTTCAAAAAGCTGACCAAGATTCATACGCGAAGGCACACCAAGCGGTGAAAGGATCACATCAATCGGAGTTCCATCTTCCATAAATGGCATATCGGCTTCTGGTAAAATTTTCGCAACAACACCCTTATTTCCGTGTCGTCCGGCCATTTTGTCGCCAACCATAATTTTACGGGCTTCAGCCACAAAAATCTGAATTTGTTTAAGCACACCAGCACGCATTTCATGACCATTTTCTTTCGAAAAGATCTTTACGCCAATGACTTTTCCAGAACCAGTATTTTTCATTCTTTGAGAAGTATCACGAACATCTTTCGCTTTTTCACCGAAGATTGCACGCAAAAGTCGTTCTTCGCTTGAGAGCTCTTGTTCACCTTTTGGAGTAATTTTTCCAACAAGCACATCACCAGGCTTCACCTCTGAACCAATCTGCACTATTCCATCTTCATCTAAATGTCGCAAACTATATTCGCTAGCGTTTGGAATATCGCGAGTAACAACTTCTGGCCCAAGCTTAGTTTCACGAACCTCAACCATATAATCTTTAATATTGATATTTGTTAGCATATCAGTTTTAACAAGACGGTCAGAAATAATCACAGCGTCATCCATGTTGAATCCACCCCAAGACATAAATGCTACACGGAGGTCACGGCCAAGAGCAATTTCTCCATCCTTGATACTTGCACCTTCTACCAAAATATCACCTTTTTTAACTTTTTGGCCACGAGAAACCACAACTTTTTGATTGTAGCATCGGTCGTCGGCAGTTTTTTCGAAATGTTTTAGTTCATATTTTGCTGTACCAGATGCATATTTAACTTCAACAGCAACAGAGTCGGCACGAGTAACTTCACCATCATCTTCAGCAACAATAATTTGGCTTAAGTTTCGCGCAATATCAGCTTCAACACCAGTTCCAACAGTCGGTGCTTCATTCCAAAGAAGTGGAACAGCTTGCTTCTGCATGGCTGAACCAGTTAAAGCACGGTCGATTCGGTCACGTTCAGCAAAAGGAATAAGCGACGCTGCTGCACCAAGAACCTGCCTGTGAACGGCATCCATAAATGTTACTTCACTTGAACTCACCTGTGAAGGAATTAAGTTCTTTCGAGCAGAAACTTGAGATTCAGCAAAGCTTCCATCTTCGTTTAATTTTGAACCAGCATCAGCGATAATTTCGCGCATCTCATGGTCGGCGTCAAGATAAACAACTTCATCAGTGACTTTTCCATCAATAACTCGCAAATATGGAGCTTCAATAAAGCCATATTCATTGATTCGGGCGAAGGTTGCGAGGTTTGTCACAAGTCCAACGTTTCCACCTTCTGGAGTTTCAACGAGACAAATTCGGCCATAGTGAGTTGGGTGACTGTCACGAACTTCAAGGCCAGCACGGTCACGAGTAACACCACCAGGACCCATTGAACTCAAACGTCGCTTGTGAGAAAGTTCTGAGAGCGGGTTGGTTTCATCCATAACCTGAGCAAGCTGTGATCCAGCAAAGAATTCACGCACTGCAGCAACAACTGGGCGAGCATTTACTAATTGACCAGGAGTTACAGTTTCGATATCAGTCATCGACATTCGATCCATTGCATTTCGTTGCATTCGAAGCATACCAACACGGAATTGTCGCGCAACAAGCTCACCAACTAATTTAACTCGTCGATTATCAAGGCTATCAATGTCATCAACTTCACCTTGCACATTATTCAAGCGAATAACTTCTTTAATAATTTCGAAAAGATCTTCCATCTGGAAAGAACGATTTTCAGTTGTATTTGGTGTTTCAAGATTTAAGCGTTTGTTAATTTTATATCGGCCAACGCGACCATAATCAAATCTCTTGAAGTCGAAAAACATTCGTTCAATCATATTTCGGGCGTTTTCAATAGTTGCTAAATCTCCTGGGCGAAGACGGCGGTAAACCTCAATCAAAGCTTCATTTGGGCCGGCCGATTGATCTTTCTCAAGAGTTGATTGAATAAATTTAATATCTCCGTTGTCAACGTCAGCAAAAATATCTCGCATTTCAGCGTTAGTCATTCGACCAAGTGCACGTAAGAAAGTTGTTACTGGAAGTTTTCGACGGCGGTCAATTTTTACATAGATTACACCAGTTTTAGGATCGGTTTCAAACTCTAACCAAGCACCACGAACCGGAATCAACTTTGCACCATAATATTTTTTTCCATCACTTCCGGTTTCAGCGTTAAAATAAACACCTTCAGAACGAATCAATTGCGAAACAATAACACGTTCAGTTCCGTTAATAATGAAAGTTCCTTGGTTTGTCATCCAAGGGTAGTCACCAAGGTAAATTTCTTGTTCTTTAACTTCGCCAGTAACTTTATTTGTAAGCTCAACTTGAACATGTAGTGGAGCTTCAAAAGTTAAATTATTTTCTTTCGCAAAATCTTTTGTTGTTTTTGGAGCTTGAAATTCATAACTCTTAAATCGTAGAGCTAATTTCTGACCAGTATAGTCATCAATTGGATTAATCTCTTCGAAAATTTCGCTCAAACCGTTATCAACAAAATCTTTCCAAGATTCTTTTTGGTGAGCGATTAAATCTGGGGTTTTAAGAATAGCGTCTTCTTTCGAAAAAAACGCTCGTCCTGCAGCATTAAAGTGCTTTTTTGCCATTTTTCTCCTCGCATTTAAAGTGTTATTAGAACCGGCCCGAAGATTCTCCGCCTGTGACTTTCGAAATTTTGCCATCAATTTCGAAGTAAAATCTCCACAAGCACACTACTTCTTGCCATCCATTTTAACATATTTTTCAAAAAAAATCAATAAAAAACCGCCCTAAAAGACGGTTAAAATTATTAGTGCATTATCAATACATATGATTTTATGCTCAAATTAGCCTCACTAGCAGCTAGAATAGCTCTATTATCCTCCTCACTAATGGCTCGTCGTTCATCATGATGAATATGAAAAACTTTTTCGATTGTTTCTTTCGCACTCATAATTTAATACCTCCAAAAAGTACTTTTTGCCCAAGGCTTGTATATTTTACACCCTTTCATAGAAAAGATCAACCCCTTGATTTTTTATTGTTTTTATGCTATTATGTGGCTATTAAAATTATTTACGCACCTTTCAAAACTATTTTAATGTTTTTTGAGTGCGTTAGAAGGAACTGAAATGAAGAAAAAATATTTCTTTTTAGTACTCTTTGTAGCGCTATTTTCGTTTTCAATACACTCTATAAGTAGAGCTTTTGCGCAAGATTTCCTACCAGAAGCCGCAAAGATTTCAAAAACTACTGACACGTTCAAAAAGTTTTTTGAAAAAGGTAAGGATTTTTCGAAAGAAAAATGGAACAATTTCCAAACTGTTCGAGATAATTATTTCGAACAGTCAATAGAAGCAAAAGGATTAACTTTTGTCGATAAAAATGGTAATCAAGTTGAAAAAGCTTATTTTTCAATCTCATCTAAGCTTCGAATCAATCCTATAATAAAAATTACAGACGAAGACGGAAGTGAAATTGAAGTTTCATCTTGGCAAGCTCACGGCAAAAATTCAAAATTCATGTTCATCAAAGCAATTGGGTATAACCGTGTAAAAACATCTTATAACTCTGGCGAAAATCTACTATTACCAAATGATAGATATTATGTTTTAGCTTTAAGAATTCCGGAAGGCGAGAAAAATTCAGAAGAAATCTGGCCAGTACCAGTTTCAAAAACCGAATTTAAACGCCTAAAATCATTAAAAACATCCGCCATTGGCGAAAAAGTTACACCAATTGACGGATACAACTATTGATAGTCTCGTTCGCGAGGCTATTTTTCTTGCTTGATTATTTTATCAACTAAGCCATATCTCACAGCTTCTTCAGCGCTCATCCAATAATCTCGTTCCATATCATTTTTGAGCTTTTCTAAATCCTGACCACTATTTTCAGCCAAAATTTGTGCAAGTTTTTCTTTAAGCAATAAGCTTTCTTTTAGGTCAATTTCTTGATCTGTAACTTTTCCACGAGTGCCGCTTGAAGGCTGATGAATCATTACTCGCGAATTCGGTAAAATCGCACGCTTACCTTTTGTTCCAGCCGCCAGCAAAAACGCCCCCATCGAAGCTTGCAAACCAATCCCAATCGTTTGCACATCTGGTTTGATAAATTTAATCGTATCATAAATCGCCAAACCATCATAAACGCTTCCGCCAGGGCTATTAATATAAAGTTTGATATCTTCATCTGGATTTTCGAAAGCCAAATGAAGAAGTTGCGCCACCACAACATTCGCCGTGTGTGAATTCACATCTTCACCCAAAAAAATAACTCGTTCTTTTAAAAGCCGCGAATAAATATCAAACGCTCGCTCACCTCTATTAGTCTCTTCAACAACCGTTGGCACTAAATAATTCTCTGTTTTTCGCATCTTCTCTCCTTAATCTTTCGAAACTTCAATTATAATTTCACCATTTTTTACACTCGCCACAAATTGCGTTCCTTTTGGCGGATTTTTGGCTATAATCTCCTCGGCTAGTCTATGTTCAAGTAAGTCCTCAATTGCACGCCTAAGTGGTCTTGCGCCATTCTTAGCATCATAACCACTTTCAATAATAAAATCTTTCGCTGATTTTCGGACTTTCAAATTCAAACCTTTTCGAAGTAATCGCTTGTTTAAATCAGCTAAAAGAATATCAAAAATCTTGCCAATTTCAGTTTTCGAAAGTGATTGAAATGTAATAATTCCGTCAAATCGGTTTAAAAGCTCAGGTTTTAGAACTTTTTCAAGAGCCTTTCGAGCAAATTTTTCATTTTTTGAGTGATTCTTTTTTGAAGAACTTTCCACCTCAAATCCGAGTGATTTTTCATTCATCATTTCGCTTGCACCAAGATTACTTGTTAAAATTACAACAGTATTTTTGAACGAAACTTTTCTTCCTTGCGAATCTGTTAATTCACCATCTTCTAAGAGTTGCAAAAGTAGATTGAAAGTGTCGGGGTGAGCTTTTTCAATTTCATCAAAAAGCACTACAGAATATGGCTGACGGCGAATTTTTTCTGTTAAAGTTCCACCTTCACCATAGCCAACATAACCAGCTGGCGCCCCCAAAAGCTGCGAAGTTTTATGTTTTTCACCAAACTCGCTCATATCAATTTTGATTAGAGATTTCGAACCACCAAAAACCTCATTTGCAAGCTGGCGTGAAAGTTCAGTTTTTCCAACTCCAGTCGGGCCAAGAAAAATAAATGAGCCAATTGGACGATTTTCATCTGAAATCCCAGATTTATTACGGCGGATTGCTTTCGAAATTTTCTTAATCGCCTCACTTTGACCAATCACCTTTTTCAAAAGATGTTTTTCAAGATTTTGTAGAATTTTTACCTGATTTTTTGAAATTTTTTGAACCGGAATATTCGTTTTTAAAGAAATCGCTCGCGCCACATAATCGCTCGTTAAAATAATTTTTTTAGAACTTTTTGCTTTTTGCTCCTCTTCACTAAGTTTCTTTCTAAGTTGTGAAATTCGCGTTTTATAGAGAGCCGCGCCTTCAAAGTCTTCATTTTCTGCCGCTCGAATTTGCTTTTCATTTAATTTTTCAATCTCGCACGAGAATTCTGAAATTTTATTCGGTTTCGACACCTTCTCGCTCGCAGCTAGCGCACCAGCCTCATCTAAAATATCAATAGCTTTATCTGGCATTTGGCGGTCAAAAATATACCTCGCGCTCATATCAACGATTTCACCCAAAACTTCATCAGAAACTTCAATATTATGATATTTTTCATATTTTTCTCGCAAACCTTTTAAAATATCAATTGTTTCGTTCAAGCTCGGTTCTTCAACCTGAACAGATTGAAAACGCCGATTTAATGCAGAGTCTTTCTCAATCGATTTTTTAAATTCGTCAAAAGTTGTGGCACCAATTAGTTTAATTTTTCCACGAGCGAGCGCTGGCTTTAAAATATTTGCCGCATCCATTGCACCCTCCGCCGAGCCAGTCCCTGCTAAAAGATGAATTTCATCAATAAATGCAATGATTTCTTGATGTTTTTCAAGCGCTTTAATTACATTTTTTAGCCGCTCTTCAAACTGACCACGAAATTTCGTACCAGCCAACATTCCAGCTAAATCAATTTCAAAAATTCGCTTTCCAATTAGTTGTGGCGGAACTTGTTCTTTCGAAATCTTTTGAGCAAGAAGTTCAACCACAGCGGTTTTTCCAACTCCAGCCTCGCCAATCAAAACTGGATTCGATTTTGTGCGACGAAGTAGAACTGTAATTAATCTCTGGACTTCGGTTTCACGACCAATCACTGGGTCAAGCTCGCCATTTTTAGCCTTTTCTGTCAAATCTTCACCAAATTTCTTCAAAATCGCAATTTCACGGCTCGGCTGTTGCTTATTAGAATTCTTTCGAAAACTCTTTTGCTCAATTTCATCAATTTCCTCAGCTGAATTTTCATTCGAAAACAAAACATCAAGGGCGTTCACCAATCCTTCAATATCAGCCCCAGTTCGTCGAAGCACAACCTGCAATTTCAAATCTTTTTGCTTTAAAATTGAGAAAAGCAGATTTTTTGTTCCGATTTCATTATCATCACCAGAAATTAAACTAGCCATTTTCAATGCAAAAACTGCGCGGTCGGTTAAGGCTCGCACATTTGGGTCTGCAAAATCTGGCAGACTTTTCGAAATTGGTGGATTTTCAATAAAAAAATCATATAAATCTTCAAATTTTAAACCATATTCATACGCTAAAGTTGCCGCCGAAGATTCGCGATTTGCCAAAATTCCCAACAAAATATGTTCAATTCCGATGTAACCAGTTTTAAATTTACGAGAGAAAAATTCTGCTCGTTCCAAACTTTTGTGCGAATTTTCACTCATTCGCGAAATAATTTCTTGAAAGTCTTCAGGTATCATAACTCTATTTTATCATACTTTTAGCACTCTTACAATATGAGTGCTAATAATTTATTGTTTTATTTGACTTTTTACACTTTTTTATATACAATAGTTATATTAAAATGCGTGAACTAAAACTTTCTAAAATTCAAACGCCACTTGGCGAAATGACGGCAATCGCTCACGACGATGCTTTGGTTTTTTTGGAATTTCAAGATAATGAAAATTTCGAAAAAGATTTAGTTCAAATTAAAGATTTTTTTGAAGTTGAAAAGGTTGAAGAAGGAGAAAATTTACCTATCAAACAGATACGCATTGAGCTTGAAGATTATTTCAAACACCCTTTCGCGAGTTTTCGAACACCGATTGAAATGATTGGAACAGATTTTCAAAAACAGGTTTGGGAAGAGCTTCAAAATATTCGCTCTGGCTCAACCTCAACATATTCTGAAATTGCTGAAAAAATTGAAAATCCTAATGCCGTTCGTGCAGTTGGCAACGCTTTAAACGCAAATAAGCTTTCTATAATTATTCCGTGTCATCGAGTTCTTACGAAAGATATGGATTTTGGCGGTTATAACGGAGGGCAAAACCGTAAAAGCTGGCTACTTCAACATGAAGGAATTTAAAAAACGCTCATTACTGAGCGTTTATTTTTTGCTAGAGGCTTTCGAAATATCTTATGACTTCTTTCAGATCTTTAATATATTTTTCACGATTTTGAGAAGCCATCATCATTACAGGAACCGCTAAAGCGTAGTCATGACAGTTCCCGGTGTCGCAATACAGTCCATTCACACGAACTGCATAGAATTCCATTCCATCATTCATTGCTTTTTGTACGGGAATCTGATACATCAGCTCCCCGCTTCCGTCAAACTTTTCCGTATAATCACTCATATATTCAATGATTCCGTTTTCGAAAATCACTCCACGAACACTTGCGAGTTCGCTCCGAGCTTTTTCGAAACCAGGCTTTTCGTCAATCTTATTGACGGACAAAACCAAATTGTCATCTTTATTTTTTGGATGATGAATAATTTCTCCTACGACAATTGCGTATTTTGAATATTCAATATTGTCTTGCACTTGTTTAACAGGCAAGATACTTCCACCGTATTCTTCATAGGCTTCAAAAATTTGCTCGAATTCATTTTTGCCAACTGTCGCAAAAATGTCATCAGGGAAAAAGTAACCAAAGTCATTTTTCCCAATAAAGTCAATAACTTCAGGAGTGCTAAGCGGAGCTTGATTACCATAGAATTCACAATTTTGCTGGATAAATTTTGCTGGAGCTAAAAATTCAACTCGTTCAACTTTTTCAGCAAAATTATGTTTACCCTTGCTTCGAAGCTCTTCAATAATTGATTTTTTACTTTCGAAAATACTTTCTATTGAAGTTTTTTTAGGGCTAACAACAATCGCGATATTTTGTGCGGATATTCCAGCCTGAACCAACTTCTCCACCAAAACTACAATTGAATTTTGTAGATAACCCTCAAAGGGCAATGGTAGTAACTCTTTGGCAAATCCTATAGTTGCTGGGTACCCACGTGTACCGTTTCCTGCAGCAGGAATAATAACCTTCAAGTCTTCACGTTTCTTCTTTTGCATATCTAAATGCCTCCTTTTTTTAAGTACTTTGGTTGCCCAAAGCCAATGTGGTAATTATAACAGAAAAAAAGCTAGTAGTCAACATCACTAGCTCTTAAAGTATTATTGCTCTTCTCCGCCGAATTTTTCTCGATCACTTTCATCGCCATCGAGATTTTCAACAACTTCGCTTTCAGTCGCTTCATTTAAAGCACTAAACAAGCCATCTTCAACATTTCCGCGTGGTTTTTTTTCGGTAGATTTAGCAAGTTCAATATCGAGTTCGAAACCAGTTAGTCGACTTGCAAGGCGAACATTCTGTCCAGCGCGACCAATCGCAACACTTTGTTGATCTTCACTCACAAGCACAGTTGCTCGTTTGCGTTCGTTTTCACCAGTTTCTTTAATTTGAACTTCAACGACTTCTGCAGGGCTTAACGCCTCACGGATAAATTCGCTTGGGTTTTCGCTCCAAGTTACAATATCAATTTTTTCGCGTTCACCAATTTCATTCATAACAGATTGAACTCGCACGCCACGACTGCCAACGAAAGTTCCAACTGGATCAACACCGTTCATAATTGAACGAACCGCTATCTTGGTTCGGCGACCAGCCTCACGCGCAATCGCCACAATTTCAACCATTCCAGTTTCTAGTTCTGGTACTTCTTGTTCGAAAAGAATTTCAACAAATTTTGCATCAGCACGCGAAAGAATCAATTCTGGCGCACGACCATCTCGTTCAATTTCTTTAATAAGAACTTTAATCCGTTGGCCAACACTAAAATACTCACCATTAATTTGTTCACGGAGCGGCATAATTCCGTTCGCTTTTCCTAGGTCGATTCTCACAAATCGTTGGTCAATTTTTGAAACCGAACCACTTACGATAGTACCAACTTTATCTTCAAATTCTTCAAGAATAATCTCACGTTCAGCTTCACGGAGTCGTTGCAAGACAACTTGCTTGGCAGTTTGAGCCGCTACACGACCAAAAGTTTCAACTGGGAACTTCTCTTCAACAATTTCGCCAATCTCAACATTTGCATCAATTTTTTTCGCATCTTCAAGAGAAATCTCGTTATTAACATTATAAGCTTCTTCACCATCAACAACTTCGTATTGAACAAAAACTTCAGCATCACCAGTTTGTGTATTTAGTTCTGCTCGAACATTTTGGTCGCGATTTCCGTTTTCACGTCGCCAAGCGGCTGCAATTGCCATTTCGATAACTTCTAAAACTTTTTCTTCTGGTAAATTTTTTTCAGCTGCAATTGTTTTTGCTGCCAACATCATTTGTTTAATATTTAAATCTTCCATTTTATCCTTTCGAAATAATTTCTTTTATGAAAAATGCCGACCCGCTGGCCGACTACTTTTCAATTCTAACACAATTTATTTTTTTCGTCAATATTTTAATTCAACAAAGTCAATCTTTGGTATTTTTCAAGCGATTTTGGCTTTTCGTTTAAATATTTTTGCCAATCTTTTTGATTTTTGAATAAAAAATCCACCGCAGATTGTGCTCGCGAAATCATTTTCACGTCGCCAATACTTGCAAATTCCAGATTAATTTCGCCACTTTGTGCCTTACCATAAATTTCACCAGCACCACGAAGCTCTAAATCCTTTTCCGCCAAAATAAATCCATCATCAGTTTTCGAAATTTCTTGGAGCCTCTGTGGCGGTTTCGCATTTGAACTCATCACAAGATAGCAAAATGCATCATCACCGCCACGACCCACTCGCCCACGAAGCTGATGAAGCTGCGCTAAGCCAAAACGGTCAGCATTTTCAATCACAATTGTGCTTGCGTTTGGAACATCAATTCCAACTTCAATAACAGTAGTTGAAAGTAGAATATCAGCCTTTTTTGCCAAAAAATCTGCCATGGTTTGCTCTTTTTCTTCCGACTTCATTTTACCGTGAAGCTGCAAAACTCTAAGCTCCTTAAAATCACGCTTTAATCGTTTAAATTCCGCCTCAACACTTTTAATTTCATCATTTTTACCTTCTTGAATGGCTGGGACAATCACAAAAACTTGCCGTCCATTCGAAATTTCAGCTTTAATTTTCGAATTCATCGGTGCAAGTGAAGATGGTGAAATAATTTCAGTTTGAATTGGCTTTCTTCCTTTAGGTTTTTCTTTCAATATTGAAACACTCAAATCACCAAAGAGTGTTAATTGCAACGACCTTGGAATTGGAGTGGCAGTCATTGCAAGTAAATGTGGCATTTTTTGGTGAGATTTTTCAAGAATTTTTTGCCTTTGAGCAACACCAAAGCGGTGCTGTTCATCAATAACTACTAAACCAAGATTCGAAAATTCCACTTTTTCTTGAATAATTGCGCTCGTACCGACCAAAATATCAAGATTACCATTTTTTAAATTTTCAAAAAGTGTTTTACGAGCCTTTCCTTTTACCTTGCCCGAAAGAAAACCAATCGAAACACCGCACCAAGCCAAAGCTTTCGAAAAATTCTCAGCTAATTGTTGCGCAAGAATCTCGGTCGGCGCAAAAACTGCCACTTGATAACCATTTTTTACCGCATTTAATGCCGCAATTGCCGCTACGGTTGTTTTTCCAGACCCAACATCACCTTGTAAAAGACGATTCATCGGAGAATCCTGGCTCATATTTTGCATAATTTCCCAAGAAGCAAGGCGTTGCGAAGGAGTCAATTCGAATGGTAAATTCTCGACAAAATTCTTCACATCTTGAATTTTCGGCTCGATATTATATCCACAAAGTTGTTCATTCTCAATTTTATTTAATTTCGCAGCTAAAATCAGCTCAAAAATCTCATCAAAAGCAAGCCGTTCAAGAGCTAAATTAAACTCTTCTGCCGATCCCGGAAAATGCACCCACTCAATCGCTTGTGCGCGTGAAACTAACTTTTCTTTTCGAACAATAATTTTAGGTAAAGTTTCGGGAAGGATCTTCATCATCGGCTTTAGCTCCACTAAAATCTTTCGAATTGTTTCGGTTTTTAAACCTTTTTTTTGCGGATAAATTGGCACAATTTCACCATCTTCACCCGAAAAATTTTGGTTTTTTGGTAATTCTTCGCGCTTCATAACACTTGGATTCGTGATTTGATAACGATTATAATTAAATTCATATTTTCCTGAAAAGAAAAATTCTTCTTCATCTTGAAGCTGTTTTACACGATAAGGCTGATTAAACCAAATTGCCTTAATTTTATCTTTTCCATCAGTTAAGATCGCCTCAGTTATCGTCATTCCACGCCGAACTCGACGCATTGAAACTTTTTCGGCATAGGCCTTGAAAAGAACCTTTCCCGGCTTAATCTCGCTCAAGCTAGTTAAACTTGCGAAATCTTCATATTTTCGAGGAAAAAACTCTAAAATATTACCAACAGTTCGCAAATTAGCATTTTCTAATTTTTCAAGCGTTTTCTCGCCAACACCTTTAATAAGCCCTAATGAAGAATTTAGATTCATTATATAATTTTAGCATTTTTTGATATCATTTTCAATTTTCAGAAAGATCTATTTCTCTTCCAGTTTTCATAAAATTATTATCACAAACTTTCAAACCTTTAATACAGTTAATCTCATTACTTTAACGCATAGTGTTATTTTTAGTATCTTTGTTTGGTCTACCTAATTTCTTTATATTTTATCTTGCTTAAAAGCTTATACTAATAAAAATCGCCCGTTTTGAGCGATTTTCGAAACAGATTAAACTTTATTCACCACTGGAATAACGATCGGTGTATGACCAGTTGAATCAAACAATAGGTGCGAAATATCATCTTTAATTTCTTGTTTCATGTCAGTAATTTCAACTTTTCGTTCAACTTCACGGTCGATTTTAATCCGCAAATAATGACGAATTTTACCAATCAACTCTTCACTATCTTTTAGATAAACAAATCCACGCGAAATCACATCTGGCGTTTTAAGAAGTCGGCCAGTTTTCTTGCTAATTGTTAGTACGATAATGAAAATACCTTCAGTTGAAATATGCAATCGGTCTTTTACGACAGCATCATGAACCGTATTTCCAGTGTTATCATAAAGAATTGAGCCAACATGAACACGACCACCTTTTTTAATTTTCTTTTCTTTTGTAAGCTCGATGATATCACCACTGTCAGCAACAAGAATCTCTTCTCGTTTCAATCCAAGAACTTTCTGCGCCATTTCAGCATTGTGCTGAAGCATGTAAAATTCACCATGAACTGGGAGGTAATTTTTTGGGCGAATAGTTTCCACTAATCGAACGTGGTCATCATAATAAGCATGTCCTGAAAGGTGGAGTGGGCCAATACCGTGATAATGACCGCGACCGTGCTGAATTACGCCAGCACCTTCCCGCAAGAGCCCATCAACGGTCGAGGCTACACGAGGCTCATTTCCTGGAATCGGACTCGAAGAAAATACCACAACATCTGTTGCTTTAATTTTCACAAATCGGTGAGCACCCGTCGCCATTCGATTCAAAACTGCGTTTAATTCACCTTGCGAACCTGTGCAGACAATTGTAACTTTCGAATCATCAAGCTTCACGATATCTTCCATTTTTACAATAACATCTTTTGGAACTTTAATTTTTCGCGATCTTAACGCAATTTCAATCGCATTGATCATCGAGAATCCAGCAAACGCAACTTTGCGGTCGTGTTTTACTGCTTCATCTAAAATTAATTGTAGTCGATAAATCTGGCTCGAGAAACAAGAAAAAATCAATCGTGCATGCGGATATGCTGTCATTACTTCACCAACACTTTCGCCAATTGAATATTCACTGTGTGGATGCGTTCCTGGTGTATCAATATTAGTACTTTCATTCATCAATAAATCAACACCTTCGGTTTGCGCAATTTCAGCAAGCCGTGGTAGATCGAATTGAGTATCAACCGGATCGTTTTCGAAACGCCAGTCACCCATATGAACAATATTCCCATTTGGCGTACGAATAACCATTGCCACACAACCAGGGATTGAGTGCAAAACATGCACAAATTCAAGCGTCATATGCTCTGAAATTCGAATTTGTTCGTGCTTAAACGGATCAACAATTTGGTAATTTGGCGAAACCTCAACAACCGCCTCTTCCATCTGGCGTTTAATCATTCCAATCGTAAAATCAGTTGCATAAATTGGAATATTATTGCCAAATTCAGGCAAGAGCTGACGAACAGCACCAATGTGATCAAGGTGAGCATGTGTAAATGCAACCGCTTTAACTTTGTGCATATTATCTTTTAAATAAGTGATATCTGGCGTCATAAAGTTCACACCAGGGTAGTCCTCGTTTGGGAAAATTGAGCCCATGTCAATCACCAAAATTTCATCCATATATTCAATTGCGAACATATTTTTACCAATTCCAAATTCGCCCAAACCACCAAGCGGAATCACTCGCACGCTATCCTTTTCTGGGCGAAGTTTCTTCAATTTCGAAGCTGTTAATTGTTCGCCATCAAAACCATTGAACAGCGATTTATTAACAGGGATATTTACGATGTGTTGTGTTGCTCGCATATTGATATCATTCGAAATCATTCGTTGAGCTCGCACAACTGCACCACGACGCGTTGTTGTTGGCAAATTCACCTTTTTAGCGTCGGTTTTTTGAACTCGAGTTTGCTTTGAAATATTCTTAGCCTTTTGAGCAATTTTTGTGCTCTTCTCGTTATTTTCTTTTTTCGCATTCCCAACATATTTATCGCGATTTTTTTGCAAATCTTGGGCTTTTTTTTGCAAGTTAGCACGCCTTCGAGCCTGCTTCTCATTAAAATTATCAGTCATTTTTCTCCTTAAATTAAAGCGTTCGAAAAGTTATTTTTATGTCGGATTTTTCGAACAAGTAATATTTTAGTATTTCTATTTTATCAAATTTCAAGCTTAAAGTCAAATAAAAAAGAGCCCAAAAGGGGCCCTAAATTATAAAAGCAATGCTCTACACCTCTCCACTAAGCTAAACTTATAACCTTTTTCAGAAAGAGCCTTATAAGCTCTTCTCAGGTCCTTTTTTAATTCCTCGTCAAGCATTCTCATTTCGGATTTCGAATGCAAAATCGAAATGAGACCCTTGTAAATTACACCATCAATAAAAGGGTTATATCCTCTTATAAAAAAGTCAACAGACCCTTTATTCTCACTTCTAATAAGCATCGCAAACTGTTTCCCAAATGTGTTACATCTCTCACATATACTCAGGCCTGTGAAATATATATTAGCCATTAGTTCGTAGCCACCAGTAGGTAGTCTGTTAGCAATAGGTCTTAAGGAGTGAATAATTATTAAAGACTCCTCACAACCGAGCTGGTTGTCTTGTG
The DNA here is from genome assembly GCA_938036155.1 of uncultured bacterium. GTDB lineage: Bacteria > Patescibacteriota > Saccharimonadia > Saccharimonadales > Saccharimonadaceae > Nanogingivalis. The sequence goes on from CALHPA010000001.1 coordinate 314,446, forward strand.
TAATCATCTGGATTATATTCTCGGCAAGAATATAATCCATGTTTGCTGGAATATTAAAGACATTTTCGTTAAGCATTTCAGAGAAATGCTTATAAAAGCTTTTTATAAAGTTCCAAATTTTTTGTAACTTCTCTTCCATAGCTTCATATTTTTCATCATACTTTATGTCGCTATGAAATTTTTCTGCGATATTTAAAAGCCTTTGCAACTCTTGAATGTCGCATTCGCTAATGGCTTTCAATGCCATCTTGACATCCCAAACTAACGGATAGAGATGCTTTTGGGCTTCAAAATAGTCCGTGCTTTCTTCATTGAAAAGAGCTTCATATAATAACATTTGTTACCTCCAAAATATATAGAATATAAATATTATACCAGATTTTCGAAAAAAAGAAAACACTGCATATTTAGCAGGGCTAAGTTTTTTACTAACCTTTAGCAAGAGAAGAGGGAACTTTAATGCATTTCGAAAGCTTGATTTCTTCTTCAATGATATAATTACCATTTAACGAAAATTCTAATGCATTATTACCATTATCAATTCTTGGGGTTATGTTATAGAGCATTCTTGCTTTTACTCTAATAAAGGAGCGAACCATCCAGAGGTAAAACTCCATAAGAACCCATAACCCTGCGATAAAAATAAGCGAGATTTTGTCTGGCTGATTTTCAGTAATCAAAAGTGTCGCCATAAACAATAAAGCTAAAACAGCAACTAAATGAGATAAATAAAACCTAATTGCGAATTTATTTATCTCTTTGAAAGCTTTCTTTACGAAAAGATAGTTTCTCTTCCCGGCTTCCGTGTTCTTAGGTTGCTCAAATCCTTCAGTGGAAACCCACACCCAGCTGGTTATCAGCCTTTTCTTGATGTTGAGAATTTCCTCACCAAAGAAATATAGTCTGATTATATCAAAATTAGATAGTAATGTTATGGTTATTAAGCTTGTCAATATTAATATTGACAAAAATCCATAACTCTGACTAATTTTTGCAAGTATCAATAAAGCACTTAATATTAAAAACCACCCAAGAAGCAAAATTTTTAGCCACATATTATCTATAAATACTTTATTAATAATATATTCCTTCTTCGGAAAACTAAATTCATCACGAATTTCTTTCGTGTCTAATTTAACCTCCTCGTTTTCGCCAGTATATAAGTTATTCATTGTTAAAACTCTCGAAATCTTCATATAAGATTTCCTCTCTTTCTAAATTTCTTTGCAAAATGCAACTTTCAAAATTATACCATATATTCTTTAAAAATGCAAATCTTGCAGGCTTTCTAAAAATCTGCTAAACTGGTTTCATGAATGATGAAGATTTTGACATTTCAAGCTTTTCGAAAGATATTTTTGATGATTTTTCAAAAACAGAAATTAAAGAAAAAATACAGAAAAATCGAAAAATTCCAGTTATAATGATTTCTGGCTTTTTAGGCTCGGGTAAAACCACACTTTTAAACCATCTTTTAAAATCAAGCCCAAATCTTAAAATTGGTGCAATTGTGAACGATTTCGGCATAATAAATATCGACAGTAAATTAATCTCTAACGGAATCAATGAGCAAAAAATTGAGCTTAGCAATGGCTGTATTTGCTGTATGATTGGTGATAACGGCTTGAGTGAACCTCTTTCGAAATTAGCAAATAAAGATTCACAACTTGATGCAATAATAATTGAAGCTAGTGGAATTGCCGAGCCTTACGATTTGCTTAAAACTTTGCAATATTCTGGCAATCAATATTCTTATTTTGGCGGAAATATTTATTTAATCGACGCACAAAATTTCGAAAATTCCAAGAAAGATTTTCCGACACATTTTAAAAAATGTCTCAAAGCAAGCGATATTATCGTTTTAAATAAAACCGATTTAATTTCAAAAAATAAAATTCAAGAAATCCGTGAATTCATTAGAAAATTAAACCCAAATTCACCAATTATTGAAAGTCAAAACTCAAAAATTAGTCATGATTTAATTTTTTCTTGGCAAAAATCTGAGCAAGAAAATAAAGAAAAAACTGAAGAACACGAACACGATCATAAAGATCACATTCACAACCAATTTCAATCTTTATCTTTCGAAACAGCAAAGCCGCTAAATCCTCAAAAATTCCTAAGTTTTCTTGATAATTTACCTAAAAATCTTTTTCGAATGAAAGGAATTTGCTACTTTGGAATGAAAGGGTACGAGCAGAAATATATAGTTCAGCTTGTTGGCAAAACTATTGATATTTATACCGAAGAATGGAAAGATGAAACGCCAAAAACCGAGCTCGTTCTAATCGGCTCTAAAATCGATAAGCGTGAAATTCTTACAAAATTAAGAGATCTAGAAGATAAAAACCCAGATGAAATCACACCGCAAAATATGGTAAATTTCGAAAGATTCTTTTTATCAAAATACAATTAAACCGACCGTTGAATCTGGTCGGTTTTAAACTTAAATTTTTTGTAAGAATTTATCAATAGCAGTTTTATCTCGCTTAATTAAAGCAATTCGCCCGGCAATCTCTCGCTCACCCATCTCAATTGCTCGAGTTAAGCTTGGGTCATTTTTTAGAGGTTCAAAAAAATCTTTAAATTCTTGGAGTTGTTTCTTGGTTCGCAAAATTGCACCTGAATATCGCGGAAAATCATTATAACTTTTATCACCATCGAATTTTTCCTCAATCAATTTCCAATTTTCACGCAGCCATTTCCATACTAATTCCCGAGTTTTTGAATTTCGAAGCAAATGAACATACCAACTCAAGATATCCTGAGTTCGAATTACATCATTCTCAAGCATTTTTTCAAGAATCAATTCACCAGTTCGAATATTTTTAGTTGAAGTTAAAGCCACCATTATATCATCTCGATAATCAACGTTTGAAGTATTCTTATAATTTTCGAGCATTTTTTGCACTAATTCTGGAGATTCTTCAAAACGAATCTTTACGGTTAAAATTAAACTTCGAATTTCTGAATCAACATCTTCCATATTTGGCGAATTTTTAAAAATATCTAAAGCGCTTGAAATTGCTTTTTCATTTTCAGCATAAATCATGTGCGCCAAAATCGAGCTACGTTTTTGTGTATCCTCTTCATCTTCGCCAGTTTTTTTAATAAATCCAAGCTTTTTGAATTCATTTTGAGCTAAATTACCAACAAATTTTTTCATTTTTTTCGAACTTTCAGAATCTTCATCAATAAAAATTTTCAATTCGCCAATCAAAAGACTGATCATATCCCAAACCGTTAAAGAAGTTTCTTTATCATAGCTCTGCAGAGTCCGCAACAGCTCAACACTCGGAATTTCACCACCACGCGAAAGCAAAGAACGTTCCTGAAGAATTTGAAGGCGAGAAATTGTATCTAAATCACCATTTCGAACCTTTTCAAGCAAATTTTCAAAAAGATTTTGGCTATAATTCGTAATAAAATGAGCAACATTTCCTTGATTTAACTGAACAAAATCTGGATTTTTCTTACAGGTTAAATCTTTTGAATCCATAATCTCAGGCAAATTATTTTGATTTGAACCAAGCAGAATTGGCCAAATTCGCCCACTATCTTTACCCTCACCAATAAAGAACTGCTTTTGCGATAATTTTAACTTTTCACCGTCTTCTTCAGCCAAAATACTTGGATAACCACTTTTTGAAAGCCAAGGATTCATAAAATCTGCAATATTTTTGCCAGAAGCTTTGCTTAAACAATCCCATAAATTCTCGCCAATTGTATTTTGATATTTAAATTTCTCAAAATAGCGCTGTAAACCTTTCCGAAAAGCATCATTCCCAACATATTTTCGAAGCATATTCATCAGGCGAGCACCTTTTGCATAAACAATTGCACCATCGAAAATAGTGCTAATTTCATCTGGATGATGAACTGGGACATGAACCGCCTGAACGCCGTCAATCGCATCACGGCGCAGACTTAAAACTGCTTCGTTAACTGCAAATTCTTCCCAAATTTTCCATTTTGGCTCTAAAGCGTCAGTTGCTAAATATTCCATCATTGTTGCAAAAGATTCATTTAGCCAAAGCTCATCCCACCATTTCATTGTTACAAGATTTCCAAACCACTGATGCGAAGTTTCATGTGCAATTACTAACGCAACATATTTTTTTGAAGATATTGAGGAATTTTTACCAGCAAGTAATGCAGTTTCACGATAGGTAATTAAGCCCCAGTTTTCCATCGCACCACTAGAAAAATCTGGCAAAGCAATATGGTCGCATTTTGAAAGAGGGAACTTTTGACCAAAAAAATCTTCATAAAATTCTAAAACTCGCACCGCAAAACTAAGTGGAAATTCCATTAATTCAGACTTTTGAGCTTTTGTTGCCAAAACTGAAACTTCAACACCACTTTTAGTCTTTTTCGAAACTCGCCGAAAATCACCTAATACGAAGGCTAACAGATATGTTGACATTTTTGGCGTTTTAGCAAATCTAATCTGTTGAATATCACCATTTTTATATTTTTTAATAATTTCGGTATTTGATAAAACTTCAAAATTATTTAAAGACTCAATCTCTAACGAAAAGGTCGCTTTAGCCTCTGGTTCATCAACGCACGGAAAAACTTCGCGCGCATGATGACTTTCGAATTGAGTTGCAAAAAGCTCTTTTTTCTCACCGTTTTCTTTATAATAACAAGGATATAATCCATGCATTGCATCTGTTATTTTACCAGAAAACTCAATTTTAAGTTGAATTTTATCACCTTTTTTAAAGTTAAGTTTTTCAATATTTACCAAAATTTCATCATTTTCAGCTTTCGAAAAGCTCAATTTTATATCATTAGCGGTAACAATCTTTTCAATTTTTAAATCTTTTGAATGGAGCGCAATTTCTTTTTCATCATTAATTTCGCCAAAAATATCAATTATTCCATTAAATTCACGATTTTTTACTCGTAACAGGTTGAGCTTTAATTCATAATGTTCGGGCTTAAATTTTTCTATCAATCTATTAACACTCATTCAAAATCCTCTTCTTAAAATCACTTAAAATATTATTAATCTTTACACAACCTTGTTTATTTTCGAAACGCCATTGAGCATAAATTTTCATTTTTGGCTCAGTTCCGCTTGGTCGAATCGTAATTCTTTTATCTTCTGAATCAAAAATAAAACTTACCGCATTTCCATTTTCCAACATTTTAAAATTATTTTTTTCATTTGTTGAAAAATCTAACTCAGTTAAATTTTCGAAATCTCGCATTTTTAATGCACCAAAATTTTTATTTCCAATTCGTATTTTTTGCATAATTTCTTGCATTTTTGCAAATCCTTCAGCGCCGCTAAATTCAAGAGATTCGGTCTTTTCAACAAAATATCCATTTTCAGCATAAATTTCATCAAGCTTCTCACCCAAAGTTTGATTTTTAAGCTTTAATTCCGATGCAAGCTCAGCTATCATTAGTCCAATCGTTGCAGCATCTTTATCTCTAGTCTGCGAACCAATGAGCCCGCCAAGACTTTCTTCAAACCCAGCAATAAATTTCTCTCCGAATGCTTCTTTTTGTAATATTTTTTTGCCAATAAATTTAAATCCAACCAGTAAATCGTCATAAATTTTTACACCATATTTTTTAGCCAAAACATTTAGCATATCTGTAGTCACAAAACTTTTACAAATAAAGTCACGTTCTCCAAAATAAAGTTCAGCATATTTATTTCGATTCTTTTGCTTCTTCGAAAGAATATAATCGGCCACTAAAATTGCAGTTTGATTGCCAGAAAAACTTCGAACCTCTCCATTTTTTTCAAAACTCATTACACAAATTCGGTCAGCATCTGGGTCGGTAGTTAGTGCAATATCTGCTTGTTCTTTTCTTAACTTCAAAATTGCCATTTTGTTCGCGGAATAATTTTCTGGATTCGGTTTCCTGTCTTGAAGTGTTGAAAAATTACCATCAAAATTCATTTGCTCATCAACAAAAATAATATTTTCGAAACCTGCAGACTGAAGAGTTTTTAATAAATTTGTCGTTCCGGTTCCGTGAATTGGTGAAAAAACAATTTTTATACTTCTATTTTTCGACAAAGATAATTTCACATTAGCTTTAATATAAAAATAGTCATTTTCTTCACCCAAAATTTTAATTTTACCGTTTTTTACAAATTCATCAAAATTACCAGTTTTAAATTCTTCGATATTTTTAGCAATTTTCATTAATTTTTTATCGTGTGGAGCTGAAATTTGTGCGCCATCATTCCAGTAGATCTTAATTCCATTATCTTCTGGCGGATTATGACTAGCCGAAATTACAATTCCTGCCGAAGTTTTAAGATTTCGAACTGTAAAAGATAATTCTGGGGTCGAGCGAGGAGTGTAGAAATAAAAAACTTCGATATTATTTGCAGCTAAAATTTCAGCACTTTTTTTCGAAAGCTCACAAGAGGAATTTCGAACATCCCAAGCAATTGCAACACTTGGTGAATTAATATTAAGTGATTTTAAATAATTTGCGAGAGCTTGTGCACTTTCTGAGATCGTGACTAAATTAATACGATTAGGGCCAGCACCAACTTTCCCGCGTCGCCCAGCAGTACCAAATTCCAAAATTTTAAAAAATGCATCATCGAGCTCATCCCAATCTTCATTTTTGATTAAATTCAAAATTTGTGCTTTAAATTCATAATATTTTTCATCTAAAAGCCATTTTTGTAAATTTTTGAAAGCTAACTTTGATAAATTAGCTTCGGCTTTTATTAATTCTTCGCTCATTTAATCCAGCTCCTTTTATATCTATTTTATCACTATCTTTCTATAAAATCAAAGCGCTTGCGTTTTTAGAATATTTATGTTAAAATAATTCTAATGAATAAAATTCTAAAAAAATCTACAAAAAAACTAGTCGATGATAATGCACGTGGAGCTCAAATTGGTTTGCTTGAAGAAGTTTTTAACGATATCTATCCAAGCCGCTGGGTGATTTATAAAGTTAATTTCTTTCGCGGAATAGCTTTTGGATTCGGTAGCGCTATTGGCGCAACGGTTCTAATCTTCTTGCTAATTTGGATTCTTAACTTTTTTGTTAACATTCCGGGCGGAATTGGTGACTTTATTCAATCTATTATAAATGCGATGCAAAATCGGCGATAATAAAAACTACCCCATCAGGAGTAGTTTTATTTTTAGCTTGAAGAGCCTGCTGTGTTTTCCGTATTTATCGAGGAAGGCCCTGTATAACTTTTGGAAACTTTATATCCACCAGAGTCGGTAACTTCAACCGTAATATTTTGACCAGATTTATTAAACGTATAATCTGTTGAGAGCGTATTCCCAGATGGAAGGGCAGTACTAATCGTTGCGCCATCAACTTTGACCACAACCGAAGTTATATCAAAATTTCCCTTTGCAATATTTATATTTATTCGGTAAGTATTTGAATTTGCATGCCTTGAATATGAAACACTTGAGACAGAGGGCTGAGAATCCGAACAATTATGAATATTGTCCTCTTCATTGATATTATAACCTTCTGGTGCAGTTATTGTTTTCTTTTTAGAAACTGGGTCGGTTGTTTCGAAAACAGTTAGTTTAACTCGAGTAGATTCTGGCGTACATTTAGTTGCTTTCTTTTTCGAAATACTGTCAAACTCAATTTCTCTTGAAACTGAACCGGTCTTATTTTTATCCCACCAAGATGGACAAATATCATTCTTGCCATTTATTACACAATTTCGAATTCCAGATGGCCTTTCAATTTTATCACCAGATTTCCACTTACCAATAGAAGCATAAACTTGATAATGAACATCCCGCATATATTCGTTAATCACTCGACGTACAGGGCTGTTATCAGGAGAACGCAAAGCTCGACCATCATGATTTCCACTCCAGACGCCCGTTGCAACTACAGGAGAATAACTCATCATCCAAGAATCTTTGGCGGCACCCTTTCCGTTATCTGTTGTTCCAGTTTTTGAAGCTGTCCAAACTCCAGGAACTGTAAACCCATAGCTTCTGCTTTGACCACCGAATGTAGTTGTTCGAGCACTTGGATCCGCAAGAATATCGGTCAATTCATATGCAGCTTGTGAATCAATTACTTGTTTCGTTTCATCTTTCCATTCAAAAATCTTTTGATTTGATGAATTTTTAACTTCAGTAAAATATGTTAATTCTTTATATACGCCACCTCGCGCGATAGATGCGAAAGCGTTCGTATGTTCATCTTGATGTACTGAGCATCCACCACCAATTGCGGCAGAAAGACCGGCGTTACTATTTTTACAATAAAATTTATCACCAAGCTGCTGCGCAACGCTTAAACCTTCATCAACACCAACAATACTTAACGCTTTAACCGCCGCAATATTCAAAGAGTTTCCAAGACTAAACCTAATTGGTACACTACCATAAAATTGTTTCGAAGCATTTCTTAGTTGACAAGCTCCATATGTTCCATTACAATATTGCGAATCTATATTCTCATCCTTTAAAATTGTTCCTGGCGTATAAACGGTGTCCTTCTTATTAAATAAAGCGGCATAATCAACAATAGGCTTAATACTTGAACCGGGATCAAGAGATGAAGTTGCAGCATTAGTCTGACCATAGCCAGCCTTATTATAATCAACTGAGCCAACTTGCGCAATAACTTGCCCAGTCGCAACATCAACAGATGTCATAGCAATATTATCTGCACCACTAACATACAAAGTTTTAGCGCCAGCGTTAACAGCACTTTCAGCAATAGATTGAGCTTTCAAATCAACCGTAGTTTTAACAGTTAATCCACCAGCACCAACAACCTTAACACCAAGTTTTTCTTCGAGCTTCTTTTTGACCTCTTGAACAAAATGCGGTGCTTTAATATTCGTATATTGGTCTTTTTCTGGCTTAACTGTTGCAAGAATATCGAATTCTTTAGCCTCTTTGGCCTCCTTTTCAGTAATAAACCCACAGGAAACCATATCATTCAAAACCTTATGTTGACGCTCAATCAAGCTCTTATTATAGCTTACGTTATATGGATTATAAACTGCCGGATTATTAGGGATAGAAGCTAATAATGCGGCCTCAGCCAAAGTTAAATCTTTCGAACTTTTACCAAAATAAGTTCGTGCACCAGATTCAACTCCATTTCGACGACCACCGTAAGGAGATTCATTTAAATACAATGAGAGAATTTGGTCTTTATTATACATTTGTTCAACCTGAACCGCAAGAATCATCTCTTTAATCTTTCGTGGAATACCACTAAGTCCACGATCGTTAGATTCGTTAGAAAAATAAACCTGCTTAATAAGCTGTTGCGTCAAGGTTGAGCCACCCTGAGTCGCCCCACCTCTAAAGTTATTTACAAAAGCACGAATAATCGCAGTTAAATCAATACCTTTATGTTTGTAAAAATCTCGGTCTTCAATAGCGACAGTTGCTTTTTTTACATAATCTGAAATCTCAGAGTTATCAACAACCAATTTATAATCGCCGGAGCCTTTATCTTCCCACAAAAGCTCACCATTTCTGTCGTAGTATTTCGAAACTGTAGTTTGAACTCTTTTAGCTAGCTCTTCTGGTTTAATTTGATTTAAATCTTTCGAAACATAAGCAAAAGCCGCCGCGATTCCAGCTGCAACAACGACAATAAATACTGCAAAAATTTTTAAAGCCATAAATAAACCGCGTTTGCTAAACCAATACTTTAAAACTCGTTTTGGATGAAGACAATAGAAAAATCTCTTCACTGGGTCTTTTGGTAGGCTCGCAAGATATTCTGCTCGCTCACGAGCTTTCGAATCTTTCCTTTCTTTCATTCGATGAGCTAAATTTGTGTATAAACTTAGGTTATTCTGTTTTTTTAGTGAACTTGATTTTTTCGAAACAGTTCTTTTTTCAACAGATTTCCCGTCCTTATTGAGCATTTTTCTTCTATCCATATTACACTTAATTATACCGCAATTGCTTATGGTTTTCAAGATTTTTTATTTTTTGTAATACTGGAAAAAAAGCTTTTTTTGTGTTAATATAGTTAACAATAAATATAATAATGGGAGAAGAAATGAAGTTATCAGAGGAGCTAAAATGGCGTGGTTTTTGGAATCAAACCACTTTTCAAGATTCGAAAGTTTTAGATGGTGAAAAGCGAACCATCTACCTTGGCGCTGACCCTTCCGCTGACAGCCTTCATATTGGTCATTTAAGTGTTTATATGATGGTTAGGCGATTTCTCGACCATGGCCATAAAGTAGTTCTTCTAATTGGTGGCGGCACCGGAATGATTGGTGATATGCGTGACACCGAAGAACGCCAGCTTCTCTCACCTGAAATAGTAGCTAAAAATACCGAGGCTCTCAAATCTCAAGTTTCAAAACTTTTTGCTGGGCAAGATTTTGAAGTCGTAAATAATGCAGATTGGCTTTCGAAAATAGAACTAATACCTTTTTTACGTGATATTGGTAAAAATTTCAATATGGCGGAACTAACAAGCCGAGATTTTTTCAAAAGTAGAATAAACAATGGTAGCGGATTAAGTTTTGCTGAATTTACTTATACTCTTCTTCAGGGTTATGATTTTTGGTATTTATATAAAAATAACGGCGTTTCACTTCAAATTGGAGGAAGCGATCAGTGGGGAAATTTACTTTCTGGTGTAAATTTAATTCGAAAGAAAGAAGGTGCTGAAGTTTTTGCGATGACAGCACCGCTTCTCATCAATCGCTCAACTGGCAGAAAATTCGGTAAGTCGGAGGGTGGGGCCTTATGGCTTGATGCTTCAAAAACATCTCCATTCAAAATGTATCAATTCCTTCTTAATTCAGACGACCAAAGCGTTTTCGAATATCTAAAAATTCTGACAACACTTTCGAAAGAAGAGATTGAAACAATTGAAAAAAATCACCAGGAAAACCAACACTTGCGAATTGCTCAAAAGGCATTAGCAAAAAATGTTGTAGAAATTGTTCATGGTGCAGAAATTGCAAAAAATGTAATCTCTGCAACAGAAGTTCTCTTTGGCGGAAAAACTTTCGAAAATCTAAATAAAGCCGAAATTGAAGTGCTAAAATATGAAATTCCCGTGGCTTCAAAAGATAAAACTGTTAGCGAAATATTAATCGAAACAAATTTGGTCAAAAGTAAAGGTGAGGCTAAGAGATTAATTTCAGCAAATTCAATTTCATTTAACGGCGATAAACTCCAAGAGGATATTAAAATAGCTGAAAAAGGTCTACTCAAAAAAGGCAAAAATAATTTTGTACTCATTGATTAATAAAATAAAAATCGCTCAAATTTGATTGAGCGATTTTCTATAATTAAACTTTCTTTTCAAAACCTTTTTTAGCACCTTCGAAAGTATTTAGGGCACGTTTTTGGATTTTATCAGCTTCTTTTTTTACATTTTCTACAACTTCGCCAGTTTTGATTTTAGCGCCTTCAGCAAATTCAGTAACTTTTTCTTTAGTCTCTTCAACAAATTCACCTGCATTTTCAGCAACTTCACCGGTTTTTTGCGTGGCTACATCAGCAACTTTTTTAGCTTTTAACTTTAAATCTTTTCGAGTTTCTTCGCCACTTTTAGGAGCAGTTAAAATTCCAGCAACTGCACCAACTAAAGCACCAACAGCTAATCCTAATCCAAATTTTTTACTCATTATTTTTTCTCCTTTTTAGTTTTAAATTTATTAAAAATGTCAAAAATTGTTTTTCCAATAATTATAGGTGAAGTCACCTGAGCGACATTCTGTGCAATTCCATCAATGCTTGTTGTAATATTTTGTATTTTTTCTGCAACATCACCAATTTGGCGAGTTACACGAATTACTAAAATAAAAGTAACAATTCCAAGCGTGATGAAAACCGCAAGAGCTATAGAAAGAAAAACAACTAATATTTCTGCAGCTGAGCTCATTTTTCTCCTTTTTAAATTTTTATTTTATTTTTTTGATTTTATTCAAATCTATTTTGTATTTTACCATAAAATAATTCTTATGTCAATAGTTTTTTGAAAAAATCTAGAAATACCCTGAGACAATTTTATTTACTTGAGTTCTAATATCTAGTGAAGAATATCCATTTACAGTAAAATAATAAAGATTTCCATCAAGCATTTCGATTTCAATTCGGCAAGATTTTTTCTGCCAATTTTTCGGGCGACCAAAAGCTAAAATTCCTAAAAACAGAATTCGAAAGATCCCTGGCTGATAAACTTCATTGGTTGTATCAATAAAATCAATTGCTGCAATTTCGGTAGCATTCAAATGAAATTCAAGCGGGCGAGACATTGCGAAATCCTCATAAAATTCCACTCCCTCTTCATTAAAAATCAAACTACCAGCAATATTTTTATCACCATTAAAATCAGCTTGAAATTCAAATTTTTCTTTCACCTACAACCTTTCACGAATCAATTTTTGCGCCAAAGCTGGATTTGCTTTACCTTGAGATTTTTTCATAATCTGACCAACCAAGAAACCAATTGCTTTATCGTTACCACTTCGAATATCCTCAATCGCTTTTTGCGAAGCTGGATCACTCATTACTTCATCAACAATTTTTGCAATTTCACCTTCATCAGAAACTTGGAGAAGATTCATATTCTCAGCAATCTTTTCTGGCATAAATCCTAAATTCGCATCATCAAACATTGCCAAGAAAATTTGATGACCACCATTCGAACTAACTTTTTTCTCATGCACCAAATGAGCGAGAAGAGTTAGCCGACGAGGACCAAGATAGCCTTTGTAGAGTTTTTCTAAATCAAGTTCTTCGCTTGGCGTTGATGCAAACCAGTTGAAAATTCGCTTCATATTCTCTTTATGCTCTTTAATAGTATAGTTATCGATTCCAACTTCACCAATTAATTCTTCTTGAGGAACCGGCCAAGGACCATCACCCCAAGTTGCAAGGAGTAGTTCAGCAATTCGATAATCGCTCAAAGCGTACTCAACTACAGAGCTATCAAGCCCAAAAACACTAAATTTTTCACGGAAATAATCTGGCATAATCGGGAACTGCGCTTGCATTTTCGAAATTTCTTCATCACTCAAAACAATCGGTGGAATATCCGGATCGGGCATATATCGGTAATCTTGAGCTTCTTCCTTGCTACGTTGCGAAACTGTTTTCTGCTCATCATCAAGCCAACCGCGAGTTTCCTGCTTAATTTTCTCACCTTTTTCGAGTAATTTAACTTGGCGTTCAAATTCATATTGAGCTGCACGTTCAACACTTCTAAAACTATTTAGATTCTTAATTTCAGTTCGCGTTCCAAGCTTTTCGTCACCGAATTTTCGCGCTGAGATATTTACATCAAAACGCATATTACCTTGATATAAATCACCATTTGTTACATCCGCAAAAACCATTCGCTTATGAAGCTCTTCAGCATAAGCGCGCGCCTCTTCGGCAGAATGAATATCAGGCATTGATACAATTTCGATTAGAGGAGTTCCGGCGCGATTTAAATCAACCAAAGAATGATCACCAAAATGAGTAAGTTTTCCAGCATCTTCTTCAAGATGAGCATGCTCAATTCGAACTTTTACTTCACCGCCGCTAGGAAGTGGCGCAATAATCTCACCTTCACCAATAATCGGCTGATAGAGCTGCGATGTTTGATAACCCTTTGGTAAATCTGGGTAAAAATAATGTTTGCGATCAAATCGGCTCACATTGGCAATTTTTGCATTTAATGCCTTTCCAGCTCGTACGGCTAGGCGAACCGCCTCTTTATTTAAAACTGGCAACATTCCTGGCAAGCCAAAATCAATCGGCGAAGTTGCTTCATTCGGCGATTTTTCTCGCGCGTCATTATCACTTCCGCTAAAAAGCTTAGTTTTAGTTTTTAACTGAACATGGCACTCAATCCCAATTGTCATTTCATATTTTTTAAAAATATCTTCCATTAAATTGCTCCTAAATCTTTCAAAGCTTGTTTAAAACTGTTCATTGCTCGGCGAGTTTGATCAAAATTAATTTGTGCATCATTCTCATGCGCAACCACATTTCGAAGTTTGTGGGCGTGCCAGATTGAATTCGGGCTTGAAAATTTATCTTTCGAATTTTTCAGCCGCTCACCCATCGTTTGGCCAGAAATTCGAAGCTCCCGCATCGCTGTATCAACAAGTTTATCGGCATTAATTAACGCCAAGTGCCAAGTTGCAGGTTCATCTTTTTTGATTGAATTTTCTATTTTTAGCCAATCACCCTGAAACTTTAATTTATCAAGTTGTATTTTTTCAGTTTTCGTAATCCCAATAAAGAAAAACAAAAGGCCAGCACAAATCAAAATAGAAACCGAAAGAATTACTAAATCCATTAGTTTTTCTCCAATTCATCAGTTAAGGCTAGAATTTTTGCGTCCGATTCCATTTTTCCAATAATTTGAACACCGACAGGTAAGCCATTTTCAGTTTTACCAGCCGGAACAGAAACCGCAGGAAGTCCAGCAAGTGAAGCTGGCACGCTCAAGATATCAGCTAAATACATTTTTACTGGGTCATGGGCATTTTCACCAATTTTAAATGCAGGAGTTGGAGCAACTGGGCCAACCAAAAAATCAACTTCTTCAAAAAGTTTATTAAATTCGCTAATCAAAAGTGTACGAGCTTTTTGTGCCTTTAAATAATAAGCGTCGTAAAATCCACTCGAAAGCACATATGAGCCAATCATAATTCGGCGTTTATTCTCGGCTTCAAAACCTTCATCACGAGACTTGCCAAAAACCTCGCTCAAGTTTTGAGCAGACTTTGAGCGCAAGCCGTAGCGAATTCCATCATATCGTGCTAAGTTTGAGGAAACTTCGGCTGGAACAATAATATAATAGATGGCGAGTGAATATTTACTCATTGGCAGAGAAACTTCCACAATCTCATGTCCAGATTTTCGCATTTTTTCAATATAATCTTCCGTTATTTTTCGAACTTCCGAATCAATCCCTTCACCAAGAAATTCTTTAACTACTCCAATTTTTGCCTTTTTTGGAGCTTTTTCTTCTTGCCAAAAAATAGGTAAAGTCATTGCGTCGCGCGCGTCAATACCAGCCATAATACGCATCACGAGTTCACTTTCTTTAGCAGTTTTCGCAAAAACACCAATCGTATCAGTTGAAGATGCCATAGCTACCACGCCAAATCGTGAAACCGTACCATAAGTTGGCTTCACGCCATAAACACCGTTAAAGCTGGCCGGCTGACGAATCGAACCACCAGTATCAGTACCGAGCGCAAAAGGCACGATGTCAAGAGCAGTAATTACCGCCGAACCACCAGATGAGCCACCAGCAACTCGCATTTCATCAAAAGCATTTTTAGTTACACAAAAAGCTGAGTTCTCAGTTGAACCACCGTGAGCAAAAGCATCCAAATTTGACTTTCCAATACAAATTGCACCAGCTTTTTCAAGTTTTTCAACTGCAGTCGCTTGAATCGGTGTTTCGAAATTCTTCAACATTTTACTTGAAGCTGTTGAAGGTGAACCAAAGACCAAAAAATTGTCCTTCGCAACAAAAGGAACGCCTGCGAGTTCACCAACCTCTTCGCCTTTTGAAATTTTTTCATCAATTTCTTGCGCTCGCGCTAAAGCTCGCTCTTCGGTCAAACTTGTAAAAGCATTGAATTTTTCAGCATTTTTTGCCTTAGAAATAGCTTCTTTAACGAATTCAACTGCAGTTTTTTTACCAGATAGAACTTGTTCTCTAATTTCAAAAATATTCGTCATAATTCTCCTACAAAACCTTTGGAACTTTTACCTGATTATCTTCAACATTTTTACCCGACAACTTTAAAAGTTCATCTCGTTTCACACCGTAATCATCAATTTTATCTTCTCGCCAAATATTTTGATTTTTCGAAACCGAATAAGTTGGTTCAACACCATCTGTGTTTAATTCGCTAAGCTGCTCGATATATTCAACAATATTCCCCAAATCAGTTTGAAGATTCGAAATTTCTTCTTCACTTAGCGAGATGCTCGAAAGCTCCGCCAAGTGTTTGACTTCATCTTTTGATATTTTTTCCATACACTTAAGTATACCACTTTTCGAAAGATTTTTAAAGTGAAAACTCCCAAAAAACTGGGAGTCTTTAAGTTTATTTTTTCTCAAGTTTTTCGATTCGTTGATTTATCTCGTTTATTAAATTCATTTGAGCGGCATTAATTTCGCCCGAAGTCTTAATATCGTTATTAATTCTTTGGTGAAGAAAAATTACTTCAGTCGAAAGAATTAAATTCCATAAGATAATCAACGAAACTGCAATTATTGTAAAAACTTTCTTGTCTTTTTGATTAATAAATTTCATAAACCTCCTATTTCGCCATCTTTTTTCTAATCTCTGCAATCTGATCTCGCAAATCCGCGGCTTCCTCAAAAAGCAAATTCGCACTAGCAAGATTCATTTGATTTGTTAAATCTCTTAGCAAATTTTCCCATTCTTCACGCGGAATTTTTCGCAAATCCAATTTTGGTTTTTTATCTTTTTGCGGAATAATCGCACGCAAACCTTCACCAATCTCACTAGCCACACTTTTTGGCGTAATTCCGTTTTTGAAATTATATTCTTGTTGAATCTCTCGCCTACGGTTCGTTTCATCAATTGCGATCTTCATTGAGCGTGTAATTTTATCAGCATACATAATCACCTCGCCATCCTCATGCCGAGCCGCACGCCCAATTGTTTGAATCAACGCACTTTCTGAGCGCAAAAAGCCTTCTTTATCGGCGTCCATAATTGCTACCAGTGAAACTTCTGGCAAGTCCAAGCCTTCACGCAAAAGGTTAATTCCTACCAAAACATCATAAACCCCACTGCGCAAATCACGCAAAATATCACCACGCTCCAACGTGTCAATTTCGCTATGAATGTATGCTGTTTTCACACCATTTTCTTCTAAAAATCCGCTCAGATCTTCTGCCATCCGCTTGGTTAAAGTTGTCACCAAAACGCGCTGATTTTTCGAAATTCGCTTTCGAATTTCTTCCATCAAATCATCAACTTGACCTTCAATTTTTCGAACTTCAATTTTAGGATCAAGCAAACCTGTTGGGCGAATTACCTGCTGAGCTGGTTTCGGCGAATGTTCGAGTTCGAAATCGCCAGGAGTTGCCGAAACATAAATCGCCTGATTGATATGTTTATAGAATTCTTCGAAAGTTAGCGGGCGGTTATCTAGTGCTGATGGTAAACGAAAACCATTATCCACCAAAACAGTTTTGCGGGCACGGTCGCCGTTAAACATTCCACGAACTTGCGGCAAAGTCATATGCGATTCATCAACTAAAAGTAGAAAATCATCAGGAAAATAATCTAGCAAAGTCGCAGGCTGCTCACCAGGTGCGCGTTCAGTTAAATAGCGCGTGTAGTTTTCGATCCCTTTTACGAATCCAGTTTCCCGAAGCATTTCAAGATCATATTTTGTACGCTGGGCTAATCGTTGTGCCTCTAAAAACTTCTGATTTTTTTCGAAATATTCGTGTCGTGAATAAAATTCTTTCTCAATTTGCGGTATAGCGCGCTCAATAATTTCTCGTGGTGTTGCGTAATGCGAATTTGGAAAAATATCAAAAAACTGCGGTTTTTCTAGAATTTCGCCCGTGAGCGGATTCATTAAAATTAAGCGGTCAATTTCATCACCAAAAAACTCCACTCGCACCGCCAAATCTGAGCCAGCCGTAAAAATATCAACCGTATCACCACGAACCCGAAAAGTTCCGCGTGCAAAATCTACATCGTTTCGTTCATATTGAATATCTTTCAAATGTCGCAAAAACTTCTCACGATTATATCGCATTCCAGGCTTAATATGAAGCGCCATTTGCATATAACTTGCCGGCGAGCCAATACCATAAATACAACTCACACTCGAAACAATAATCGTATCGCTTCGAGTTAAAAGCGCCTCGGTTGCAGCGTGGCGAAGCTTTTCGATTTCTTCATTAATACGCGAATCTTTTTCGATATATGTGTCTGTACTTGCAATGTAGGCTTCTGGCTGATAATAATCAAAATAGCTCACAAAATAATGAACCTCGTTTTTAGGGAAAAACTTTTTGAATTCGCTATAAAGTTGCGCCGCAAGAGTTTTATTGTGCGCCAAAATCAAAGTAGGCTTTTGAACTGCTTGAATAATATTCGCCATCGTAAAAGTTTTGCCCGAGCCAGTCACGCCCAGCAAAGTTTGTTCACGCTCACCATTTTTAAGCCCATCAACAAGCTGGGCAATCGCAGCTGGCTGATCACCAGTTGGTTGATATTTTGATTTTAATTTAAACTCGCGATATTTCATTATTTATATTTTATAATACATTTTGTTAAAAAGCAAAAACTGCCCTTTTCGAGCAGTTTTGAAATATTTTATCCGTTTCCAGCGCGCTTTTCTGAGAGATGTTCATCATCTCGTGGTGCAATGAAATCTGCATTTTTCTCATCAAGTCTTGCAATCACTTTTCGAACGAGCCGTTCTGGATTGTTGTCATAGATTATGTCTTTCGTTCCTGGCGCTTCAACATTTTGCAAAAGTGTTGGAACATAATCTGCCAAAGCAGTACTTCCAAGCAAAACGCCACAAACTTTACGAGATTCTAAAGCAGTTGCAAGTTCATGGAGCGAGCCCATTCGACCCCCAACCGTAATCACCGCATCGCTCGAAAGCACTAAATGTGTATCGCGCCCGACATAGCTCATCCCTGTAAAATTGATATAATCAAAAGGCTTAAATGGTAATTTATATGTATTAACATGCTGGCGAAAACTTGAAGCCGGCGAAAAACCAATACTTAATCCCGTTCGCCCCTTAACACTCACTGCGCCCAAAGCTGCGTGATGAGGCAAACCAACTGTCGCACCAGTTGTTAGGATTTTCCCTTGCCGAACAATCTCTTGCCCAAGTCTAAAAGCTAAATCTCGCGAAGCCAAAACACTATCACCCGTTGCCGCTCCCGAAACACAAATTTGATATCTCATTTTTCTCCTTTTAAAATAATTTTTCTTCTATTTGCTTGATCGAATAATTCGAAAATTCCTGCTGATATTTTTCAAGAATTTGCCTTTTCAATTCTTTTTCGAAAAAAGTTTTTGAATGTTCGGCTAAATTCATTATTTTCTTATTTACTTCAACATCTTTTTTATCCACTGAAACCAGACCATCTTCTGCAAAAAATATTGCATTTCCAAATTCAGTCCAAAACCCCTCATCATTCAGACGATTAACTAAAGCTGAAAAAGCTTCAATCATTAAAACGCTATCACTAGAAAACCCTAGTCTCTTCTCAATATTATGCGATTTTCGATATAGCTCCGCCATAATTTGAGCCGAAACACTCTTTAGTTCTGGTTTTTTAGCTTCTATTTTCGAAACACCAAAATCAAATTTTCTTGCATAAGCGCCCTTTAGGCCTAAAAGTTCTGCCAATTTATAACTTTTCATAGACTAATCTCCTGTATTGGCATTGAGTGAAGCTTGGTATTTTTATATAAAATCCCTTTTTTTGCGCCCATATATTGAATTACCGATGTTGAATTTGCACTAGCGAATAAGATACTTTCTTTAATATTAGCGCCCTGAGCCCACTGACTAACAAAGCCCGAGCCGAATGCATCACCAGCGCCAGTTCTATCTAGTGATGGCACATCTTCATACATTCCAGCACGAATAATTTTGCCATCAGAAGCCGCCCAAACGCCATTTGCTCCATCTGTTAAAATTGCAACTTCTACAAAATTACTAGCATTTTGAACTAATTCTTCAGCAGATATTCCTTCAAAAATCAAACTTGCTTCCTCTTTATTTACAATTAGAATTTCAATATCTTGAAGCATAGTTCGAATTTTTTCTGGCTCTTGAAGTTCTTTTTTGCCAGGATTCCATGCAATTTTTGCTCCTTTTTTTGTAGCTTCTTTAAAAATTTTTAAGAGAGCATCAAATCTGCCGGCTAAGTTCGAAACATAAATCCAATCAAATTCACCATACTTTAATTCGAAATTTTCAGCATAAATATGTTCCGAGGCACCACGATAAGTTAAAATTATTCGCTCGCCATTTGGTGCCAAAATAATAGTTGAATAATCTGTATTAAATCTTTTCGAAAATTCAACACGTGAAGTATCGATAGATTCTTCATCAAGCATTCTCAAAATTTGTTCACCCGAAGAGTCTTCTCCAACCACACCCATAAAACTCGATATTAAACCTTGCCTCGCAAAAGTTGTTGCGGCATTAGTAGCGCCGCCGCCGCTCGAAATCTCAATATTTTGAATATCAATTTTTGAACCAAGTTGAAATTCAACCACATCTTGATTTTCTGCCATTGAAATCAAGCGAAATTCAGGCGAATTGCTCAAAAAAACATCCTGAGTGGCTGCCCCAATTGAAAGAATTTTTGGCAAATTCACTTTTAAATTGCCCCTTTTCGATTAATCTCAGTTTCTATCTGCTTATAGCTTTGTTCAGGATTTTGTGAATTTATAATTGCCGAACCAACATTTATGACATCAATACCAGATTGTGCCAAATTGAAAATATTTGAAAGATTAGCTCCACCATCCCAACCAATCTCAACATTATTATTGATTTGTTTGATTAAGCGGATTTTTTCAAGTTGCATCATACTTGCACGACCACCCATTTCACCCAGATTTCCACTAAAAATCAAAATATGTTCAGCCGCTTTAATTGCGGGTGCGACAGTTTCCGGAACAGTTGAACGGAGTAAAGCTAAACCAGGTTTGATCATTGTCTCATTTTTAAGCCTTTCGAAAATTGGTACTAGGTCTTCCTCAACTTCAGCGTGAAAAATAACCATATTTGGGTTAAGCTGAATAATTGTATCGATATGTTCACTTGGGCGAGCAACCATCATATGAATATCTACTTTCCATTCTTGAGGCCACCAGATTTGCGTTTCAGGCAGTGTTAAATTAGGAGCAAAATTACCATCCGTCACATCAATATGAACTCTTTCTGCAAAAGGAAAAATTGCCTCAACTTGAGCTTTATATTCATCTGGATTGGTTGCTAAAATTGCTGGTGCTATTATCGACATCTATACCTCATCAATCTGTTTATTTCTTCTTATAAATCTTGGAGCAGCTGCAAATGGAGTTTTTAGCCAAACATCAACTGTTTCTTTCCACTTAGCTTCAGCCTCATCTTTATCGAAAACGCGGGCCGGTAAACAAATTATATTACTATCATTGTCATTACGAGTCCATTTAGCTTCTTCTGGCTCCCAAACAACAGATGCACGAATGCCCTTAAAACGATTTGCTGCCATTCCCATTCCTTGAGCACCGCCACAGATCAGAATTGCTCTCGGATCATATTTTTCATTAGCTCGTATTTTCGAAACCGCCACGCGAGCAAACTCAGGGAAATCATCATTTGGATCATATTCAAAACCGCCGATATCTTCAACATCGTATCCGCTATCTTTTAAATATTTAAAAACTTTCTCTTTTAAATAAAAACCTCTGTGGTCTGCACCAAGAAAAATCTTCATTTCGCTCCTTAAATATTGGCTGCAACGTCTGCAACAATCTCTACTAATCTGTTAGAATAGCCCCATTCATTATCATACCATGCTACAATCTTAACTAAATTTCCACCAACAACGTTAGTCAATTCAAGGTCAACGATAGAGCTGTGGGAATTTCCCTTAAAATCTGTAGATACAAGCGGCTCTTCAGTCACAGTTAAGATACCTTGATAAAAAGGATCGGCCGCAGCACGCTTAAATACTTCATTAATTTCTTCTTTTGTAGTATTTCTTTTCAAAACTGCAGTAATATCACTTAATGAAACTACCGCAGTTGGAACACGCACAGAAAGACCGTCGAATTTACCAACCAAAGAAGGAATAACTTTTGCAGTGGCAATTGCTGCACCGGTTGTCGTTGGAACAATATTTTCAGCCGCAGAACGAGCTTCCCGTAAATCTTTTGCAGGAGCATCTAAAATTCGCTGGCTTGCAGTATAAGAATGAACTGTCGTCATTAAAGATTTTTCGATTCCAAATTCACGTTCAAGAATTGCCATAATAGGAGCAATACAGTTTGTTGTACAGCTTGCATTCGAAATAATATCATCCTCACGAGTAAGTTCATATTCGTTTACGCCGAGCACAATAAACTTTGCACCTTCGCCTTTTGCAGGGGCTGAAATCACAACTTTTTTAGCACCAGCGTTAATATGTGCTCGAGCTTTTTCTGGTTGAACAAATAGTCCAGTCGCCTCAATAACGACATCAACGCCAAATTCTCCCCAAGGTAAAAGTGCTGGGTCTTTTTCTGCTAAAATACGAATTTGTTTTCCAGCAACAAAAATTGAATCATCATTATAAGAAACGTTATGATGATAAGTTCCGTAGGTTGAGTCATGTTTTAAGAGATGAGCTAGAGTTTTCGTATCCGTTAAATCGTTGATAGCAACAACTTCAATATCATCTCTTTCGAAAGCTAATTTAAAAGCATTGCGACCAATTCGCCCAAATCCATTAATTGCAATTTTTTTAGACATTTCGTCTCCTTTTTATTAAATTTCCTAAATCTATTTTAACATAAACACTTTCAAAAATCCAGAATTAAAATCGTTGACTTTTAATTAAGCTTATGCTAATAATTGTTGTGTTGATATAAAAATCAGTAAATAGTAAATTTCAAAAAGGATTTTCAAATTAAAATCAAAAAAATATTTTAGAAGCTACGACAGTCCTAAGTAAGACTTAAAATTACTCATTTTCAGCATAAAGGAGAATATATGGAAAAGCCACAAAAAAGTAAAAAAGATATTGTAATTATTTCATCAATGATATTAGCTTTTATATGGTTAATTATATTAACTGGATTATTTATTTGGCACTACAAAGGCTCTGAAGAAAATTATTGGAATACGATGATTGAAACACACAGTAATAGGGATAAAATAATAAAACTTGAAGAAAAAATTAAAAATTTTTAGCAAAAAGACATTCACCTGAATGCCTTTTTATTTTTCTATTTCTCACTAGATTTTCTTGCTTTAATTGCCTCCGCATTTTTGATCGGTTCCAAATCACCTCTTTGACGAAGTTGCGAGCGAAGCTTAATTCTTGCGTGCGAAGTTTTGACCAATTCTAACCAATCAATTTTTGGCTCAGAATTCTTTCGCGTCAAAACCTCAACGACATCACCTTTTTCGAGCGGTTTATCAAAAGCATGAATCTTCTCATTAACCCGAAAAGCATAAGCATGTTTACCAATATCACTATGTACCATATAAGCAAAATCAAGTGGTAACGCACCTTCTGGTAAATTATAAATATCGCCTTTTGGTGAATAAACAAAAATTCTATCACCAAAAATATCAATCTGAAGTTGTTCTGGATCAATATCCTCGCCATCTCTTAAGCGTTGTGCCACATCCTGGAGCTGAACAATCCATTGTAGCTCATTCGAAAGCCCACCATTGCCTTTAACTTCACTACGTTTTTTCGAAGTAGCCCCAGAAATGTAATCTTTACTTGATTTCTGCTCATGATAATGGAAGCTCGCCGCCAAACCACGCTCGGCAAATTCATGCATATCGCGAGTTCGAATTTGAAACTCCGCAATCAGTTTCGAAGGAGTAATTACCGTTGTATGAAGTGACTGATAACCATTCGGTTTTGGCATTGAAATATAATCCTTAATTCGTTCAATCATTGGTTTATAAATTGAATGCAAAACCCCCAAAACACGATAACAATCATCTTTCGAATTCACAATAATCCGTAGAGCCATCAAATCATAAACTCGGTCAATATCACCTTTTGTCTTTTTTAATTTTTTATGAAGTGAATAGACACTTTTCACGCGGCCAGAAATTTCGAAATCTAAACCAGCCTTTTTTAATTCTTGCTCAACTTCTTCTCGAACTTTTCCTAGTTTTCGTGTACTTTTACCAAGACGTTTTCGAATTTCATTTTCAAGCCGTTTATATTCTTTTGGGTTTAAATATAAAAAAGCCTGCTCTTCCATCTGCATTCGAACTCGCCCCATTCCTAAGCGGTCAGCAATTCTTGCAAAAACATCCAAAGTTTCACGGGCGATTTTCTTCTGTTTTTCAGGTTGCATATATTGTAAAGTTTGAACGTTATGTAATCTATCGGCTATTTTAATAATCACCACTCGCACATCTTGCCCAACAGCAATCAATAATTTCGAAAGATTATCTTTAGTCTGCGGTAGATATGTTTCAAGATCCCCCATTCCAGCACGAGCTTTGCCAACTTTAGTTACACCATCAACCAAAAACGCGATATCGTCATCAAAATTTTCAGCGATTTCATCAAGGGAAGTTTCAGTATCTTCCACAACATCGTGCAAAACACCAGCAACAACCGTATCGATATCCATTCCCCATTCAACCAAAAAGCTAGCTACTTTTAATGGGTGCGTTATATATTCTTCACCAGATTTTCGCATTTGACCTTTATGTTTTTCGGTCGCAAATTCAATCGCTTTTTCTAGTCTTTTTATATCTTCCGCCGAATAAAACGGTTTTGCAATTCTCAAGAGTTCTGCCTTTTCCATATATTAATTATACACTTTTTTTGATAAAAATAAAGCTTTACCATTTTTTAGCAGAATTTCACTAAATAAAAACTGAGTATTTTCACTCAGTTTCCAATTTATTTATAACTATTTTTCGTTCCAGCGAACAATCGATTCTGTAATAACTTCTTTTGCTTCTTCTATGTCGCCGAATTTCTCAACTTTTGTTGTGCCAGCTTTTTTCAAATCTTTGTAGTGATTAAAATGGAACTCAATCTGCTTAATAAGCTGTTCCGGCAAATCCGCCAATGTTTTATAGGCGTTCCCCGTATCGCGATCATCTGCTGGAACGGCAATAATTTTATCATCAACCTCACCATCATCAACAAATTTCATTACGCCCAAGATTCGTGCTTCTAGGAAAATTCCAGTTGTAAGCGGATCATTCGTAATAAGTAGAACATCAAGCTCATCACCATCTTCATCCAAAGTTTGCGGAATAAAACCATAATTAGTTGGCTTCGCAAAAGCTTTTGGCTCCACGCGGTCAAGTTGCATTACAGCCAAATCACGATTCCATTCAATTTTGTGAGTTGAGCCAGTTGGAATTTCCACCACAACATTAATAATTCCATTTTTATAATCACCAGGAGTTAAAATTTTATTAAAATCTGCCATATTTTCCTTTCTTTTATTCTTTAATTTTAGCAAAAAAACTTTAAAAGTTCAACCGTTAATCACGATTAGCAAGCTTAACTAAACTATCTTCTACCGTTTTTTGAGTTCGATGGCGAGTTTGAGTTTTAGTTTTAGCTTTCGAATTCTGCTTAATATTTTTTGATTTTTTAGAAGATTCTTTCGATTTTTTTCCGCCTGTTACATTTTTAAAAACTGGTGCTCGCCCTTTACTTTTTTGAGTCTCAACTTTCGAAACCTTAACACTAGCAGGTCGCGCAAACATCATCTTTCCTGCAGCAGTTTGAAGTGAACGAATAAATTCAACTTCACTAATCGTGCCAATAAATCCTTCGCCATTCTCAACTACAACCATCGTACCATCTGGTAAATGACCAATTCCTTGTTTTTTCTCATTACCTTTTTGAGTAATTTCAAGCATAATTTTTTCGCCTGGTAAATAATCTGCGCGAACTGACTGAACTAACTCATTAATATTTAAAACTTCAATTCCCTCAACTTTTGCAACTTTATTCAAGTTGTAGTCTGCTGTTAAGATATCAGCATTCATTTTTTTGGCTAGCGAAATCAAACGATTATCTACACCTTCTGCTGCAGAATTTCCATCCGCCAAAATGCTTACAGTTATTTTTTCTTCATTTTGAAGAGCCGAAATAATATCCAAGCCATATCTTGCACGAACTCGTTTTTCATCATCGCCACCATCCGCCAAAATTTGAAGCTCACCAACTACACTCCGCGGAATCAGAATATCAAAATTAATAAATCCAGTTCTCGCTACTGCTAAAAATCGACCATCAATTAAAATTGATGTGTCAACCAACACTTGTTTTTTTGTTTTCGAAATCAACGGTTTATCATTTTTCGAATCAAACCAAATTCCGCACACAATAAATAAAATTAAAAATAGTAAAAATGTTTCCATACTTTCCTTTATTGTAAATATTTAATTAAAGCTTCTCGCAAATCACGAACAGATGTCACAATACTATCTTTCGAAGAATTTTTTGGAGCAAGAACATTGTTAAATCCAAGCTTCTTTGCTTCAGAGATTCTTCTTTCAGCTTGAATCACTGTTCGAATTTCACCACCCAAGCCAACTTCACCAAAGACTACTACGCCATCAGAGAGCTTTCGCTTTACTGCCGCCGAGGCGATAGCCATTGCAACAGCCAAGTCGGCCGCTCGGTCATCAAGTTTTAAACCTCCAACCACATTAATATGAATATCTTTGTCGCTTAGATCAAGTTTAGTTCGTCGCTGAAGAACTGCAATCAATAAATTGAGGCGATTTATATCAAATCCACTTGCTGCCCGCTTTGGGTACCCAAAATTTGAAGTTGTCACTAAAGCTTGAATCTCAACCAAAATAGGGCGAGTTCCCTCTAGAGTTGCCATAATTATCGAGCCATCTGTATTTTGGCGCTCAGCTAAAAGTGCCGCTGAAGGATTTTCGACAATCTTCAAACCATTATCAGCCATTTCGAAAATCGCCGCTTCACTAGTTGAGCCATAACGATTTTTTACTGCGCGCACAACTTTAAAGCCACCGTATCGGTCACCCTCAAAATTTAAAACTACATCAACTAGATGTTCAAGTGTTTTTGGCCCAGCGATTGAACCTTCCTTCGTAATATGGCCAACCAAAATAACAGCTGTTCCAGAACTTTTTGCTGCTTGAATTATTAAATTAGAAGAATTTGTAATTTGCGAAACTGTTCCTGGTGCGCTAGAGATTTCTTCCATCGCCAAAGTTTGAATTGAATCAATAATCACTAAATCAAAATCACCCTCACGAATCGTTGCTGAAATATCATTAGCTGAAGTTGAAGCAGCAAATTTAAGATTCTTAGCCTCAGAAGCACCAAGCCTTTTCGCGCGTAACGCTACTTGCTCTGCCGACTCTTCACCCGAAACATACAAGACGTTTTTTGAACTAGCAATAAAAGCTGAAATCTGCATTAAAAGTGTAGATTTTCCGATTCCAGGCTGGCCAGCAATCAAAAGTACTCCTGCTGGCAAAATTCCACCACCTAAAACAATGTCAAGATCTCTTATTCCACTCGAGATTCTTTCTTGTTTTTTTTCAGAAATAACTTCGTTCAAATCTTGGACGCTTAAAACACGACCAGTTTTTACGCTTTTACTAACTGCATTTTTCCCTAAAGCTTCCTCGACTTGCTCAACCAAGGTATTCCACTGGCCACAGTTTTCACATTTTCCCGACCATTTAGGATAAGAAGCTCCACAATTTTGACATACAAATTTTGTTTTTAACTTCGCCACAATTAATATTTTATCACAATAAAGCTTTTTTGAAAACTATAAACTTGGTGAATTTAAATTTGAATTTATACTTTTATAGAGTTCATTTTGTTGGACAGAAACTTCATTAAATTCATTAATTTTTGAATTATAATCATTCACTAAATCATTAATTTTCAGCCTTGAAGTTTCAAGATTTCGAATTCTCTGTAATAATTCCGCACGGTCGGCGTTAAATTCTGCCTGAGTTTTATATTTTCCAGTTTTAGCATCATTATTAAACTCAGCAATATCTTCCTCCAATTCTTTAGAATTTTCAGAGTATTTTTTTGTAGATTGTTCAACCTCCAGCTTCATTTTTTTAAGTTCAGTAGTTAAAGCTTCCGCTCGGTTTTTTAAATCTTTAAAATTTTTATTGTAGCTTTGATAAATCTGAGCGATCTCTTTACGATTTTCGAAAAATTTCGCATAATGTTCTTCGAGCTCTTTAGAAATTTGTGGTTGCTCCGTGCCAATTAAAGAGTGAAGCTCATTGATCCGCTCACCAGGTTCAGTCCGGTCATAAGATTGCATCAACTTTTCGAAATCTGCGTCTTTAACTCTCTCATATTCAGCGTCAAGCAGTTTACCAATCTTATCTCGTTCGCTCAAGCTCATTCGCTCCCAAATTGCATGCAAAAGCTCGTGAGCCGCCGTTACCTCTTTTATACCATCAAGTTTCGAGTTTTTTACATCATAAAGATGGATTTTGCCTGATTTATAACAGCCTAAAATCGCTGAATCTTCTTCACGATTTTTGCAATTTTCATTAAATTCCTCCGAATCTTCAACCTTTGGGTTAGAAGCGTAAAAAATTGTCTTAGCATTAGTGGTTGGTTTAATTTTATTTTCTATTTTTAAAATTTCAGAATCTGGCTTATAATTTTGTGCCGCAAAATAATCATGAATCCCACGCTGGTTAAACAATACGAAAAATGCTACACTACTAAGAATAGTAACAACAAACAAAGTTCGAAATACTCGCCAAAAAGTTTTCTGTTGAAAAATCATATCATAACCATTATAATATTTCTATGATAAAAAAGCAAAGCATTTTTCGAAGAAGAAGAATTTTTGGTTTATTTTTTATAGCCGTAATTGCAATTGCGGCGATTTTAGCAAATCCAGATTTTTGGCAAACTTCAAAACTAAATTCAAACAAAAAATCAGATATTCAAACTGCCTTAACTAATTTAAACTCACTTGAAGTCAAAGGTCGTTCGCCAAAAACTGGTTATTCTCGCGAGCAATTTGGTAAAGGATGGGCAAAAGACTCTAGCGGTTGCGATACACGAAACCGTATTTTAAAGCGCGATCTAATAAATATCGTAGAAAATTCAGACTGTAAAATTTTAAGCGGAACTCTAAAAGATCCTTATACAGGTAAAGAAATTATTTTTTCACGTAAGCAAAATGCTTCAGCCGTTCAAATTGACCACGTCGTTGCACTTTCTGATGCATGGCAAAAAGGCGCCCAACAATTTTCAAAAGAAAAACGAATTGAATTTGCAAATGATCCACTGAATCTTTTAGCTTCAGACGGCCCAGCTAATCAGCAAAAAGGTGATTCTGATGCCGCTTCTTGGCTTCCTCCAAATAAAAATTTTCGCTGCGAATATATTTCTCGCCAAATTTCAATTAAGAAAAAATACTCAATTTGGGTGACTACCGCTGAAAAAACAGTAATGCAAAATATTTTGCAAAATTGTTAATCAGCAATTTCGAACCACTCAAATTTTTCAAAATTCTCACCTTCAACTATTGCCGCAGCAAGCCGCATTTCATTATTTTTTAACTTATTCTTATGGGCAAAAAATTCCGCTGCAAATCGCATTTGGCTAATCTTCTTCTTTGAAATTGCAGCTCTTCCACCTCCAAAATCATTATTTTTTCGAAATTTAACTTCTGTAAAATAGTAATTTTCATCATTTTTCGAAACAATATCAATTTCGCAAAATTTCGTTCGCCAATTTCGCGCCAGAATTTCATGCTTCTCTTGTTTTAAAAATTCCGCTACGAAATCCTCAGCCTTATCACCAAGCTCTTTTGTGGTAATTTTTTTAGCTTTATCCACCTTAAAAGTATTAACGTTCTTATTTTTAGAATTTTCTAAAAATTCCGCAATAGGTTTAAAACTTTTGCGATGAACTTTACTCACTCCAAATTCAGATAAAGCCGCTCTATGTTTTGATGTACCATAGCCCGCGTTACTTTCAAAGCAAAAAGGCGCAAACTTAGGTTTTTTCGAAAGTTCCGCCATAAAATTATCCCTCACAACTTTAGCACAAATTGCAGCTGCAGAAACGCTTGAAATTAGTAAATCAGCCTTTCTAAGAGTGGAAGCGTATTTTTCAAGTGGCGTACCAGCCAAGAAATTTACAGTGCCATCAATGATAATTTCATCAAATTTAATATTTTGTTTTTTACATTTTATCTGCACTTCCTCAACCGCGCGCCTCGTTGCAAGCTTTAAAGCAGCACTCAAACCAATTTCATCAATCTCATCGTTCGAAACCCAACCCAAGCCAATAATTGCAGAACTTTTATCAATTTCTTTTGCTAAATTCTCGCGCTGCTTTTTAGAAAGAGCTTTCGAATCTGTTAGCCCTTCAATTTTGGCGCCATTCAAAACGCAAGCGCCCACAACCAAAGGCCCAGCCCACGCTCCACGACCAACTTCATCAATCCCGAGAATCATTTTTTTGCCTATCTCTATATTTTATTGCAACCTTATAAGCAAACATAATAGATTCGAAACCACTAATTGAAACAAATGTTAAAATTATAAGCCTATTCAAAACTAATTCTGGCGCATTTGAGTTTCTTAAATAAAAGTATAAAATACACCCAATAATCTGAATAATGTATTGCAATTTTATAAACTTTAGTCTATAAGATATTATCTTATCTTCTTTTAGTTTCGAACTTTGCCTCTTAAAAATAGCTTGAAATATAGCAAAAAGAATAAATGAAATTATTACAGAATATGCAAGACTATCGCGATAAGTATAAATTATTTCTATACTACGATCAAAATCATTTATGAGTAAAATAAAAACTGCAAGATAAGATACAAAAATTGGAATGTATAGTAAAGTTTTTGACTCCATAATTTCCTTATTTTTCGCATATAATTCGGCCTTCCCCCTTCTAATCTCTTCAGTTTCAGCACCTCTCAATTCTTTATTGCCAAAAAATTGGAGAAATCTATAAGAAAGCATAAAAATTTGACTAAACATAAATCCATAAAATAATATAATTAGAGAAAGAGCAGCTATGGCAATAAGAGCCAGTAGGACAAGAGGACCGAGATGGATAAGGGCACTTATAGCTCCAATAATAAGCTCCAAAATAGCCAAAATATAAGTTATTTTCATGATTCCATTTCGAATTCTCTTGGCTTTTTTTAACCCAAAATTACCTTTTAACTTTTCAAGAATGAGTATGGCTATACAGCAAAGGACAAAAATTATAAAACTAACTATTGCAAGATGGGAAAGAACTTTAAAATCAAAAAGATACCTGATTAGTGCTTGATTTAGAAAGATAAATATAGTTATAAATATAGCTAAAAATGGAATATAGATCATAACCACGATTATACACTATAATATGAAAAAAACAACGCTTATCTTTATTTTAATACTTTCATCAATTATTAAAATATCAATTCTAAACTACAATACCCGTAATAATAAATTCTAGCTAAACAAAAATCGCCCAAAATTGAGCGATTTTCGAAAATCTTAAATTAGGTCGATTTGATTTATATTAAAATTAAGCAAGCTCAACAGTTGCGCCAGCTTCTTCAAGTTTCTTTTTAGCTTCTTCAGCTTCATCTTTAGAAACTTTTTCTTTAACTGGTGCCGGAGCACCGTCAACGATAGCTTTAGCTTCACCAAGTCCAAGACCTGTGATTTCTTTAACTGCTTTAATAACAGCAACTTTTTGCGCACCAGCATCTTTCAAAGTAACTGTGAATTCTGTTTTTTCGTCAGCAGCATCAGCAGCACCGGCAGTAGCGGCAACAGCAACAGCAGCTGGTTCAATTCCATATTCCTCTTTGAGGTGTTCTTTCAATTCGTTAGCTTCAAGAATAGTCAATTTTACCAATTCTTCAGCCAATTTTTTAATGTCAGCCATTTTTGACTCCTTTAAAAATTTAAGTGGTTAATATTCTAAAATAAATTAATTGGTTGCTTTTCGAAATTCCAAATCTTCGTTTGTAAGACCACCAGCAATCGCGTTGATTGGCGAAAGAAGTGTGTCCACAATTTGACCAATAAGTTGATCTCTGCTTGGAAGTTCTGAAAGTGTTGTAACAGTTGCAGTGTCCATTACATCGCCATTGTCGGCAAACGCACCAACAAGTTTCATTTCTGGGTGAGTTTTTGCAAATTTACCCAAAACTTGTGCAGCAGCAATCTCGTCTTCGCTTGAAATTGCATAAACGAGTTGACCTTTTAGTGCAGAAGTGTCAGATTCTTTTAGAGCTTCAACTTCTTGCATTGCAACACGCACTAGGCGGTTTTTAACAACTTTGATCTGAACGCCAGCTTCGCGAGCTTCTTTTCGAAGTTCTTGAAGATCGGCAACTGTCAAACCTTTATATTCAGCAAAAGCTGTCATTTTTGCGTCTTTTAGAGCGGCGCTTAATTCAGCAACCAATTGGTTCTTTTTATCGCGTGATAATGCCATAAAAACTCCTTTTTTGGTTAATATTTTTTCGACCTAATTGTTAAGATTCTGGCGTTTTGAAAGCCTCCCTTCAAAACTCGTTGGCAGATAGAAAAAGTATTCCTCGGTAGCAGATTAAGCCTAGCTAACGCGAGGCGGCTACTGTCTCTGGCAACTTGTTTTATTTTAACACAAAAAAACTAAAATTTCAAGCACTTTAAGCTCAAAAATCTTGCAAAAAGTCTAATTTTATTATTGACAGGTTATATTGTTTTTATTATAATTTAATGGTTATCGTTTATTGAAAATTCATAATAGATATAAAAGTCTTTTATTTATAATTCAATAAATGATAACTAAAAACCTCCGGAGAATAGAGATAGTTCTTTAACCGAGTAGCATTTTGCAAATGGCAGTTTGCAAAATGGTGAAACACCTTTCAGTTCCCCCAATGGTAAAAAGTACCGCTGGGGATAAGTTATTTGCGGTTATGCCTATTATGGTATGGCCGCTTTTTATTAGGTGATAGATTAGAGCATCTAGCTCGAAAAGCAGAGTGTAACGACAATAGAATATCAACTGTATCTCCTGTTATTTTCAGCCGCCACCGAGTTTTTTCGTAGTAAAAAAATAAAATATCAAAAATCCAAAAAACTCAAATAACAACTCTCGCCAACTTTTCTAAAAAATGTTATAATTAAATTATTATGAAAAATTTTAAAAAACTTAATTTCGAAAAATACTTTAAAGAATTTTTAAAAAAATATTTATCTAAAAGATCACAAGAAAATGTTATAAAATACGCAAAAATTGGCAAAAAAATCATTCAAAGCAAAGCTACTTTTTTGATATTTTCAACGATTTGTATTTATTTATTGGGAGCTTTTCTTGCAAAATATATTTTAAATCTCCAATTTGGTGGCTGGGAAAAGGCTAACGAATTCCTTTCGAAAAATCCAAAAATTGCCGAGTATAGCCAAATTGTAACAATTTTAATCAGTTTTTTGTTTGTTGGAATCTTTCGAAATTGGCGAATCTCAATGGGCGTTTTATTTTCACTCGCCACAACCATAATGTATATCAATACTGAAAAAATGGCATCACGCAATACGCCGTTTTTACCTGAAGACTTAGCAATGTCTGGCGAGGCTGGCGGGTTAGCTTCAATGATTAATTTTGAACGATTTTTAAACATGCTTTTTGCGATTGCAATAATTATAATCATAACCGTTATTGCAAATAAAATTTCAAAAAGAATCTGGCATTTTAAATTTTCAAAAAAGCAAAAAATAGCAATTTTTATTCCACAAATTACTTTAATTCTAATTTGCGCGCACTTTTTAAATTTACACACTTTAGAAATTCGAAACCTTAGTGGAAAAGGCACTTTCATTAAAGTTGAAAATCTTGAAACCTCTATTGATTTTACCGATCAAGCTTATAACTACCGAACCAACGGCTTTATTTTAGCAACAATTTCGAACCTTCAGGCTAAAACTCAAAAACAGCCAGAAGGTTATTCGAAAGAAGCCGTGCAAAAAATTGTCCAAAAATACCAAAAAATTGCTGAAGAAAATAATAAAAATCGCAAAAAATTAAGTGACGAAAAAGTAAATGTTATTTATGTGATGAGTGAAAGCTTTATAGACCCGAAGCTTGGCAAGCATCTTTATGATTATGGAAATAAAGAACCAATTCCATATACACAAGAAATTAAAAAATTACAAAGTTCTGGCTGGGCCGCTTCAAGTGAATATGGTGGCGGAACGGCTAATGTTGAATTTGAAGCTTTAACGGGATTAAGTAATTTCTTCCTAAATTCAATCCCCTATACTTCAATTGTGCCTGCAAATAAAGACACACCTTCAATCGTGAAAAATTTTAATGAAAATGGCTACAAAACAATCGCAATGCATCCGTATAATCGTAATATGTATCGCCGTGAAGCTGTTTATCCAAATCTTGGTTTTCAAGAATATAAAAGTGCCGATGATTTCAAAAATAATTCTAAAATTGATAACTCAAAATATATCTCAGATGAATCCGCTTTTAATGAAGTTTTAACTGAACTAAAAAATAGCCAAAAATCTGAATTTATTCACCTTGTAACAATGCAAAATCATATGCCCTATGAAGAAAATGCTTATTCAGAACATAATTTTAGTGTTAATGCAAAAAATGGTGCAAATCCAGATAATGCAAAAACTATTCAAGCTTATCTTGAGGGAATTTCACGCTCAGATAAAGCAATGAAAAATTTTCTTTCTGAAATTGAAAAATTGGATGAAAAAACTATCGTAATTTTTTGGGGTGACCACTGGCCAGGAATTTATGGAGAAATGTTCGAAAAAGAATTAAATAAAAATGATATCCGCCGCACACCACTTTTTATTTATTCGAATTTTAAAAAAGATAAACAAGATTTAGGAACTTCAAGCTTAATCTATAACCAGATTTTAGCCCTAAATGCATTCAATTCAAAACTTTCGCCTTTTCAATATCTATTAAGTGATTTACGAGAAAAATATCCAGCCTTAACTAAACAATTTGTAAAAATAGACGAGAAAAGTGATATTCTGAAAGATTTCGAAATGATTGAATATGATATTTTGAGTGGAAATAAATACAGTCTTGGTGATTTTTATAAAATTAAATAGATTAATTGGTTCATTTTATTGCAAAAAGTTGATTATATAGTTTCTACGCAAACTGATACAATCTAAGAAAAGTATAACATTATTCCAATTTAAGGCCATAGCTTAGATTTTTAAACGAACTCTTATTTATAAGGAGTGATAATAAGTACCGAAAAACTATTTTTATTTTCAATTGCCAATAAAAAATAAAACAATAAAATCGCCCAAAATTTGAGCGATTTTATTAAACTATTAAGCTTCTTTACCTTCAGTAGACTCTACTTTTTCTTCAGCTTTTTGAGCTTCTGGCAAAGTATTTACAGCTTCGCGGTCAAAAGTAACTTGTTTAAGACGAGCACTTTTACCGCTTCGGTTCCTCAAGAATGAAAGGTAGTTTCGGCGAACTTTCGAACGGCGAACAATTTCAATCTTTTCAACTAATGGGCTATGAAGAAGGAAAGATTTTTCAACTCCAACGCCACTGGCAATTTTTCGAACAGTAACTCGAGAAGTGTGTGACTTCTTGCGGTCAGTTCTAATAACTACACCTTCGAAGATCTGGATTCGCTCTTTATTACCTTCTTTAATTTTTTGGTGAACGCGAACAGTATCGCCACTTTTAATATCAAGAACAGCTTCTTTTTTCTGTGCGTCATTAACTTTTTTGATTAACTCAAAACTCATATTTTCCACTCACTTTTAAATTTAATATATACAATCAAGACTCATTATATCATACTTTTTAGTTTTTGTGAAGAGCTAAATTACACGATTTACTTCTTCGATAGTTGTATCACCACGAAGTGCCGAAATTACGCCCTGCTGCA
Source organism: uncultured bacterium (assembly GCA_938036155.1). Lineage (GTDB taxonomy): Bacteria > Patescibacteriota > Saccharimonadia > Saccharimonadales > Saccharimonadaceae > Nanogingivalis. The sequence goes on from CALHPA010000001.1 coordinate 350,040, forward strand.
AGAGAGTTAAAAGGCCATCTTTGCGAGCTTGAGCCTCAATGGCTTCAGTTGAAATCACTCCTCTTTCGCCACGCAAAAATGCTGCGATATTATCATTCACGACCATCATTTCCATAACTACAATTCGCCCCTTATAACCAAACGGACTATCTTCTGAAGCTACTGGTTTCCAAAGTTTAAAATCTCCAGAAATATCTTGCGGAAGTTTCTCAGCTGGAACACCTTCAAGAACGTTTCGAACCCATCTTTTTGTTGCTTCATCTGGTATATATTCTTTAGCATTTTTGTCAAGTTTTCGAACGAGCCGCTGAGCAATTAAAAGTCGAATTGCACTCGAGAAAATTGGATTCATACCAATCATGTCAATCATACGCGAAAAAGCCGCACTCGTTGAATTAGCATGAAAGCTTGAAAGTACCAAGTGACCAGTAATTGAAGCCTGAATTGCAGTTTTTGCTGTATCATTGTCACGAATCTCGCCAACCATTACAACATCTGGGTCAAGGCGCAAAACAGAACGCAAGCCGTCTGCAAAACTAGCACCATGTGTTGTATCGATTGGGATTTGCGAAATTCCACCAATACCATATTCGATCGGGTCTTCAAGTGTAATAATCTTGCGATCAAGCGTATTTAAGGCGTTAAGCATAGAATAAAGAGTTGTTGATTTACCAGAACCAGTTGGACCAACCATTAAAACCATTCCACGCGGATGAGAAATAATTTCATCAATTTCAGCTCGCTCTTTTGGCGCAATTCCAAGCAAGTCAAGCTGAAGCATGCTTTCATCAAAATTAAACAAACGCATCACAGCATCCATTCCGTACATCGTAGGCACAGTTTCGACACGTAAATTCAAAAGATGCGAAGTTCCATCACGATAAATATCCTTCTGCATATGTCCAGACTGTGAAGTTTTTGAAGCACTCGAAACTCCTGCACGCGAAGAGAGCTCACCCATAATGACACGGTATCGATCTCGCCCAAGCTCAGCAACTGGGTGAAGTGCACCATCAACACGCATTCGGATTCGAATCGTCTGACGTTGATTTTCAATATGAATATCACTCGCACCAAGCCTATCTGCTTGATCAATTAAATAATCAAAAACCTGATCTGAAGCAACATTCGCCAGAGTTTGACTAACTTTATCTAAAGTAGCGCTATCACCTTCACCAGCAATTTCAATATCATCATAAATAACCTTTTTTGGCGGGTCATAACGCCGCATAATATTCTTCCACGCGCTTTCAGAAACCAAGAAAAGCTCGAGAGTCTTACCTTCGTCTTGATATTTTTTACTTAATTTTTGAATAACTGAGCGTGGAGTTAAGCTGGTAATCAAAACTCGCCAAGGCTTATTTTCATCAATATTACCAATTTGAAGTGGTGCCAAAAATGCCCGATACATCTGCTCATTTGTAAAAAGATCTCTTGCGAGAGGAAAAATATCTTCGAAATCTCGCGTATCAAGATACGTTAACCCAAGGATTCTAGCCCGCTGCTCGGTCGCTTCTTCTTCCTTTTGCCTACGCATTAGCTGAACTTTATTTTCTTCCATTAACTCAATTTTATCACAAGCACTTTATTTTTTCAATCAAAAATGCTAAAATAAAAAATAATGAAAAATCCTAACTCTTTCGAAAATCAAAATCGTACACAAAATCGTGAAATTATTGTTTTAGCGCACAATATTCGCTCAACTCATAACATTGGCGCAATCTTACGCACTAGTGAAGGCTTTGGAATTTCAAAAATTATCTTCAGCGGATATTCGCCCTTCCCAATTTTAAAGGATGAAAATTTTCAAAAAACTGGACGCTTGCCGCACATTGCACAAAAAATTAATTCACAAATTCACAAAACTGCACTCGGTGCTGAAGAAATCGTTTCAGCTGAGATTTCTGAAGATATTTTTGAAACAATTCAAGGTCTAAAAAATCAAGGTTTCGAAATCTTTGCGCTAGAACAAAGTAAAAAATCAATTTTTTTAAAAGATTTTACAGCTAACGAAAATGCCAAAATCGCTTTACTTTTAGGTGAAGAGGTTGAAGGAATTTCGAAAGAATTACTCGATTCGTGCGACAAGACCCTTGAAATTCCAATGTTTGGCCAAAAAGAAAGCTTCAACGTTTCGGTTGCAACTGGAATAGCCCTTTATAAAATTGCTTGCGAATAGTTATTTTTCAACTTTTGCTAGGGCTTTTTTAACAATCTTTAATGTATCTTCTGGCGAATCTGTAAAGTCTTCAGGATTCTTTTCAACCATTTTTTGGAATTCTTTAAAATTAACTAGTTTAATTTCTGCAACTTCATTGTGTGCAATTGTTAACGTTTCAAGCTTAAAATCAGTTTTTGCAGCGAAAACTTGCATAAAACGCCGTTTATTTTCTTTAGTATGAATAAAAACCTTTTCAACTTTAATAAAATCTTGAAACTGTAAGTTTAAACCAATTTCTTCAATAGTCTCACGATGAATTGCATCTAGATAACTCTCGCCAATCTGAACATGGCCAGCCGCCGCCGAATTTTGCCATTTTCCAGCAAATGTAGTTTTCGAAAAAGACCGCCGTTGAATCAGAAAATCACCATCTAAATTAAATAAAATTAATGAAACTGTTCGATAAATTTTCCCCGTAGTTTTATCAAATTTAGCCTTATCAATTTCATCAATAATTTTATCATTTTCATCAACAATTGGTAAAATTTCTTTCATCTAAACCTCGTCTTCAGCAACTTCTGTAAAGCTACTAAAAAAGTCATCCTTGGTTTTTTTCCATTTTTCATCCTGACGAACCAACCATTTTTCATCATCTTTATTTAAGAGAAGAATCTTTGTAGCTTCTTCAAGATAAATCTCACCTTGAGAGCCTTTAAGCAGCACTAAAGCGCCTTGCCCCATAATCTTATGGACAAAAGTTCCCGCATCAATTGCATTTTTTGCTTCATAAACCTGACAACCTCGTAATCTTGCAGCCGGAGCAAGAAATTTATTTGCATGCTCACCAACAGTAACCACCCAGGAAAGAGAAATCCCATCAAGCATTTCACCTATTTTTTTATGCTCAAAAGCAGAGGCTTCTCCAAGCTCATTCATACTTCCAATAACTGCGATTTTCGAAGGTGCAGAAAGAGAATAAAGTGTTTTAATTGCAGCTTCTAGCGCAGCCGGACTTGAGTTATAAGTATCATCAATTAAGACAGAGTCTTTAACACCCCGCATAAAATTCATTCTCCCAGGAACCGGCTTTAAGCTCGCCAACCCACCTACAATTTCTTGTGGGCTTAAGCCAAGTTTAATAGAAACAGCTACCGCACTAGTAATCGGCCTAAGAGAATGTTCACCAAAAACTTTTGCTCGAACATTAATTTCGCCGTATTCTGGAGTTTGAATTTTACCACTAAAACCATCAAGTAAAGAAAAATTATTAGCAATAAAATTATAATTAGCTCCACCAATCGAACTATAAGTTGCGATATTTGAATTTCGAACATACTTAAAAAAATCTGGCGAAATATCATCTTGGTTTAAGATCACCATTTCAGCAAAGCTTGCAGCCTCAAGCTCTTCTTGTGCAACAGCATCAATATTTCCAAAAAACTCCATATGTTCAGGAGTAACAGAGGTAATTACTGCAATATTTGGAGCAAGATATTTACTAAACTGCTCAATATCACCGGGGCGGTCAGTTCCAAGTTCTTGAATAATAATTTGCGGCTCTTGATCACTAGGTGATTTAATCCGCTTTCTTGCAGCTTTAAAAACTCTATGCCATTCCAAAAAATTACGAGGATTTCCAGGAAAATTTATTCCTAAAATGGCCAAAGGGGCACTCAAATGTGTATTGTGGTTCCCCTCGTGTAATCGTACACGATATTTTTGATTTAAGATAGTTGCAATTGCAAGTTTTGTACTAGTTTTTCCAACAGAACCAGCAACCGTAATCAATTTAATATCCGGATGGGTTTCGAAATATTTTCGAACATATTTTTCAAGTTTTCTCTGAATTCCTTTTTTAAACATAATCTTATTCATTATAATATAAAATCACCACTTTTTCAAGCAGTGATTTATTTGTTGATGTGTGCCCACCCTGGGCGGTTTTTGTTATTTATTTTTATTTATAAGTGTTATTTAGGGGAGAAAACAAACATCGCCCTTGATAACACATCAACTATGATAAAATTATATCAAAACGTTTAAGCTTTGTCAATAACTATTTTAAAAAAGGTTTATTCTCGTTAATTTGAGCTATCAATTCATCATTCGAAAAATCTCGGCGAATGTCAAATTCCTCCCACTCTCCATATTTTCCGTCAGCTTCACCCAAATTCAAAATTCTCCGCCAAGCAAAATTTTCACGAACATCACTTGCATTCATTGGATTAATCCTTGAATACTCAATTGCCCCCAAATTTGGTACATCATAAATATTTCGTATTCGATTGTCATTCCATTGCTCAGGTAGGAAACCTTCAATTAAATAGCAAGCAGCCTGAATCAATTGTTTATGTGAAACAATCAAAACATTTTGATTCGATTCTTCTCTTCTCAAACGCTCGCAAAAACTTCGAAAACGCAAATAAACATCAAAAATACTCTCACCGCCATCAAGGCGCATAAAAAATGGATCATTATAGAGATATCTCATTGTAATTGAAAAATTATCAACTCGCTCATTCATATCTACGCGACCAAAAATCCCCCAATTACGCTCTGAGAGTAGGTCGTCAATTTTCCAAAAATGGCGATTTTCTCCGCTTAAAATTGCAGCAGTTTCTCTTGCTCGAATAAAAGGTGAGGTATACTTCGAATCAAAAAAATCCAAACTTCCATAAATTTTCGAAAGCTCCTCTTTTGCTTTCTCAGCCTGTTCTCTTCCTTTCGGTGAGAGCCGCTGTCGCCAGTCTGCGCGTGTTTCAACCTTTTTTTCTAGATCAATTTTTTGCCCAAGCTTTTGTGCATGCTGAACGATATTAGCTTCACTTTGCCCATGCCGAATCATCACTAGTCGCAGCGGATTTGCCATTTTATTCCTTTCTTTTTTATTTGAAAATTCTTAAGCTTTAAATTTATTATACCACAATCTATACTTTTTCGAAAGTATATTTTGTAATTAGGTGTTAAAAATGATATAATTAAGTAATGAATCTAAAATCTTGGCGAAAAAAGCTGAAAAATGAATTTATCAATATTGATGATAATAAAATTTCAATATATAAAAATTTAGAAGAAAATAAACCAACCGCCGTTCTTTTTCATGGCTTCGGTGGAAATTATTTCGGACTAACCCCACTCGGATTTGAGCTTTCAAAAAAATATTCAATTATTATTTGTGAATTGCCTGCTCACGGTAAAAGTTCACTTAACACTTTTCAAAATATTGATGTTTTTCGAATTTTCTACCAAAAGATGATTTCAAAACTTAGTGATTTTGGCGAAATTCAGCTTGTCGTCGGCCACTCTTTTAGTTCTTATTTTGTCAGCGATGATGAGATTTCAAAAAAAATTCCAACCATTATTATAAATCCCGTTTTTGAGCCTAGCGATTCATTTTTAACTGGAATGAAATTATTAAATAAATCTAGATTTTTAATGATTTTTTCAAATCTACCAGTTTTTTCACCTTTTAAAGCAGCTACTCTTCAAAAAACTTGGTCGCTTGAAGCAAATAAAAATATATATCAAAATATGTTTTTATGCCAAAATTCAGCAAAAAAGTTACTTGCGCAAAAAATAACAATCCCAATCGCACTTGATAAAAAAGTGTTTGGAACTAACAATTATATTAAAATTGCTATTATTGGCAATAAAGATGGAACAGTTCAACCTTTTAATGAAGAAGTATTTCGCAAAAACTTCCCAAAATCAGATTTTCATATTCTTAAAAACTCTGGCCACTTGTCGCCAATGGAAAAACCGCGAGAAATTGCTAAAATTATTTTCGAAAATATTAAATAAACTCCGTTTATTGCGGAGCTTATTTTTACATTTTTTCAATTTCTTGTAGTGAATTTTTAAGGCGTTTTATACTTTCATGCTTACCAATCACTCGTAGAGTTTGATTCAAAGCTGGCGAAAATGGCGCCCAAGTTAGTGTAATCCGAATAATCTGGAATAGAATTCCCGGTTTCTGGCCAGTCTTTTCAAGCAACCTATTTAACAATTCTTGGATTTCATCATCATTCCAATCCTTAAGCTGTTCCAATTCAGAATTTACCAAATTCAAAAGTTCCATAATTTGCGATTTTTCAAGTTTTTTAAGCTGCTTATTCTTCGAAATCATCTCTAAATCAGCTTGTTGTTCAGCAAAAAAGTATTCGCTAGCAAGCGGGAGATCTTTAAGTGTTTTTAAGCGATCAAAAACTAAACCAAGAACTTCTCTTTTGTATTCTTCGCTAGCATTTTGTGCATTTTCTCCCCAAAAATCTCGAACGCGCTCAAATAAATCTTCGAGAGAGATTTTACGAATCCACTGGCCATTAAGCCACAAAAGTCGCTGTTCGTCAAACCTCGCGCCAGATTTTTGCACGCGGTCAAGAGAGAATTTTTCAATTAGCTCTTCTTTAGTAAAAATCTCTTGCTCAGTGCCATCATTCCAGCCAAGTTGAGCCAAAAAATTCAGCATTGCCTCTGGTAAAATTCCATCTGCTCGATATTCGCTAACACTTTTCGCCCCATCGCGTTTACCAAGTTTTTTATTGCCTTCCGGTGCTAAGATATGAGGTAAATGAGCTAAAATTGGTGGTTGAATCTTGAGTGCCTCATACAACGAAAGATACTTTGGAGTGCTAGCAACGTATTCTGAGCCACGAATTACATGTGTAACTTTCATTTCGAAATCATCGACAATATGTGCAAAATTATAAGTTGGAAGACCATCCGCTTTAATTAAAATAAAATCATCCAAAGCTTCTGGTCCAGCCGAAAGCTCGCCCATCACAGCATCATGCCAAGTGTAGCGTTTAATTTCTGGCGTCTTAAAACGGAGTGGCATTCCAAGTTTCCATTCTGGCGGATTTTCCGGGCGATGGTTGCGATATAAAAATGCACGCTTTTCAGATTTAGCTTTTTTTCGAAATTCTTCAACCTCTTCTGGTGAATATGGATCAGCATAAGCTAAGCCTTTTTCAATCATTTTTTGCGCCCACCCAAGATATTTTTCACGACGTTGAGTTTGATGATATGGCCCAAAATCACCTTTTTCTTGATTTTTTTCGTTATAAACTGGGCCTTCATCCCAGTCTAGCCTAAGCCATTTTAAAGTATCAAGGATTAAATCTTCTGCACCATCAACAAATCGAGCTTGGTCGGTATCTTCAATCCGCAAAATAAAATCTCCGCCAGTTTGCTTAGCGATCAAATAAGGGTAAAGTGCGCTTCGAACATTTCCAACGTGAATATATCCAGTTGGACTTGGCGCAAAACGAGTTCTTGCTTTCATAATTATCTATTATACTTTAATTTTTATTTTTTCTCAACCCAAAATAAAAAGTAGACAAAACTACTTTTTATACACTGAGACTGGTTGCAATTTTTCGAATTTCTTCATCTGAAATCTTATTGCCAGAAACCTCAACTTTATAAAGTTTTCCATTATTTACCCAAACAGATTCACCACGACGGTTCGAATAAATAGTCAACCCATTGCTATAGGTTGTTGAATAATCTTCACTCCATTTTTTTGTGACATAATTTTGCAGCAATGCTGAACTATCCCAGCCACTTTGCGATTGCTGAACCTTATAATTTGAATCACCCTTTTTATACTCAAAATTAATATTTTTTCCGTCAAAATAAGCTAAACCTTTCGGAGAATATCCACTCGCAATATAGGCAGGAGTTTCAACTGCCATCCCAGACTGAAAAGCTGTAATTCTGCTTGCAATATCTGGTAAGTTAACATAGGTTAAATATCCAATACCAAACATTGCAACAGCAAAACCCATTGAGAAGCTAATAAACTTCTTACGTACAAAAAAATTCTTTCGATGAATTCCACGACTTTTCTTACTTTCTTTGCGAGATTTTTCAATTGCTTGACTAATTGCGAATTCTTTAACTTCTTGGTTTGAAATTTCTTGTTTTTGAGCTTTTTTTAATCGAAGTTCTTCATTAGCTTTTTTAGCAAATAGATGTTCTTCGAAAGGCGCAATCTTATCAACTTCTTCAATTTGCTCTTTTGAAATTGGTGAAATTATTTTAGAATTTTTCGAAAAACGTGAAATTAAAATTCGGTCTTGTTGAGTCTCCTTCGCTTCACGAGCGCGCAAAATCGCTTCTTGATAATCGTGACGGCGTTTAAATTGACTAATCATCTCATCTTGATGAATAGAGATTCCTTGCCTCTTTGGAACTGTAACATATTTACGATTCAAAGTACTTGAACGTTGCAAATTATTATGGATTTTCGAAATATCTTTATTTTTAATATTATTATTTTTTGGAGCGCTTAAAAGCTCGCCCGTAATCGCATCATATTTTTTTCCATTTATGATAATTTCGTCTCTCATTTTATTCCCTATTTAGCTTATGTATATTTTACTGTATTTTTACTAAATTTTCAAGAGTTTTCAAAAAAATAAATTGCTCAAATTTAAACTTGAGCAATTTATTATTCTAATCCCACTTCCAACTAAATAGTCTTTCGAGAAATGTTAGAGAATTCCTTGGAAGTGTTACTTCTTTATTCTCAGAATTCTCCTGATTGGCTGGCTTTTCAGCTTTAGTTGGATCTGGAGAAATCTGTTCAGCAAAAACGAGCAAACGCTTTTCGGCAGTCCCAAGAGGAACACAAGTAATCAAAGTTAGCATTGGTTTATCCGTTCCAACTTGTACTCTATTCACTTGATTCGGCATAACAACTTCTGTTCTAGTTACATTATAAGTATATCGCTTACCATTATAATTAGCGTAAATTACATCACCCTGTTTGAGTTTATCAAGCTGAGCAAAAATAAATTTATAATCACCCGTATCAAACAAATCATTACTTGAATGACCACTTAAGACGGTATTTCCATTTTGCCCTGGAACCGCATTTGCACCTGGGATCGAAAAGTGTGCGACACCCTTTTCCATCGCTTTCAATTGAGATGCATTATCGTTTCCAACACCATAGATAACCGGAACGTCAATATTAATTTTTGGAATAATTAATTTTGATTCTTGTCCAACCGAGTTAGAAGAATTCGGGCTATAAATTGTTTGAGCAGCATTCGAATTTCCTGGTGCAACGTAAGCCTCAACTGAAGCAAAAATTAGTCTATTGTATTGCAGAAATAGAAATAAAGCTACCACAATAATCGCTGAAAAAATTGGTACAAAATGGCGAGATTTTCGAATTTTCTCAGTTTGCTGACGTGCTTTTTCCGAAATGTCTTTTCGAAGCTTTGCTAAAGCTCGCTCTTTTTTCTGACTTTCCGTTAAATCTTCAGCAACTTCTGGTTGAATGTTTGCTGTCTGCTTTCTTTGTTGCTCCAAGGCGACTGAATAATAGGTCTCATAATATTTTTGATAATAATTCTGCCAAGCTGCATGATATCGTTTCCACTGCTCACTCGGCTGATTTTCTTGCTGGATATTGTACAGATTTCGAACATCTTGCTGGGATTTATACTTTACTGCTCCTAAGCTATGCGAGTTTTCATCAACTTTTACGACATCTTGCTTATTCTGAAGTGGTTGAATAACTTTTTGACGAGTCTTAAAGTCGTCAGTCTCTTGACCAACACCAGAATTAAAACTAGCTTTTGGTTGCGGTTGAAATGGTTTCGAAACTTCCTCAATTGAGTTTTTAATTAATTCTTCTCGCTGCCCATCAACTTTTTTAGAGTTATTGTGATTTTTTAAATATTCCGCCAAGTTAATTTTTTCTGGCTGAATTTCTTTTTTACTTTGCTGGATTTCTGCAATTTGTTCAATATTAGCTTTTTGATAAATCTGTTGAACTTTTTGTCTTCGAAATTCAATTGCGGCCCGATTTCTATCATTTGAAAAAGCATTCCGCAACTGTCTCTCTGGTATGCTTAATCCACTATTTTGATTTTTCTTATTATTATCATTCATTTCTCTTGATTTTTCCCTACTCTTAGTATACAATAGATAATGAGCTATGTAAATAGTCAAAACCATAATAAGCCGCGATGGTGGAATTGGTAGACACGCTAGACTCAAAATCTGGTGAGCATTACGCTCGTGCCGGTTCAAGTCCGGCTCGCGGTACCAAAAAAGGAACAGCTACTTGATGGGTAGCTGCTTCTTTTAGTTTATAGAAGGATTAGACCTACGGGATCAGATGGCCGTAGGTCTATTTTGTTGCTCCAATTGAGGCAATTCCATACAGATCACCTCTGAGGACTGGCAAAACCTTTAAAATGCGAAACTTAACAATCCGGCAATTATTTAATAGAAGTCTTCCCTTTCGAAAGCAAGCTAATCAGTAATAATTTAGAGCTTAGCAATTAAATTTGGAAACTTCAAAACATAACCTTTAGTGAGTGATTCAAGCTGGAGATGATAAGCCTCCCCTCCCATACTTCAGTTCAAATCATCTGTCAAAAAAGGAGAAAATAAAAAATATCAATAAATTAATCTAAACTACAAAAACCTAAATATTTTATGTTAGTACGATAAAATAAAGACTGCCTGAGCAGTCATTTTGATATCTACATTGGTGCGGGTTAGGAGACTCTAACTCCTGGCCTCTTCCATGGCAAGGAAGCGCTCTAACAACTGAGCTAAACCCGCGTATGTTTTAATTCTACCAAAAAATATCATTCAAGTCAACACTTTCCGTTAAAATTCTTTCAAAAAATCAATAATCCAAGTTTTATATTTCGAAAGCTTATCTATATATATAAATTCGTTCTGATGATGAGCCTCATCCCATTCACCAGGCCCAAAAACAACTATCTGAGCATTTTTCAACCCATTTACAAATTCACCTTGATCGGTCGCACCTGGACTAACCATAATAGATTCTTCACTTAATTTCGAAACCTTCAAAATATTTTTAATAACCCTTGATCTTTTTGGAACAAGGCTTGAAGGAACCGGCTCACTATGATATTCCCACCTAAAATCGTACTTTTCAGCTAACGAATTAAAGATATTCTCAAAATCAGAGTCAAGCTCAGGTGTAGTTCGAACATCAAGAATTATTTCAGCAGAAGGCGCAGTTTTATTTGGGCTTTTATCTTCACCAGATCTCAATGAGGTTGGAACTAAACTTGGTGATCCTAAAAAATCGTTCGAAAAATTTTCTTTCCAATCTTCAAGAATATTATTAATTTCTGCTAGAAAAAACGAAGCTTTTGAAAGTGCAGATTTATAAAAATTCATCTGTTGCGAGGCATGGCCACTCTCACCTTTAAATCTTAATCGAACAAAGCGATTTCCACGATGACCAATTTCGATATTTTCACAATTTGTTGGTTCTGCAATCACACCAAAGAATTCACTATAATCAAATTCTTTTCGTTCGTTCAACCATTTTACAAAATTTCGACTTCCACGGCCATCAATTTCTTCATTTGAAACTGCAACCAACCAAAGGTCAAAATCACTTGCGAAATTATTTTCTTTAACAAATTCAATACCAGCAATAAATTGAGCAGCCAAACCACCTTTCATATCACTTGCGCCCAAACCAATAATTTTTCCGTTAGTTTCAGTCGCTTTCCAAGGTGATTCTTCCCAAGCCTGTAAATCACCAGCTGAAACAGTATCAATATGTCCCGTCAAAATAACCGCTCGACTACTTTTCGAAAACTCATTTCCCTTTGTTCTGATTTTTAAAATACCAGCCGTAAAATCTTCATTTTGCCAAACCTCAACCGAGTTCTCCAGTAAAAAATTTGCCAAAAAATCTAAAATCTCAGTTTCATTTCCAGAAATACTCTCAATTTCAATAAGTTTTTTTGTTAACTCAACTTCATTCATTTTAACCTCTATAAAATCTCAGTTATTTTATCGCTTATCTTTGCTTCAATAGTTTTCACTTTTTCAATTTTACAAACCTCGCCTTCAATTTGAATTACAATATTTTGAGGTTTCCGAAAAGCTATTTCTACATAATCAGCCCTTTTAAGCGGAATTTTGCCAAAAAAACCTTTCACTAAAAATGGAGAATTTCGTATAAGCCCCGCCGAGTTTAAAACTCCAAATCCAAAATTATCACTATCTTTCTTATTAATTGAACTTCGCATAATCCTCGCCATCCTCGGACCATTCATAAAAACAATATCCGTTGGATTCTGTGGAATATTTAAAGAATCTCCATCATTAATTTTAATTTTCGAAAGGTTCAGAATATGATTACGACAATGTTTGAAATAAAATCGTGTTGCAGCAGAAAGCGAAAGAATTAAACGTATATTTCGATTATAAACCTTTTTCAAAACCTTTCGGATCCTTCCCCCTTCGAAAATTTCAGCCATTTCAGCAGTTAAGCCAACCGTTGCATAAAGCGGTGCATATCTAAAAAATTCACCATTAATTCTTAATTCAATTGGTCTAATTTTAGCTTGAACCTTTAGTGTTTCAAAAGACTTAATTGCCGCTTTTCCGCTATTTTTCGAAAAACTATGAGCATAATCGTTAAAGTTTCCGAATCCTGTAAATTTGATTTTTATGTTCTTTTTTTCAGAAATAGCTACAGCATTTGCTGCAATATGCGCCGTTCCATCGCCGCCAGCAACCAGAATAATATCATCATCTTCCAAACCTTTTGCCATTTCACGAGCGTTTTCCATAGGTGAAGTTGGTTGAATTTCAAAAGTTTTAAAACTGCCTTTTTCGAAATGAGTTTCATCTAAAAAAGGCAAAATCTTTTTTCGAATCAGTTCGAAACCGCTTGAGCGAGGATTTACAACAAGTGTAAGATTTTTCTTCATATTGGTATTATTTTACCATATTTTTGTTTTTTCAACAAATATAAGATTATTTCTTTTTTAGTTCAAGTGTTCTTGGAGCAACAAATCCAATCAAAACAATCGCCATTAAAACTGCAAAGCCGCACATAATTGATGGAATTCCCTCAATCGTAGATGGATTTACAATATTCACGATTGTTGTTGGTAAAATGAACGCAACATATCCGCCAATCAACCATTTTAAGGCTGATATTTTTCGAAGATTTTCACCATTCATAATTTCATTAAGTTTTTTAGAACGCGAGAGGAATATTCGTAAAATTCCACGGTTATTTTCTCTTGTCATCTTCGCAATTTGATTCCAACAGAAAAATACCGCTACAAAAAGCCAGCCATAATAATAAAGCGTATAAAGGAGTGTTGCGACCCCATTTGGCGTGTTAAAAACTGAATAATTCGCTCGACAAGTATTTTCTCCAGTAAAAACACTTCTGCTTACAAATACAAAATAAATTGCAAAAAGTACACAAGTTAAATAAGAAGTTCTCACTAAAATACTTGCTTTTTTACCAGAAATTTCGTGTGCTAAATGCAAACCAAGCGGCGGTAAAAGCGTTATCGCAAGATAGCCAAACCTAGCCCAGTCCATTCCGGAAAAATATCCTGTTTCACAAACCATAAATTCAGCCGCTTGAAAGCCCGCCAAACTCATTAAAAGTAAAATAATTAGCGTGCGAATTTTACTTGGCTTATATTTAAAAATTGCAAATGCCGCTGAAAAACTTTCGAAAATAAAAGTAATTAGCATTACGGTTGGCGAGAAACAATAAAGTCTAGATGATTTCTTATTCATAATATTTAAAATTTTACCTTAGAATCGGCAAAAAATCAATAAAAAATACCAAAAATGATCACTATCGCCAGCTTTTAGATGAAATTCTAAAAAGAATATTTTTATTCTTCAATTGTCATTTTTAAGCGGTTTAAAGAATATCCGCCAGAATTATTTTGAACAAAGCTATAAATATATTTATTATCATTAGAAAGCGTAAATGGAAGATTCGAAATTGCTCGTGAAAGAATTTGTTTATTCATGTCATCAAAATCATAAATTGCCATTCTTTCACCCTCAAAATTACCCAAAATAAAATCATCAAGCCATTTTATTTCACCATCATTCGATACCGAAAACTGATACTCATTACGCGTTTCAATATCAAAAGAAAAAATGTCTTTGCTCTTTTTTGCAACTAAAATCCGAGACTCACCATTTAGCTTTAAATAATCTGGCGAGAACTTCAAATTAAGTGTTTTGGTCAAATGCATTTTTTCTGTCCAGCTAGCAGATTTATAAATATCAATTTTCGAATCTTGTCCGATATAAACATAACTCTCTCGATAATATCGCCCAATTGCAATCTTCGGTTGTTTTTTAATGTTTTTTGCAATTTCAATATTTTTATCATTTTTTCGAAGACCAACTAAAAAATCACCGCTTTTTGAATTATTCTTAATATAAGTAATATTCTCTTTATCATAAAGTTCAAAATCAACAATATCGCTTAGAATTGCCGCAGAAATTGTACTATTCGAAAGATTAATTTCTCGTAAATCAGATCCAGAAATTCCAATAAGCTTAGTTAATTCATCATTTGAGGGTATAATTTTCGAAAAATCAATATGGAATTTTTGGGTTATATTAATAGACTCATCTGGATTTTCGAAATTTAAAATAAGCCATTCAGTTTTATCGCCATTTTTAAAGCTTAAGAGCGCCTTCTTGTTATCATTTGAGGCTTTCGAAAATTGCAAATTTTCTGCAATTTTATAAAAATTAGTTTGGTTTATACTTTTATTATTTTGAGAATCGCGCTCAAAGATATTCGAGTTAAAATTAATTCTCGAGATTTTTGGCTCGCTTGAAGAAATATCAATTAACCAGAAAGCTGCCTCACCATTATTATCTTCAGAAATTGTAAAAATCTTCTTTTTATCTGGTGAAACTTGAGCAGATTTTAAATTTAAAATATTCAAAAAACTCTTTTCATTAAGTTGCTTTGGAACTAATCTTGCATAATTTAGCCACAAAATTTCACCAACTTTAACTTCGGCACGCCGCCACCAAGTTTTATAACCTTCTTTCCAAATTGAAAATTCGTGGCTCCCTGGTTTTGCAAGTATTTTCGTAGGTGTTCCTTCTGGTAATTTCTTTTTGTCAATTTCAGCAATTGAATTTAAAACTGAAGAATTAAATTGAACTAAGCCAGTTTGTTGCACTTCAAATTTTTCATCAAGCCGCCACCCTTGCGTTAAAAAGACTAAAATCAAAACAACTCCAAAAACAGTTGTCGTCATCGCAAGGTTTTTAAAGAAGACGAATGCATTTTCCTTCTTTCGAGAGATCTTCATATTATGATAATTATACCATAGTTTAGCCATTTTTGGCAAATAATATTTTCAAGATAAAACTCTTGCGAAAGGCTTTTTTTGGTGCTAAAATGGGAATATGGAATACATAATTAAAGACATCAAAGGACGACAAATTTTAGACTCCCGCGGCAACCCAACAGTTGAGGCGGATGTAATTTTAGAAAACGGATCTTTTGGCCGAGCAGCAGTTCCAAGCGGAGCGTCGACAGGTTCAGGTGAAGCTCTTGAACTTCGTGATGGTGGCTCAGCTTTCGGTGGAAAAGCCGTAACAAAAGCAGTTTCAGCTGTAAATAATCAAATTCGTGAAGCCCTATTCGGTAAAAATGCTGAAGATCAAGAAGCAATCGATAGAACTATGATTGAGCTCGACGGCACAGAAAACAAATCAAACCTTGGCGCAAACGCAATTTTAGCAGTTTCACTTGCTACCGCAAAAGCTGTTGCAAATGCAAAAGGTGTAGAACTTTGGCAATATATCGCTGAAAAAACAAATTCAACACCGAATCTTCCACTTCCAATGATGAATGTCATGAATGGTGGCGCACATGCTGGCTGGGCAACCGATATTCAAGAATACATGATTATGCCGGTTGGTGCAAAAACTATTTTCGAAGCGGTTCAGATGGGTACAGAAACTTTCCACGCTTTAGCAAAAGTTTTAAAAGCTAAAAATTACCCAACAACTGTTGGTGATGAAGGTGGCTATGCTCCAAAAGTTCAAAATGGTAATGAAGAACCACTTCAATTAATTTCAGAAGCTATCAAAGATGCTGGATATGAACTTGGCAAAGATATTGCTTTTGCTTCAGACCCAGCTTCAAGTGAATTCTATAAAGAAGAAAAATATAACCTAAAAGCCAACAATGCAGTGCTTTCAAGCGAAGAAATGATCGAATTTTACGAAAATCTAACTTCGAAATATCCTTTTGTTTCGATTGAAGATGGCCTAGCTGAAAACGACTGGGATGGATGGAAAATTCTTACCGAAAAACTTGGTTCAAAAATTCAGCTTGTTGGTGACGACCTGATGGTTACAAATTCAAAACTCCTCCAAAAATCAATTGATTTAGGTGTTGCGAACGCAATTCTTATTAAGCCAAACCAGATTGGTTCTTTAACAGAAACAATTGAAGCTGTAAAATTAGCACAAAATAACGGCTACAATACTGTTATGAGCCACCGCTCAGGTGAAACTGAAGACGTGACAATTGCGCATTTAGCGGTAGGATTGGGCTGTGGACAAATTAAAACTGGTTCACTTTCACGAACTGATCGAGTTGCGAAATATAATGAGTTAATGCGTATTGCAGAAGCTCACCCAGAGCTTGAACTTGCAAGACCTTTCGAAAAATAATAATTTATAGAATAATTAAAAATCTCCAGAATTTAACTGGAGATTTTATTTTACTTTTAATTCTTAAGAACAACACAATCTTCGCCTAGTAATCTCACTAACTCTTTTGGTAAATCTGAATTTGAATCAACTTTAAATGGCATTCGAATTGCAGATTTCTCAACCTCGCCGAGAACCAAAATTATCTCGCTCATACCTGGGAATTTTCCACAGATCTTCTTTACTGAAAGCAATGATTCATGATCACTTGGATTTTTAATATGCACGAAAACTCTTTGTATTTTTTCGGCTTGATAGTTTTCTGCTGATTTTGATGGATTTAATGTCGATTTTTCTGAAGATTTATTCTGAATCACACTGCTATTGTTTTTAGGAGTAAATGTCTTTTTTTGCGTATTTGAAACTTTTTGTGAAACTGTTTTAGTTTGAGGGACTTTTCTTGCCTTCAAACCGTCTGCTCTACGGCCTGTAGATTCATAATTTTCCAATTCCTCGTCTGTTATTATCGAAACCGTTTCCGCTATAATCTGAGCGTCAGATTTCAAATTACCCTCCCTGTCGCGGGCAGAAATTTTTCCTTCAATTTTTAAAACTGTATCAATTTTAAGCTTTTCACTAATTTCAGAATAAAGATTCGGGAAAATAATAACCTCACCTTCAGAAGTTTTATCTTCCATCTTTACAAACGCCATTTTTGTTCCAGATTTCGTTATAATTGTTCGAACATCAATCACAATTCCACCAATAATTGCTTTTTGACCGTCAGTATTTGGTTGAACCTGTGAAAGCGGCTGAGTCTGTTCTTCGAAATATTTAACATATCTATCGAGTGGATGCGCTGAAACATAAAGCCCCAAAAGTTCACGCTCCCAAGTTAAACGCTCTTTATCAGTATGTTGTTTTGGTGCGTTAATTAATTCAATTGATGATTCAACCCGCATATCTTCAGCACCGGCAAAACCAAACAGATCTGTCTGGCCTGAAAGTGCCTCTTTTTGAGATTTCGAACCATAGTCTTGGATTCTTTCAAGATTAAAAAGTAAATCCGAACGGGTTCCAAATTGGTCAAAAGCCCCAGTCATAATTAATGAATCCCAAGCCTTTTTATTAAATTGGCGGGCGTTAACGCGTTTTGCAAAATCTAAAATTGAAGTAAATTTTCCACCAGCTTTTCGAGCGTTCAAAACCGCATCAACTGCACCACTACCAACAGCTTTCACTGCTAAAAGGCCAAAGCGAATTTTATTCTCGTGAGGCACAATCGCAAAATCTTTGAACGATTCATTTACATCTGGACCAAGAACCTCAATTCCCATAGAACGACATTCAGCAATCTCAATCGCTAAACGGTCAGTATCGTCAGAATCGGCCGTCATTAGCGCTGCCATAAAAGCGTCTGGGTAATGCGCCTTAATATAAGCTGTCCAATAGGCGATTAAAGCATAACACGCCGCATGCGACTTATTAAAACAATAGTTGGCGAATTCTTCCAAGTGCTCCCAAAAAGCTTCAACCTTTCCTCGGTCAGCATTAGAATGCTTTACTGCTCCTTCAATAAACTCACCCTTCATTTTTTTCATCAGATCAATTTTCTTTTTACCCACGGCCTTTCGAAGAGTATCCGCCTGGCCACCAGTAAAACCACAGACTTCTTTCGAAATCTGCATAAACTGCTCCTGATAAACTAAAATTCCATAAGTATTTTTAAGAGCGTTCTCCATATGGTCTTCGTAATAAGTAACTGGCTCTTCACCGTGCTTTCGAGCAATAAATTTCGGAATTTCGCTCATTGGCCCGGGTCGATAAAGCGCAACCATCGCAATAATATCTTCAAACTTTGAAGGTTTAAGCTCCCGCAGATATCGCTTCATACCAGCAGATTCAAGCTGAAAAACACCAGTTGAATCACCACGAGCTAGCAATTCATAAGCTTTTTTGTCGTCGAGACTAAGTTTCGAAAGATCAAGATCAATACCGTATGTTTTTTTGACAATTTTTTGTGCGGTTGAAATAATTGAAAGGTTTTTAAGACCTAAAAAGTCCATCTTTAAAAGACCTAGGTCTTCAACCTGGCCCATCGGAACCTGAGTTACTACAACACCTTTTTGTGCCATTTCAAGAGGCAGATATTTCACCAAATCGTCTGGCGCAATCACAACGCCACAAGCATGAACACCGTGGTTTCGAATCGTACCTTCAAGCTGCATTGCAAAATCATAAACAGTTTTAGCAGTTGGATTAGTTTCATATTCATGCTTTAAATCTTGGTCATTTTCGAGCGAGACTCGAAGTGGTATATGTCTACCTTGGTTTGGATCTGGAACTAATTTAGCCATACGGTCGGCTTCAGAATAAGGAACTTCCAAAACTCGCGCCACATCTCGCACGGCGTTTTTTGCCATCATTTTACCAAAAGTCGCGATATTTGCCACGCGATCAGTACCATATTTGTCAGTACAATACTGAATAACCTCATTTCGGCGCGTATCCTGAATATCAACATCAATATCTGGCATAGAAATTCGATCAGGGTTTAAGAACCTTTCAAAAAGTAGATCATATTCAAGTGGATCAAGATCGGTAATATGTAAAGCATAAGCAATAATCGAACCAGCAGCCGAACCTCGCCCTGGCCCAAAAACAATTCCTTGAGACTTTCCCCAGTTAATAAAATCTTGCACAATCAAGAAATAACCATTATAACCCATTCCATCGAGAACACCAAGCTCCATATCAACTCGCTCAATAACTTCTTTCGAAAGTTTCTTACGAATTTCAGGAATCATCATCTTCTTCACTTCATCAACAGGAATTCCAGCATATCTTTCACCTAAACCTTGAAAAACTAGCTTATCTAAAAAGCCTTTTTCACTTTCTTCACCTTCTGGAAGTGGAAATTTTGGGATTAAAATCTTACCAAATTCAAACTCAAAATTAACTTTTTCTGCAATTCTTTTGGTATTTAAAATGATTTCAGGGTCAACCTTCCCCCATCGCTTGATAATATCTCTCGGGTCAGTAACAAAAAGGTCAAATTCTTTTAAGCTCATTCGCTTTTCGTCATTTAAGTATGAGCCCGTTCCAACACAAAGAAGGATTTCATGTGCATCCTGATTTTCATGGGTTAAATAGTGCGAATCGCAAGTTACAACCATTGGAATATCAAGTTCTTCATGAAGCCTAAATAGACCATCATTGATTTCTTTTTGAACCTCCCAGTGATTAGGGCATTCTGGGTGACCATGGTCTTGTAATTCAAGATAAAAATCTTCACCATAAACCGATTTATACCAGCTAGCAAGTTCTTTTGCTTTTTCAAAATCTCCAGCCCGAATAGATTCTGAAATTTCAGAACCAGCACAACCACTCAAGCAAACAACACCTTCTGAATGCTCAGCCATAATATCATGATCAATCCTCGGCTTATAGTATTGGCCTTCAACCCAGGCTTTCGTTGTAAGAGAACATAAATTTTGCCAACCAATTTGGTTTTTTGCCAATAGGACTAAGTGATAACGCGGCTTGTCATGTGCTGGATCTCTATCAAATCTGGTTCGTGCTGCAACATAAGCCTCAATTCCTAAAATAGGCTTAACACCTTTTGAAGTTGCCTCTTTAAAGAATTCGATAGCACCAGACATTGTCCCATGGTCAGTTATAGCCACAGCTTCCATTCCACTCGCTTTAACATTGTCAACTAAATCGTCAATTTTAGTTAAACCATCAAGCAGTGAGTGATAAGTATGCGTATGTAAATGCACAAAATCACTCGGAGCAAGTTCTTCAAAAGTTTTTGTCGTTTTTATTTTTTCCTCCAATTTCATATATTTATATTATATCATAATCTAGATCATTTTTTCAATAATTCTCAATACGAAAAAACTCCACCGATTAGGAGGAGTTTTTTATAATTCGGCACCGTGCTATT
>CALHPA010000002.1 GCA_938036155.1 uncultured bacterium
GATTCCTCACTGCTGCCTCCCGTAGGAGTCTGGACCGTGTCTCAGTTCCAGTCTGACTGATCATCCTCTCAAACCAGTTAAAGATCGTCGACTTGGTAGGCCATTACCCCACCAACTATCTAATCTTACGCAGGCCGTTCCCAAAGCGCCCGAAGGCTTTAATCCGAAGACCATATGCGGTATTAGCACACCTTTCGATGCGTTATCCCTCACTTTGGGGTACGTTCCCACGCGTTACTCAGCCGTCCGCCGCTCGCCGACATTTTACACAAAATTCTTGAATAAATCTTCTCTTTCAACTAGAAGCTTCCAGAATTCAGTGTAAAACTCGCTGCCGCTCGACTTGCATGTGTTAGGCACGCCGCCAGCGTTAATCCTGAGCCAGGATCAAACTCTCCATAAAAAAGAATTATCAAATTGATAAATCTATAAAATAGACTGACGATAAATTTGCACAATTAAATTGTTAAAGTTCAGTTTTATTCAACCTCGTTTTTTACTCCGCGCGCTGAACTATTAACCATTATACTCAATAGATTTTTAAAAGTCAACACTTTTTTAAAAGAAAATTTAGAAAAAATTAAATAGGCCTTGGAAGCCTATCTAATTTAGTCTATAACCCGAGCAAAAATGCCGTATATCCAATAAAAATTCCAATAGCTGAGCCAACAGCAACTTCTAGCGGAGTGTGGCCTTTAACAACTCGGACTTTTTTAATTTTTAAATTCTGTTTTTCAATGATTTCATTAATTCTTTGTGCTTGAATACCATTCGAAAATCGCACTTTCATTGAATCATATATCACTATCATCGCAAATACAAAAGCTAAACCAAAAATTGAAGAATAAACACCCTCATGCAAACCAACAAGTGTTGCCAGCGCAATTACCACTGAACTGTGAGAACTTGGCATCCCACCACTCTCAGTGATAATTCGCTTAAATTTTGCGGTTTTATCTTTTCGAATTTCTAGAATATATTTAGCACCCTGCGCAATTACCCAAGCCAACACAAAAACTACTAAATATCTTGGCATCATTCTTCCTCTCGACTTTCTTCCATTAAGCCAACACTTGCCACAGTATCGTTGTCAGAAAGCTTCATAATTCGAACACCCTGTGTAGTTCGGCCTAAAGTTGGAATATCTTTAACAGCAACTCGAATTGTTTGGCCACCGCTTGAAATCATTAACGCATCAGAAACAGCCTCTGGCAAAGTTTGAGCTGAAACGATTGGACCAGTTTTTGCGGTTACAATTGCGGCTTTAACACCAATTCCGCCACGATGTTTAACTTCAAAGTTCGAGACTTTTGTTGCTTTTCCGTAACCATTTGCTGAAATTACAAGAAGTTTTTGCGTTCCATCTTTTGCAACGTCCATCCCAACAACGCTATCATTTGGTCGAAGTCGAACACCACGAACACCACGAGCCGCACGGCCCATTGCTCGAACATCATTTTCATTAAAGCGAACAGCTTGACCAGCTGATGTTGAAACGATAATATCACTCTGACCATCAGTTTTTTGAATCCAACGAAGTTCATCACCTTCATCAAGATTAATTGCATTTAGGCCATTAGTTCGAATATTCGCAAAATCTTTAAGTGCTGTCTTTTTTACAGTACCCTTTACGGTAGCCATAAAGAGGTAATCTTCTGTACTACTATTTTGTTCAAGCTTGATGATTGATGTAATTTTTTCTTCAGGTTGGAGTTGTAGTAGATTTACCGCTGCAACACCCTTTGCTTGAAGACTTGCAGCAGGAACCTCATAAGCCTTAAGCCTAAATACTCGACCTTTATTCGTAAAGAATAACAGCCAATCATGAGTACTTGCTGGAATCAATTGATCAATAATATCTTGATCTTTTGTTGTCATTCCACGCTTACCTTTTCCACCACGATTTTGGCGACGATAATCTGCAAGTAGAGTTCGCTTAATATAGTTTTCACTAGTTAGAAGAATCACACTTTCTTCCTCAGGAATAAGTTCTTCATCTGAGAATTTACCAAGCTCATGATTAATAATCTTGGTTTTACGCTCATCACCATATTTCTCTTTCATTTCGAGAAGTTCTTCTTTAATAATTCGAAGAATTTCATTCTCATCAGCAAGAATTGCCTCAAGCTCGCCAATAAGTTTTAAGAGAGCAGCAAGTTCAGCTTCGATTGCTTCGCGCTCCAATCCAGTCAATCGGCGAAGTTGCATTGCAAGAATTGCTTTTGCTTGAATTTCAGTTAATCCGAATTTTTCACGCAAAGCCTTTTCGGCAATATCTGTAGTTTTCGAAGCTCGAATCGTTGCAATAACTTCATCAATATGATCAAGCGCAATCTTCAAACCTTCTAAAATATGTGCACGAGCTTTTGCCTTTTTAAGTTCGAATTCTGTTCGGCGACGCACAACATTTCGGCGATGCTTTACGAACTCATCAAGCATTTCTTTTAAGCCAAGTACTCGTGGCTGAACACCATCAACCAAAGCAAGCATATTATAATGGAAGTTTGATTGAAGTGGAGTTAATTTATAAAGCTGGTTGAGAACTTTCTTTGGATATGCGTCCTTCTTAAGATCGATTACAATCTTAACCGTTCCACGCGCAGACTCATCACGAAGGTCGGCAATTGTTGTAATTTTCTTTTCTTTAACTAGATCTGCAATCTTCTCAATTAATGAAGCCTTATTAACATTGTATGGAATTTCTGAAACTACAATTTGATGGCGACCACGCTTCGTTTCGATAATCTCGGCAACAGCTCGCATAGTAACACTTCCACGACCAGTTCTATAAGCCTGAATCATTGGAGCTCCACCATAAACTACCGCACCTGTTGGAAAGTCTGGGCCTTTAACATATTTCATTAGATCCTCAAGCTTAGCTTCTGGATTATCTATTAATTCAACAGTTGCGTCAACAATTTCACTCAAACTATGTGTTGGAATACTTGTCGCCATACCAACAGCAATACCCATTTGGCCATTCAAAAGAAGGTTTGGCAATTTCGCTGGAAGAACTGACGGTTCACTTTCAGAACCATCATAATTTGGTCGAAAATCAACCGTATCTTTATCGAGGTCGTTCAGCAAAATGTCACCAATTCGGCCAAGCCTTGCTTCAGTATAACGCATAGCGGCTGCAGGATCGCCATCCATTGAGCCAAAGTTTCCCTGACCTTCAACAAGAGGATATCGCATTACCCAGTCTTGTGCCAAACGAACCATCGAATCATAAATGGAGCTATCACCGTGTGGGTGATATTTACCCATTACGTCACCAACGATACGCGCAGATTTCTTAAATGAAGATCCCGGCCGAACACCCATTTCGCCCATTGTATAAAGAACACGGCGATGGACCGGCTTCATTCCGTCTCGAACATCAGGCAATGCACGGTCAATAATAACAGACATTGAATAACGAAGAAATGAATCCTCCATCACATCTTCAACCGTGCGATATTCCAAAACTTTCGAATGATTTTGTTGTTCGATAATTTCACCTTCAAGAGGTTTTTTATTTTCATCTTCCATAATTAAACATCCAATTCTTCAAGGTTAACATATTTCGCATTTGTCTGAATAAAGCTCTTTCGCATTGAAACTTCACTTCCCATCAGCTTAGTGAAAATTGCGTCTGCACGCTCGGCATCTTCAAGCCTTAATTGAATTAAGACACGATTTTCTGGATTCATTGTTGTCTCCCAGAGTTGTGTTGCATCCATTTCACCAAGACCCTTATATCGCTGAATTCCCGTTAGACCAGCCTGTTTGATCTCATTATCTTCTGGATTAATTTGTGTTCCGCGAGCTTTTCGCTCTTCAATCAATTCCTTAATCTTTGCGTCACGTTCTTCGTCACTATAAACATAATAGTGTTTATTTCCTGAACCCTTTAATAAGAACAGTGGGGGTTTCGCAAGATAGATGTGTCCACCTTCAACAACTTCACGCATATATCTGAAAAAGAAAGTCATTAGAAGTGTTGCGATATGACTTCCATCAACATCTGCATCGGTCATAATAATAATTCGGTGATATCGTAAGCCAGAAATATCAAATTGCTCTCCAATTCCAACACCCATTCCTTTGATCAGTGAAACGATTTCATTGTTAGCAAGCATTTTATCAAGGCGCGCACGCTCTGTATTCAAAACTTTACCTCGAAGTGGCAAAATTGCTTGTGTTCGAGCATCACGGCCATTTTTAGCTGAACCACCAGCCGAGTCTCCCTCGACAATATAGAGCTCACATTCTTCTGGTTTTTTCGAAGAGCAATCTGCAAGCTTTCCTGGCAGATTCAAGCCGTCCAAAACACCTTTTCGAATCACATTTTCGCGAGCCGCACGAGCTGCTTTTCGAGCCCGAGCTGCAAGGAGAGCTTTATTTACAATTTTTTTAGCAACAGCTGGATTCTCATCAAGATAATAGCCAAAATACTCATTCATTACTTGTTGAACATAACGGCGAACTTCTGGATTACCAAGCTTATTTTTGGTTTGGCCTTCAAATTGCGGATCTGGTAATTTTACCAAGATAATTGCAGTTAAACCCTCACGGATATCGTCACCAGAAAGATTTTCTTCCTTCTCTTTTAAAAGATTATTCTTGCGAGCATATTCGTTAATCGTTTGAGTTAAAGAACTTCGAAAACCTACAACATGAGTTCCACCATCCGGATTAATCACGTTGTTTGCAAAAGCACGAACGTTTTCGTTATAGCTATCATTATATTGAATCGCCACCTCAACTATTGAATCCTCAACTTGCTTTTCAACATAAAAAGGCTGATCAGAAAGAACTTCTTTACCAACATTCAAACTTTTAACATAGCTCTGAATTCCACCCTCAAAATAGAAAGCTTGTCGTTCACCTGTTCGTTCATCATCAACTTGAGTATAAACACCTTTAGTTAGATATGCTTGATGACGAAGATAATTAACAACCCATTTATAATCGAAAGTTATAGTTTCTTTAAAAATTGTTGGGTCTGGATAAAAAGTTATGCTTGTTCCATCTTCACGATCAGTTTTACCAAGCTTCTTAAGTTCAGTAGTTGGGACACCTCGCTCAAATTCAATTCTATAAAGTTGACCTTTCTTAACAACTTCAGCAATCATTTTTGTTGAAAGCGCATTCACGACACTTGAGCCCACGCCATGTAATCCAGATGAGACTTTATATCCACCGCCACCAAACTTTCCACCGGCGTGAAGAACAGTTAAGACAGTTTCAAGCGTGCTTTTTCCAGTTTTTGGATGAATATCAACAGGAATACCACGCCCATCATCTGTAATATTAATTCCGCCATCATCTAAAATTCGCACAATAACTTTTGTACCATAGCCAGCAATTGCTTCGTCAATAGAGTTATCAGCAATCTCTTTAATAAGATGATGGACACCTTCATAGCCGGTTGAACCGATATACATTCCGGGGCGTTTTCGAACAGGCTCAAGACCTTCAAGAACTTGGATCTGAGAACCATCGTAATTGTTTTCTTTTTGTTTAGACATTCTTACCTCTCATTCAGAACTTCCATAAATAAAATTATATCCGTATTATACCTTATTTTATAAAAAAATTCAAATAAAGCTTATTTTTTTATAAAAAATATGCTAAAATATAATCATTAAGTTAAAAGGTGGGATATGTTTAAAGATATTATTTTAGGTTATTACCGCAGCCCTTCTATGGGTAAAAAAATACAAGATTATGAAAGAAAACTAAAAAATGATTTAAAATGGTGGATTTTTAGTATTTTTGCTATTATTTTTGTATTTTTTACAATATTTTTAACCAATATCCTACCTTTAAAAACTAAATCTAATAATATAGTAAAAAAAACATCATTAAATCCTAATCTAACCTATAATGTAAAATCAACAGCAAAACACATACTCCAACCTAAAGATATTATTTCTTATACATTAACGGCAACCAATAATTCAGAAAAAGTTCAGGATTCGAATTTTGAAGTCGATGTATCAGATATACTAGAATATGCCTACCTCCTTGACGGAGGAAACTATAACATTAAAGATAATATAATGTATTGGAATAATTCTAATATTAAACCTGGAGAGTCAAAAAGTAAATTTTTTGCAATAAAAATTAAAGATAAAATCCCAACTTTTAAACAACAAGGGGAATCATTTGACTGTTTTATTAAATTAAATTTTGGCGAAGTTTTAAAAACCCCGATAGAATGTCCTTTTATAAAAAATATTGACTACCTCTTAAATTCAGTTCCAGTTCTTGAACAATATATAATTTTACTATTTTTAACTATCCTATTTTTTGCATCAATAATTATGACACTTCGTATAAATTTATTATACAAAGAAATCCGTTACTTTAGCCGATACTCAGGAGAAATGAAATAATGAAAAATAATCAAATCTACCAAAAAATATTGGATTTCATACATAAAGACTCAAATTTTAAAAATAATCTTTTTCGAAGTATTTTTCACTCCAGTTTTTTGGATTTTCTACTAGATATTATCGAAAAGATAATAAAGCCAAAAGTACTTTTTATATCAATAATATCATCATTAGTTATTTATTATGCGATTCTTTATATTTCAATATTTAATGGATTCTCTATGAAATTAGAGATTTTAGTATATTTAATATCAATATTATTCATCTTTTTGTCTATTATGAGATTCATCAAAAATAAAATCAGGTAATTATTTAACTACCTGATTTTAAATATAACCTCACCGTCATCAACTTTTTTTGTATTATTCTTAGTAGCACCAGAAGAGCTATTACCTAAATCCATAGAAGTTCTTACAGCTCTTATATCTTGAATCACGAAATCATTTTGGATTTGCTGTGGTTTAGTCTTTTGCTGAACTTGCGAATTATTCAAATTATTAACATTATAAGAACTTGAGCTTTGGTTCTGTATAATATTTTTCTGAAAAGTTCTAGCTAAATTACTCTTTGAAGGAGTCTCTGGTTGATTTTGCTGGATATTAGAATTTAAATTGCTATTCCTTATTTCATCCCTTTTCTTCAACCAATCATCCAAAAATGAATCTTTTTTAATATCACCGTTAGAACCATTAAGGTTAGTATTTATATCATTAGTATTACTTGAGAACGCCCTTTCCTGCCAACTAACTTGAGCTTTTTGTTGCAGCTGAGTTTGAGGCTGTGGCTGAGATGAATTAGCTCCAGGATTAACACTCAAACGCCTTCGAATTTCATCTTCAACAATAGCTCGAGGGCGACCATATTTCGAAGCTGAATATTTTCGAAGTCCTTCACGAATCTCTGGATTAGACTTACCAAAAGGAGGCAAAAGTTTCATTGTGAATGGAGCTGAAGGAAATCCATTAACTAAAACAGTCGTGATTGAGTTATAATTAGGCGTTTTGGTTAAATCTTCAGCTGTAAATGTTGGCGTGAAGGCCTTTTGAAGAATTTCCGCGTCATCAATGCCAATCCTACCAACAATCTTATTTGGAACGTTGCCAAAAATAGCCCCTTTAATTGAATCTTTCAGCTGAGTGGTGAACTGGTTTGCTAAAATTAAATTCAATCGATATTTTCGAGCTTCAGACAAAATAGATTCAAAAGAATCGGTTGCAAAGTTTTGAAACTCATCAACAAATAGACAAAAATCTTTTCGCTGATCT
This sequence comes from uncultured bacterium, assembly GCA_938036155.1. Classification (GTDB taxonomy): domain Bacteria; phylum Patescibacteriota; class Saccharimonadia; order Saccharimonadales; family Saccharimonadaceae; genus Nanogingivalis. The sequence continues at coordinate 7,649 of CALHPA010000002.1, forward strand.
TCAGGTATATCTGCACGGCTCATTGCTGCCGCTTGAAACTTCATCACAAAAACCATACCAAGGAGTTTTGCCGCTGCCTCTCCAAGTTTACCTTTCGAAAGATTTACGAGCAAAATCTTATTGTTATCCATAACTTCGCGAATACTAAATGCACTCTTTTTTTGGCCAATAATATTATTAACCAAGCCACTTTCGAATGGCGCCCACTTAGAAACAACCCAAGAAACAAGTTCTCCTGCATCATTAGATTTTTGCGAAGCTGGCCACTCTTTAGTCCAAAAGTCAATTGCGCGCTGATTTCGAAGGTACTTAATTTTTTGCTTTGCGAACTCTGGGTCAACAAGGACTTTTGGAATATCCATAAAAGTTCCTCCATCTGGGTCACTCATTAGTAGTAACGCCGCATTTCGAACAATATTCTCCATTCGAGGGCCAACAACACCAGTGTTTCCTGGATCATAGAGAGATTTCAGCATCGAATTGGTCTCAGAAATCACAAAATCCATTTCTTCAGGACTTGAGGCCTCAAAAATATTAAAGCCAAGCGGATTCTCGGTATCACTCGGATCGAAATAAATCACATCGTCCATTCGCGATTGAGGAATCATTCCAAGTAATTCCTCAACAGAATCCCCATGTGGGTCAATAAAACAAAAACCTCGCCCGTCCATTATATCTTGATAAGCCAAATTTTCAAGGAGCTTAGACTTACCCATACCTGTCTGACCAATAATATATGTATGACGGCGACGATCATTGATTCCGAGGCGAATTTGTTTTTCAACACCGCGGAATTCATTGACTCCAATCAATAAGCCTTCTTTCATTGGCTCAGTTGGGCCATCAACTTGTCGAATTCTTTGACGTTCAATCTTACCAGTTGGAATTGAATTTTGATTTGGCAAGTGAAAAATTGTCGAAAGCTCAACACTATTCAGAATATTCTGATTTGTACTTTGAGGAAAAAATCGAAAAATATAAGCAGTAACTAATTCATCGATATTATTAGTCATATTAAACTTAAAACCATTATACCGTGGCGAGTCAAATAAAGAAAATGCAGAAACGATAGACTGTAAAATTGCTTGACTTTTTGCAGCTGTCGAAGAAGAGGCTACAACCCGAGTTAAAACTTCATAGCCTGGATACTTAGTTTTATCTTCAATTGCTTGGATTTCTTCATTTTCTAAAGCCGTAAGCTGTGGATATTCAGTATTCGAAGTATTTAGACCATATGTAGGCGGTTTCCATAAAGCTTCCATAATATCAAGTACAGCTGTGGCATTATTATTTTTCTTGCTTTTGCCTTTTCGAATTGACTCAACCTTTTCATTAGATTTAAGAGTCCAGCTCTCAGGTGCAGGCCTGAACATAATTTGGATTGCCGCTCCATCTCCACGCTCAACACCGCTCAAAGCATCTAGCAGTGCACGAGCAGCGTCACGACGGCTTTCTTGATACGTTGCAATTGGGTAAAAATAGTCTTTTTTAAGCTCAAATTCACCACCAATTACGCCTTGCATCTTTCCTTGTTGAGAAAAAATATTCTCCATTTCAACTTCTTCAAGACGAGCCGCTGGATATGCAGCGGAAATTGCTTGTTTGATTGTTTCAGTCAAAACTGCAGGAACGACCGCATAATAACGAACAAGGCCATCACTTGCAACAATTTCGAAAGAAATATGTCTTTGACCATAAAGCTTAGTTTTAAATCCTTTTGTTGCAGTACTTGCAATAATATTATACATTGTTTGTGCTTCAGAAAGAGCTTCATCAACAACATCCCGCTCATCACGACCACCGACCTCAAGGTCATCGCTTGGAGGTGGAAGGTGAATACGAATTGGTACCATTTTTAGGCCACGCTCATAATTTTTCGCCTCTTGAACCATTCTCTTATATTGATCAAAAGCAAAATAAGAAGCCACGCAAATAATTACAAAGCTAATAAATAATATTATCCAAATTCCCATCACTTCCCACCGTTTATAATTCTATTATATCTTTTTTTCAAATAGTCCATCTGCATTTCTTTAAATCGAACTTCGCGAGCGTATGGATCACCTTTAGTTTCAACTATCATTTTCTTCAAATCTTTAACCCATTCATCTTCCATAAGGTCAATATCTCTTGCAGTAGCTGGAACTACAACTGCCGGATTACTTGCTGACGGTTCCTGAACTGCTGGCAGGACAACTTGCGAAATTGGTTGCTGAGAATCTTGATTCGAAAAAGCCTGCATAGCTTCGGCTCTAGCCTTATCGCTATCGATTCTATTCACATTTTGCTCAAAGCCAAAATTCCCCACTTCGTGAGGACTATTTATTGGTTGAGAATGAGCTTCAAAGACTCGTGGAATTTCAAGATTTTTTTGCGGTTCCATATGTAACTATTATATCACAAACATTAGCGTTTTGAAATGTAAATTATTGCAATTACTTCAATAATTATCAATAATAATATTTCGAATATTCCAACTCCGCCGGTGGATTGTTTTGCTATAATTCCGATTGGAGCAAAAGCGAGCGCAGCAGAATATTTTAAAAAGAAAGCTGGACTTTTTCCTTGTTTTTTTGATGAAGGCTGACCTTTTCGAAATAAAGAATATGCAAGTGAAAAAACCCGATTTGAAGAATATAAAAATATCGCAATAATACCGAGAAAAACCAAATATATCATTGCAAATAATGCAAGGATCCCAACTGGACCAACTTTATTAGGAGAAGTTTGAGTGAGCATTAAAAAAATACCAACACCCGACAACCCAGACAGACTAAAAATAATTTTTGAAATCATAATATAATACCATTTTGTTAGATTCAGCCCAAAGAGTAAGCAAGTAGAATGCCATCATAACAAAATACCTTACTAAAATATGTGGTCTACGGCCTACTCTTTTAGGCTAGTTGACCGCTTCTCGCGAGGAGAAGCATAGTTATTTTATTTCATTGAGGGTTCCTTGAATATCTTCTTTTGAAGATATAAGTACTTAGCCTCAGCGCTCTACGCTATTTTTTTGCGGAGCTTTTTGGCGTTTCGAAACTAAGTTAAAAATCCGATGATGATTTTATAAACCTCAATTTCAAATCGCCGTTCAAACTCCGTAAAGAATACCGGTCAACTCAAAATTATCAAATTTTAAAATTTCTAATGTGCTTGGTGGAATGTACAATAACTATTTTTTATTTTTGCTTTTTATTTCTTTCAAAGCTATTCTTATTCTATCACAAGCTTTTCGAAAAGTCAATACCATAAGCGCAATAAAATTAGTTTTGTTGTACTTTTAACATGTTTAAATCTGTTAATTTTAATGAACAAAAAAATTATACAAAAAAGTCTAAAAAAGTATTGACTTTATGCTTATTTTAGATTATTATAGAGGTAGCTTATGAATAAAAAGTTTATACATGAGCCAAAAATAAAAATTATTTCAAGTGAATTCCGCAGTTCACATAAAACTCTAAAATTAAAAAATCAAAAACTCCACATTACTATTTATAAAATGAGCGTTCCTCGCAGTCGCTCATTTTTATTTTTTCGAAAAATAAAAAAACATCCTATGTAAAAGATGCTTTTAAAAATACTGTTTGGTGGAGCTGCCGAGAACTGCCCTCGGGTCCAAAAGGTAACATTTTGGCCTTCTACAAGTTTAGTTAATTTTAATTAAAATTTAATACTTAAAAAAATCAACAAAAATATATTAAAAGTTGCGAAAAAAATTCACTTAAAATCTATCGCGATGATTTTAAGCTATCAGTGAAAAAATATGACACTTTTCGAAATAAGCACTGCCCCATTTCGAAAAATGGTTGCTAATAAATTAAGCAGCAACTGGTGCTGAAGCTGGAGCAAAGAATGCTGCAACTTTAGCTGCAAAGTTTTTTGCATTTATTTAATACTTTACGAAGTAAACGACTTGCAAGCCAAATTGTTAAATTCCTCTTGTCTAAAGCTAATTCAGCCCCAACATATTTACATTATATCATAAAATTGAGATTTTTAAATGCTTATGATAAAATTATTACATTATGGTGAGTAAAGTTATATCAGCCGCACCAATTGGCTATGAAGCAGAAATTATTGAGGTGGAAGGAGATTCTTCAAAAGGATTACCGAGTTTGCAAATTGTTGGAATGGGAAATAAAGCGATCGATGAGGCAAAAGAACGAGTTCGAAGTGCAATCAAAAACTCAATGTTAGATTTCCCCGCCAAGAAAATTGTTATAAATTTAGCGCCTGCAGAAATCCCAAAAGATGGAACTTTTTTTGACTTACCTATTGCAATTTCAATTTTAACACTCTCAAATCAGATAAAACAGTACGAATTAAAGTCCCGCGCATTCGTTGGAGAGTTATCACTAAGCGGAGATCTTAGGCCAGTTAAAGGTGTTATTAATATCGTTGAAAAGCTTCGAGGCCATGGAGTCAAAGAAATTTTCTTACCTATTGAGAATTTAGAAACAAGCTCAATAATAGATGGTGTAAAATTAATTGGTGCAAGAAATCTTAAAGATGTTTTTCTTCATCTTAAAAATGAAAAAATAATAAAAAATGAAAAAAATATTACCCCTTTTAAAGACAGCAATAATGGTATTATTCTTGATGATATCATTGGCCAAGAACAAGCAAAAAGAGCTCTAACTATTGCAATAGCTGGGAGACACAATATACTGCTAACTGGTCCTCCAGGAACAGGAAAAACAATGCTTGCTCAAGCCGCCTTAAATCTATTACCACCACTTTCGAAAAGTGAGCTATTGGAAGTTTTAAAAATTCATGGCCTGGTTGATGAAATTAGCCCAAATATTTCGAGACCTTTTCGTACGCCACACCATACAGCAAGCAAAATATCTATAATCGGAGGTGGTTCAAAAGCTCTACCTGGTGAAATTAGTCTGGCACACAATGGTGTTCTATTTTTAGATGAAATGCCAGAATTTCCTAAATCTATACTTGAAAGCTTACGACAACCGTTGGAAGATAGAAAAATAACTATAACTCGCACAAATCGAAAAAGCTCTTATCCTGCAAATTTTATGCTTATTGCAACGATGAATCCCTGTCCTTGTGGTTTTTATGGAGACACAACAAAGGAATGCACCTGTTCATCCACTCAAATTCTTAATTACCAAAGAAAGCTTTCTGGACCATTGATGGATAGAATTGATATGGTTGTTAATGTTGATAGAATACATAACAAAAATCTTCTTTCAAAAAATAATAGACAAAATTCTGAACATACTAATGCAAAGAAACGGATAGAAATGTCGTTAGAATTACAACATAAACGTTATAGTTGTAGTGATTTATACAACAGTATGGTTAAAACTAGTGATGTAAAAAATAGATTTAATATTTCGAAAGAAGCAGAAGACCTATTGAATTTAGCAACATCAAAGCTTGATTTATCTGCTCGAGCATTTTTAAAGATACTTAAAGTTTCACGCACGATTGCAGACCTTGATTCATCAAAAGACATTAAAGCAAATCATATTAGTGAAGCTCTACAATACCGTCATAAAAATGAAAATTAAGTAAAATACTTGATTTATTTTAAAAAATTTGATAAAATAATATGCGAGTAAATTGCTGAAAAATAGCAATTCGAAAGGAAGGAAAATTATTAGCAAAAAAATTCGAATAAACGAAGAAATTCGCGCTCGCGAAGTTCGCGTTATCGGTCAAAGCGGCGAGCAGCTTGGAATTATGAGTTCGAAAGAGGCTTTTAGCCTTGCTCAAGAAGCAGGACTAGACCTTGTAGAAATATCACCAAACGCTGAACCACCTGTTGTTAAAATTATTGATTGGGGTAAGTTCCAATATCAAAAAATGAAAGAACAGCAGAAGAATAAGCGTAAAGCTAAACAAGTTGAACTTAAGCAGATGCGCTTTGGGCTAAAAATTGGTTCTGGAGACCTGGATATAAAACTTCGAAAAGTTAAAAAATTCTTGTCTGCAGGAAATAAAGTTAAAATTCAAATTGTCTTTAAAGGTCGAGAAATGGCTCATAAAGAAATTGGATTCGAAATGGCTAATAAAATTATTTCACTTCTCGAAGAAGAAGCTATAGTCGAGCAAAAACCTCAGATGGCTGGCCGCAATCTGAGTTTGGTAGTAAGGAGTAAATAATGCCTAAATTAAAAACACATAAAGGCACAGCAAAGCGAATGAAGCTTACTGGAAGCGGCAAAGTAGTACGCCGTCGAGCCTTTAAAAACCACATGCTTTCAAAGAAAAGCAAAAGTCGAAAACGACGAATTAACACCACTGCAACCGTAGAAGGAGCAATGGCTAAAAATATTAAACGAGCATTGGGAGTAAAATAATATGCGAGTAAAACGAGGTGTAACAGCACGAGCAAAGCATAAGAAAATCCTAAAAGCAGCTAAAGGTATGCAACATGCGCGAACACGCTCATATCGATTAGCTAAACAAGGCGTAATCCGCTCATTGCAATACGCATATCGTGACCGCCGAAATCGCAAACGAGATCTTCGAGCTCTATGGATTACTCGAATTAATATCGCAGCGCGTGAAAATGGGATCACTTACGGAAATCTTATCGCTGGCTTGAAAGCTAAAAATATCGAGCTTGATCGAAAAGTTCTTGCAGAATTAGCAGTTAGCGAACCAAAAGCTTTTGCGAAGATTGTTGAATCAGTAAAATAATTCTTCAATAAAAAACTAAAAATCACACTTTCGAAAGAAGTGTGATTTTTAGTTTAAAATTAAAAGCTTGTCTGTAAGCCGGGTTCTGTCATGGATGGTCATCTATCTAGTTTAAGAATTACTCCTTAAATCAAGCGGTTATCGAATTATGGCGAGCAACCATGTTTAACAATTCTCCTTGCAGTAGACAGGGTTTACCTCCCGCTTCACGTCACCGTGAGCGACTGTGAGCTCTTACCTCACTCCTTTCACCCTTACCTTTTCAGGCGGTATCGTTTCTGTGGCACTTTCCCTAAGGTTTCCCTCGGTTGCCGTTAGCAACTGTCTTGCTCTATACTGCCCGGACTTTCCTCTAATTTTAAATTAGCAACCATCTAACAAGCTATATTCTATTATATCAAATTTTAGACAATATAAAAAGCCCTACTAACTTTGATATTTTCCCCGCATAAGATTATACGGTGGATACCTCCTCAGCCTATTACCACGATAACAGACCATCGTTTGGAGTTCCTCTATCAATGATTATTCAGGAAAAATCATACGCCAGTAGGGCTTAATCTAATTATACCAATTTTTTAAATAAAAATCCAGTGTTTTAAACTTTATAAACCGAAGATCCGCAAAAAAGCTGAGAACCCTTCAAGAACAAAACTCATTGAGAAATTTATATAATTAGAAATTACAGTAGAAAACAAAAACATTAAAGCTAAAATAAAAATCGAACCATAAGATTCAAGCCTGTCAAAAAAATCTTGAATAAACTCCGGTGCAAATGGTTGAAGAATCTTCGAACCATCTAGCGGTGGAATCGGAATTAAGTTAAAAATCGCCAAACTCAAATTGATTAATGTAAATCTACCAAAAATAGCCGCAATATCACCATGCGATAAGTTTAAAGCATGCATTATTGTAAAAGATATGAGTGCCATTATAAAATTAGATAAAGGACCAGCAAGAGCAACGAGAGACATACCCCATTTACCCCATTTAAGCTCCCTAGAATCAACTGGGACAGGTTTTGCACCACCAATTACAGGAAGATTCGAAAATACGCACAATATCGGTAAAATAATACTAATATAAGGGTCTAAATGTGCAATTGGATTTAAAGTTAATCTTCCCTCCTTTTTTGCTGTTTCATCGCCCAATAAATAGGCGACGAATCCGTGAGAAAATTCATGAACAATCATTGCTACTAATATTGAAATTATAGATATAAATATTATAAAAACCATATATCTATTATACACCACTTGACCTTTTTTAAAAAATACGTTATAATGGAACAGATTGTAAATATTAAAGTAAAGAGAGTTAAAATGGCAGTATGTGATTTAACAGGAAAAGGAAAGCAACACGGAAACAACGTTAGCTTTTCATTGCGACGCACAAAACGAACTTTTAAGCCGAACATCCAAAAGAAAACTATTATTATTGATGGCAAAAAAGTTCGACTAAATTTGAGCACCGCAGCTATCCGAACTTTGAAGAAAAAAGGTATTCTATAATATTTTTATCTCAAAAGAAAATCCCCACAATTTTGTGGGTTTTTTCTTATATAAAAAAGAGCCTATCCTCGAAAGATTAGCTCTTTAAAAAATATTATTTTGTCCGTTCAATTTTAACTATTATCATTTTCTCAGGTAAACTTGTAGCTGATTTCACTTTATACTTTGTAGTTTTTTCAACATCAACACCTAGTTCTTTTTCGAAAAGTGAAAAATCAGATTGAGGAACCTCATAGCTAATCCCATCATCAGCATAGTGAACAGGGATAACTACTTTAGCATCAGATCTTCTAGCAATATTTGCCGCAGCAGTTGCATCTAGAGTGTATCCACCTCCACCAATTGGTAAGATTATGATATCCAAAACACCAAGGTTTTCAAGCTGATCGTCGGATAGATTTGGGTCAATATTTCCCAAAATACCGATTCTAACGCCATAAACTTCCACGCTATAAATCACGGATTTTTTACCATCCTTGTCTTCATCAATATGCCGTTTTTCTTGATAGCCATTTATAGTAAAATCTGATACTTCATAGCTTCCAGGATAGGATATCGAAAGTTTAAAATCTTCATTATAAGTTTTAAACCTCTCCTCGGTAACAAGCTCAATCCCATCTTTAATAATTAAATCTTTATCACCAAAAATAGAGTGTTTAGGGTCAGTTATTAATGAAATCTTTTTTGTAGAAATCACAACACTATTTGCACCCTTATATTCGATATCAAACATTTTTTACTCCCATTATAATTTTTCAAGTATATTCTCTTTATCAAAGACTATTTTGTAATTATTTTCAAATAACCCTTTTATAAAGGTATCTTGTGTAGTATATCGGTAATAAAAATCTTCCATAGATAGAATCATATAGTTTAGCTCACGACCTTCTTTTTTCTCAATATCTGAAGCCCAATTCGAAAGTTTTCTATTATTATTATTTCCAACTATCAACATATCGACATCCGAATCTACGTCATCAACAAGAACCCCAAATAATACAAGAATATCCATTTCTTTTTGAACATTCTCAATTTCAGATTTCCATTTATCTATAGAAGATGTTTTTTTATCAATAGAAACACTCTCATTCATTTTAACTCCAGCAAATATTGCTCTTAGCGGAAGATAGTACTTAAACCTCTGGTTTGCTTGATAAAAAATCTTTCTATCTTCTGTTGAGCTTTTTACAACACCAACACTTTCAAGATTAGTTAGCTCTCTTCGAACAGAGTTGACTTGTTCATCAATAATTCGTGATATTTCACGAACATAAAACTTCTCTTCTGGACTATTAAAAAATAGGTTTAAAAGTTTAACCCTCGTTTTTGAGCCAAATAGTGCATTTATACTCTGTTCCATAAACCTATTTTACCATATTTTTAAAAAATCAACCATACCTTTTTATAAATTTTTTATACATTTTTTAATTTTCGAAATAATAAATTGTTCAGCATCTTTTAAATCAAGCCACACTATATCCTTATTTCTCTTCATAAAAGTTATCTGTCTTTTAGCTAGTCTCCAATCCTGAACAGACATCTTATTAATAAGTTCTCTTTCATCTAATTCTCCGTTCAAAAACTTTCGAATTAATGGATAAGCATTTGCTGTCATTGCTTCAGAATTTGAGCCATATTTCTGTTCAACTTTTTTATATTCTTCGATTATTCCAGAGTTAAAAAAATGTTCATTCCTTTTAAAGATTTTTTCTCGGAGCTCTTCACGATTAGTTGTTATTCCTACAACAATATTATTATACTTATTGTGTTTTTTACAACTTTTACCCTTTTTGCTTATGCTTTTTTCTATTGATCGAATTAAATAACGCTTATTCTTATTATTTTCTGGCATTTCAATTTCATTTGCAAAAATATACTTTTGTAAATCTTCGATAGACCTCCGGTTGAGGTCTTTTCGAAAATTGCCATCAACTTCACCACCAAAGTTATAATCATATAAAAATGCATCAATATATAATCCAGTTCCGCCTACTAAAAACGGAATTTTACCACGATCTAAAATATCATCAATTTTTTCATAAGAATATTCCTTGAAATCTGCCGCAGTAAAACGCTCTCCAGGCTCAACTAAATCAAATCCCCAATGGATAAGGCCCTCACGTTCTTCGACTGAAGGTTTAGCAGACGCAATGTCAATATGCTTATAAATAGCTCTTGAGTCAGCCGAGATAATTTCACCATCAAAAAGTTTAGCTAATTTAATAGCTAAACTTGTCTTGCCACTTGCCGTAGGGCCTGTAATTACGACTACAGTTTTTTTCATTATTTTAGGCTTTTAATAAATTCTGAAATACGCGATAGCGGAATTTTTTCTTCAATAAATTGACTATCTTTTCGAAAACGAACACTAACTTCATTATTTTCTTTATCTTTGGGGCCAACAATTAGCTGAACTGGAATTTTCATTGCAGTTGCCTCACGAATCTTTTTGCCCAAAGATTCATTTCGCTCATCAACAGAATAACGAATCTCGTTAAATTTAACCGGCGAATCAAGAATAATAGCTGATAGAATTTTCGAAACTTCTTCAACGTAATCGTTTAAAGTATCGTTAATTGTTAAAATTCGAACTTGCTCAGGAGCTGCCCAAAAATCGAACCAACCAGCCTTATGCTCAATATAAACACTCATAAATCGCTCAATCGAACCAAGCAAAGCACAGTGAATCATCACCGGTCGTTCATCTTGACCTTCAGAATTTTTATATGAAAGCTCAAATCGTTCTGGTTGGACAAAATCTAATTGCACAGTTGCAACTTGATGCTCTCGGCCAATTGCGTCGGTCGCCATAAAATCAATTTTCGGACCATAAAATGCTGCTTCACCTTCTTCTTCAAAATAATCTAAATTATTCGAAATAACCGCTTTTTTAAGCTGATTTTGCGCACTTTCCCAAACTGCCAAATCACCCAGATAACTATCAGAATCATCACGATAGCTCAAACGTACGCGAAGTTTCATTCCAATTCCAGAATAAAGCTCGTGAGCAGCAGCTAACAGATTTTGAATTTCACTCTCAATTTGATCAGTTCGGCAAAAAATATGTGAGTCATCTTGCGTTAAAGATCGAACGCGATTTAAACCACCAAGCTCGCCAGTTTGCTCATCACGATAATCTGTTGTTGTTTCAAGATAGCGGATCGGTAAATCTTTATAGCTTCTTGGATTCGAAGCAAAAATTTGTGTATGATGTGGACAATTCATTGGTTTTAATGCAAATTGACCACCAGTAACCTGTGATTTCACCAAGAAAAGCTCTTCACCAAATTTAGCCCAGTGTCCAGATTTTTCGTATAAATCTTTTTTAGTAATATGCGGAGTCCAAACTTTTTCGAAACCATATTTTTGGCGTAATTGATTTGAATAGTTCGCCAAAACATCACGTAAAATTGTTCCACGCGGCGTAAAAAGTGGCAAACCAATGCCAACAAGTGGAGAAACAGTATATAAATCCAGCTCTTTACCAAGTTTGCGGTGGTCGCGTTTTTTAGCTTCTTCCATTCGTTCAAGATATTCATCAAGCTCCTCTTGAGTTTCGAAAGCTACACCATAAAGCCGCTGCATTTGCGGATTTTTTTCATCACCACGCCAATAAGCACCAGCCACACGCATCAATTTAAAAGCGCCAACTTCGCCAGTGTTCGAAAGGTGTGGTCCTCGGCACAAATCTTTATAATTTCCATTAGTATAGAAACTAACAGTTTCCGCACCATTACCAAGCTCAAAATCCCCTTCAGCGAGAATTTTTGCGTCAGTTGTACCAGCCTTTTTTAAATCATTCAAGAGCTCTAATTTATACGGTTGATTAGTTTCTTCTGCCCATTCAATTGCTTCTTTGATCGAAACTTCGCTTCGCACAAAATCTTGTTTTTCAGCAATAATTCGCCGCATTACTTTTTCAATTTTACTAAAATTTTTCTCTGAAATTTTATTTTCACCTAAATCAATATCGTAATAAAATCCATCGTTAATTGCTGGGCCAACGCCAAATTTTGCATCCTTATAAATTCTTTGAATCGCCGCTGCCATGATGTGAGCAAGGCTGTGGCGCATTTTGAAAAGTTTTTCTTCTTTATTCTCCACTTAAAATCCTTTCGAAAATAATATTTTAACTCTTTTTATTTTATCACCACTTGAATTTTCTTGCAAGCTTTGCTAAAATAAAACCACGGGCGATTAGCTCAGTTGGCTAGAGCGTCACATTGACGTTGTGAAAGTCAGAGGTTCGAGTCCTCTATCGCCCACCAACTTATCCTTATCTTATAGTATGTTATATATTTAGTTATGTGTAATGTTGTTGTTTTATAATCATCTTCTAAAATACCGCACATCAAACGCGGTATTTTAGTTTTTGTAAAAATTATCTATCACTCTTCTCGCGATTATCTTTTTTACAGAGCATTTGGCAGTTTTCTAGCACAGTTTTTCCACCCTTACTCCAAGGTGTGATATGGTCAGCTTGCATTTCGTCAATTGCATAATGTTCATGGCATATTGGGCAAATTCCATTTTGTCGCTCATAAACTTGACTTTTAATATCATCATCAAAAGCTCGCAAGCTTAAATATTTCTCGTTATCCGTTAAAATATATTGATAAATTCCACTTTTTTTGGTAACTTCATTATCTTTATAAAGTTCCGAAACCCGCCGTTCGTTTTCTTCACCAATCTTTTCAAAGCCTTGATCTTTGAAATCATTATAAAATTCACCCCACGGCAAACCTTTCATTTCTTTGCGATATTTAGGAAAAACTCCCTGCACCCATTCCATAACATCCTCAAAATATCGCCAAAGCTCTTTCGCGTTTGCGTCATGCTGGTGAATTCCCATATAATTCTCGATATTTCCGCCAGAAATCCACTTCAAAACTGTTTCTAGAACCTCTTGGCGAATATAACTCTTGTTTAAATAATTATTATAACCATCTTGTGCAGGGCAACCACTTTTACTAAAATATCGTTTAGCATCAACTAACCAGCTACCAGTATAAACTGAATTTCTCAACTCTTGCGGCGTTAGTTCTTCGCCCGCAATGTTCACAATTCTAAACCAATCCAGCTTTTCGCGCGTTTCACCTTCGCAAAAATAGATCATCAGTTCGTATTCTTCAATTTGCTCTCGTTCTTCAGGAGTTAAATTATTAAAGTAAGTACCATCAACACTAAAATCTCCGTTCAAATATTTACAAATTGACATCGTGCGCTGTTGCCCATCTAAAAGCTCAAAAGTGCCGTCGCCATTCTTTGACCAATACATAATATTAAGCGGAAAACCTTTTCGAATAGTGCGAATCACCTCTTCCTGTTGCTCATCTTTATAAACAAACTCTCGCTGATACGGCGGGCGAATATTCAACTCACCGCCAAAACCCACCACACCAGCTTCTTCGTCATTTTCGAAACCAGTGAATAACTCTTTTACCTTAATTTTATGTAGCTCAATTTTCATTACTTTACCTTTCTACTTTCTCATTTCGAATTAGTAGTCTTTTATATATATTTCTTCCGTTAATACTTCCAGACATTTTTATACTACTATCCCATCCTTTTGGTCTTCCATAGTCATATGAACAACCCAATAATTCAAACTGCTCAGGGTTAAACTTATCGAGAAAAGTTATCGGCACGCCCATTACACCGTCATAATCTTTGGGAATATCTTTAACTTTTGAAACTTCAATCGCGTCGTAATTGTCATATTTTGGGTAATCAAGCGGATTATATTTCTTCACTAAAACCATCTCTTCGTGGCGTTTTTTGATATCTAAGTTTGTATACCAATTTATTGCAGGAACTTTAATATAGTTATCACCAAAATAACCTTTACTCTCACAAAATTTTCGGTTAGATTCTAAATCGTTTTCGTAAGGAGAAGTAAAAACCATACTTTGGTTAAATCCATAGCCAGTCCAAATTTTGTTATTTTTTATTAATGGAAAAATTTCTTTATAAGTTATTGCATTCATATTTCCCAAAATAATAAATTTTTTATCAAATTCAATCAGTTGCGCCACATATTCACGAAACAGCGAAAACGGCGGGTTGATTACTACAATATCAGCCTGCTTGAGCAATTCTTTACTCTCGCTACTTCGAAAATCGCCATCGCCAATGAGTTTGGTCATTTTACCGCCCTTTTCGGCTTTTTCTAAAATCTCTTTTACATCTTGTAGGTTAATCGCACCGTCGCCATTTTGGTCATAAACTTCATCGATTTCAATTTTATAGGGTTTGAGTAAATCCTCAAAAGATGCATTTCCCTTTTTAGCCGGTAATTCTTTGAAAGCTACAGGCGAAGCAATATAGCTGGTGGCAATTAGTTTTTTGAGTTTTAAAGTGTTGAAATTTAACACAAAATACTTGAAAAAGTTGCTTTCGTAAGGGTCATCACAATTACAGAAAACTACCCTACCTTCAAAATGATGGCGGTAATGTGAAAGTTCTTTTTCTATATCCTTAAGTTGTGTGTAAAATTCATCATTTTTTGACTCTTTGGCGTTATGTAAATTTTTATTCGCCACGAAAAATCCTTTCCTTATGATGGAAAGCGATAAAGATACATTAAATAAAATAGAACACCCAACTCAGGGTGTCTATAAAATTTAATGCATCTTCGAAAAAACGAATCTCATGAAATTTTCCCTAAGTTAGGTGTTCCATCCACGAGATTCAGAAAATCGAAAAAAGCTTTCCGAAAATACATTATTTTAAATTTTATAGACAACTCTATTATACCACAATTTCTTGATTTTTTATTTAAAAATTCAAGTGTTTTCACAGAAGAGCTAATTTCTTCTTCCCTATATATAGTGTTCTTGCATTTTTTAGTTTTACACATTACACTATAGCTTTTCCACAAGCTAGTTTTTAGCTTTCAAAAATTTTTATTTGTTTAGTGATATATTTAAAAAATACTGTTCGCTTTTTTGAGTTTGACTTTCGCGTGAAATATTTTATTTTCGAAAAATCATTTTTGGCAAAAAGCGAACAAAATTTTTACCTTTCGAAAAAGGCATCCAACATCATAATTATGCTTGCTTTTTAAAATAAAAAGCGGTAAAATAAAAAACGAGGTTGAACTTCGGAAAAAGTCTAACCAGGTTTGGGCAAAAATTAAAAAAATAAGAAAGTTTTTTCTAGCAACTGTTACATTTATATTCGTATATTACTTTTTCGTCACCCAAACGACGACGCATTTTTTTGGCAAGGTTTAGAGAAATCTTGCAAAATGTCCCTACATTAGGCGGTCAAATTGGCCGCTTTTAAATTTTATGAATATTAAATCAAAAATAAAACACCCTTTTAGAGTGCTTATTTTTTTTGCTTTTTTAAAGCTCGTTTTTTGGCTCTTTCAGCCTTTGCGCGCTCAACATCTTCAATTCGACCCTTTTCAGTAACATCAAATTTATCAAGATATTTACCAAATGCTAAACGAGTTTGCGAATATGCCGCTGCCGCCGCATTGTAACATATTGAAGTTACAGGCATATAAATCCACTGTGCAATCATCCATAAAGAACGACGTTTTTTATAGCGTTCTGGGCGCGGCGGTAGCATTTTTAAGCTAATTAATATTGTGATAAAAATTCCCACAGTCGCAACTTGCTGAAGCGTACTAATCACATTTGGTAATTGATGCACAATCACACTACGAGAAGAAGCAGCATATACAATCAGTGGCACCCAACCACCAAAAGCAGCCATCGGTGATTGAAAAACTGCTGTTACATGCCCGTCAATCAAGCGAATAAGTTTCATTAAGCCATCAATAACTGGCACGTTGCGATTTTTCGAAAAGTATAAATTAGCAACATATGGTATATCGCTTGCACCATACATCCAGCGACGAAGCTGAATAAACTGTGCCTTGAGCGTTTTTGGTAAAGTTTCACTCAAAACAGCATCTTGGTAAATTGGCACACGAATCGGCACTACATAATAATCGCCACCAAAATGAAAATAACTTCTCCAAAATTGATGACCATCCTCGACAATTGTACGAGTTGACCAAAAATCCATTTCAACTAAAGCATCAAGAGGTTGTGAGTGTGAAGCAAAATTTCGTAAAAGATGCGGCCGCATTGTTGAGACGATATTCCAGAATGAGTTACCAGTTGCAACCACACGCATTGGAGCTGGAACATCCCAAATATTATTTAAAAATAATGAAACTGGCTGATATGAAAGTTTTTTACGGTCTTCATGAACAATAAAACTATAAGTTGCACAAGCAAAATATTCCTTATGTGGCTTATTATCACTATCTAGCGTTGTAACGAGTACATTTTCGAAAGGAATTTTATTGTTTTCACAATATTTTTGAAGTGCTCGCCCAGCAAAAGTGATATTTCCACCTTTTCCAACAACTTCATTTGGTAGATTTTTGGGGTGTTTAACAATTTCGAAAGCACCAAAGCTTTTTGAAAATTCTTTTTTAAGCCTAATTACAGTTTTTTCAATTTCTTCACCGCCCCGTTCTTCATAAGCTAAGAAAATGAGTAAGTTTTTTGCATCATAATTTGAGGCCAAAACAGATTGAATAGTTGGCTGAATCACTTCATACGGTTCATTATAAGCTGCAATAATCACCGCATTTCTAACCCTTGACGGCTTTGGAAAGTTAGCTGGATTTTTTATAATATCATTCAAATTTTGAAAGTGGTTTTTAAACTCGTATTCGTTATTTCTCTGATTTTTGAGAATATCTAAAGATTTTTCAGCATTCTCAAGCTCATTTAGACGTTTATTCCAATCAACTTTTTGAGCTTTTTCAATCTGAAAATGGCCAGTTATCATTCGATAAGCAATTCCAATAGCCTTAACAAGAAGAGTTGTAATAATCGTCAAAAGATAAAGAGATGCTAAAAAAGGAGAGAAAGCCGAAAGTATAAACATTAAAATAATTGCACCAAAACTTAAAAAAGCTGGCAGAATTTCGAAAAAGCGATATTTAAAAGTTCGCTTTCCAAGTGGAATTTCAATGTCAATTTTCTTGTTCATTAATTTGGAATCTCGCGAATTGAAGTGCCTATAATTATCATGCCAATCAGAACAAGAATAATACTAAAAATTGCAAAAATTGCAGCTGTACGTCTATTAGAAATGCTATAAATTTTTGCAATAATAATATTGTGAATAAATGCAATAATTAGACCAAAAATAGCCAAAATAATACGATAGGTCCAGGAGTCTTTATAAAATTCACTAGTTCCAAAAACTGTATAACGCACATTTAAGAGATAATCGTATGATTTCGTGTTTAAAATCATAAAAATAGAGAAAATAATTCCAGATAGAAATACAGACACCATCAAAATTAGCATTTTGCGGTCTTTTAAAATTGGTTTAAATAAATTAGCTATTGTTTTCATAAGAAATAAATTGGAGCCGATGAGCAGGATTGAACTGCTGACCTACGCGTTACGAGTGCGTTGCTCTACCAACTGAGCTACATCGGCATACCTTTAAATTATACCACAAACTTTTTGAAAAATAAACCAAAAAAGTGCTTGATTTTTTACTTGGAGTCTGATAAAATTGTATTAGTCTACTGATGCGCTCGTGGTATAGTTGGCCTAGTACGCCTCCCTGTCACGGAGGAGATCGCCGGTTCGAATCCGGTCGGGCGCGCCAAATTTAGACTTTAAAGAATCGCTTTCGGGCGATTTTTTTATTTTATTTAATCTATTAACCTTTGAAGCAAAAATAAAAAGCACAACTTTTGCTGTGCAATTTATTTAGTCAACTTTAATATATTTTTGAATCTTGCCGTCTTTTTCAAGCTGCTCAAGTTGTTTATTAAACTCGGTAAATTTAATTTTTATTGATTCATAGATAATTTCATTATCAGTTTTTTCAATCAATTTAACGATATAATAACCGTCACCCGAGTTTGAAATAAACGGTTTCGAAGCTTCACCAACTTTCAGTCCTGCTGCAATTTTAGAACGACCACCATCAATGTTAGTTTTTCGAACTTTTCCGGGTTTTGCGTATTCAATTTTATCGCCAAAATGTTCAACAGCTTTCGAAAAATTATTCGTATTTTCACTCAAATATTTTGAAACCTCATCTTTAAGGTTTTCAGCCGTTTTATCGATTTGTGCAGTCACTTTTCGGCGAAGTAGTGGCAACTCAATGAACATTCGGCGATATTCACTTGGTGAAAGATTATAATTATCGGCCGCAATTTTATATAAAGCGCTTTCAGTAAGCTCAGTGTTTTGTGTTTTTCGCTGCGCATCAAAAGCTTCACTAATTTCTTTATCTGAAACCGAAATTCCAAGCTCACGAGCCTTTTTTTGGGCATAAGTATTTGCAATTGCATTTTTCATTGCTTTTGATTTATTTAAAGTTGAAAGTGCGTTTATATTATTAGCTCCCTCAATTTCATCTTTTTTAGTATTTGCAATTTGCATATTTGCTCGATATTCCATCAAATAATCACTATAAAGTGCGTTCTCACCATCAACTTTCGCAATCGGAAACGGAAATATAGTTGTAAAACGATAAACAAATTCACTAGTATTTTGAGCTTGATAAAGCTGATACCAAAGTAAGCCTGCACCCGTAATTAGAATTACACTAGCAATAATCAAGGCGTTAATCACTAAACGATTTTTACTATACTGCACAGGATATTTAAATTTTTTGCCCTTATTTAAAATCTCACGACGCTGTTCTTCAAGTGTCGTATTTGTGATTTTTGCAATCTGGCTTTCGTGAGATTCAGGTTTTTTTGAAACCTTATCTCTAATTTTTTTGGCTTTTTCTCTAATATTCTTCATTTTCTCCCTCCATTTCAACTTTCGAAATCGCATCTTGAATTTTATTATAGATCTCTTCTGGATGTTCAACATTTTTAATTTCTAAATCGCCCACAATTGTAAAAATATTGATTGCTCCAAAATGGAAAATTTCACCAAAAAATCCTGGGATTTCAAAATTAACACTTTGAATTTTCGAAAGCGGCAAATCCATCATTTTTCGCCCAAAAAAGCCTTTTTGCGTAATCTGGCGAATCCGCTCATTCGAAACAATATAAAGAGAATAATACCAAAGCATAAATTGATAAAAAAATAAAATTAAACCAACAACGAATCCGCCCAGAGCAATCCAAAGTGCATCCATTAGATTATCTGATGCCAACATAAAAAATGTTGGCAAGCAAGAAATTGCAAAAACTCCCAAAAAAAGGTAAAAACCCTTTCGCATTGCAATGATATGCTTTCGAAACATAAAGAGAAATTCTTCGCCTTCTCTTTGACCTTTAAAAATTTGTTCTTTCATAAATAAATTTAGTGGTACCCCGGATAGGAATCGAACCTATAACCTTTTCCTTAGGACGGAACTGCTCTATCCAATTGAGCTACCGAGGCTCACTATTCTATTTTACCAGATTTTTTAAAAAATAGCGAGATTTTAACGCGTGAATTTTTCGCGAGGTGAAGTATAATCGTAAATTTCGAAGTCTGAAAACCAGTGTGAAATTTCTTGCTTAGCCTCTTCAATACTCCCTGAAGCATGAATTAGATTCGGGATCCCAACATTATGCTCATCTGCATATCCAAAACTCATGTGCGAATAATCACCACGAATTGTACCAGGGAGTGCCGTTTTCGGTTCAGTTCCACCAACAAGTTTTCGCACCAATTCAACCGCCTCCACGCCTTCAAAAACCATTGCAATTACAGGCCCTTGAGTCATAAATTCCAATGCCATGTCAAAAGCTTTTTCACCGCGCCGAGTGACCATTTTGCCAATTCCTTCATAGTGCTTGTGATAATGTTCTTTGCTTGGGAAAATCATTTTTGTGCCGATTATTTTCAAACCAACCCTTTCGAAACGCGTTAAAATTTCTCCCACAATTCCACGCTGAACAGCATCTGGCTTGAATAAAATTAATGTTCGCTGAATTAATTCTTTCGACATAAAAAATCCTCCTTAAAGCTTATATTTAAAATTATACTCTTTTTTCGAAAAAATACCAATTTAAAAAGCTTACTTCTTAAGTAAGCTTTTAATAATCTTTAATTAGTATCTACCATAATAAGGTTCACACGCAATACCATCTCTATCCCTATCCAGGTGAGGTGAATATCCAGGTTCACCTATATAGATAGGCGCAGCACCAGCTGCACGAGCTGCCGCACAATTTCTATAATACACAGATGACGGTGCAGAATATGTTGTCGATGACGGCGTGCTATAAGTGTAAGTATGATTAACTGGTGCTGGAGCATATTTAGCGCGCTCTTCTTCAAGATATTTAGCATTCAAAGCCTGTAAAGTATTTATACTTTCTTGCGAGAACCTAAGTCTAACTTTAACCGTCTTACTACCTTCACTGGCATAGTCACCGATAATCCGAAATTCAATAGTTCTTTCATCAACCCAGTTTGCAGCAGCTGAGCCCAAAAAATTCTTCTGCCAAAATGATGACGGAACTTGAGTCACACCAGAAAAAGTTAGATTTCCGTTGGAGCTCGAAATGTTCAAGCCATTAATTGTTGCAATAGTTGCACTTGAAGGCGTATATGAAGAATACACTTCGTTAGTCGTACAACCTAATGAATACTTTTTCGAAGCATAATAGCCAATATCAATCTGCCCCATATTACATTGTAAGTCATATTCCGACGCCGTATAAATCTTATATTTATCATTGGACTGGTTATTATTACTACCACTATTCGTAGCTGCAATAATACCTCCAATGCAGAAAATTATTAAAATTATTAACCCTACAATAAAACCGTTTCTCTTTTCCATAATACAGACATTATACAATATTCAAAAAAAAAAAAAAACAATATTTAACCTTAAAATATGCTATAATAAGATTATGTATATTTCTGAAGGAATTGAAGATTTTATTGAATCGCTTGAAGTTGAAGGTGGCCGTTCGAAAAAGACGGCTGAAAACTATCGGCTTTATTTGGAGCGATTTGTTGAATTTGCGGGCGATATTCCAGCAAAAGAAATTACCTCAGAATTAGTTCGAAAATATCGCTTATGGCTTAATCGTTACGAAAATGAGTTCGGTAAAGATTTGGGGCGAGCCACACAAGCTTATCATTTAATTGCCCTTCGAAGATTCTTAACTTATCTTGCTCGACGCGATATTAAAAGCTTGGAGCCTTCAAAGATTGAGCTACCAAAAATTATAAAACCACAAGTGAATTTTTTGCATTATGAAGAAATTGAGCGCTTAATCGCTGAAATTCCAAATGAGACTGAGAGCGATTTGCGAGACCGCGCAATTGTGGAACTACTCTTTTCGAGTGGCCTACGTGTTTCAGAACTTGTAAATTTAAATCGCGGAAGTATCAACACAAAACGGCGTGAATTTACCGTTCGCGGAAAAGGAAACAAAGACCGACCAATTTTTATTTCGAAAAAAGCCGCAGAACATATCGAAAATTATTTAGACGCTCGAAATGACAACTTGCAACCATTATTTTTAAATTATTCGCGGCGATACAAAAAACCTTCAACTGATGGAAATTATCGGCGGATTACACCACGCTCGGTACAAAGGATGGTTGAAAAATACGCGAGACTTGCTGGAATTACAAAACACGTTTCGCCCCACACAATGCGACATTCTTTTGCAACAGATTTACTAGTAAATGGTGCAGATTTACGCTCAGTTCAAGGAATGCTTGGTCATGCCAGTATTGCAACGACACAAATCTATACGCATATTACCGACCAGCATTTAAAAGAAATTCACGAGAAGTTTCACAGCGAGACAGAATAAAAAAAGCGGCTCTTCGAAAGCCACTTTTTATTTGCCAAGAGTTCGAACAGTTAAATCAAATCTATTAACTGCACAATAATTACTTTTAATATTCCCTTCACAATTGTATGTGCTTACATCTATATCACCATTGTTTGGCGTTCCTAAAATATAAGAAATATTAATGATCATTTGGTTCGACGCGCTATTTCTTAAATTAGGTGAAGTCGAAAAGTTGATTCCGTGTATTCGAAGATCAATTTCACCGCTGGTTAGGATTTCTGTTACGCTGTTATCACG
Organism: uncultured bacterium; assembly: GCA_938036155.1. GTDB lineage: Bacteria > Patescibacteriota > Saccharimonadia > Saccharimonadales > Saccharimonadaceae > Nanogingivalis. The sequence goes on from CALHPA010000002.1 coordinate 29,891, forward strand.
AGGCACCCTTCGCCAAATTGTATTTTCGGCCCCATCTGCGCAATAAGATCTAGCAGCATCACGAACTTTTACCAATTTAACAGCACTAGTATCAGCAAAAGCTATCCGCCTTTCGTCACCTATGTTCCACAAGTAACTTACAGTTCCAGTACAGAATGCACCAGCCTTACCAGTAGATTTATAAAACTTACCGTCAACACTTCCATTCCAATCATCGAGCATTGGTGAAGAATTAAAAGTCTTAGTAAAATCTGTATTAATTGTACGAGCGGCAGTATTTAAATCTTTATAAGTTGTACCACGAGTAATCGTATTTGTCATTTGAATAATTAAACCAGCAACACCGATGAGCAGGAACGCAATCACACCCATTGCTAGCATTAATTCCATAATTGTAAAACCTTTTTTAGTTCCTTGGGTCATATAACCTCACAATCGTTCCAAGAGTTGTTTTTGCATTAGTTCCCGGCGCAGACCAACATGCACGAATATGAAAATCATAATATCTCGTATTTGGAGCATGAACTTTCTCGACCCAAATACCTTGCGCGCTTCTATAAGTGAGATCATCACGCAACCAGTTTGCATTAGTGTCTTTATCATCACCGTAAGCAATTCGCGGATAAGTTATTGCATTAACTATTTTTTCATTGTGATAACCACGATTTGTTACCATATCTCTTGTCGAAATAACGAAAGCACTTGATCCTCGACTACACTCCCCGAGTGGAGTTGCTGAACCTTGAACATCTTTCGTTAAGCTGTTCTTCCATAATTCTGCTGCAGGGCTTGAAACTTCTGAGCTATCTGCACGATATTCAGAGATAAATGCTGCATTCGCAAAGCGTAAAGCCTCCGCTTGAGTATCCATAGCGTTTCTCGCCATAGTAAGCTGCAAACTCGCTAGTGCGCGCGACATTCCATTATTCATTGTGGTAAGTCCAATCATCATTACAGTCGCAAAAACAGCAATAGCAAGAAGCACTTCAATTAATGTATCACCTTTTCGAAATTTCATTATAAATTCTTTCCATCAATTATTACGTCACCAAATCTTGCATCGCCTTTTCTATCACCACCACAAGAAGAACCCTTAGGACCATCAAGAGGTGCAATTTCAACAGCAGAAGCCGAAGGCCCAATTTTTACAATTTTATTTCTATCGCCGAAAAAATTGAAGCCACCAGCATACCACTGCACTCCATCGTTGGAAGGTCGAACGCAAACATTAACTGTTTTTCCATTTTTAATAACAAAATTACTATTCACATTTATATCCCTAAAAGCAGCTATAAGACCTTCATTATCCAGAGAACCATATTCTATCATTGCTGAAGTACCGAAAGAAATTATTGAATTATCAATAGGAGATCTTAATATCAGTACACCTGTTATTGTATCTAAACCGTGCCACTTGTTATTGCCACTTGTTATTGAGGTAACTGCACTTTCGCCACTAAACGCTCGCCTTCCACTAGCACCAATCAATCTATTATCTGTAACATTCTTATATGTTCCGCGCCATTGCAATTCTATATCTTTCGGACCTTTTACACTATTCTTACCACCATCAAGAACAAACTTTGTTGCGCGTAAGGCTTCTATGCTATTTCTACATGCTCTTAGATCACCGTGTAATTTGCCGTTCTCATCTATATCCCTACATTCCTTTGAAATATCTATATCTTTACCTATAACGTCAAAAACTCTAAATCGTTCTTGGCCAAGAGTTGCATTTTCATTCCCAGGAATAACATTTCCATTATATAGAGAAATATACTTTCCAAGTATCGCACAATTGCTTGAACCCGTTAATTTGCCGCTATTATCTTTTAAAATACTTATATTTGCGCCAGATGTATCACATTTAATTCTTGTAGAGCCCTTATCATTAGTTTGATTTTCTACATCTGAAAACACACCTTGAATATCTGACTTAAAAGTATTTACCGAATCATTATAACGCTGTTTTTCGATACTAGCATTCCAACCAACAAGCATGGTTGCCAACATTAAGCCAGAGATACCCAAAACAAGTATCACTTCAATAATTGTAAAAGCTTTTTTCATTGTAAAGTTTTCCATATTTACTCCTATTATACCATAAGCTTTTTATTTTTACATTATTAAATTGATAAAAAATACCAAAATTTGCTGTTGAAGGGCTAACAAAATTAAAGCCGCTAAAATCATTGCCGGGCCAAATGGAATTTGTGTTCCACGTTTAACTTTTCGAAAATGCAAGATAGATTGAAAAACTGCAAAAACCAAGCCCACAACATTCGAAATAAAAAGTAGAAAAATTGCAAAGACTGGGTGGTTTGGTAAAAGAAAAATTAAACCAACTGCCAAAATCCAGTCGCCGCCACCAACCCATTGCTCTTTCGAAACTTTTGCAAGTACGAAATAAATTAACGGGAAAAACATCATTGAAATTGCTAAATAAAAAATAGATCTCAAATTAAATCCGCCAGAAACTGTCAAAAATCCAGTTGACCAATAAATAAACGCTAAAATATTAAAAATATAAAGAAGTTTGGTCGGCAAAAGTGACCATTTAGCATCATAAATAAACATAATTGCAAGTGGAACCAGAGAAATTAGCAAAATGAAAAGTCTAATTGCTGGCAAAACTAAAATTGCACCATTCGAAATTGGATTAAAAATCAAGAAAATAATCGCAAAAAGTGCAAACATTAAAATTTCAGAGAAAAATTCAAGTGAGCCGATTTTCGAACGGCATTTACGACATTTTCCACCAAGTGAAAGCCAAGAGATAATCGGAATTAGATCAAACCACTTTAGTTGATAGTTGCAGCTCAAGCAATGCGAGCGGTCATTTTTTGTTTTGACCGAAACTAAAGAGCGGAGTTTTTTCCATTCAGTAGAATCAACTTTTTTGCCAGATTCTCTCTCTTCTTGAAGTTGTTTTGCGCGCAATCGCCAAACTTGGGCAACTGAAAAACTACCCAAAACGGCACCGATTACACCAAAAACTAAACTTAATAGAAAATTCTCCACTCTCTTCCTTTCGAAAAATTAAACTTTTGTAACTAGCGAGTAAATTGGGAACAAAATCGCACCGATTAAACCACCTGCCATCAATGCCATCACAACCATAAGAATTGGTTCAATCAAGGTTGAAATAGCTTTAATTTGTTCATCAAGCTCATCTTCATAAACCTGTGCGGTTTTACCAAGCATTTCATCAATCTTACCAGATTGCTCACCAATGTTAATCATTTGTGGCACCATATCTAAAATATAGTCTTTACCCTTTAGAGATTCTGAAAGACTTTTACCACCCTGAACAAGTTTTCCAGCTTCATTAATACTCTTTTTCACAATAACGTTGTTTATTGCGTCACCACAAATATTAAGCATATCAAGCATTGCAACACCAGTTGAAAGCAAAAGTTGGCCAGTTCTTGCGAATCGCGCCATATAGAGCTTTCGAAATAGCGGACTAAACAATGGAACATTTAGTTTGAAATTTGCCGCAAATTTAATTCCTGATTCGGTTTTAAGATATTGGCGGAAGAAATAACCAGCAACACCTAGCCCAATCAAAACAAGCCACCAGAAGTTAATCATAAAGTCTGATATTCCAATAAGAATTTGTGTCGCAAATGGTAATTCTTGGTGCATATCTTTATAAAGCTGCTTAACTTGAGGAACAACTTGCACCATCATAAACGCCATCACAAGACCAATAACTACAAGCACAATTGCTGGGTAAGTTAAAGCTCCACGGATTTTACTCATCATTGCTGCATCTTTTTCCTGCTGGGTTGCAACACGGCGGAGTGATTCATCAAGTGTTCCTGACATCTCACCAGCGGCAATCAAAGCAAGATAAACTTTATCAAAAACATCTGGAAATTTCGAAAAAGCATCTTTTAAGCTTGAACCACTTTCGACTGAAGCCAAAATATCATCAACAGCTGAACGCATTTTTTTATTTTCAGTCTGTTCAGAAACCGTTCGAAGAGCTTGAGCAAGAGGTAGGCCTGCACCAATCAAAGTTGCAAACTGACGTGTGAAGACGATTTTATCCTTAGTTGTAATTCGGTTCATAAATCTCGCTAAAGCGTTTTCTTGACCAACTTCACGAATATCATCTTGTAAAATATAACCCTGATCAATAAGAGCTTTTCCAGCTGCACGCGAACTATCTGCTGAAATTTCGCCTTTAACGATTGCACCAGTGACACGATCTTTTACTTTATAAGAAAATTTTTTCATATTAGCCTCTCATTAACCTTTCAAATTCAACTAAATCAACCGCAAATTCACGTGCGTCGTCATAAGTCACTACACCAGATTGCACCAATTTAACAAGCGTTCTATCCATTGTCTGCATTCCCTGGTCAGCACCAGTTTGAATAACGGTGTCAAGCTGGTGAGTTTTTCCTTCACGAATAATATTTCGAATTGCAGGATTAGCAATCATAACTTCGGCCGCAACAACTCGCCCGCCACCAATTGCAGGAACGAGCCGTTGAGCACAAATTCCTTGCAGAATATTAGCAAGCTGAGAACGAACTTGAGGCTGTTGGTGTGGCGGAAAAACATCGATCATACGATCAATTGACTGCGCAGCAGAGTTTGTGTGAAGTGTTGCGAACACTAAGTGCCCAGTTTCAGCAATCGTAATTGCAGCCGAGATTGTTTCAAGATCGCGCATCTCACCAATCAAAACAACATCTGGATCTTGACGAAGTGAACTTCGAAGAGCCGCAGAAAATGAGTAGGTGTCATAATGAACTTCTCGCTGAACAATCGCTGAGCGTTTCGATTTATGCGTAAACTCAATTGGATCTTCAATCGTAATGATATGCTGTGCTTTTTCGCTGTTAATTTTATCAATTAAAGCGGCAAGAGTTGTAGATTTTCCTGAACCAGTTGGCCCGGTAACTAAAACTAAACCACGCGGAAAATCAGCAAAAGACTGAATTACTGGCGGCATCCCAAGCTCAGTAATGCTCTTGATCTGATTTGGAATTAAACGAAGTGAAGCCGCTAAATTACCACGTTCATGGAAAGTATTAACACGAAAACGACCCAAATCACCAAAGGCAAATGAGAAGTCAATCTCCTTATCTTTGATCAGAATTTTTTGCTGATCATCATCAAGAATCGCAAAAACAAGATGCTCAACTTCTTCAGCATTCAATGGGTTATAGCCCGGAAATGGCGCCAAAACACCATCTAGCCGCATCATTGGCGGTAGACCAACTTGTAGGTGAAGATCGCTTGCATTTTTTCGAACGATTTCTTCAAGTAAAATTTCTATTCTTAAATTTTGATTCATATTCCTCCCATTTTATGCGCTATCAGACGCAACCCTATTGACTTCTTCTAATGTTGTGATTCCCGTTAAAGCTTTAAGATATCCATCTTGGCGCATCGTAATCATTCCCTGTTGCATTGCAACTTTTTGAACCTCGTGCGAAGTTGCGTGTTTAATGATAAGCTGTTGAATTTCTTCAGTCACCTCCATAACTTCATACAAACCTGCACGCCCTTTATATCCACCTGGTGTTTGTGGTGTATCGCGGCCTTTCACAAGAGTATAAGACTTCTGGTTTGCAAGAGGTAGATTTTTATAACCCAAGTCGGCCGAAACTTTTTCAACTTCCTCTGGTGTTTTCGGCAATAGATGACCCACAGTTTCTATAATACTTTGCGTTTCAAGTGGTGAAGATTGATAAGTATTCCGCTTGGCTGCAACTCTTCGAACAAGTCGCTGACCAATGATTGTATTAACTGTTGAAGCAATCAAGAAAGGTTCAATCCCCATATCAATCAAGCGAGGCAAAATTCCGGCAGCAGAGTTGGTGTGAAGTGTTGAAAATACTAAGTGTCCAGTTAATGCGGCCTGAACTGCCAAATTCGCAGTTTCACCGTCACGGATCTCACCAACCATCACAATATCAGGGTCAAGACGCAAAATAGAACGCAATCCCGCTGCAAAAGTTAGTCCGACTTCAGCATTAACTTGGATCTGATTTACGCCGTCCATCTTATATTCAACAGGGTCTTCGAGCGTAATAATGTTTACCGAATCATCTTTAATCTCTTTAATCAATGCGTAAAGCGATGTTGATTTACCAGAACCAGTTGGACCAGATGTTAAAACCATTCCATTTGGAGCAGCGATTCCCTTTCGAATTGTTCGAAGAGCTCGCCCAGCGTACCCCATTTCTTCAAGATTAAAAGAATTACCCGTTTTATCAAGCAAACGAATCACGACTTGCTCGCCCCAAACAACTGGTGAGATAGCAATACGAAGGTCGACTTCTTTATCTCCAACAGCAACGGCAAACTGACCATCTTGCGGTACGCGGTGCTCATCGATCTTTAAGCTTGAGAGAATTTTAATACGTGAAATTAAAGCCGGCTCAATACTCTTTGGCAAATTCATAATTTCTCGAAGAACGCCATCTATTCGACAGCGAATCTTCAAAGATTTTTCAAGTGGTTCAATATGAATATCGGATGCTTTTGCGCGAACAGCATATTCCAAAATTGTATTCAAAGCTTTCGAAATCGGCGAATCTTGTACAATTGTTTGAACCTGCCGTTTCGATTCTGCCTCCGCCTGAGTTTGCGCATCAACATTTTCAGCAAGGGCATCAACACCAGAAAGGTCAGTTTTATATTGGTCTAAAATATGCCTAATTGATTTTTGGCTCGCCATAAACACTTTTAGAGGGCGCTGAATTAGGCTAGAAAGATAATCAACAGCTTGAATATTTGTGGCATCAAGCATCGCTACGGCAATTCTGCCCTGAACCTCAGCAATTGGAACTGCCATATTTCGTTCAGCAATATCAACTGAAATTAAATCGAGAGTTTCTTGCGGAATCGTAGTGTTTTCAAGATTAACATAGGGAATTCCCGAAACATGGGCTGTTGCGTGAATAAGAATTTCATTATCGAGAAACTTATGCTCAATCATATACGACATTAGAGACTGATTATTTAAACCAGCCTCTTTTATAGCCAACTCAATTTTCGATTCTTGAATAAGACCCTCTTCAACAAGGATTTTCGCAAGCCTATCCTGAATATCATTGGTTAATAATGTCATTGCATTCCTTTTTTGAACTACTTAATATTTATTGTTTATTGTCCGATATTAACTTGGACTGTTGGATTAATAGCATCCTTATTAAAAATTTCATCGCTCGGTTTTACATACTCATTCGAAATTGGCTCGGTAGTCTTAACCTCATAAGTTTGTTCAGAAAACCCACCCTGAGCCAAAGAGTTAATAACTAAATATGAAATTAAAACGCTAAAGCCCGCAATCAAAATAATCATTGCAATATCAGTTTTTTTCATTATTTCGATCCTCCCGTGGTGCTTGAATTTTGAGTTTTACCAGTTTCAGTCGTAGAAGATGCTGGTTTTGCAGTTTCATCTGCTTTAACTTTCTTGCTTTCAAGCTTCATTACATATTTAGGGTAATAGTAGGATTTTGCAGAAAAGTTAAGGCTGAATCGATTAAGCGAACGCTCGAATTTAAAACTTGTAATTTTTATCGCTCGAATTGATCTTTCCATCTTTCGAACGGTGTTAATTAAATTATTAAGTGCTTCGTCCTGAGATTTAGAGACTTGCGCTGAATTTGAGCCCTCACCCTGGAAACCTGCAGAAATTGTTGCTGAGAATTGAATATCTTTCACACCTTCTGGAATTTTATTTGGATCTTCAACACCGCTAGTTACTGACGAACTAGAAGAATTTGATGTCGAATTAGAATCTGAAAGACTTTTATTTGTAGAGTCAGCAGAGTCAATACTAAATGAGTCAAGAGTTACACCTTCAGAAAAAATGTTCTTTTCAAGGCTTGCTGCAAGAGCAGCAGCATTCTCGCTATCAGGTAAAGCGTCAGCTATAACGCGCAAGCCACCATCTTCGGCATTAGATTTCAATTTTCGCTCATTGAGATTTGGATCTGTTTCCAATGAGCTTAACTTACTCTTTAAATCTTCAATATTTTGAATATTTTTTTGAATTGTTGAAATACTTTTATCTTGTTCACCCAGGACTTTAGCATTAAATGTAAAAATCCTGAAAAGATAAATCATTCCAACAACAGATGCACCAGCAATCAAAGCAGCGCCAGCAACTGCCAAAAACATTGTTTGGTTAGCCTTATTAATGGCATTTCGCTTCAAAAAAGCTACTTCTTTATTTTCACCCATTATTTATTCTCCTTTTCAGAATCTTTTTTTGAATTCTGAGTAAAAATTCCAGCAGGAACCTGAATAGTTGAATCTGTTACATTCTTTCTACCAAGAGCTTTAACAGCAAAGTTTTTCGAAGAAAATTTCAAAGCTGCTTCATTTAATTTAAAGTTAACAGTGAAACGCAAAACGTTTTGACCTTGTTCATTAGCTCCAAGCGAACTTTCATTCCGAACAACCGAACCCTCATCAGCAAGCATACATATATTAGCGTCTTTTTCGACTTCGCTAGCTTTGCATTGAGAACCTTCACCATCATAAATGATTTGTGAATATTTAATTGTTTTAATAAAAGCCTCAAGAGCTGGGAAACCATTACTTGCTTGGCCTTCGATTGAAACAATTCGAGTTTCAGGGTCATAATTTACCGCAGAAAATTGAACAGCATTTTCACCAGTAGTCTGAATTGCTGGCAAAATTGTTCCAATCAATCGTGAAGTATCTGGTGAAGCATTTCTAATTTTTTGAATTGCATTAAGCTGATTTCGAAGGGTAGCTGCAGTTTCTCCATCTTTAATTTTTTGCATCTCAGCAAATTTATCTGAAATCTCATTAGTTTTCAAACCCATAACAAATTGCTGACCTTGAGTTGTTAAGAATAATAAAACTACCCCAACAAGCATAGCACCACCAATAATTATAGACACAAAAGTGACTATATTTCGAAGTTGCTGAGCTTTAATAAGATCGCGCTTAACATCTGGTAAAAGATTAATTTCAATCATTATTTATTGCTCCTTTCAGCTAAGCCGACAGCAACCGCAAATTCATTACCAACACTTGCAACCTGCTGTTGATATTTTGCAGGGACATTAACATTCTGGAAAGGATTTGCAGAATAAGACTGAATTCCGGTTTTTGAAGAAACATATTCTGGCATTTGTGGAATAATTCCAGAGAATCCTGAAAGTGAGATTGCTCCGACTTGAGCATTTTGATATTTTGTTCCTAGGAATTTTATTGATTTAGCAATTTCTTGAATAAAATTTTCAAGAGTCATTTCAATAGCTCTAAAAACCTGGCCCTCTAATTTATCTTGAGCTAAACCGAATTTCATAATAAATTGTCGAGCTTGGTCTTCTTTAATATTTAAATTTTGAGTAGCAGATTTTACCAAACTTGATATTCCAGTAGGGATTGTACGAACAAGTCTTGGAACACCTTGATACACAATAGATAAATCAGTAGAAAGCTCACCCATATCAATAATTATTTGAGCCTGATCGGATTGGTTGGGCACAAACAAAGCACGAGTCATCGCTAAAGAATCAGGCTCGCTCGCGACTACATTCAACCCTAAACCTTCAATAAATTCCATTTTCTCTTCACTATAACTTTTGGCTGTACTTGCAAGTAGAATCTCCAATGAATCAGGGTTGGAAGGAGATTCTCCAAGAAGAGCCCAATCGACTTGCGCATCATCAACTGCCATCGGAATATATTGATCAACTTGATATTTTATATTTTTTTGCAATTCTCGCATATCCTGTTTTGGTACTTCGAAAATTGTTGTGAATGTCTTCTGGGACGTAAGACTAATCGCTACATTTTTTGTTTTAATATCACTCTGCCCGATCATTGTTGAGATAATTTCTCCCAAACGACGACGGCTTTCATCAGAATTACTTAAAACTAACTGAGGGTCGACTGGTGTATAACCAAGGCCAACCAAATTCCAAGAATTCTCTCCAGCTTTCGAAAGCTGGACAGCACGAATCGCATTTGTTCCAATATCTAACGAGAAGAAATCGCCCACACCTTTAATATTAATCATGCCTCTATTTTAACATAAACGTAATTAAAAAATCAAGCTTTTTATGCTTTATTTTGAAGTTTTTAGTTTTCAATTTAGCTTAATTTGTGATAAAATATATAAAGATTTTAAAAGGAGATTTTATGAGTTTATCAATTGGAATTGTTGGATTACCGAATGTTGGTAAGTCAACATTATTTAACGCTTTAACAAATAATGATATTTTGGCAGCAAATTACCCTTTTGCCACAATTGAGCCAAATACCGGAATTGTGCCGGTACCAGATTCGCGCTTAAATAAGTTAGCTGAAATTTATGGATCACAAAAAATTATTCCAGCAACAGTAACTTTTGTTGATATTGCTGGGCTAGTGGCGGGAGCCTCGAAAGGTGAAGGTTTGGGAAATAAATTTCTTGCAAACATTCGCCAATGTGATGCAATTGTTCACATTGTTCGAGCCTTCGATAATAATGATATTGTTCATGTTTCGAATGAAGTTAACCCAAAAAATGATATTGAGGTTATTAATACTGAGTTGATTCTAGCAGATATTCAGACTATCGAAAATCGCCTGCCTAAGCTTCAAAAAGAGGCAAAGGCAAAACCATCTCTTCGAAAACAATCCGAATACTTGAACAAATTAGTTGAACAACTTCAAGCTGGAGTTCTTCTCTCTTCAATAGAAGATTTAGATTACGAAGCAATCCAAGATTTACATTTACTAACCGCAAAACCTGTAATTTATGCGTTTAATGTTGATGAAAATACTTTAACTGATGAAGCTAAAAAAGAAGGGCTTTCAAAAATAGTTTTCCCTGCAAAATCAATTTTTGTATGTGCTAAATTGGAGGAAGAGTTGAAAGGTTTAAGCGAAGAGGATTCGAAAGATTTGCTCGAAAGCTATGGAGTACAAGAAACTGGTTTAAATCAGATGATCCATGCTGCCTATGATATACTGGGGCTACAAAGTTATATGACAGCAGGACCAAAAGAAGTCCATGCTTGGACAATCAAGAAAGGATGGACAGCACCACAAGCCGCAGGAGTAATCCATACAGATTTTGAAAGAGGATTTATTGCTGCGCAAGTTATTGACTTTAATGATTTGGTTGAAGCTGGTAGCGAGCTGGAAGCAAAGAATCGTGGGAAAATTCGAACTGAAGGTAAAGACTACGTGATGTCTCCAAATGATGTTGTTGAATTTAGGTTTAATGTTTAAAATAATAAGTAACCGCGTATGATATTTTGCGGTTATTTATTTTGTATAAATTATTTATTCAATACTTTTTAGAATATAAAACCTCTCTTGATTTCCCTTGGAGCCTTTTATACCACTATCTCTTTTATCTTTTATGTATAAATTATTTATACGACACCAGTTTTCAAATTCTTGAAGTATTTTTCTTCGATATGAATTATTTTTAACAACACCTTTAATAGTCCCATCTCTACCTGCTTCAAATTGTGGCTTAACCATTGCAATTATTAATGTGTCCTTATTAGATAATTTCATAATACTTGGTAAAATTTCTTTTATAGATATGAAACTAACATCAATAACTACTAGATCAATTTTTTGACTCGTATTAAAAGCTCTTATATCTGTTTTTTCATAAAGTTCAACTTTTTTATTCATTCTTAATTTTGAATGGAGCTGATTAGTACCAACATCAACAGCAATAACTTTTTTTGCACCATTCCTCAATGAATAATCCGTAAATCCACCAGTACTTGAACCAACATCTAAAACAACTTTGTCTTTGAAATTAATTTTCATTATTTTAGCAACACTTTCAAGCTTAAGACCCGCTCTTGAAACATATTGAACTTCTTGAAGAAGCTTTATTTCCGAATTAATATCAGCAAAAAATCCAGGTTTAGTCCTTTTTATACCATCAACAAAAACTTTACCCAATTTAATATAACTCTCAGCTTGAGAACGACTATCAACTATCTTTCTTTGAGTTAATAAAATATCTAGTCTAACTTTCACATTGTATATTATATCATATTTCATATTAAAAATATATACAAGCTTACTGTTCAATTTTTTTATACAATAAAAATAAGCTGGTTATTAAAATTCCAGCTTATTTCTTAACAATAAACTTAACTATTTTTGACGTTCTCTATATTCGCCAGTTGAAGTATCAACAGAAATTACATCATTTTCCTTAATAAAAGCAGGTACTTTAACTATAATTCCAGTTTCAAGTTCAGCATCTTTTAGGACGCTTGAGGTCGTGTCGCCTTTTACAACATTTTCAGTATAAACAACTTTTAACCAAACATTTTTTGGAAGCTCAACATTAATAACTTTTCCATCAAAGAATTGAAGATTTAGTTCTTCTGCTTCTTTTAGATAACCTGCAGCTTCATCAATAATATCTTTCGAAAGTTGAAATTGTTCAAAAGTCTCTGGGTCCATAAAATGAAAATCTTCACCGTCATTATAGAGATATTGAACTTTTTTATTCGAAACCTCTGCTGGCTCAACTTTATCTTGACCTTTAAAAGTTTTTGGCAATAAAGCTCCCGTAATAAGATTCTTAATTTTTAAGCTTACGATGCTTCCACCACGGCCAACAACTTTTTGGTTATATTCAACCACTCGATATGGCTGACCATCAAGTTGAAAAACTACACCTTTTTTTAAATCAGTTGGTTGATACATTTTCCTCCTTGTAATTATTTAAAAAATAAATCTTCCCTACCCAGTTTTGAGCAAGGAAGATTCGAAAATCAATTAAGCATTTGTTACGAATGCTAACAATGCCAAATGACGAGCTCGTTTGATAGCAACCGTCAATTGTCGTTGTTGTTTAGCGCTCAAACCAGTTTTTGTAGCTGGCTCAATTTGACCATAAATATTAACAAATTTTTGCAAAGTTTTAACATCTCGATAATCAAAATACGCTGGGATTTCTCGTTTAAATCGTTTAGCCATTTTACTCCTTAATTAAATTAGAATGGAATATCGGATAGGTCGATTGGTTCATCTGAAAAGTCATCGCCGATAATTGGCTCTTCATTTTTTTGTACTGAAGATGAGCTTCCACTGCGATTTCCATCACTCACAAAGCTAAATTCTTCAACCACAACATCAATCGCACTTCGATTTTTGCCAGTATCTTTATCTTGCCAAGTTCGTTGTTGTAAACGACCACTCACTAGTAATTGACGACCTTTCGAAACATATTTTGAAATCGTTTCGCCAGTTTTGCCCCAAGCAGTACAGTTAATAAAGCTGGTCTCTTCTTGACGTTCACCGTTAGTGCTATTCCAAGTTCGGTTGATAGCAAGAGTGAAACTTGCAAGATTTTGGCCGTTTGGAGTTGTTCGAAGCTCTGGGTCTGCAGTTAAGTTTCCCATCAAAATTACTTTGTTAAAAGCCATGATTATCTTCTATCCTATTCTTAAATTATTTTTCTTCTGATTCTACAACTGGTCGTGCTTCTGCCTTAACAAGCAAATATCGCAAAACTTCGTCGGTAATGTTCAAAGTGTTACTGATTTTTAGAGGTGCAGCAGCTGGAAGTTTAACATCCATTGCAACATAAATTGCAAAATCCTGACCTTTAATAGCGTAAGCAAGTTTTTTCTTACCCCAGTTGTCTTCTTTTGCAACTTCACCGCCGTTAGCAGTAATCAAACTTCGAACCTTATCAAGCACTTTTTCAAGATCACTTTCGAAGTCTGGATGAACAAGAACTGTAAGTTCGTAATCCTTCATTTTTACTCCTTTGGTTAAAGCCTATTCTTTCAAATAAGCTGAGCTAATATTCTCCTAAATTATATCATTTTTAGAGAAAAAAATCAATAAAACTCCAATATTTCTTTAATTTTAAAATTCTATCGAATTATCACACATTTTTTGGAAAATTAAAAATTAGTTTTTACCTCTGTTTTATTATATTTTATAGAAACTGAGATTTTCGAAAATAAAAAATCGGCAAATTATTCACCGATTTCTTCATAGCTTGAAGCCAAAACCTCGCGAGGTTTTGAGCCGTTTGGCGGGCCAACAATTCCTTTATCTTCCATATCGTCGATCAATTTTGCAGCACGACTATAACCAATTCCAAGCCTACGTTGCAAATAGCTAGTTGAAGCTTTTCGTGCTTCAATTACAATTTTTACGGCCGTTTCAAAAGTTTCATCAACCGAAGAACTGCCGCCATTCATAACGACACCACCCATTGAACTTGGCGCTTGGACTGGTTGCGAAATAACTTCGTCATTATATTGTGGTGGCCCTTGTGAGCGGATAAAATTAGTTACTCGCAGAACTTCCTCATCGGTTACCCAAGCCCCCTGAACACGCTTCAAATTAGAAGCTCCATTCATATAGAAGAGCATATCACCGTAACCAAGGAGTTTCTCGGCACCACCACGATCAAGAATTGTCCGAGAATCACCATTTGCGGCAACTTTAAAAGCAATCCGGCTTGGAACATTACCTTTAATCAAGCCAGTCACAACGCTAACAACTGGTTTTTGAGTTGCAAGAACAAGATGAATTCCAACTGCACGCGCTTTTTGAGCAATTCGAACAATCATGGCTTCAACATCTTTCGAAGCCGCCATCATCAAGTCAGCGAGCTCATCAACTACAATCACAATATATGGCAAAGGCTTAAGAAGTTCCGGTTCTTCTCCTTCTGGCGTATTTTTCTTAATTTTTTCGTTTTTCGAAATCACATGCTTATTATAACTCTTGATTTCTTTAATTTTTTCATCAGCTAAAACACGGTAGCGCCGTTCCATTTCATTAACAGCCCAACGAAGAGCTGAAAGTGCTTTTTCGGAGTCATTGATAATTGGTGTTAAAAGGTGTGGAATATCCTCGTATGCGGTCATTTCTACAACTTTTGGATCAACCATAATTAGCTTTAATTCACTTGGTGAATGGCGATAAAGCAAACTTGTTAAAAGTGCATTCATCATTACAGATTTTCCTGAACCAGTTTGACCAGCAATTAAAAGATGCGGCATTTTCGCCAAATTTCCAACAACTGGATGGCCAGAAATATCTTTACCTATTGCAAAAGTCAATGGGTCGTGTGAGTTTTTCCATTCCTTTGAATCTAAAACACTATAAAGCCGCACATCAGCCGACTTTAAATTTGGAATTTCAATACCAACTGCACGCTTTCCTGGAATTGGAGCCTCAACACGAATCGATTCAGCCGCCAAATTTAGAGCGATATTATCACTAAGATTTTCAATTCTGCTTAGCTTAACGCCACTTTGCGGAACTAAAGTATACTGAGTTACTCTTGGACCAATATTTGCAGCTTCCATTTCAACTTCAATATTAAATTCACTCAAAGTATTCTTAATTGTGCGTGCATTTTGCTCAACATCACCAGCATCGGCAGGAGCTTGTGATTGCTCAAGTAAACTAAAATCTGGCGCTTTCCATTTCAAATCATCAAAAATATGCCCAGTATTTTCTGGCTTTTTAATTTCTTCTTTCGAAACCTTTTCCAGCTTCTTTGAAATTCGCACCAAACCTTTTTTCTCTTTTGGCTCGTCTTTTTCTTGTGATTTTTTATCCAATACTGCAACGCCAGCATTCAGCTTAATTTCTGGTTTTTCTTCAGCAGAATCATTAACTTTTTTCAGCAACATCGATTCTTTAGCTTTTTCGAAAACCTTAGCATTTTTAGATTCATTTGCAAAATCGCTAGTTTTAAGCATTTCGCCAATCTTTTTAATCACAACGATTGGTGAAACTCGTAAAATCGAAAGAAGCGTAATTGAAATTAACAAAAGATAAATAATTGCTGCCACCATTGAATTAACCATTACTAGCATAATTTTATTCGAAACTTCTCCGCTCCAACCTCCATAATGAACACCAGCTGAAGTTTTAAATAGACCAAAAAATCCGCTTAGCCAAATTAAAATTAAAATTAACCCAAAAGTGTTTAAAATTGGAAATCGATTTTGTTCGTCACGAAATATTTCGACAGCAATAAAGATCAAAACCGCCGGCAAGAAGAAAGTTGCCCAACCCATAAGCCCAAGAAGCGCTTTATGGATTACAACCAATGCTGAACCGCCAGCACCAAACCAGCTTAAAACAAGAAAAAGTGAAAAAGCAACCAAGATAACTGCACCAACCTGCGCCCAAAAACCAGCTGGCAAAACACTTTGTTTTGGAGCTAGATTTTTTTTAGATTTACCTTTTGTTGATTTTACTTGTTTTTTAGCCATAATCAATTTATATTATATCACAAAAACGTTTTTTCGAAAACTATTTTTAACTCTTTAATTTGCTAGCAATTTCAAAAATCGTTGACTCAACTAAATTCCAAGGATCAACACTTTCAGTTTTAATAATTTCATCTACCTGCGTGAATTTTGAAACAATCTCAGCAAGTTGGCTTTCACTCAAATTTTGCACAAAATTCTCCATTTTTCCTAAAGCCCAAGTATTCGCACCGATTTCTTTAGAAATTTCTGCCGTAGTTTTCCCAATATTTTTACCAACTTTTAAAGCTACTAAATTAAAAATTTGTGTTGAAATCATTCCTAAAAAGCGAAAAGCTCCGTCTTCACCATCTGTAATTTTTAATTTCGAAAACTCCTCTTGCAACTTCAAAATATCGCCCAAAAACATCATTTCGATAATTGCAAATGCATTACTCTCAATATTCTGTGGAACGAATTCACGAATATTTTGTTCATTAGCCTCACCAATTAATGCTATTTTTTCGATTGCATCACGTATTCGCCATTCATCAACACCAACCCAAGAAATCAAAAAATTCGCCGTTTTATTATCAAGCGATAAACCTTGTTTTTTTGCAAAAAGTCGTGCAAACTCTGCCAAATTTTTCGAATCTCTTGCGGTTAAATTCTTAAATTCATATAATTCAACAATTTTCGAAATCGCCTTATAAACAACCGAACGCTTATCAATTTTATCTTCAATTAAACAAAGATGAACATCGGTTGAAATTCTTGGTAAAATTTCAGCTAAATTCTGCCAAATTTCTGAATTTTCGCTCAAATTTCGGATATAAACAAAACGTTTTTCAGATAACAAACTAACGCCACAAATTAAACTCACAAAATCACTCTTCGAAAGCTCGTCAGAGTTACTTTTTTGAATTTCAAAACCAGATTTTTCAGCATCAATCTTCATTTTAGCGAGCTGAGCAGTGCGTTCATAAGAGTTATCGCCATAAAGAATTATTGTTTTTCCACCAATCATCAGTTTTCACTACCTTTAATTTTTTGGCAATTTGTGCAAAAATGTGTTCCTCTACCACCAACACGAATTTTTGAGATTTCTGTTCCACAACGTTTACAAGGCTCGCCATCTTTATGATAAACGGCGGCATAATTTAAATAATTTCCGCGTGAGCCATCTGCATTAACATAATTTCGGTCGGTTGAGCCACCTCTTTTAATCGATTCATTCATCACAAAACGAATCGCCTCATGCAAATTCACAAAATCTTCGTTCGAAAAATCTTTAACTCTAGTTTCAGGGTGAATTTTTGCTCGCCACAAAGCCTCGTCAGCATAGATATTTCCAACACCAGCAATAACACTTTGCTCTAAAATCGCAGGCTTTATCATACTATTTTGTTTTTTTGAAAGACGATTTTTTAAAATTTCAACCGTAAAATTATCTTCAAGAGGTTCAGGACCAAGCTTTTGAAAAAATGGCAAATTTTCAATTTCTGGTATTGGTAGTAGTTTCATATAGCCAAATTTTCGCTGGTCATTAAAAAATAATTTAGTTTTATCTTCAAAATCAATCTCAACTCTTGTTGATTTATTTGGAAGATCGTTCAAAAAATCCTCATTCGGATGCCCTGCACCCCAGTTCTCTTCACCACGATAAACCATTTGCCCTGTCATTCGAAGGTGTGTTACAAGCGACCAACCATTCTCTAGCTCAATAATTATAGCTTTTCCGCGGCGGCGAACATTCGAAATTTCAGCACCAATCATAAAATCCTGAACATCTATTTCAGCATTCGGAAAACTTTTAGGCCAATCGTGTTTAACTTTCGCAATTTTCTTTTTTAAAATTAGTCGATTCAAGCCCCTTACAACTGTTTCAACTTCTGGTAATTCTGGCATTATTCCTCCTTAAATTCTTTCGAAAATTCATTCCAATTTTGATATAAAAATGCGTTTATTCCAAGTTTTTTGGCAGCTTCAACATTTTGCCAAGAATCATCAAAAAAGTAAATTTCATTTAAACAAGCCTCACTTTTATCAATTGCAATTTCAAAAATCTCTTTTGAAGGTTTCGAAAAACCAACCTCACCCGAAAGCACCAAGAAATCAAAGAGTTCCTCCTGCTCCTCTTTTGAGAAAAGCTGATTAAATTGATATTGTGCGACATTAGATAAAACGCCAATTTTCGAACCTTTAGCTTTATTTTCTCGAATAAAATTCAACAAATTTTGATCCTTTTGCCAAACATACTCAAAAAGGTGCTCCGAAGAAGGCTGGCGAGAAACCAGCACTCCGAAGCAGTCAAAAATCAAAACTTTAGCGTTTAATTTCATTTATTCCAAGATCGCGAACAATTTGCTCATGTCCAGGAACTTGCGCAATGAACAAATTTTGCAATTGTTTTGTATTTGCAATAAGTGAACCTTTTGAACCCGAGCAAGTTGAAGTCCAGAGGTGTTTTTCAGTTTTGTCATCTTTTAGCATTGAAAAATCATAAAGATGGCCAGTAGCACAAACGCCAGCTAAATCATCTGCCTCGCCGTTAAAAGGAGTTCCTTTCATCATATTCGCTTTATTTAAAGCATTCACAAATTGTGTATAAGATTCAGTATTGTTATCAAGCTTAACCTCTTTAATTACTTCACCAAGATAACCTTTGTAAGTTGTGAGTTTTCGAAATTTTGGTGAAACCTCAACCGTGTAAGAACGAAAATTCTCTTGTGCAACAATCGGCCCACGAACCACCATTTTAACACTGCGGTTTTGATCAGCGCTTAACAATTCTTTACTTGAAGGCGAATTATCTTCTTTCGAAGTTTCATTGTTCGCCTGCTGAGCTTGGTCTGAACCATTTCCACCATTCATAAATGCATTAACAATTGTTACAACTGTAATAATTGAAAGAATTGCAATCGCAATAATCAATAAAATTGGTGCAATTCGTATAATTTTTTCTTTCATCTTAACCTTTCCCCACCACGTTTAGTCCAAATATTCATGAAGCTTTTTCGAATCTTTATGCTTTTTGAGTTTCATTAAAGCTTTAGCTTCAATCTGGCGAATTCGCTCGCGAGTTACCGCAAATTCAAGACCAACTTCTTCAAGCGTATGACTTTTTGTGCCATTTAAACCAAAACGCATTTCAAGAATTTTCCGCTCACGATCAGAAAGTGTTGAAAGAATTTCGCGAACTTGTTCTTTCAAAAGCTGAACCGTTGCGGATTCTTCTGGGCTGGCAGTATCTTCATCTTCAATGAAATCACCAAGTGTTGATTCTTCGCCCTCCTCGCCATCACGACCAATTCCAGCATCTAAAGAAGTAATATCTTGCTTAATTTTTTGAATATATTCAATTTTTTCAACATCCATGTCCATTTCTTTAGCGAGTTCTTGGTTGGTTGGCTCACGGTTTAACTCTTGCGTTAATCGGCGAGAAGTTCGCATAAGCTTATTAATCGTTTCAACCATATGAACAGGAATTCGAATAGTCCGAGCTTGGTCGGCAATTGCGCGTGTAATTGCCTGCCGAATCCACCAAGTTGCATAAGTTGAGAATTTAAAACCTTTACTTGGATCGAATTTATCAACCGCACGAAGAAGCCCCGTGTTCCCTTCTTGAATTAAGTCAAGCAGTTCCAAACCACGGCCAGAATATCTTTTCGCAATTGAAACAACCAAACGCATGTTTGCTTCAGCCATTTTATCTTTTGCACGTTGATCGCCCTGCATTGCTTTTTCAGCAAGCTCGGTCTCTTTTTCAAGTGAAAGGAGTGGAATCTTACCAATTTCACGAAGATACATTCGAACGCTATCATCTGTTATATCATCATTATAAGCACCATTCAATAAATCTTCTTCGGTGATATCTTCTTCGTCTTCAACCGCAAGGTCGTCAAAATCTGGTTCGAAATCATCAAGCGAAAGAGTTGCATCCACAATGCCGTCTTCATTTAGAATTTCTTCTGGTAGTTCTTTTTTACTCTTACCTTTTACCACTATTCAGCTCCTTATTTAATTGCATAATTTCCATCAAAATCTTCATTTTCAAATTTTCATCACCTTGAATTTCAGCATCTTCGAGTTGCTCTTGAAGATTTATTTTTCGTTCTTGTAAATTTTGGGTTTTAATTTTATGAATCAAACGCTTCATTTCGTCGGTGGCACTGCCTTTTATATTCCCGAGTCGTTCGTCAGCCTTTAATAGAAGTATTTTAACATAATCATCGAAGTTTTTCAAGAGATCGAGATTATTTGATTTCAAAATTTGCAGAATTTGATTTCGCTGCTTATCGTGCAAAATATCATCTTGCAACTCACTCAACATTTCAGCAAGCTTCCGTTCTTTAATTGCAAGAGCCAACAAATCATCTTCATAAATATATTCATCAACAAATTTCTCATCAGTTTTTTCAATTTTTATTCGCCTTTTTGGTTTAACTGGCCTAGGCTTTTCATCGAATTTTCCGAGTAATGTTATTTTCGAAACGCCAATTCTTTTCGAAATTTGTTCAATATAAAAATCTTTTTCCACAGGGTCATTTAAGTTTTCCACAAGTTTCAGTGCTATTGTGGAAAACTCCTTTTTTCCTACGGCGGTTGCAATATTTAGCCGTTTTTCATATTGATCAAAAATCCATTCTATTGCCGGTTGCGGTTTTGAAATTGAATCCTTCCAAAGTTCCAAATCTTTTTGAATTAATTCATCTGGATCTTTAGCTTCACCCGCCGATTGGTCTAAAGTGATAATCGAAAGCTCCACACCAGCTTGCTGTCCCAATGAGATTGCTCGCTCGGTGGCACTAATTCCAGCCTGATCGCTATCGAAACAGAGGCGAACATCATTCGAAAATCGACTAAGAGCCTTTAAGTGGTGAACCGTCATTGCCGTACCGGCCGTTGCAACCACATTTTTCACGCCAGCTTGGTGGCTCGAAATTACATCCATATTTCCTTCAACCACAACCACAAAACCAGCTTTTCGAATTTCATTTTTTGCTTGCGAAAGACCAAAAATATTCGAAGATTTATCATAAAGCAAAGTTTGAGGTGTATTTAAATATTTTGGCGCATTCGGCTCATCTTTAATAAGTCGGCCAGTAAAACCAACTGGTGATCCACCCGAATCCTGCAAGGTAATCACCATTCGATTTCGAAAGATATCACCACCAAATCGGTTTAGCAGTCCAGCATCACGGATATCACTTATCGTAAAACCTTTTTTTAGCAAAAAATTCGTGAGCATTTTTTGAGCATTTGGAGCAAAACCAATTTTGAACTCTTGCACAATCTCTTTCGAAAGTCTGCGATTTTTAAAAACATAGTTTAAAGCTTCTTTATTACGAATCAACATATGCTGATAAAAATTTGCGCTGATTTGTAAAATTTTTCGAAGTCGTTCTTTTTTCTCAGAAATTTCTCTTGAACGCTTTGAATCAAAAGTTTCGATTTCAACGCCAGCTTTTCGTGCCAGAAATTCCAAAGCCTCGCGAAAAGTCATTCCTTCAATTTCCATAATAAAACCAAAAATATCGCCACCCTTACCAGATGAAAAATCGTGCCAAATTTGTTTATCAGGGCTAATTATAAAACTTGGAGTTCGCTCATTCGTCCAAGGGCTAAGTGCTTTAAAATTACGCCCAGTTCGCTTGAGCTCAAGATATTCGCCAGCCAAATCTTCAATGCTTATTCTTGCTTTAATTTCATCTCTGGCATCATTCATATCTATATTTTAGCATAAAAAGCAGCCCTCATCAATCAAAAAATTAGGCTGCATTTCAGGAAATTATTTTGCTTTATGGTAATTTTCAAGCTGTTTCGAAGATTCTGTAAGATTTTTTTCGATTTTTTCATATACCGACTTTTGTGAAGAAGGCGAAGCTTTTTTACGTCGTACAATTAAATCTTTTACACGAATCAACTGATATGCCATTTCACGGGAATAAACTTCATCAATTGTTGCATTCAAGAAAGCATCATCAAGGGTTGCGCTAAGCTTATCAAAAATTGCATCAGTTTGTTTTATCGCTTGCGAATTCTTTTTCGAATCTCCACGAGGAACTTCAATCTTTCTGCTCTTCATAAATTCTTTCAAATCCTGCTCATTCGAACTAAGTGAAGTGTTAATTCCCGCATTTACGGCCGCTAGATCTGAGCTTTTAATCTTATTCTGAAAAGATTTTGTAGTTTCCTTTAATTTCGAAATATTATAATAAGCACGAATTACCGCTTGGGCATTATCATCGCCCTTATTGCTAGTTACAATAATAAAAATCGAGAAAAATAGCGAAATCAATAATGCCGAAGCACCTAAAATTTTACCTTTAGTCCAAAATGGAGCGGCTTTTTTGGGCGCAATCTTATTAAGGTATTCAACCGTGTAAGGGTTTTCAGTTGTAGTATCTTGCGAATAATTTTGATCTGGCATTAAATTTGGAGCAACTTGTGGATTTTGAATAGGTTGATTCGGCTGAACCGGAAATTGCTGTTGATTTTGATAATTATTTGGATATTGTGGGAAATTCTGTTGCGTACCAAAATTTTGATTTTGGCCACCAAATTGTTGCTGTGGATTTTGTCCATTTGGGAACTGTCCATTCGGAAATTGACCATTTTGAACAAAATTATTCGAAAAACCACCGTAATTTTGTTGTGGTGGATAAGGATTTTGAGGATAATTATTTGGTGCACCAAAATTTTGATTTTGGCCGCCCTGATTCCAATCTTCGTTCGGTTTCATATTACTTATGATTATATCACAAAAAAGTTTTTTTCGCAAAGAAAACCCCGTTTTTTGCGAGGTTATTCTATATAAAAGATAAACTTATGATTATGATTTATCAACAGTTTTATAGAATTTATTCGCAAACCAAGCGATAACTCAAGCGAAACAAATCTCGCAATTCTTCGGCCGAAACTTGCCCTTGGCCAATAATTAAATTCCACTCACGCTCGCTCATCAGCTTCGAAGGTACTACACTTTCTTTTTCGCGTAAAATCCTAGCAAGCTGCGCGCCTGTTTTCATTTCAACTTTTAAAGGTTTTGAACCATCGTGAATAATTGCGAAAATCGCTTTCGGCTCTTCACTTTCTGCAATTTTTGAAAGAATCTTTTCACCAGTTTCACGCTCAAAATCACCAAGCTCACCAGCCATTTTTTCTTGCCATTTTTTTTCTAATTTATCAAAATTAACTTCAAAAATTTCAAGTTTATTTTCTTCATCTTTTCGAACTTCTGCAGCATTAAAAGTTAGCAAAAAATCTCTAATTTCACTTTGATTCATTATTTTTTCACCTTTTTTAAATAAAATTTTAATTCCTCAATTGAACCGCGAATATCATCTAGTGCGCGGTGATTTTCAGGCTTAGCAAAAACACGTTTAAATTTAGCACTCATCACAACCTTCCACGCCGAGACATCTAACATTCGATAATGCAACATTTTTTCAAGGTTTTTCCATTCTGCACGAATAAATCGGCGATCTTGGTGGATTGAATTTCCACCCAAAAGAATTTTCTCGCCTTTCGAAATTTCTTCAGCAAAATTTTCTTCCACAAATTTAATTAAATCTGCTTCAACTTCTTGTGAATTTTTTGTGGTACGAGAATTTTGTAATTTTAAAGCATCGCGTGTTTCGCTAAAAGTATCCCAAAAATCACCAACCATTCGGCTTTCGATAATTTTATTTTCAACTTTAATTGCGCTTTCGAAAGTAGCGATTTCATTAAAATCCCAATCTGTTGCAATTGCAGCAACTTCTAAAATTCGGTCTTTTTCAGGTTCAAGACCTGTCATTTCTAAATCAATCCAAAGAATTTTTGCGTTTTTCATTATTTAAATTATATCATTTTTTAGCAGAATAAGCAAAAACTAATCTAAAATTCCAAAATCTTCAAGCTTTTTAGCTTTCGAAATATCAAAATCGGCAATTTTTGTGCGCCGAAGCTGCGAACAAAACGCACCGCAACCTAGATTTTCGCCCAAATCTTCTGCTAGCGAACGAATGTAAGTTCCACTTGAAACGTGCGTGCGAATTCTTAAAATTGGAAAATCATAACTTAAAATTTCGAAATCAAAAATTTCAACCGTGCGTTTAGGAATTTCAAATTCTTCACCCTTTCGCGCCAAATCATAAGCACGCTTGCCATCAATTTTTATTGCACTAAAAGCTGGCGGCGTTTGTTCGATTTTCCCCAAAAAATTAGTTTTAATTTCTTTTTCAATCTGTTCGAAAGTTGGAATCTCAAAATTCTCACATTTCGAAATCTCGCCTTCAGGATCTCCTGTGCTGGAAATTTGCCCGAGTGTAAATTCTGCTTCATAAACTTTATCAAGCTTAGTAAGACTCATTGCATTTTTAGTCTCCTTGCCATAAAGTAAAACCAAAAGCCCCGTCGCAAAAGGATCGAGCGTACCAGTGTGGCCAACTTTAACTTTTTTGCCAAATTCATCTTTCAGAACACGGCGGATTCTAGCAACCACACCGAAACTGGTAATCCCAGCGTGCTTATCAATTAAGACTTGCCCGCTTTCGTTTTCAAAAAATACCATTTTACATTCCCGGAATTCTAAATTGTGAAGGATCGTTAGGGTAAATTTGGTCGGTCATAACTTTGTTTTTACTATTTTCAGTGCCCATTGCAGGTTGCTCCGCTGGATTTGGAATGAAATCAAAAGCTGGAACTTCTGGCGGCATCGGCATTGAGCTAAAATCTGGTATAGCTGGCGGCATCGGCATTACAAAACCATTCGAATTTTGTGCAGGACCTTCAGTTGAGTAAGTCTGCTGATTTTCAAAATTATTTTGTGGCAAAGTCTGTGCATATTGTTCATTCGAAATTGGATTACTTGATTCAAAATTTGAAAGCGGTTGAATTGGTGCAGCTTGAGCGTAAGGCTGAGTTTCAGGGATGAAATTCTCATTCGCGTGCGACTCTTCATAAACCGCATTCTGAACTTTACCATGACTTAAAACATAACCATTATTTTGTGGGTCTGAAGTTGCTACAGAGTTTTCTCCACGAGAAATTCTACTTGGCTCATAAGGCTGAGCACCCATCAAACCACTTGCAATTTGAGCATTTTCGGTTGGGTGATAATATTCATCACCCTGATTTTGCGCTGGCTGAATATTTTGAGCTTGAATTTCTTGAGCGGCAGAAGTCTCAGCTGGATTTTGTTGTTCAAAAACTTGCGCAACTTCTGGTTGAGAAATTTGAGGCTCAACAGTTTCGAAAGTCTGTGGTTGAGTGTTTTCAGGAGTTGGGACTGGAATATCAACCTGGCGAGCCGGCTCAAAAACCTGCTCCTGAACTGGAGTTTCCGCAATAAATGCATTTGGATTTTCGAAAGGTACACTTGGTGCTGGAATTTCTGGCGCATAATTTTGAACTGGCGCCTCAACTAAACCTTGCACACTTTCAGGCTGAACAGGCTGATCAAATTCTGAACTAGCAGAAGTTTCAGCTGAATTTTGTTGTTCGAAAACTGGCGCAATTTCTGGTTGAGTAATTTGGGGTTCAGTGGTTTCGAAAGTTTGTGGTTGAGTGTTTTCAGGAGTTGGGACTGAAATATTTTGTTCAGCTGGAGTTTCTTGGCTTTCCAATATATTTTGCGCCGATTCTTCTTCAACTAAATTCTCATTTCGAGATTGTGTATTTTCAAGATTTTCGCTTGAATTTTCAAAAATATCTTCGTTCGAACTTTCTTGCGTGATTTCTTGATTTTGTTCAGGGGCTTCAGCTTCTTCAAGTTCAGAAAAAGCATTTTCTGAATTATTAATATTTTTTAGTTCATTTAAAGATTTTTCAAGTTCGTCTTCAGCTTGATTTTGTGAGTTTTCAAGATTATCTTTTTCTGCTTCATTTTTAGCTTCTTCATGCGCAATCACGAAAGCACCGTCATGCTTCTGTTCTTTCTTTGAAGGAGATTTTTCGCTATGCTCTTCTTTTTCGTTCGAAATTCCTTCTAAAGCTTCTTCCATTTTAGCATTTTTTTGCACGGCAAATTCACCCGCTTTTTCTTCAGCTTCGCGGATTTTCGAAACCACAAGTTGTTGGTCAGCGCCAGATGAAATAAGTTTTGCAGCAAGGCTCATAACTTCAGCCGTAGCTTTTTCATTTGAAAAACGATCAGTTTCAGCAACAATTCCAGTCAAAAGAGCAGTTGCGACTGGTTGAGTAAGATTTTTCTTTCCAAGGGATTCAATAATTTGAACAGAAATTTCGCTCAAAGAACTGGCGTTTTCAGCGTGCCAGTGAGTTCCGTTAAGATTTGTTTGGTTTTCACCAATGGTTAAAATTCCAACTGAAGCATCATGAAAAATTCGCCCGTGCGCCGCCAAAGCGCCATCGAGTCGATCTTGACTTTCAACATTTAAAGCCAATACAAAATCAATGTTAAAATCACCTTGTTCGAATTCGAGGTCTTTTTCAGAAATTACCGAACGATACGGTGTAATGAAAATCTTAACGTGATCGCCAACAAGCTTATAACGAAGGTGATCAGCTTTTTCTTTATTTAAAGCAATAATAAAATCACGCAAAGAATCTACCGAATTTTCGAAAGTTTTTTCTGGGCGCAAAAAAGCTAGCGCATCGGGCATTTTTCCACTTGAAACCGCCGTTGCATGCTTGCCAGAATTATTAATTGCGAGCGTTAAAGCTAAAGCTGATGAAAGTTCATCAACACTTGGGCTATCATTTACCGCAATCAAAATGCTTTCTGATTCTTTCAATTTTGCGATAATCTGCTCTTGAGCATCATTTTTTGACATTTATTGAATCCTATTGTTTATTTTTATAATTTATAGCTCTATATTAGCATAATCACAATGAAATGTCAACAGTTTATTTGAAATACTTGCTTTTTATTTCGAAATAATATATAATTGATGTTGAATTGTAAATAACAACCTAAAAGAAGGAATTAAATGCCAATTATTAAATCTGCTGTAAAGCGAATGCGACAAACCGCAAAACGACGCGAACGCAACGTTGGAATTAAAAAAGATATCAAAGGTGCAGTTAAAGCTTTTGTTGCTGAACCAAGCGCAAAAAGCCTTTCAAAAGCACAAAGCGAACTTGATAAAGCTGTTAAAAAAGGTCTTATCAAGAAAAATACAGCTGCTCGCCGCAAAGCTTCTCTTGCCGCTGTTGCAAAAAAAGCTGGCGTAAAACTTGCTTAATTTGATACATTTTTCAAAAATCGCTCAAAATTGGGCGGTTTTTTTATTTTTACTTTTTCGAAACTTGACAATTATACTTAAAAATTCTATAATTTAAAAGACTTACTTTTTTGGTAAAAATAGCACCTTTTAGGAGGACTCAGTTATGATTATAACTAACGATTTTGTTTTTCATTTTAAATCTGAAGACACTCGGACGCTTTTCGAAAGCGTTTATGGTGAATATTGGCAAGAAAAAGTGTTCGGAAAACAACATTTTTGCCTTAAAGACGACGCTTTTCTTTCAATTTATCCTGATGGATTAAAACCAAAAGGCATCCGAGAGTATTTCAAAAGCTTTATGCTTGGTTTTATTTTTCTGGATGAAGTTGATCAAAATCGCAATAACACAATTGAAACTTCTTCAACAATGGTTGGACTAGTCACACAAACCTGTCTTGCGATGAGTGAAATTATGGAACTTCCTCTGGAACTTTTCTTTGAAGATATTGATGAAACAGATTTAAACACTGCTCCGCTTAGCGATGAAGATGAGAATCCTGAAGAAATTGCTTTGGTAATTCACGATAATTGGGTTGAAACTGGCCTAGCCAATATGGATGATTTTATTCGAAATGGTTGGGTTTTTCCTGAAAAGTTTGATCCAACTTTGATTGGCGAAGAACCGATCGAGGAACAAAATGATTTTATCCTTAAACCAATAAGTCTTTTTCTTCATTCATTGAATCTTTTTGAAATTGAAGAATTTTAGCCCTCCAAAAAACCCGCAAATCGCGGGTTTTCTTTTTACCATTTCGAATCACTCATTGAAAGCGACGGTTTTACTTCAAGCTTGAGCGGATTTTGCGATTCGCTCAGTACAGCTTGAAAAGCACCCAAAGTCGCCACCATTGCGGCGTTATCGGTGCAAAGTTCTGGCGGAGTGAAAATTACAGGGTTTGGCAGTTTTTTCGAAACTCTCTTAATTAATTCTTCTCTTAAAGCTGAATTCGCTGCTACACCGCCCGCAATCACAACAGTCGTTGGCGAAAAATCTTCAACCGCAAGCTCAAGCTTATCAACTAAAGTCTCAACGGCTATTTTTTGAAAACTTGCAGCGAAATCATTTTTCTGTTGTTCATTTAATTTTACTGCCAACTCAAAAGATGGAAAATTAAAATCTACACCAACTTCTTTTTGAACCGCACGCAAAACTGCTGTTTTTAAACCAGAAAAACTAAAATCATACCTCCCTTTTAAGCGGGCCTTTGGCAATTTATATTTTAAAGGATCACCGTTCAATGCTGCTTTCGAAATTGCGGGGCCACCAGGATATGGTAGACCAAGGATTTTCGCAACTTTATCAAAAGCTTCACCAACTGCGTCATCTTGAGTTTCTCCTAAAATTTGGTAATTTCCGTGCGATTTAAATAATACAATTTGTGAATGACCGCCTGAAACCACTAATGCTAAAAATGGAAATTTTGGTGGCTCCTCGTTTAGAAAATTCGCATAAACATGAGCTTCAACATGATGAATCGGGTAAAACGGTTTATTAAAAATTCGTGCATACGTTCGCGCAGTTAACGTGCCAACCAACAACGAGCCCACCAAACCAGGTGCATAAGAAACGGCAATTCCGTCCAAATCTTTAAAGGAAATCCCTGCTTTCGAAAGTGCTTCTTGTACAACAGGGTTAGCATATTCAATATGTGAACGCGCCGCCACCTCTGGAATCACCCCACCAAATTGTGCATGAATATCAATTTGTGAATGAACTACATTTGAAAGCAGTTTCAACTTTGGTGAGCTTTCACGCGAAATTTCACTCGCATTAAACTCCACCACGGCCGCCGCAGTTTCATCACAGGTGCTTTCAATTCCTAAGATTTTCATAACTACTATTTTACTACTTTTTATAAGTTTGGTCAATTTTCGAAAATCTCTATTGACTTTTTCATTTTCAAAAAAATAAAATTCGCCCGATTTGAGCGAATTTTTATATTCTCACTTCCCTATTTTTTGAATTTTCGCACGATTTTTTTAGCAGTTGGCAAAAATGAATTCCAGATAAAGTATGTTTTCGAAATTGGAAAATCTAGTGTGCCGACCAATAAATCTTCATGGTTTGCAAAACCAGCTTTAAATTTTGAAATTCCATCATTTAAAAGCCCATTAAAATCATATCGCTTAACTCCGCGATTTTTCATTTCGATTATCGCAATCCACTTCAAAATATAATTCGCTCGCGCTTTTTGCCCCGCCTCAGTCACTCCACCATAAAGTTCAAATGCTACATCATCACTTTGAGCAAACCACAAAAATGCCACCATTTCTTGATTTTTAAGCTTTTCCACCAAGCGTTCTTCGGCAGCTTTATATTCTTCAGAAGTATTAGTGTTCTTACCTTTTTCAATAAAAGCTCCAAAAATTGGTGAATTTTCGCCCATTTTTTTATAAAGTTCGTGATAATAATCTTTCGAATGGATCGCAAACCCTGCCCTTTTGGCAGTTTCTGTGTAAATTTGCAACGCACGATCAATTTCTTCTTTCGAAAACAGTTGCCGAACTCGCACTTCTCCACCACTTTTTCGAATATATTGTCGCGTTTTTTTACTCATTTTGGCGAGTAATTCATCTTCATTTTGAGTTAAATCAAGGATTAAAGTTCGTGGAATTAAAATTGTGTTTTTTGAGCTTTTCCAGCCATTAAGCAAATCAAAATCACCATTATTCCAATCTGGCTCCATCGTTAAACAAACTGGTTTTGGCTTGATATTTTTCGAAACCCAAAGTGCTATTTCACGCGAAATACGAGCTCGCTCGATTGGCTTTTTCGAAAGTACCAAAGCACCGCGCGGAATATAAGCAAAATTACGAAGCGGAAAAGGGAGCTTTCGAACCAGAATTTGTGCCGCTGCTACAATATCTGAGTGGTCATTTTTTTTGCGATCAATGTATTTTTCTTCACCATTTTTCAAAAAAACTCGCACAACTTGCCAATTTGGTGATTGTGATTTTAACTCACCCCAGCCCCAAAGTTGCAAAGGGTGGCCGCCGTGCTCGTTAATAAAATCATTCCATTCTTTTTTATCAGTAATTTCGATAATCTTTAGCATATTTATATTATACACCGAATGTGGTATAATTGTAAATGTAGAATTTCGCACAGTTTAACTTTCGTGTGAAATGTTGTTGAATAAATGCGATTTTAAAGGGAAATATGAAAATTACAAAGACTTACGAACCGAACAATTACGAACCTGAAATTTATAATTTGTGGGAGCTATCTGGTGCTTTCGAAAGCAGTGGAGTTGGCCCAAAATATTCAATCGTAATGCCGCCACCAAATGCAAATGGAAATCTTCATATCGGCCATGGACTAATGGCTGCGGTTGAAGATATTTTAGTGCGTTATCACAAAATGAAGGGCTATGACGCAATTTATTTGCCCGGTGCCGACCACGCAGGCTTCGAAACTTGGGTTGTTTATGAGCGCCTTTTAAATGCTGAAGGGAAGAGTCGTTTAGATTATTCTCGTGATGAACTTTATAAAAATGTTTGGGATTTCGTAGCAAGCCAACGCGGAAATATGGAACTTCAACTGCGTGCTTTGGGAGCCGGTGCGAGCTGGAAAAATCTCACTTTTACATTAGATGAAAAAGTAGTTAATCGCGTTTATAAAACTTTTGAAAAAATGTGGAATGATGGCTTGATTTACAGAGGTGAGCGCATTGTTAATTATTCAACAAAATATCAAACTTCTTATGCTGATATTGAGGTAGATTATAAAGAAGAGAAGGGGAAACTCTGGACGATTGCATATCCAGTTCTTGATGAATTTGGTGGAGTAAGCGAATATATGCTGGTTTCAACAACTCGCCCTGAAACAATGCTCGGCGACACAGCTCTTGCGGTTAATCCAAAAGATGAAAGATATGAAAATCTGATTGGCAAAAAAGTCCGCATACCTTTAATAAATCGTGAAATCAAAATTATCGCTGATGAATATGCCGACCCACAATTTGGAACTGGCGTTGTTAAAATTACACCATTCCACGATCCAAATGATTTTGAAGTTGGTAATCGCCATAACTTGCCAAAAATCCAAGTAATTGGGTTTGATGGAAAAATGACCGAAAATGCAGGTAAATATGCTGGCTTAGAAGTGTTAGAGGCGCGTAAGAAGATTCTTGAGGATCTTCGAAAAATCAATGCATTGTTTAAAGAAGAAGATATCACTCACGTTGTTGGATATGATTATAAATCTGGAGAACCAATTCAGCCGCTTGTGAAAGAGCAGTGGTTTATTTCAACTAAACCTTTAGCTAAAAAAGCTCTTGAAGCTCTTGAGAATAATGAAATTAAATTTACGCCAGAAAATAAGAAAAATGTTTTAGCGGAATACTTGAAAAATATTCGCGACTGGAACATTTCACGTCAAATCCCTTGGGGAATTCCGATTCCAGCTTTTCAAAATATTGAAGATCCAACTGATTGGATTTTTGATGAGCGCGTTCATGAATCGCAAATTGAAGTGAACGGCAAGACATATAAGCGCGATGAGGATACGCTCGATACTTGGTTCTCGAGCGGTCAATGGCCGTTCATTACAACCGATTTTTTGGAAGGTGGTGAGCTTTCGAAATTCTATCCAAATAGTGTAATGGAAACTGGTCACGATTTGATTTTTCCTTGGATTTCACGAATGATTATGCTAGGAATTTACTGCACAGGGCAAATTCCATTCCGCGAGGTTTATTTGCACGGAATGGTTCTTGATGAGCATGGCCAAAAAATGAGCAAATCAAAGGGAAATGTGATTAACCCAATGGACGTAATTGCTGAATATGGCTCCGATGCTTTTCGCCTTGGAATTATCGCTTCGCGTTCGGCAGGGCAGAATCAGGCATTTTCGAAAAATAAAGTCATCGCTGGTCGAAATTTCTGTAATAAATTATGGAATATTTCGCGATTTATTTCTGAAAAAATTGGCGAAATTAAGAGCACAAAACAGCCTGAAGCTTTCACACCAGCGGACCACTGGATTGTGCGAGAACTTGATAAAGCAATTGCTGAAATTGAAAGCCATATGCAAAATTACCGTTTTGCGGAGGCCTCGGAAACGGTTTATCACACAATTTGGAGCACCGTTGCCGATTGGTATATTGAAGCTTCAAAAACACAAGACAACCCTGAACTTCTTGCCTGGGTTCTTGAAACTTGTCTTAAAATTGCGCATCCTTTCGCACCATTTGTGACTGAAACCATCTGGCAAACTCTGCCTTGGACTGAGGGAATTTTAGCGAACGAAAAATTAGCCGAATCTTTGAAATTTAACGAATTCGAAGCACTTCAATTTGAACGAATACAAGATTTAGTTGGTGAAATTCGCCTGATTACAGCTGAACTACCCGGCAAAAAACGCTATAATTTAGTTTTTGAGAAAGATGAACTAATTGCAAAAAATGCCGAAACAATTCGCCACCTTTCGCGCGTGCCAGAAATTATTCAAACAGATGCGCCACATGGATTTAGCCTTGCCGCTAGCGGTTTAGGCGCTTATCTCGATGTGCCAACCAATATTTTGGCTGAATATAAAACCGAGCTCGCCGAACGAATCGATAAAATTTCGAACGAAATTAACCTGCTCGAGAAACGACTTTCGAACGAAAACTATATTTCGAAAGCACCAGCACATTTGGTTGAAGAAACTCGCGAAGAATTTGCAAACAGAAAAGCCGAGCTTGAAAAAGTTAAAAAAGCGTTTGAGATTTTATAAAAGCATCACCGCCAGAAAAGGGCGGTTTTTGCTTGACTTTTTATTGTATTTATGGTAGAATATGTTCATAATTCGCATGTTTTAAATATTATAAGGAGGAAAAAATAATTACTGGCGCAAAAAACTTTCTAGCGACGGTAATATTAAAATGTGCGATACTTGGAAAGAGAACCTTAAAAAAATGACAGAATTTAAGAGTGAAATTAAGATCCCTAACACAAAAGCTTGGCTAGAAGAAATCAATTTCGAAAAAATTAAAACAAGGGAGAAAAAAATTATTCAAAGAGCAGGAGATAAGCTCTTTGAGATTTTGAACAAAATAGGATACAAAGGCCAAATTTCATGCCATGACAGTATAAGGTTTAGCCAATTTGAATTATCTTATTTCACATCCGAAGATGGAATAATTGATGTAACTATCTATTTAAGCCAGCGGACGGCATGGGCAGCTGTTAAGCTTGATGATAGACAGTGGGAGAAATACTTTAACTTACTCCCACATGAAGTCTTCCACTATGATGATTTCATGGAAGAAGAACACTATCCAATAGTTCGTCAACTAACCGAAGTCGACGAATTACAAAGACTAGAAGACTGGGTAGAAAACGACCTAGAAGACTGGGTTATTAAAAAGTATATTTTGGAATTCAAGAAGAACTGGTAAGTTCCCTAACCCCGACTTAGTGCGGGGCTTTTTAACATTTACATTACAAATAATTGTAATTAAAATATAATATACTCTTGACTAAAATCTTAAAAAATGATAAAATTTTAAAGATGATTACTAAAGAGAATAAAGAGAAGGCAATCGCTTTGACTCAGGTTTCAAAGAATGACGTTGGTTCGCCACAGGCACAAGTGTCAATCTTGACGGCTCGTATCAAAGAAGTGACGGAACACCTTAAATCAAACAAGCACGACTTCATGGCTCGACGCGGTTTGATGCAAATGGTTGGTCGCCGTAAAAAACTTCTAAAATATCTTGAACGAAAAGATTTTGAAGCCTACAAAGCTGTTGTTTCTAAACTAGGTTTGCGAAAATAATTTCAAAACCGTAAAATCGCCACGCTTAAATGCTTGGCGGTTTTATTTTTTGCTAAATTCACTGAAAAATGTTATAATGAAATAGTAAAATTAACGCTGAATGTGTGGTAGAAATTATTTTCGAAAGATTTTCGAAGAAGATTCCTGCAACTCATTTGGCAGAAGGAGAAAATATGATTATAAACCCGACAGGGAAAAGTGTAATTTCGGTTAGCACTGATTTTTTGGGGCGAAAATTAACGCTAGAAGTTGGCAAAGTTGGCTTTCGTTCAACTGCAAGCGTGATCGCGAAATATGGCGAAACTGTGGTTTTAGGAACTGTCCAGCTAGGTTCAAAACCAGTAGCTTTAGATTATTTTCCGCTATCAATTGATTATGAAGAAAAATGGTATGCCAGTGGACGAATTTCTAGCTCACGATTCATTAAGCGCGAAGGGCGACCTTCAGACGATGCAATTTTAATTGGGCGATTAATTGACCGACCAATTCGACCGCTCTTTCCAAAAGGTTATCGCGAAGAAGTTCAAGTTGTCGCAACCGTACTTTCTGCCGACCCAGAATTTCGCCCAGATATGATTGCGATGATTGCAGCCTCAAGTGCGCTTCATCTAGCTGGCGTGCCGTTTGATGGACCAGTTGCCGGGCTTCGAATCGGTAAAGTGAACGGTGAGTTTAAAGCCTTTCTAAATCCTGAGGAGCGCGAAAATTCCTCGCTTGATTTAGTCGTAGCCGGAATTGAAAGCGGAATTACCATGGTGGAAGCGGGTGCGAATGAAGTCCCCGAAGAAGAAATTATCGCAGGGCTCGCTTGGGCTTTCGAGAATTTTCAGCCAGCAATTAAATTGCAAAATGAACTTCGTGCCAAATATATCGAGGCGGGTTATTTTGAAGAGAAAAAATTTGAGCTTATTTTGCCAGATGAGGAAATTTCGAAAGAAGTTGAGGCCTGGACAGAAGGAAAATTCGGCTCCGAAATTCGCGAAACTTATCCAAAATACAACCAGAATATTGCCGAAATTCGTGAGAAATTCCACTCAGAAATGCTCGAAAAATTCGGAGAAGAAGCTTATGAAGAAATTCGAAAAGATTATGATGAAGCTTTCACTTTAGCAGTTCATAAAGCCGTTCGAAAGGGAATTGTGGAAGATGGCGAGCGGCCAGATGGGCGAGCTTTAGATGAAATCCGCCCGCTTTCAAGCGAAATCGACTTTTTGCCACGGGCACATGGTTCGAGTTTGTTTACTCGTGGCGTAACTCAAGCAATGAATATCGTGACACTTGCACCACTTTCTTACTCTCAACTAGTTGATACAATGGAATTTAATGAAATTGAACGCCGTTATATGCACCACTATAACGCTCCTGGATACACTGTCGGTGAACCTCGCCGGTTAGGTAGCCCTGGTAGGCGCGAAATTGGTCATGGATATTTAGCTCAGCGCGCGCTAGAAGCGGTTTTGCCAAGTGAGGAAGATTTTCCATATGCAATTCGTAGCGTGACTGAAATTATGAGCCAAAATGGTTCAACATCAATGGCAGCAACTTGCTCAAGTTGTATGGCGTTAATGAGCGCTGGCGTGCCACTAAAAAATGCTGTTTCTGGAATCGCAATGGGCTTAATGATGGACGGCGACACACCTTATATTTTAAGTGATATTGCCGATGCAGAAGATTTTGCTGGCGATATGGACTTCAAATGTACAGGCTCAAAGAATGGAATTACCGCGCTTCAAATGGATATGAAAGTTCATGGCTTGCCAGTTTCGGTTCTCGAAAAAGCAATTTTAACTTCGAAAAAAGGTCGTGAACATATTCTGCGCCATATGTTGAGTGTAATCTCTGAGCCAAAAGCTGAACTTTCGCCATATGCGCCTCGAATCGAAAAAATCAAAATCAATCCTGATAAAATTGGTGCGATTATTGGTAAGGGTGGTGAAACAATCAATAAGATTACTTCTGAAACTGGCGCCGAAGTCGACATCAAAGAAGATGGCTTAATTACAATTGCCAGCCCAAATGCCGAACAAATCGAAAAAGCTCTCAACTGGATTAAATCTTTGGTTGAAGAGCCAGAAATCGGCAAAATCTACCGCGGAAAAGTGGTTTCAATCAAGGATTTTGGCGCTTTCGTAAATATCCTACCAGGAATTGACGGAATGCTACACATCTCGCAAATATCTGAAAAGCGAACTGAAAAAGTAACTGATGTTTTGAGCCAAGATCAAGAAATTTGGGTAAAATTAGATAAAATTGATGAAAAAGGTCGCCTAAATCTTACAATGAAAGGCGTGAAACAGTAAAAGCTAAATATACTAAACCCAAAAGCTTTTTTGCAATAATCTTTTATAGATAGATAGATAGATAGATAGATAGATAGATAGATAGATAGATAGATAGATATTTTCTAATTGAATTTTAATTCTTGTAGCACTTGAACTAATTAATGCTATGTGTTATTATACATTAAGTGTAAAAACACATAGCATTTACTCTTCTCATAATAATATATAGAAACTCTAAGCTTAAGTTTAAAAATTTTAGCAATGCTAACTTTTCAACTATTCTGTGTAAAAAATATAATAAATAAGGAGGTTTTTGAAATGCCTGAACGTTTAGTACCTAAATTGACACCAGAAGAAGACTTATGGGAAACTGCACAAGCTTTAAAAGTATTAGCTTATGGTGATTTAAGACATATAGATAAAGAAGAATGGCTTAAGGAAATCGAATATGAGCCATTTCCATGCCCTAAGAATACAAATACTGAAGAGTAGAGTAGCCTCAAGACCCACTTTGTGAGTCTTTTTTCATACTTTTTTAATAAATAATAAAAATATAAAGATGGCATTTGAACCATCTTTTAGCTTACTTATAAGGTGTGTGAGCTCATATATATCAGAACGCTGAGTATCAGCTAGTCTCACAATGAGCTTTCTATTTGGCGGAGGATGGGAGATTCGAACTCCCGCTCCAGGTCTCCCCAGACTAACGATTTAGCAAACCGTCCCCTTCAGCCACTTGGGTAATCCTCCAATGTTTCTATTTTATCAAATTTTGCCAAAAAACACAAGAGCATTGACAAAAATCACTTTTTTTGCTATAATATAGCCATTATGAAGAATTTTAAACAAGTTTCGAAAATCTCAATCAGCGGTTTTGTAGCCTCTACATTTCTTGCAACTTTCTTAGCATTAAATACTTTTGCAACCGGTGGAATATTTAGCGGTGGCGTTCAAGGTGGAGCTGATAAAGGCCGTGGAGAAGGTGTTCCAACCCAGCTCTTTGGTGAAGGCAATACTGGAATTTTCACCCAAATGGTAAATATGATGCTTTTTGCAGTTGGAATTCTAAGCGTTATTATGCTAATTTATGGTGGTTTACGCTACATACTGTCAAACGGTGATTCAAAAAAGGTTGATGCTGCAAAAAATACGATTCTTTATGCAATCATCGGTTTAATTATCGCAATGCTTTCTTATGCGATTATTAACTTTATCATTAGCCTATTCTTAGGCGGTGCAGGAACCGGTTTCGGTGGTGGTTCAAATGGAGCAAATGGCGTTCCACCAACAAACGTTTAATTTTCAAAACTAAAAAAGTCGCATTCTAAGCGACTTTTTCTTTTTATCTAATCTTATAGATATTGACGCAAACTAATGATTGGGTCTTTTCGAGCCGCACGGAAGGCAGGGTAGAGACCAAATATTACACCAACTAATATTGAGACTCCGCAAACCAAAACGGCAATCTGCCAAGAAATAATTGGGCTAAATGGTAGAAATATACTTACTCCAAAAGAAAATGCATAGCCAATGAGATAGCCAAAAAATCCGCCACTCAATGAAATTATCATCGATTCTGTTAAAAATTGAAACAAAATATGCCGATTATTCGCACCAAGCGCTTTTCGAATACCAATTTCTCTCGTTCGTTCGCTTACGTTTACGAGCATAATATTCATAATGCCAATTCCACCAACAACTAGTGAAACGCTTGCTACAATCGCCAGAATAAATGTTGAAAGCTCAATAAATTTATCTGATGGATGTGAAATATTTTTACCAGTCAGAACTTCGAAATCCTTTTCACCATTGTGGTTCTTCAACATTATTTTTTCAATTTCTTGCTGAACTTGATTTAAATTATTAACACTTTTCACACGGATATTTACTTGCTGAATCTGGAGATTTTCACCAATAATTCGTTTAGCAGTTATATATGGAATAATCGCCGTATTATTAAAATCAACATTACTAAAGTTAATTGATGAACTCTGATGAGCTAAAACACCAATTACAATGAATTTTTCGCCTTTCATTGTAATTTCTTTCCCTAAAGCCTGAGTTGTACCAAACAAATCAATCGCCATTTGGTTGCCAATTACAACAGTATTCGCATTGGCACTTTCTGCAATGAATTGACCTTCACGAACTTTCAAGCCTACAGTTTGGTCAAGGTTTGGGCTAGTTGCCAGCAAATTTGCATATTTTTCATCTCCATCACCTTTAACTTTTGCTGAAAAATTTGCAAGCGGTGCTACAGCTAAAACATCTTTCACTTTCGAAATTGAGCCCAAATCTTCATTTTTAATTGAACTCTGCGTAAAATTTCGCGAAGTTGCTAAATTTGTAATAACATTTTTATTATTTACAGTCAATTCTTTCGGTCGAACTACCGCCAGAGACTCACCCTCAGATATGATTTGATTCGAAATCATCGAGCTAACCCCGCCCGAAAGTGAAAAAATTATCACAACACTAGAAATTCCAATCATTACACCAAGCATCGTAAGAAAAGTTCGCAAACGGTTAGCGTGTAATGATTCAAATGCACTCTCAATATTAGTTTTAAAAACTCGCAAACTCATTTAAACCCCCAATTCTTCTTTAATTTCATCGATTCTTTCTTCAACTTTTTCAATTTTATCGAGTGTATTTAGCTTTTCATCTTTTTCTAAAGATTTTTTTACAGGATTTTTCTTAGTATCGGTATCAATTTTACCATCAAACATTGTAATAATTCGTGTTGCATAAGCCATTAAATCTGGATTATGCGTTACCATAATTATTGTATTACCTTTTTTATGAACTTCAGCGAGCTCTTCCATAATAATATGTGAACTTTTCGAATCAAGATTTCCGGTTGGCTCATCAGCAAGAATAATTGAAGGCTTATTCACGAGCGCCCGCGCAATTGCTACGCGCTGAGTTTGCCCACCAGAAAGTTGCCACGGCATATAAAATTCGCGCTCACTAAGATGGAATTGTTTTAGAACTTCTGAAGCTTTTTCGAGCCGTTTAACTTTCCCAATCCCTTTATAAACTAGCGGTAAAGCTACATTTTCAATTACGGTTAGGCGGGGAATTAGGTTGAAATTTTGAAAAATAAAACCGATTTTTTCACTTCGAATTTTTGCTTGGTTGCGGCGCGACATTCGCGCAACATTCTGCCCGTCAAGAGCATAATCACCCTCAGTTGCACGATCAAGAAGACCAATTGTGTTTAAAAGTGTAGTTTTTCCGCAGCCAGAAGGCCCCATGATTATAATAAATTCACCCTGTTTAATGCTTAAATTTACACCGTTCAAAGCATAATTTTCAGCGTCGCCAACACCAAAACGCTTTTTTAAATTTCGAAGTTTAACAATCTCTTTTTCATTTTTCGCCATAGTAATTCTATTATATATTTTTTCACCATTTTTCGCAAATACTTTCAGGCGAGTTTTTTCGAATTTTCAAGGAGTTTCCACAGCTTTTTCCACAAAAAAATATTTTATTCGTGGTGATATTTTCCGCCAGAAGAAATTTCTTGCGCGCGATAAATTTGTTCAACCAAAATTAAGCGCACAATTTGATGCGGAAAAACTAATTTCGAAAGGCTCCAAACAAAATTCGCACGCTTTCGAAGCTCCTCAGACACACCAAAAGCTCCACCAATCACAATCACAAAATTATGCGAATTTACAAATCCGTTCGAAAGCATTTTGGCGAGCTCTGGGCTAGAAATATTTTTACCACGCTCATCTAGTAAAATCACAAAATCGCTCGGTTTAATTTTTGCTAAAATCCGCTGCGTTTCTTCTTCGCGAGCTTTTTCTTCAGCAAAATTCGAATGCGACAAAATATCCCAGTTTAAATTAAACGGTTTTTTGAGCCGTTTTTCGAAAAGTTCAATTCCATTCAAAACCCATTTTTCGTGCTTTTTACCGATCACGATAATTTTCATAATTAAATTCTACCACAACTCTTGACTTTTTTCAATTTTAGTGATATAATTAAGTTACTTGCGTGGAGCGAGAGGACATTTCGAAAGTAGGAATCTGGCTAGCTTTTCCGAATTTTCAGTTTCGAAAATTGAGTTTAAAAATTAAACTTAGCTTTCGAAGCTGAAAACTTCGAAAAAATAATAGCCAAGTGGGCTTTAAACGCGGAGAAACGATAATGGTTAAAGTTTATAAAGAATTTACTGGACAGACTGATGGAAAAGTTTTGCTAATGTTACATACAAATGATAGCCCTAGTCCTAAGCCTGTTGAAGGTATTGACTTTGCTAACGTGCCGAAAGAAAAACGCGAATTCTTTTTACAACGTGAAGGTCGCTTAGTTGATGAGTATTTTACCGAAAACAAAACTGGAAATTACTCTTCAAATATTGCATCAAGAGATGATCCAGACTATGGAGAAAAAGTTCGGGAAGAAATCAGTTTTTGGGAAAAACACGGAATTATCTTACTCTAAACTAAGATTCCACCTTTAAAAACCCCACAAAATCGTGGGGCTTTTTTATTTTTCGAAAGTAATTTTTTCAGCAATTTTGGCAAGTTCTTCGGGCGAAGTTTCAGCAGGGTAGCCATGGTGGAGCTGCAAAACATTTTTATCATAAAGTGGCACAAGGTGAATGTGCGCGTGTGGCACACCAAAACCTTCAACCACAACGCCCACACGAATCGGTTTCATTTCAGCTTGAATTTTCTTGGCAATTTTTTTAGCAATTTTCCACAAATAATCATAATCACTCTGTTCTAAATCCCACAGCAAATCAACTTGTTTTTTTGGAATAACCAAAACATGGCCGTTTGAAAGCGGCTCGATGTCGAGCATTGCAAAAACTTTTTCGTCTTCATAAATCTTATAGCAGGGGATTTCACCCTCAATAATTCGTGTAAAAATTGATTTTTCTTGCATTAAATTTCGCTCCAATCTGTTCCTTTTTTATAAAATCGCAAAGTTTCTTCGTTCGAATTTTGCCAAAAATCCAAAGCTGGTTGAAGAATTTCCCACGCACGCAAAATCTCATCGCTCTCAGCAAAAAAAGCTTTTTCATTCCGAATTGCTTCAGCCAAAACTTTTTCATAAGCTTCGGCAGGCTGAGCATTTTCATCATATGAAAAACTTAGATTTCGCATTTCTGTGCGACGATTCAAACCTGGAATTTTCGTTGCAAGCTCAATTTTTACACTCGCAGAATCATCAAGTGAAATCTGAATTAAATTGGCTTGATTTTCTTCAGTTTTACGCAAATGAATGCGAATTTCACTACGCTTTTCGCTCAAATTTTTACCAGAAATCAGTTCGAAAGGCACATTTTTCCAATTTTCATCTTTCGAAAATAGCCGAATTTTAGCAAAAGTTTCAACGCAAGATTTTGGATTTTCAACTTCTTCGCGGTAAGTTTGATATTGACCACGAATTGCGTTTTCTTTAGGATTTTGAAGAATTTGAATCTGCTCCAAAGCTTTAAAGCGAGCTTCAGGTAAATCGTTCCAACTCTTTGGAAAATCCGCCAAAAATAATGCTAAAATCTGGATTAAATGGCTTTGAATGAAATCACGCAAAGCGCCACTTTGTTCATAAAAAGTGCCGCGGCCTTCAATTCCAATCTGTTCGCTAGCAATAATTTGCACTTTCGAAATAGATTTTCCATTCCAAATTTGCGAAAATAATGCATTTTTATGCCGCAAAATTAGTAAATTTTGTGCCATTTCTTTTGCTAAATAATGATCAATTCGAAAAATCTGCTTTTCAGTAAAAAACTCAGCCGTTCGAGAAATAAATTCTTGTGCCGATTTTAGGTCGATTCCGAAAGGCTTTTCGAAAAGAATTTTGACATTTTCACCATTTAAACCAGCTTTTCCGGCCAATGTTGAAATTTG
This sequence comes from uncultured bacterium, assembly GCA_938036155.1. Taxonomy (GTDB): domain Bacteria; phylum Patescibacteriota; class Saccharimonadia; order Saccharimonadales; family Saccharimonadaceae; genus Nanogingivalis. The sequence continues at coordinate 72,250 of CALHPA010000002.1, forward strand.
TGCGGCGCTTGCTGGTGGAACTGAAAGATACAGCAAAATTTGTGATTTGTCATCTCCATATTGAAGATGATTTTTAAGCTTCTTATATTCTGCTTCATCTGCTAAATTCATTTCGAAAAAACTTAAAATTTGCGAAAGCTTAGAATTTTCAGCGCGCGAAAGCCCGAGCGAACTTTCAAGAATTTCGAAAGGCTGAATTTGCCGCCGAGAAACTCCAATAACCTCAAGGTTATCTGGTAAAATTTCATTTTTTTCAAGCAGAGAATCAAGTGCAGGCAAAAGCTTGCGGCGCCCTAAATCGCCAGTTAAGCCAAAGATTACAAGTTTAGTTTTCATATTTACCTCTTTTCTATTTATATTTTAACACATTCAGCTTAGAAAAATCTTAAAATTTCGAAAAAATAGTAAAAGAAAAACTCCCAGATTCTCGGGAGATTTTCTAAATAATTTCTGGTACACGAGAAAGGACTTGAACCTTCACGCCAATTGGCACTAGTTCCTAAGACTAGCGTGTCTACCAATTCCACCACTCGTGCAAAATTACTTTATTATTTTAACTGATATTTTTCGAAAAGTCAAGGATTTTTCAAAAAAATATTGGTTTTGGCGGAGAGAACAGGATTCGAACCTGCGAGAGCTTGCACTCAACACGCGTTCCAGGCGTGCGCCTTAAACCACTCGGCCATCTCTCCATAAAAATATTTTACTTTATTTTTTCGAAATTTTCAATTAAATCATGTTACAATTTAAATATGGAATCTAAAAAATATAATCCTGAAGAAATTTATCCAACGCCTGAAGAAAAACCAGATAAAAATCAAAACCCGCAAGAGTCAGAAAACAATGCTTTTACTCTTGAGGAATACAAAATAATTCGAAAAGGCAAAAGTGAAAATTTTATGCCAATTCAAATTGCCGCAATATTGGGAATTTTAAGCTTGTTTCCAGCTCCTTTGCCAGCTCAAATTATTAACTATGGTTTTAGCTTACTTTCAGTTATAGCCGTCAGTTATTCACTTAAAGCTGCAAATAAATTCGAAATCGAAACTGGGCGAAAATCAAAGGCAAAAATCTGGGCAGAAATTCTATTAACACTTCAAATTAGTGTTTTTATAATGTATTTAATTTCTGGCATATTTTCTGCCGGTGGAATGTTGAATGGAATTAAATTATTTTAGCATTAGTTATGTTTAATTTTATTGTGAGCACTTTTCGTATTTTTTGGGTATATAATTTTATCAGCAAGAAGAGACTCTCAAAAAAGTGGTTTTTCTTTCGAAAATTTGCCCGAAAATCTAAAAAGTGATATAATTTAAGAATGAGCATTAAGAATGATTTAGCAAAAACAGCTCGCAAAATTCTGCCAAAAACGGCAATTTCTGGGCTTGAAAAAACTTATCGGAAATCTCGCGCAAAAGTTGTATCCATGCGTTACGGCAACCCTGCACGCGGCTTGAGAGTTATTGCTGTGACGGGTACAAATGGTAAAACTACCACTGTTAATTTTCTTAATGAAATCTTAAAAGAAGCTGGTTATGTAACCGCGATGTTTTCAACCGCAAATATCGAAATTGCGGGCATTCAAACAGTAAATGACACCAATTCCACAACCGCAACAGTTTCAAGATTGCAAAAATTCTTCTCTGATGCAAAAAAATCTGGTGTTGAATTTGCACTAATTGAGGCAACTTCACACGCACTTGACCAATATAAATTTGCTGGAGTTCCTATTGAAATGGCAATTATGACTAATCTTACACAAGATCATCTTGATTACCATAAAACAATGGAAAACTACGCCAATGCTAAAGCAAAACTTTTCGAAATGCAGCCACGATTTATTGTTTTAAATACTGATGACGCTTATTTCGAATTTTTCAATAAATTTGAGGCTGGCGAGCAAAAAATAACTTATGGCGAAAGTAATTCAGCAGAAGTTAAAATTGAAAATTTCAAGCTTTATAAAAAGGGAAGCGAAGCTGACCTTCGAATTGACAATAATATTAAGCTCAAAATTGCCACAAATCTGCCAGGAGAATTTAACGTTTACAACATGACCGCGGCGGTGGCTGGTGCCTATCTTTTGGGAATTTCACTTGAAGATATTCAAGAAGGAATCGCCAATCTCGAAGGAGTTTCAGGAAGGTTTGAATATGCTGTTTCGAATTTACCTTTTGATGTGGTTGTAGATTATGCCCACACACCAGACGCCCTCGAAAAACTCCTTAAAGCTTCAAGAAAAATCACCAAAGAGCGCACGATTTTAGTTTTTGGTGCTTGTGGTGACCGTGATCGTGAAAAACGCCCAATTATGGGTAAAATCGCTCAAGATTTGGCCGACCGAATTATCATTACCGATGAAGAAAACTACACTGAAGATGCCCAGCAAATTCGTGAAGCAATTATTGCAGGAATTTCGAAAAAAGGTGAAAAATTGCCAGCAAATATTCAAGAGATTCCAGATCGTGAAGAAGCAATTCGAAAAGCTTTGCAAATTGCAGGTAAGGGAGATATTGTGTTAATTACAGGTTTAGGACACGAAGTTTACCGCGTAATTGACGGCAAAAAAACACCTTGGAACGACACAGATATTGTGCAAAAAATCACAAAAGAAATCTTCAAAAAATAGCAAAAAAATCGCTCATTTTTGGGCGATTTTAGTTTTTAAAAATAAAAACCGTTCTTTTGAACGGCTTAAATTTAATAAGTTTGGCAGCTCAGCTGATTCTTTTCTAAAAGCTCTGACGCAGAATTTATCCGGACGTACCAATTTGCAATTTCACCATTGTGTAATGCAAGTTTGGCTTCTTCAAGATTTTCTTCATTTAGATCAAAGACGAAATTCTTTTTACGAAAAATTCCAATCGGTTGAATAGTCTCAATTTCAAGGATCAACTCCCCGAAATTAAATTCATCTTTAAGGATCCTAGATTTATATGGCTCCGGAATCCTTTCAGTGCAAAGATTAGTAGCTACGCTAAACAGGAAGCTCTGCTTCCCAAACCTATGCAAATGTACTTTTTTCATTTTTCCACCCCTTTTTTGAAAATTATTTAAATTTTAGCACACTCTTGATTTTTTTGCAAGTATTTAGTAAAATAGAATAAGCATAAATATATTCAAGGAAAGATTAAATGAAAGTAAAGAATAATAGAATTTTACTACCTGCAATGACGGTAGCAGTTTTGGCGCTCGGTAGCGGGTATTATGGAGCACAAATTGTTAGTAAACAAAGTATTTTTTTAAAAGCTTCAGCCTATACTTCAGCGGTGAATCCCGTTGATCCAAGCAATGCTCCAGATAGTTATGAAATTAAATTTACGGATGCGAATTTTAAGCGTGCATTAAATTCAATTTTAATGAAAAGTGATCCAAGCCGAACACTAGATAGTCCAATTACGGCTGGTGTAGCTAAAACAATGACGAGTTTTTGGCCAGAAGATGCATATCGAAATTTTGAGAATATGGAAGGTATTCAGTATTTCGCAAATCTTGAGATACTTCATGTCGCCGGAATGAATAGCTTAAAGGATATTTCTGCAGCTGCCACACTAACTAAAATTAAAACAGCCTACTTAAGTTCATCGAGCATTTCAGATATGTCAGCTGCAAAAAACTGGAAACAGGTTGAATTAATTTGGATCCATGATAATCATGTTACAGATTTCTCATTCCTCAAGGATCTTCCACATGCTGGAGTTTGGGGAATTCGATCGAATGTAACAATTAAGGCTCAAAAAGGCCAAAGAATTTTTAAAAATCCTTTTATTAACTTTGATGGCACGATTATGCCAATAGAAAATAATCAAACTTTTATAAATACAGATAAGAATGGAAATCCACAGCAAGATGGTGGATATATTAAAGTTAACTTAGATAAATTTACGGGCACAGATACTTTTAGCGTTATAAATAAAAAATATACTCTGCCTAACGGAAATGCCATGGACGACCAAAGTGCTCCCTCTAATACATCTAACGTAACAGTAGAAAATATAAACTTCGATCTAAACGAAAAACCAGAAATCAATTTTAATATTCAAGGTAATAGTATTCCATTAGAAGAAGGTTCTCCATTAGTTTGGGATAAACCAAGGCAAAATAATTCCACAATTAATGATGCTCTATTAAATTCTTTTAAGAAAAATTATAACCCACAAGCTGGCGGAAGTTTCTTTACAGCAAGTAGCCCAACATCAGATATTACTTCTTTCACAACCGATGCTAATGAAGTATTCAGTAATAAAGAAAATCAAATAAAGGGTGATTATTTGATTACAGCTAAAGCTACAAATAAATACGGGAATACTACAACTGCTCAATTTAGGCTTCTAACTGCTTTCGCTTCTCGTGAGCCAGTTAAAAAAGCTCTCGAGAATTTCGAAAAACAGCCAGATTATATCAAGAATGTAATCCCTGCTAATTTATTAACTGAGGTTAAGCGTACTATAACACAACCTTTGGGAATAACGAATGATGACGTTAAAAACGCAGCAGATTCCTTAAACAATAAAATCTCTGAAATCGTAGCTCTAGAAAATGAGCGAAAAACCGATATTTCAAACGCGATCAACGAATTAAAGAAGGCAATTGAATATATCGCCGATTTCAAAGATGTCATGAATGAAAATGACAAGATTCTAGATCCAGTAGTAAAACAAGCAAATCTTAAAGATCTAGAGAAAATTGCTGAACGCTATAATAAAAATACTAAAAAACTGGAGCAAACTTTAGATAAAATTAATAATTTAAAGAATCTTAATAATTTTTCTAAGGAAACTTTAACCCAGTTACAAGAAGTTATACATGCAGCATCAAACTTAAATATTTCAAGCCAGATTAAAACTGCCGAGGCGATAAAGAATTCAACAGAAAATCTTGCATCAGAAAGTGAAATCTTGGAAGCAATTAATGAACTTGAAAACGCTTTAAATGGTCTGCGAGCTGACAAAACAACTCTAAATTCGCAAATTAAAGATTTTGAAGATTCGCAAAAATGGCTAAAAGATGAGGTTAAAACTGAAGCAGATAAAGCTAAAGAAATTCAGAAAGCAGACAATCCGACTTTCGAAGAAATTAAAAAAGCAGAAGAAGATTTGAAATTAGCAATCGAAAAAGCTAAAAAAGCAGAAAACGAACGCCAAAAATCATCTGAAGATAAGCTAAAAGAAGCTGAAAAGATCATTAAAGATAATAAAACGAAGAAAGATGAACTTCCAGCTGTTGATATTGAAAATATTGAAAATTTAATTTCGAAAGTTAAAGATGAGAAAAAGCGACAAGGATTGAGCGAAAAATTACAAGAAATTAAAAATTCTGTTAAACAGAAAGAAGCTCAAATTGAAGCAGATAAGCTTGAAGAAGCCATTAAAAAACGTAATGAGGAAATCGCAAAGCAACGTTTAAATTCTCCAGAAACTGGATATTTGCGCGAAAAACAAAGCCAACAAGACAATTCAGCTATACTAGTTTTAGTTGGTCTAGTTACTGCAATTTTTACACCAATAATTGTATTCTTTGCTAAAAAAATTAAGAAAAATTCGAAAAAAATCTAATTTCGAAAATAAAAATAGATCCTGAAATTTAGGGTCTATTTTATTAATTTTAGATAATTCTATAAAAGTATAATTATTTCAATTTTAGAAAATAAAAAACTGCGAGAGTTTAAAACCAATCGCAGTTTTTTATAATTATCTTGATTTAAAATAATCAATTTCTTTAATTACGTCAAGAAGTGCATTTGCACGCTTTGTTTCATCTTCAATCATTCGAGCGGCATTATAAGCTGGTTCAATTAAAGTATTGTCATCACTCGAACGGAGAAGTAAAAGATAAATATCAAATTTTTCTTCATTCGAAACTGTTAATTTATCAACTAATGGTCGCAAATCTTCAAGAGCATGACCCTTAATTGTATCTAAATCTAAACCACCAAAACTTGGCATTACAGTTGGCTGAGTTTGTTCAACAACCGGCTGAACTTCTTCATTAATTGGAACCTCAACTTGGTTTAGATCTTCATATTGTAGTTCATCAGTGCTTTGATTATCATCAGAGTCATCTGAAGAACTAGAACTATTAACACCAGAAAGAATCTTAGCGAGCTCTGGATCGTCGCTAACTGGCATTTTACTTGTTTGATTCATATCAATTTCCATAACCCACCTTTATATTTAATTGACTTTACTTTTTATTAATTATATTGTATCATAGAATTAAAGCATAATCAAGATTATTTTTTTCGAAAGGGTGGAAAATGTTAGATAATTTTAATTTATTGGTTCAGCGCGACCCACAAAATGCGCTTTTGGTTGCCAGCGAGCAGTGGAAACAGGCACTTTTTCAAGCTGAAGTTATCTCACCAGAAAATGATGGACGTGAAATCAAAAATATTGTTATTACAGGAATGGGTGGCTCAGCTTTAGCTGGTTTAATTGTAAAAAAATGGCTCGAAAATGAAATAACTTTACCAATCGAAATTATTCGAAATTATAATTTACCAAAAAGTGTTTCGAAAAATACTTTAGTGATCGCAAGCTCGTATTCTGGAAATACAGAAGAGTCAATTTCAGCATTAAATCAAGCAATTGAAATTGGCGCACAAGTTGCCATAGTTTCTTCGCACGGAAAGATGGAAGAAATTGCTCGTAAAAATGAAATTGCTCATGTTAAATTACCAACAGGTCTTCAACCTCGAATGGCGGTAATTTATAATTTTAGAGCTTTAACTAAAATTTTGGTGAATTTTGGAATTATTTCGAACGAAAAACACGAAGAAATTGAACATTATGCCGATTTTTTGCGAAAAGAAAGCGAATCTTGGGTGGCAAGCGTTTCGAATGAACGGAATTATGCAAAGCAGTTAGCACTTTATTCGGCGGGGCGAAGTGCAGTTTTTTTGAGTTCAAGTGAATTCTCACCATTAGCTTATAAATGGAAGATTTCTTGGAATGAAAATGCTAAAAATGTTAGCTTTTATAACGAATATCCAGAATTTAATCATAATGAATTTATTGGTTGGAGTTCACACCCAGTTGAAAAACTTTTCGCAATATTTAATCTACGCAGTAATTTTGACCATCCACGCATACAAAAACGATTTGAGATATCAGACAGGCTTTTAAGCGGAAAACGCCCCGTAGCACGAAACATTGAGCTTAAAGGTTCAACTTATCTTGAGCAAGTTCTTTGGGGGTCAATTTTGGCGGATTTTGTTAGTATCTATCTTGCTATCTTAAATAATGTAGATCCCACACCAGTAGAACTAATTGAAAAGCTTAAAGTTGAATTGGTGAAATAATAATCTTAAAACTGCTATTGGATTTCGAAAATAGCAGTTTTTTGTTTTTTAAAAATAAAAGAAGCCAGCTTTTACTGACTCGAAGAAGTTGTTATTCTGGATTTTCTAAAGTTAAAGTCAACAAATACGAAAAAAGCCCGCAAATGCGAGCTACTTTCGTGGCGGAGAAGGGGGGATTCGAACCCCCGATACGGTTGCCCGCATACACGATTTCGAGTCGTGCGCCTTCAACCACTCGGCCACCTCTCCAATATTTATATTTTATCATATATTAGAGATTAAATAAAGATTTATCTTGCTGAATAATATATATGCCCAGATTGAAGATTACCAAGCAATTTATCAACAGTCACAAATTGATAGCCTTGAGAACTTAAATTCTGTAGAATACACGGAACCGCTTCAACTGATGTTTGATGAATATCATGCATCAAAATTATTGCTCCAGGGCGCGCATTCGAGATTGCTCTATTACAAACAATATTCGAATTTCTATCCGCCCAGTCGCGAGTGTCAATAGACCATAGAATTGAGCTCATCCCAAGATTCGAGATAACTCTTTGGACGGCTGCATTAGTTGCGCCGTATGGAGGCCTAAGTGTAGTAGGCTTTACGCCTGTGATACCTTGCAAAATATTATTAGTTGAAGATATTTCTTTTTGAACTTGTTCAGGAGACAAGCCTGGTAGAGAAGGGTGAGACCAAGTGTGATTGCCAATTTGATGTCCATTATCAAAAACTCGCTTTACAATAGAAGGATATCTCTGAGCACTTGGGCCAATCATAAAGAAAGTTGCTTTCGCTTTATAATTATCAAGATAAGAAAGAAGTTTATTAGTATATATACCTGGGCCATCATCAAAGGTTAAAGCAATACATTTTGAACAATCTTTATCTAGGAGTGGAGTTTTAGAAGTTAATGGTGCTGTTTTTTCAGCTTGTTTTGAATTTTGCGTATCAGGAACTTCGAATATTTTTCTTGAAAAATCATTCTGCAAGAAATCAGAAATTTCTGAAATTTTAATCTGAAATTGAACTGAAGAAAAATTAGAAGGAATAATTTGACCTTTAGAGAAAGGAAAATCAATCGTTTGTTTATCTAAAATTATTATATTTTCGAAACTTTCAAAATCTAAATCCTTCAAAATTTCGTTCGAAAATTCTTTTTTACTATTTTTTAAATAATCTTGAATTTTATTTTTAATAATTTCTAGAATATTAGATTTATCTTTTTCTTTATTGCTCAAAAAATCACTAAACTTTATAATTTCTCCATTTTTAGCATTAAATGTCCAAAATAAATTCTGATCATTCAAATTCGCTCCATGAGTATCTTGTTTAATTGAGATTAAAATTGAAATAGCGTCATCGTTATTATAATAAACTTGGTAGCTAATTCTTTCAGTTGAAATATTCTCGAAAGTTGATTTTTTTGCATCATCTTTAAAAGTATCGTCAATTTCTTGGATTTTATTATTTATAAAGTCATTGATTTTACTATTCTTTGTAACAGGAATTTCCAATACAACATCTTCTTTTGCATTTTTTCTTTCAATAAATTTTGAGCTAATTCCATTATATTTCGAATCTTTAAAGTAATATTTTGTAATATCTTGATTATGTTTTTCTTCAGTATTATGGTTGATTTTAGTAATAAATATAATTCCGCTCAGTAGAAACAACAAAACGATAGCTAAAATATATATAATCTTATTATTTTTTACTCTTTTTATTATTTTTTTAATCATAAAATGATTATATCACCAAAATAGAAAAAACACCAGATCCCTCTGATGCTTTTTCTATGGTACACCTGGCAAGATTCGAACTTACGACCTTTGGCTCCGCAAGCCAACGCTCTATCCAGCTGAGCTACAGGTGCATATGCTACTTTTCAGTAGCTAACTTTTGAAGTTCTTCCGCGCTAAGCAGACATTTAAATTTTAGCACATTTTTTAAAATATTGCAAGATTAAAGATTTATTTTTCGAATGATTTTATCGATTAAATCAAGTTTAACTTCTTCCATTGGTAGGCGAGCGCCAATAATATCTGTGATTTTTTCACCATTTTCCTTTGGAAAATAAATAATTGTACTGGGCGAAAAGCGTTTTTTAGGCAAAAGAATAATAGCATAAGTATTTGTTTCTTTTCGAATACCAAAAGCTCGAAATTCACCATAGGAATGAAAAGTTTCACCCATATATACTCCATGTGTTGAAAGACTGTAAGATATAATTTGAGTATGATTTGATTTTCGAAGAGTTAAAATTCCAATAGCTGATACTATAATTAAAGCAAGAAAAGTCCAAGATTGGTTTAAAATTGCAAAAATACAAAAGGCTAAAATAATAATTGAAAATATAATATACCAAGATTTGTTTTTATCACCAATTATTAAATCTTGAGCTTGCCAATTGACAATCTCTTGTTCTTCGGCTATATTTTCAGTAGGAGATTGATTATTTTCAACTTCACGAACTTGTGTATATTCTTCTGGATTAAAGGGTTTAACTTCTTCAAAAACCGGCTCGGTAGATTCTTTAGGGTTTTCAGCCATAAAACTACCAACCTCAGGTGTTCGAAATTGTGATTCAGGCAAACCCGTTACGCGAGGAACGCCATTTCGGTTTTCATTATCGAAATTCATAATACTTTAATTATACCATAAGCTATTTAAAAATTCAAAAAATATCTATCAAAATAGAAAATCCTGCCGTTAAGCAGAATTACCTATTTTGGCGGAGAAGGAGGGATTCGAACCCTCGATACGTTTTACCGCATGCCGGTTTTCAAGACCGGTGCCTTCAACCACTCGGCCACCTCTCCAGATGATACCCATTATATCACATTTTTTTTGAATTCTCAAGTTATTTTTCTTGCTGAAGCAAATAAAATGCCCAAATTTCTTTCGCACCGTTTTGATGGAGAAGATTTGCGATCGAATTTAAAGTTGCGCCAGTTGTACGAATATCATCAAGAATTACATAAATTTTATTTTTCGAAAGCTTTTCTCCTATAAACTCATAACTACTTTTTGCCTGAATTTGTCGCGTTTTAAAATTTTTACCACGTTGAGTAGTTTTTGCCATTCTTTTAATCAATGCCGATTTTTCAATTTTCAAATTTTTTGCAAGCTGGCGAGCCAAAAGCTCAGTATGATCTAAACCGCGCTCACGAATATGATTCGAAAGTGTTGGAACAGGAATTAAAACTAATTTTTCACGATTATTAATAAATTCGCTATTCGAAAGCAGAAAATCAGATAAAAGTTTTGCGAGATAATAAGTATTCTGCCTCTTGCTTTGAAATTTAAATTCATCAACTATTTTTTGAAGCTCTCCAGACCTTTTCGAAAGATAAAATTCTTTCGAAATAATACTATTCGAGCGAAAAAGGGAATTACCAAAATTACACCTTATTTTAAGGCATTTCTCGCAAATAGGGTCGCCCAATTTTTGGCAAAAATAGCACTCATCTGGTGCAAAAGAATTTAAAATTATTTCGTATATGCTTTTCTTCATAAAAAATCATTTCTACCTCTTGATTATATAATAAAAGTGCGGTATAATAAAGTAAATTAATCTTATTTAGGAAATTTAATGCGGAGGAAAAATGGCTAGAAGACAAAATGATGATAGCTTTTTGAATGATGAATTGGAAGCTGCTTTCAATTTTGGAGATGATTTGATGGAAACTTCAGAAAATGAAGCTTTCAATGGATCTGAACAAATTGAAATTGCGGAAGAAGAAAATGAACTTCCTGGTCAATTAGCTGTTGATGTTTACGAAACAGAAGATAAACTTTTTGTTAAAGCACGAACTGCGGGCGTGAATAAAAATGACTTGGATGTTTCACTTTCAGACGGAACTTTAACGATTAGCGGAAGTCTAAATCCTGGTGATCAAGAGGGAATTATCGCTCATCATGCACAAGAATGCTACTGGGGAGAATTCAGCCGAACACTAACTCTTCCAGTTCCAATTAAAGAAGATGAAGTTGAAGCAATGTTGAAAGATGGAATCTTAACAATTAGCTTTAAGAAAGTTAAAACTCAAGCGACACGAATTAAAGTTTTATAAAAATTAAAAATCTCGAAGCATAAAACTTCGAGATTTTTATTATATTAACTTATTTTTAATTTTATAAGTTTTCAGATATATAAAAAGACTTCCATAAAGAAGTCTTTTTATATTTAATAATTTAATTTCACTATTCCTTATTAGTAATTGAACTAATAACAAAGTTAACTATTGCGTAAGCAAGGATTGCAATTACAAGACCAATAATAGCATACATAATTGTATTTTTGGCGTTTTGAACAGCACCAGCATCACCACTCGAAAGTACATAGCGAATACCGCCATAGATAAGCATAATCACGCTAAGAATACCAATTACAAAGAGCATAATATTGATTGCAGTTGTGAAAATTGGAGAATCACCATCAAATAAGCTTGTTGGACCACCATTTTCTTCTTGAACACCCTTAGCACAACTATCAGCAGATTTCAAACCACCAGTAACTTTACAATCAGCAGCATAAGCTGGAACCGTTGCAAACGTAGTAGCACCAACAGTGAATATTGTTGCGGCAGTTAATAGAGCCATTTTTACAATATTTTTCATTTTAAATTATATTTCCTTTCTTAAATTATATATACTTAAATTATATCAAATTTTTACTATTTTGCAAGCATTTTAATCATTATATATCAATCTTAGCAAACTAAACCTAATTCTTAAACCATATGATATTATTTGTTACCACCTGCAACTGTGTTAATAACAAAGTTCACAATTGCATAAGCAAGAATTGCAATAATTAGTCCTATAATAGAGTAGACGATTGTATTTTTTGCACTAGTGAGAGCAGCACTATTTCCAGCAGAAAGAACATATCGAATTCCACCCCAAATAATCATAATAACAGCCATAACACCAATAATAAAGAACATTATATTTACAACATCTTTAGCAATATCACCAGCTGAACGAGTATCCTGTTGACCCGTTGAATCTGCACCTTGTTTAATTAAATCTGCTGCACTATTTGCATAAGCTTGTTTTTCGAAAAATCCGGCGTTAAAAGCAAAAGAACCAGCTACCGCAAGGATTAATCCAAAAGTTATTAAAATTTTCTTCATTTTATTCTCCTTATATTATTTAATCATCAATTTGAGTTATTCGAACTACTCGAATTCTGCTCTGAACTATTTTTTTTACTTTGAGGTTTAGTATTATTTGAGCTGTTTGAATTATTAGATTCACTAGGGGTGTTTGTATTTCCAGAAGACGACCCTCCATTAACTCCTTTTCCGCTTGAAGTATTAATAACAAAATTAACAATCGCGTAAGAGAGAATTGCAACCGCCAGACCAATAATAGCATAAATTATCATTGTTTTAGCTCGAGTAATCGCTGATGGATTTCCAGCTGCTGTTATAAATGTTATTCCCGCATAGATGATCACAATAACCGCTGCTATACCAACAACCCATAGAAGAATAGAGATTATATTTTTAGCAATATCAGTTGCATTTTTCGAATCACCAGAGCAAACCGCAGTCTTCCCAGAAACAACATGTTTACAAGCATCAAATATCCCACCACCAGATCCATTTGTCTTACCTTCTGCAAAAGCAATAGGTGATAGAATCATTAAGAATAAAATACTACTTATTAAAATTATTTTCTTCATTATATTGACCCCGTTAGTAATCCACCAAGAATTAAGTTAACAATTAGTGCAGCTGATATGATTACCACAATACCAACACAAGCATAAATTAATGCAGATTTTGCTTTCGAAATTGTTCCCGGATTTCCGGCCGCTGTTATAAAAGTTAATCCTGCTACAATAATTATAATCACGCAAATAATTCCAGCCCAGATAAAAGCAGTATTGAAAGCATTCTGCATCGAAGCATCGCTGGCTTTGTTTTTATTTGAAGTATCAATTCCATTTAATACTTTCGATTTATCAAATGACGCTTCTGCTAAAAATCTATATTCTTTCATTATCCTAAAATCCCTAATATAAATGTTACTATTGTTGAAGCAAGAACGGCAATCACTAATCCAATTATTGCATTAGTTAGTGATTTTTTAGCACCAGCAAGTTTTCCCGGATCACCAACTGCAATCATATATTGATAACCTGCATAAATAATGAATCCTATTGCAGCGACACCAGCAACTCGAAAGGCCATATCAATAATATTCGCAATCACTGTCCAAACAAATTGTTCTAAGGTAACTTCGCCTTTTCCAGATGGTCCAATATTTTTAATTTGGCATCCACCTTCACCAGTTTTTGTTAGTCCACGATACCAAGCGGGCAGACCAAAAAAAGTTTGACTATCATTGCAACCAGCAGCATAAGCATTATTCGAAAAATATAAAACTGGTATAAAAGTTATAAAAAATGCTAGAATAATCTTTTTCATTATAAAATTCCTCCTGGAATAATCCACTCCAAGAACGCCCACATTAAAATATAAGCTACAATACCAATAATTGTATTCATGATCATCGTTTTAGCTTTCGAAACTTGCGCAGCATTATCGCGAGCGGTAATATATAGAACACCAGCAAAAACAATTGAGCCAACTGCTGCAATTCCAACACCAGTGGTTACTACAACTAAAACCATATTTAAAATATCTTCAATTTTCCAGTCTGAGGGGAGAATTGCAGTTTTTGCATCAGCAGGGGGAGTGTCTTTATTTTTTTTACTGTTATTACCGTTTGGTGTAGTTAGATTTCCATTACCATCTTCCACAAGCTCTTCAGCAAAAGCATAACTAGAGCCATAATTCGAAATAATAATACTCTGAAAAGCCGCAAAAAAGCTCATCAAAATTAGCCCAACTATTATTATATTTTTTATTTTGTTCAACATGATAATTATACTTTAAACCATTTTCAGGGAAAAAGCAAGTGTTTTATTCTTAAAACTTAATTTTAAGGTTGACAAAAGAGTTAAATTATGATAAAATCAGGTCATATGCAAACTTTGGCGAGGTTCAAAAAAGCAAAAACTCAAGATTTTCGAAATGTGTTTTTCATCGCGATTTTTACAGTAGTCGCAATCTTGGGATTTTTTAATTCGAATATCGCTCTTGCTCTTGATGGAGCAAAATGGACAGATTCCTCAAAAAATGGCATAACATATAATGGAAAAACATATTCAAAAGTTTCTGACACTTCAAGATTTCCAGATTCAATTCGCTCAAAAAAACTCTACGCCGAAAATTCTTCAGCAAATGCTGGTGAAAACAAAACAACAGTGATCACTCTTGATAACGAGAATGATGCTTCGAGCGGAAAAGTTTATTCGTTTGATGTAAGTGCGCTTGGAAATGTAAAACAAAACGGTGAAGCACAAGATGTTAAAGTTGATGGTGTCTCGAAAGATGAAGATAAATCACTTTGTAGCGTTGAAGGTGGCGGAGGCTGGATGGTTTGTATGGTCGCTAATACAATTTCAAAATGGATGGATGGTATTTATGACTGGCTACAAGCATTTTTACGAGTTCAACCACTTTATACGTCAAATAAATCTGGTCTTTTTCAAGTTTGGGATTATATGCGAAACGTTGCAAATATATTCTTTGTGATTGGATTTGTTTTTGTGATTTATTCGCAAGTAACAGGTTTTGGAATTAGCAATTACGGAATTAAAAAAATATTGCCAAAGCTAATTATTGCAGCAATTTTAATCAATGTTTCTTATTATATTTGTGCAATTTTAGTTGATATTTCGAATATTCTAGGCGCACAAACTCAAAGTCTTTTAATTGGAATTAGAGACAGTATTTTTAATAATGGTGGTGAAAATAAAATAAAAACAGCTAATCTTGATTGGTCAAATATGACTGCTGCAGTTTTAAGCGGAACTGGTGTAGTGGCTTATGGAGCCTACACCGTAACAGTTGCAACTATGGGCAATATTGGTGCCGCAGTAATGATGATTCTTGGAGCACTAGTTGCAGTAATTTATTCAGCGGTTGTAGCTTTAGTGATTTTAGCTGCACGACAGGCAATTATTATTGTTTTAGTTTTCTTAGCACCACTTGCATTTGCAGCAAATATTCTACCAAATACTGAAAAATGGTTCGAAAAATGGAAAGATCTATTCACTACAATGCTCGTAATGTATCCATTAATTTCTCTTCTTTTTGGAGGTTCACAATTAATTGGAACAACAATTATTGCAAGTTCAAATGGTAGCTTTTTAATTTTTCTACTTGGTGCGGTAGTACAAGTTGTGCCACTAGCAATTACACCAACAATCATGCGGATTAGTGGTAGTCTACTTGGTAAATTTGCTGGAATTATTAATAATCCGAACAAAGGTCCAATTGATCGTGCGAAGAAATTCCTTTCAGAAAATCAAGAAATGTATCGAAATCGTGCAATTGCAAAAAATCCAAACTCACTTCCTGTACGAATCAATCAGATGAGCTACAACCGCCGACGTCGAATTGGTTCTTCGAAATCAATTGCAGAATTATATCAAAATGAACGCTTCACAGATCTTGAAAACAAAAGACGAGATGCAATTCAAAATATGCCAGAAGGTTCAAATGCATTTTCGAACATGTATTATAATGCTCGCAAAAATCATTTAATAAATTCAGACACTCAATATCAAGAAATGCTGGCTACCGAAGCCATGAATCGTGCAACCGCAGGCACAAATGCTGGACTTTCACAAATTAAAGCAGAGTTATTCAATTCAACGCTTAAAAAAGACGCGAATGGGAATATTACTGGAGTTGTCGATTTAAGCGAAGCGTCACTAAAAGCTTTACGTGGAAAATTTGGCGAGCAAGCACTTCGATTTGTTGATAATATGAATCAAACAAATGCTCTTAAACTAGCTGAAAAGAATAACAACCTTTCACTTAATAATGCAATGGCAAACAACATGCGCTACAGCAACGACTTACTTGAAACCGCGTCTGGTGTACGCGGTGAAGCTGGAAAAGTCTCAGCGCTTGCAAGTTCTTTAGTAGCAGCTTCGAAAGAGAACAAAGAAGAAGTCGAATCACTCACAAACCTTACAAAATCACTTAATTTTTCAGGTAATGATTATAACGAAATCTTTTCGAAAAATATGGGTGAAAAAATCCAGAAAGATGGAATTGATTTCGAAATTACTAAAAACTTACGTGCTGCAACAGCCGAGAAGTTTATGGGAACAACCGACTTGAAAGGTGCTATTGATTCACTTGGTAAAACTGAAATTGGCGGAGAATTGAACGCTAACCGAAACGACTTAGTTGAAGCTTTCAAGAAAACCAAGAAAGACGATCTTCAATTTATTGGTGGTGCGGCACTTGAAAATATTGCCGTGAATGGAATGAATTCGAAAGAAGTTTATAATGCTATTCACGACAATTACGCTAAAAATGTTTCAGATGATAAAATTATTAAAGCCTCAAACGATGCAATGAAAATCATTTGGGATAAATCAGCGATTTCGAATATGTCGAATGAAACCATTAGATCCACGCTCGAAAGTGTTAAGGCGATTAATGAAAACCCTTCAGAATACGGAAAACTCAATGCTGTACAAGGTGCTGAAATTCGCAAAATGCTTAAAGAAATCGAACGAAACAATAAAGGTCTTTACGATAAAGTTTTGGGTGGAAATTGGAAGCCTGAAAATATTAAAGATAAGAAATAGGCAGAATCTAAATAATTCTTGCCTATTTTTATTTTTAAGCTTTATTTTTTTTCGAAAATATGTTAAAATTAATATTATTGAAATAAGGAGAAGTGGGCTAATAAAGAATGAGCGTTTATAAAGTTCCTCAAGACGTTGAGGCTGATGACAAATTGCTTGGGCCGTTTAATTTTCGGCAATTCATTTACCTGATTATTGTAGCAGGCTGTATTGCGCTGGATATTTTTCTTTGGGGAATTTTCCCAGGATTAGTTATTTTACCATTGCCTATTATCATCTTTTTTGGTGCGCTCGCTTTACCACTTCGAAAAGACCAACCGATGGAAACCTACCTTGCAGCGGTTGTTTCATTTTATTTAAAACCAAACAAGCGTTTTTGGCAGCCAGATGGAGTGGAGCATTTGATCCAAATCTCCGCACCGGTGAATAAAGAAGAACACCTTACAAAAGACCTTTCGCAAAATGAAGCATCACGTAGACTCAGCTACTTAGCGGATATCGTTGATACTGAAGGATGGGCTATTAAACACTCTATTGCACCAGTTAACACAACTGTTCGTGAAGAATATTCGAATGAAGCTCGTGCGGCTGAAGATATGTTTGATAATTCACGAGTTTCTTCAAATGTTGACAATTTATTAAACCAACACGACCAGAGAAGAAAACAACAAATTATGCAAAATCTTGATATGGCCCGAAATCTAGCACAATTTACAGATGAAAATTCCGAAAATATTCAAGACCAAACTTATTATTTCGACCCTAAAAATCGATATGAAGGTTCAGATAATATTAAATTTGAAGATATTCAATTTTCAAAACCAACCGAAACTGAACCGACGGCTTTTTCTCAAAGTCAGCAAAACCAGTACCAAATGAATTTTAACCACAATCAGCCACAAATGCAAAATGGGGCTTTTTCGAATAATTGGCAAAGCTGGAATCAATCACAAGCACAGAATTACAATAATTATCAACAAAATAAGAACTGGCAAAATCAGCCACAGCAAAATCTTGATGAAAATATTCATTTAAATTACAACCCTTATCCAGATTCGATGAATCAAACAGTTATTTCGCCAAATTGGCAAAATCAGCCACAGCAATTTACGCAACCTTCTCCGCAACCACTTTCGAATTTCACACCACCAGCACAACAAACTCAGCAGCCAGAAATTTCACAAAATCATTTCGAAAATCCGCCAGATGATTTTAACCAGGATTTAGAAGGAATTAATGATAGTTTCGAAAGAATTAGGCAAATTAATGAAACTGTTGAACGCGAAAAGAGGGATCCAAAAGTTAGAATTTCCACCAATCCAGAGAATAATCCTTTCGTAAATAGACGACATCTCACAGAACGAGAATCCGTAAATAAGATTAGTGCAGAAATGAAAAGGCTAGTCTCAGAAGGAAAAGACCTTTCTGTAGAAACGCTCGCACGCCAAGCAAATAAACTAGCAAACAAAGAAAAGAAAGGACAAGAAAATCCAAACGAGGTCGACTTGGGTGAAAAAGAAGTAGTAATTTCATTGAGGTAATATGAATAATAATCAAGTTAATAATCAACAAAATCAGAGCCAAAATCAAACAAATATAAATGCTCCAACAAATCCATCTTCAACACAAAATTCGCTTGAAATTGCCGAACTTCGTGAAGGAATGGTTGTAATGCGCGATGGAAGCTTTCGCGCTGTTGTTGCTTGCAAATCAATCAACTTTGATCTTATGAGTGCACGAGAGCGTGAGGGTGTGGAATATTCTTATCAAAGTTTTTTGAATGCGTTAACTTTTCCAATTCAGATTCTAGTTCGCTCGCAGCGAGTTGACATTGAACCATATTTGAATAAATTAGCCGAAATTCAAGTAGCACAAGATAACATGTTACTTGGCGACTTAATGGAAGATTATATTAACTTTATCGATAGCCTTAGCCGGAGCGCAAATATTATGGATAAATCTTTCTTTATTGTAGTTCCTTATTATCCAAGTGGTGATTTAAATAATTTAAAGGGTTCAGCAAAAGGATTTTTTGGTAAAATTTTTGCAAAACCAGGTGCTCAAATTTCGAAAATTGATCGTAATACTTGGGATAAAGCACGCGAAGAAATTAAAAAACGCATTGATTCAATTACTGGCGGTCTTTATCAAATGGGAATCAAATCAGTTCAATTAAATACCAAAGAGCTCGGCGAACTTTATTACAATGTTTATAACCCAGATACAGCCGTTTATGAACCTTTAGGTGATTTTCGTGATACGGCAAGTTTATTCGTTCGAAAAGCTGAAGGTGAGCGACCAGATCAAGGAGGATTTTAATTATGGCAAAGAAAAAAGATGCGGTTGATATTGCAGTACAACAACAAGCACAAGAACAAGCCGAAGTTGAACAAGCGTTTCTAACCGGTATTAACACTTTGCGAGATTTAATCGCACCCTCGAGTCTTGAATTTCACTCAGGATATTTTCGACTTGGCACAAAATATGGTCAAACAATTTACGTTTACGGCTATCCCCGCCAGCTTTATACTGGATGGGCCTCGCCAATTTTAAATGCTGATGAAGTTTTAGATGTTTCAATGTTTATTTATCCTGTTGAAACTGAAATCGTCATGAAAAACCTTCGCCGAAAAGTTACTCAGCTTGAAGCCGATCTTTCAATTAACAATGAAAAAGGTAGAACCCGAGATCCAGCGCTTGAAGCTGCTTTGAGCGATGCTGAAGAATTACGAGACCAATTACAACTTGGTGCTGAAAAATTCTTCCGTTTCGGCTTATATTTAACAATTTACGCTGACAGTCTTGATGAGCTTAATTTCGTTCGAAGTAAAGTTGAAACAATGCTTGGCCAACAAATGTTGTTTTCTAAAGTTGCATCAAGTCAGCAGGAACAAGGCTTAAAATCTACCGTTCCACAACTTTCCGACCAACTTCAAATTCGTCGAAATATGAACACAGGCGCAATTTCAACTTCATTTCCATTCACTTCTGCCGATTTAACCCAAGAAAACGGTGTTCTTTATGGTGTAAATATGCACAATAATGGACTCGTAATTTTCGACCGCTATACACTCGAAAATGCAAATATGGTAGTTTTCGCAAAATCTGGTGCTGGTAAATCTTTCACGGTGAAGCTTGAAGCTCTTCGAACAATGATGATGGGCGCAGAAGTCTTAATTATTGACCCAGAAAATGAATATCAAAAATTGAGCGATGCTGTTGGCGGAAGCTATATTCGCCTCAGTTTAAACTCAGACGTTCGAATCAATCCTTTCGATTTACCACACGTTATTGATGCCGAAGAAGCAGATAACGCGCTTCGTGCAAATATCGTAACGCTTCACGGTCTATTTCGTTTAATGCTTGGTGGAACTAGTGCAGGGCAATCAATCGGGCTTTCACCAAACGAAGAAGCTGACCTCGACCAAGCAATTATCGATACTTATGCTCGAGCTGGAATCACTTCAGATCCGCTCACACACAATTCAACACCACCAACAATTCATAACCTTTACGACACATTAGTTCATATGGATGGAAGCGGCCCAAGCTTAGCACAGCGCCTTCGAAAATACACCACTGGAACTTTCGCAGGAATCTTCTCGCAACAATCAAATATTGATATTAATAACTCGATGGTGGTGTTTAACATTCGCGACCTTGAAGATGAACTTCGCCCAGTTGCGATGTACATTGTACTTTCTCACATCTGGAATATTGTGCGTTCTGAGCAGAAAAAACGCATGCTGATCGTGGATGAAGCTTGGCAGTTAATGAAATACGACGATTCAGCAAACTTCTTGTTTAGCTTGGCAAAACGAGCTCGAAAATATTATCTTGGCCTTACTACAATTTCGCAGGACGTCGAAGACTTTATGGGTTCAAAAATGGGCCGAGCAATTGTTTCAAACAGCTCAATGCAGCTACTATTAAAGCAATCTTCGAGTGCGGTTGATGTTTTGAGCGATGTCTTTAAGTTGACTGAAGAAGAACGAAAGCGACTTTCGAACTTTCCAGTTGGACAAGGATTGTTCTTTGCTGGACAAAATCACGTTCATATTCAAATTATCGCCAGCGACACCGAGCATCAACTTATTTCAACCAGCCCAAATAGTTCAAAAAATCGCCAGGGCGATAATATGATGACGAACGGTTACGCCGATCCGAATGAATTATTTTAAGCTTGAAGCACAAGCGTAAATGTGGTAAAATTAATTTATAAATTATAGAGTTTTAGGAATAAAATGGGAGCAGCTAGAGATTTAGAAAGAGATGAAAATCTTGATTTTAGCGACTTGAGTGATTCGAATCAATCTGCGCTTGAACGAGGAAAAAGCAGATGGGGAAACGCTGAAGTTATTCGCGGTAACGACGGTTACAATCCGTCTTCTTTGGCGAGTGCTGAAAATTCTTCAACTTCTGTTGCTTCAAATTCTGGAATTAGTGATTCTGAAACACTTTCGAAAGATCAAGAACCCACTCAATCTGGTGGCTGGCAAAATAATGTGAGTGGCGGTGGAACTAATAAATCTCGAAATGCAGCAAACTCAGCAGGAGGCGGTTGGAAAAACCTTGCGAAATCATTCATTAAGAACAAAGGAGCAATGGCGGCGATCGGTAGCCTTATTGGTGGTGCTGGCGCATTTATTTTTGTAATTTCAACAGGAATTATTTCACTCGTTCAAGTTCATATTGAGGAAATTGTTACCGAGAAAAACAACTCTCCCGCTACGAGTATGAATAATCGCTCTGTTAAAGTAATGAAGTTAAAAATAGAAGGCACAAATTGTAAGCCAGCGGGCTTAGTTTGCCGAATGTCAAAAGTAACAGACCGAAACATTAAAAATCTTGAAAAAGCTGGTTTTAAAGTTGATTTAGATGAGAAGGAAAGCTTATTTGGAAGAAAGAAAATTTCAAAGCTGACCTACATTAAAGATGGGAGAAATATTGAAATAAATAATTCTTCTAAGGATATTAAAAATATTTTAACTAAAAACCCAGATGTACGGCAGGCTTTTCGCCGCAGTTTTAGTGGGCGTTTTGCATCTTTTCTAGATAAATCTTGGCAGAAGCTCAAGGGTTGGTTTAATTTTCGAAAAGCTAAAAAAGACAACAAAGGTAAAACTGAGGACGAAATTGATGACGATATAAAGAAAACAGCCAATGATCACAGTAAAGATGAGGAAACTGATTCTAAAAGATTACCAGATGATAAAGATGATGTCGATGACAAAGGTAGAAATAAAGCACAAAAAGGCGATAACGGAACTAGGAAAGTTAAAGAAAAACTAAAAACCTACAAAGATAAACTTAAAAAAGGTACACGAAGTATATCTGAAAAAGCAGCCATGGGACTAGAAATGCTTGAAGGAGCAAGTAGTGCTTTAAATGGTTTAAATGCAGTTGATAAAGTTTGTGGAGTTTACGCATTAGTATCAATGGGATGGAGTGTTGCTAAGATAGCTAAGGTTGAAGTATTAGCTCAATTTGGTTTATCTTTTCTATCGATGGCCTCAAAAATTAAAGCTGGCGAAGCAACCCAGCAAGAAGTTACATCACAAGGAAATAATTTAATGGGGATTGCCAACAGAAAAGATTCTCAAGAAAATAAAAACCCTGATAGTAAAAATTCTAACACTTCAAGGCTAAAAAATGCTTTTGCTTTTTTTGCAGATTCTACATCAAATAATGATCACATCAAAAGCGCCACTGAGTCGCAAGGTTGGCGAGCAGTAGCTTACGATGACCGCATTTCGAAACTAGATGATTCAGCAAAGGATTACCAGGTTGGAATTACTGGATGGTTTGCAAGCTTAATGAATACATTAACCACAGGAATGGTAGGCTGGTTTATACGACAAAGCTGTAAAGTCGCAGGTATAGTTACTGCGGCAATAGGTGTAGCACAGGTAGCATTAACAATACTTAAATGTATGGGAACTGGCTTTTTTGGTTGTATTGGTGATGTAGTAAAAGTAGCAATATGGGCAGTGGCATTAGGATTAGCTCTTTCTGTTGCTACGGAAATATTAAAAAATCAGGCTATGGGTGCAATTTCGAAATATGTAAGCGAAGGTTTAACTGGCACAATATTAAATGACTCAACAACTGGCGAGAACTTTGGAAACGCTATAATGTCAGGGTCTGCGGCGTTAATGTCGAAGAATTCAATGGCCGGAAGTGGTGGTGTTTTAACTAAATCTCAAGCAGTTGCATTTCGTCAAGAAACCGACCGTCAAATTGCTGAAAACGCTGAAGATATTCGAAAAACTCACAGTCCGTTTGATCCGACTACACGACACACTTTCTTGGGTTCGATTGTAAGTAATATGATGCCATATATTGGAACTTTAGGTTCAATTAAAGGTTTGTTGCCATCGATAATTGGTGGAGCACAGAGGTCATTCGCATCAATTACGCCAGGAGCAAGCGCAGCTAATAGTGCAAACTTTGCAGCCAATATGGAAACCTGTGAAGACAAATCAATCACAGACACTGGTGCTGCAACCGATATTTTTTGTAATGTTTATACCGGTATCGATATGGGTATTGCCGAAACTGACACTGAAGAAGTTGTTGATAAACTCAAAGGGTGGGGCGATATTGTAGAAAAAGAAAATAGTAGCGAAACAAATAATCTACTAGATACCTTTACAATGAGTGGTGAAATGAAAAAATATGATAAATATTGCTTCAACCGAAAATCACCAATTGGAACATCAGAAGATGACGACGATGAAACTCGTGGTGGAATTTGTAATACTGAAAAAAATCCTAAAGCAAACTGGTATGCACTATTTTTGACTGACCTTCGAACAGAAATGGGGATGAACGAAGAATTTAAACCAGATTCGAATGGAGGAGGTTATGGAAATAATAGTTCATCTACTTCAAAAGGAGGAATAGATCCAGAACTATCAAAATTGAGTGGTGAATTTATTTGGCCGCTTAAAAATACTAAAGTTAAAAATGGACAAATCCAAGGAGTATCAGACGGTCAAGGCTTCAACACACCAGTTCGACAAAACCACCCAGCTATTGATTTCGCTAATGAAGAAAAAGGATGGACACACGGAACACAAGTATATTCTGTAGCTGATGGTGAGGTTGTTAATGGCGGTTTTGATGTGGCTCCATATAATGGATGCACATACGGAACAGCCGACATGATGGGTGGTCCACATGCCGTAATCATTAAACATAAAGGAGACGTATATTCTTTCTATTGGCACATGGATTCACACTCAGTTAAAACTGGAGAGAAAGTTAAGAAAGGTCAGGCTATTGGTACTATAGGAAATTACGGTTGTTCATATGGGGCACACTTACATTTTGAACTTTCGAAAGGTTCTGCAATACCATCAACATCAGCATCTTTCTATCCACCAGATTTAATTAAACAGGATACATAATGTATAAAAAAATATCATCAATTATTTTAATCTCATTGATTCTAGCTTCCACTCTTTCAAATATTGCAAGAGCCGAATTTAATGAACGTTTTTATAAGCTGAATGATATAATCTATTATGATGCAGGTGAAGACTGCGCTCCAGCATCTAGCGGCAATATGGCTGATATAAATCTTGAAGGTAATGATAATGCTGAGAAGATTTGGAACTTTTTCAAGTCAAAAGGCTTAACAGATGAACAAACCGCTGGTGTTATGGGAAGTCTCTGGGGTGAATCTAACCATTTTCAACCAGATATAAATGAAGCCGGAAGTGGAATTGGTTACGGTATCGCCCAGTGGTCATTCGGGCGACGAACAAACCTCGAAAACTACGCTAAGGAGAAAGGTAAACCAGTATCTGACCTTGGTGTTCAATTAAATTTCTTATGGCAAGAACTAGAAGGCCCAGAAAATAATGCCCTTAATATGGTAAAATCAGCATCAACAGTTCGAGAGGCTACTATAGCTTGGACTAATGGTTTCGAAAGACCAAGAGAAGACTTGCGAGCAGGTCGTATCGCTGAAGGTGAGGAAGTTGGAAACAAAATGCTTTCACAATTCGCAGGAAAAGGTTCTAGTGGTAGAGGAAAGGCTTCAGGACCTATAACTTTCATTGGGGATTCAATTACAGTTGGTGTTCAAGATAAATTATCATCAACCTTTAGTGGTTCTAATGTATCTGCCACAGTTGGTGATTCGATTGCCGCCGCAACATCAAAATTACCAAGTAAAATTAACGACACGGTCGTCATCAATTTAGGAACTAACGACAACTTTGATGAAAATGCTGCAGAAGCTTTGATCGGCAAGCTTAAAGGTAAGAAAATTTATTGGGTAAATAACTTTTCGAAAAACCAAAATGTTGACTATAATATAGTAAACCAAAAACTTTCAGCTTTCGCATCTAGACATAGCGAAGTAAAGATCCTAGATTGGAAGAGTTATGTTGAAAAAAATGGTGGTAGAGATAAACTTTATGCAGCAGATGGAGTTCATCATAGTGCAGAAGGTCAGGAAGCTTATGTAAAATTCCTTAAAGACGAAATTGCAAATGATGGAAATGGCTCTTCGAACTCATCATCTGGAAGTTGTAGCAGCTCATCTTCAGGTGGAAAACTTGGAAATGCAACAATCGTAGACAGAGCAATGGAACTTGCTCGCCCAGAATCAGAAAAAGCGGCTGCTTATGCCGGTGAAGTAACAGATAAGCAGATGGAAGCTTTACGCGCAACTGGCTTAATTAATTATGGTGAGCCATTCGTTCAAAAAGGTATGAGTTGCGATGCATTCGTTTCTATGGTTATGAGTACAACTGTTGATCCAGAATATGCTAAACATTGTTGTGGTGTCGCAAATCTTGTTCAATATATGCGTAGTAACCCAGACAAATATGAGAAAATCCCTTATAACGGAAGTACAAGCAACATGAAGCCAGGTGATATTATATCATCAGGAACTGGTGGTGGACCTGCAGCTCATATAGAATTCTATGTTCAAGTTAATGGTGAAGATAAAGTCGCAAATGCTGGACATAGCAGAACAACTGGTGTTATTGAACCAATGAATCTTCAAATTATGGAAAGTCTTGGTGAAGTTGAAGTTTGGCGATGGAAAGGTTAAAATATGCAAAATATTGATAATTCTACTAAAGTTAAAATTTATTCTGTTTTGGCCATTTTTGGAATAATATCGTTGGCGATTATAGGCTGGTGGATCTGGTCTGATATCTATTGCGGTAAATTATTACTCAGTATTGCACCA
Source organism: uncultured bacterium (assembly GCA_938036155.1). GTDB lineage: Bacteria > Patescibacteriota > Saccharimonadia > Saccharimonadales > Saccharimonadaceae > Nanogingivalis. The sequence continues at coordinate 98,461 of CALHPA010000002.1, forward strand.
GAAAGCTCAGATATAACAATTAACGGTAAAAAAATCCAAAATGGAATCCATACGATGACACCAGGAAAATATAAAGTTGAAGTTTCAAAGGATGGTTTCGAAAGTTCTTCAAAAGAGTTCGAAATTAAATCTGGTCAAAAAACAAATATATCATTAGCTCTAGCCCAAAATGATCCAAACGGAACTTGGTATAATGAACATGAGAAAGATGATATAATTAGAAGCGGTGCTGGTTATGAAAAAATAACAGAGACAATGAAAAAGCTAATTGAAAAGCATCCCATAGTTAAACATTTACCATATACAAATGCAACAAAAACATCATTACCTACAGGATTTTCAATAACCTATAATCTGGATACAAAAGATAAAACAGAAGTTAAAGATATATCGGTTAGAATATTTAGTAAATGTAGTAGCTCAAACTATGATTTTTATAAAGATCTAGCAACGAATTGGCTTGAGTCTAAAGAAAAGAATATTTTCAAAAAATATAAAGTTGATTTCATAGATCCAACCTGTAGTCTCCATTAATACGTCTCACTTAAATAACCTCTGCTATTCCAGCGAGGTTATTTTACAATCTTCAACTTTAATTTTATTAGTTGAAGTAATAATTGTTTGATATTTCGAAAAATGCTTAGTTAATAGTTTTTGTCGATCATCATCAAGTTCAGAAAAAACATCATCTAAAAGAACAATTGGTCTTTTTGCGGTTAAATCAGCCAAAATGTCAGTCTCAATAAATTTTAGAGCTAAAACCAAACTTCTATTTTCACCCCGGCTCGCCACATTTTGTGCGGGCTTTTTATTAAAATTAAATTGAATATCATGCTTGTGTGGGCCAAAATTTGTATAACCTAAAATCTTATCACGTTCAATATTATTACTTAAAATAGCTAAAATTTCATTTTTCGAAACCTTTTCACCTAAATAATCAATTTTAATTTCATCCTTGGCACCCGAAATCTCAAAATAAACTTCCTCAATTTTTGAGTTCAAAAGCTCTAAAAAATCTTGTCTTTTAGAAATTATTTCTGCACCATATTCCGCCAGCATCAAGTTCCAAGGAAAAAGCTCGTCTTTCGAAACATTATCACGTTTCAAAAGATTGTTTCGCTGTTTTAAAGCCTTGTTATATCTTGCAAGAGCTAATTGAAAACTGGGGAAAATTTGTGAAAGAAAATAATCTAAAAAGTTCCTTCGTCGTGCTGGTGAGCCAGTTAAAAGTTGTAAGTCATCTGGTTCGAAAAGCACCACAGGAATGCGTAAATTAGCACTCAAACGTGCTTTTTTATTTCCATCAATTAGGAACTGTTTTTTTGATTTTTGAACGGTATCGTTAAAAATGATCGTTCTTAACGAATCTTTCGAATCTTTTAAATCAATTCGAAACCAACTTGAACCATCATTTCTTAAAATTTCTTTATCACTCGAGCGAAAACTCGTGCCTTGCAGTGCAAAATAAATTGCTTCAAGAAGAGAAGTTTTTCCGCTACCATTAGAGCCAGAAATAAGAGTTGATTTTTCACCAATTTCTAAAATAAAATCAGAATGTGTTCGAAAATTCTGAACTCTCAGAGTTTTTAAAATCATTTAGATCCTAACTTTTTAGTGGCATAACGATATGGATATAATCATCGTTCTCAGTGCTTTTAAAGACCGTTGGTGCAAGTTTACCAGAAAATCCAAAAGAAACTTCAGGAGATTTAATTGCCGATAAAGCTTGCTTAATATAATTAACATTTAAAGTAACCTCACCACCTCCAGAAATTTCGGCTTCAGTTTCAGATGTACTTTCGCCAATTTCACTTGCAATTGTATGGATTGATAATTTCGAAGTTTCTTCATCGGCTCGTAAAGTAATACTTCCACCAGAATCTCTTGTAAAAACCTCAGCAACTTTAATTGTTTGCATAAAATCAGCACGTTTCATTTTCAAAACAGTTTCAGTCGATTCTGGGATTAATCGCCGATATTCAACATATTTTCCATCAATTAAGTTACTTACAACTAAAATATCACCAATAATAAATTGAATTTGATTATCATTAATTAAGATTTCAATTTCATCAAGCTTTTCAGGGATAACGCTTGAAACCTTTTTTAAAACATTACTTGGTATGAGAGATTCGAATTCTTGGTCAGTTTCGAAAAGCTTGCGCTCGCTTAAACGATATCCATCAGTCGCCGCCATATAAATATTATTTTCAAATGTGTGAAGAAAAATTCCAGTTAAAATTGGTCGTGAAGTATCGTTACTCACCGTATCAACTTGGCTAACTGACTCTTTAAAAATATCAGAACCAATAAAGAATCTTGCAATTGGTTCATCAATAGTTGGTATTTCAGGGAATTCTTCAGCTAAACTACCATTAATTTTTGATTTATAATTTCCACTTTCTATTGAAATATTTCCACCGTTAACTTTAAAAGAAACTTCGCTATTTGAAGGTAGACTATCAATAAAACTTTTTGTTAGTTTTTCTGGCATTAAAATAGAACCTGTTTTTTCAATTCTTGCACTAATTTTTTGTGAAATTGCAATTTCTAAATTTGTAGCAGCAACTAGAAGTCTTGAACCGTCTGTTTGAAAAAGAATATATTCAGAACTTGGCAAGCTAGTTTTACTACTTGCAATTCCTGAGATATTATTGAGTGCTTTAGATAAATCATCTTTCTTAACAGTCAGTTCCATAAAAATTTAAATCCTTTTTCTTAAAAAGTGGTAATTATAATAATAGGTATTGTGGAAACTGTGGAAAAACCAAGCTTTCACTACTTAAAATTATACCATTTTTTGTGTGGAAAATCAAAGTAAAACTTTCTGAAAAACTTTGTGGAAAAATAACAGCTTTTCCATAATTTTGAGATTTCGAAAATATACACAACCAACCTGTGTAAAACTTCGGTGATTTTTTCGGCAAGATTTAAATAACTTTCGCTCAACAAATTGGCTATTTTTCCACAGGCTTTCAACATTTTATTAAAATATTATATAAATAATGTCAAATGTAACAAAGAAATAAAAATAATATTTTGCAAGTTAAGTGGAGTGAAGAAAATATATTTTTATAACAAATAAATAAAATATATTTTAAAAAAGTCAAAGGAGAACAAATATAATTGTTCGCTTTTTATAAACTAAACTAAAATAGTTGTCAAATTAACAGATATAAAAATAGAGCTTTCATAGCTCTATTCATAAATTAAATCTCGTAGTCCTTCAATTTGCGAACGAATTTCTGCATCTAATTTGATACTTTTTTCGATTTTCGAAACCCCATTCATAATGGTTGAATGATCTCGCGAAAATTCTTTACCGATTTGCGGGAAACTCATTTTCAGTTCATACTTCATTAGATAGCAGGCTGTTTGACGAGCGTGATTGATATCTTTTTGCCTAGATTTACTTAAAATATCTTCTTTCGAAACTCCAAAATACTTAGCAGTTTTATCAATAATTTTTTTTGAATTTAAGTGATTTGGCCTTGTTGGCCTGCTATTTTGAATTAAACCTTGTGCGAGCTCAAGGCTCGGCTTAATATTTCGAAGCTCCGCCATTGCGATTAGTTGAGTGACTGCTCCAATAATTTCTCGAATATTTGTACGATAATTTTCAGCGATAAATTCTGAAACTTCTGGATCAAGCTTAACTTTTTCGTGTTCAGCGCGAGCCTCAACAATACTTTGGCGAGTTTCGAAATCTGGTAGTTGAATATCAACCATCATTCCACTCTCAAAGCGACTTTTTAGCCTATCTGTTAAAGTTGGGATACTAGAAGGTGCACGATCACTTGAGAGAATTATTTGCTTATTTACACGATGAAGCTCATTAAAGGTGTGAAAAAATTCCTCTTGAGTTTTATCTTTTCCGTAAATAAACTGTATGTCATCAACAATTAAAACATCAACATTTCGATACTTATCGGCATATCCTTGCTTTTTCGAACGAACATTTTCCAAAAAATCACGATAAAAATTCTCGATTGTAATATAAAGAACGGTCATTTCTGGGTGTTTTTCTTCAATTGCGTTTCCAATTGCTTGCATTAAGTGCGTTTTACCAAGCCCAGAATCGCCATAAAAATAAAGTGGATTGTATTTTTTACCAGGATTTTCTGCAACATTTTGACTAACAAAATATGCTAATTCATTTGAACCACCAACAATGAAATTTTCGAAAGTGTAATCTTTATTTAGACCACTAGAATTTTTAGCTTTTTCAGTTTTCTTTTTAATTAAATCTTCAATAGAAGGTTTTTTGGGAGAAGATGTTGGGATTTCTTCTGTTTGTTTTTTTAGTTTTTTTGTAGAAATAACTTCAAAAGAAATAATCTCGGGATTTTTACCATTATTTCGAAAGGCTTTCTTGATATGATCAAGATATTTTTTCTTAATAGTATTAGTTATAAAAGAATTTTTAGCGCCAATAATTGCGTGATCATTTTCTAAAGATAAAAGTTGCGTATCGGCAAACCAAGTCTTAAAATTCGCACCTTGAATTTTAGGATCCATTTCGAGTTCAGCTAAGATATTTTTCCACAACTCATTCATAATTCTATTCTATAACATTTTTGAGTTTTCCACAACCTAAAATTTTAATAAATAATAAATATGTTATAATTTTTTAAAAGTAGAAGAATTTTTCCACATTTTTTTAGTACTACTGTAATACTTGTGGAAAAGTCCTTGTCTTTTGTGGAAAACTATGATATACTACAAAATGAATTTGGTAAAATTTCAAGTTTAATTAACAGATTAAAAAGCTTATGAAAAGTAATAAACTTGATTTTTTTAATATTAAATTGTAAAATAGGATAGATATGCCAAAAAGAACACATCAACCACATAAACGACATCGTGCGAAAACTCATGGTTTTCGAAATAAAATGTCTTCAAAGGCTGGAATTAAAGTTCTAAAACGACGCCGACTAAAAGGCCGAAAACGACTTACAGTCTAAAAAATAATTTCACTCCGAGCGGGTGAAATTATTTTTTTACTTGATTTTGTATTTTGTTTATGCTAAAATATTTTGGATATTTTTAGAAAAGGAGAAGGGAATGCGAAAAAGTTTAATTATTGTTTTTTTATCTTTTTTTATCGCTCTTATTTTTTCAAAAAACACTTTTGCGGAAGAGGGAAAAATCTATATCTCACGAGTTTATGCTACTGATTCAAAGGAATTTGTTGAACTCTTTAATAGCGGTGAAGATTATAAATTTAAAGAAATTTCGCTTAAAAATAATCAAAAACAAATTGAAATTGCAAAAGTTCAAAATGGGATTTTTAAGTCGCAAGAATATATGACTTTTGCTCAAAATGCTCAGAATTCTGATGTAAAATTTAAGGAAGAATTTCGAAATATTGATACTATTGGCCAGCAGCCTATTTTAGGGCTTTATATTGATGGTGAATTGAAAGATTATATTTGTTCTGATGAAAAGAGATGTATTAAGGGACTAGTTAAAAATTCAACTGATTTAAAACCTAGTAATAAGGGCGTCGAGAAAATTGCTGTTTCGAAAGCTGAGATACTCAAAAATGGCGATAAGATGACCGCTGTTGAAGTTCGAAATAATTATAATTTTGGTTTACGAAATCTTGATAATTATTCACCAAGATTTGGTGGATTAAAGCTTGAAAAAACAGAAAATTTAGATGATAAAAAAGATGAATTAGAAAAAAAACCTGAAGCTCCTAAAAGAGAAGATAAAGCTGAAGCTGAAGATAAAAAAGTTTTAAATCCTGAAAATGAGGACTCTGAAAAGGGAAAAGAAGAAAATAAAGCTGATGTAAATGAAGAAAAAAGTATTTTTAAAGATTCAGAGAATTTAAAAAATGAGAAAAATCTAGTTTCTATCCAAGATAAACAACCCGAACAGCTAGAAAAAAATACTAAAAATAATAGTTTATTAGACAATAAACTGGATAATATAAAGAGCCAAAAAAGAATTTTAGCACCAAATACTGGGTTTTTGAAAACTGAAAATAATAATTTTGTTCTAAATTTGATGTTCTTAGTTATTTTTGAAGTTGCAATTTTAATAAAAAGAAAGTTTTTAAATGAAGATTTTTAGAATTATTTTTTTAAGTATTATACTCACGATTTTTTTGGGATTTTTAAATAAAACTCAAGCTTTAAATGCGCAAAATATTTTAATTTCAAAAGTTTCGAATTCAATGTTAGAAATCTCAAATTTTGGTGAAGATTTTCAGTTTTCGAAAATTGAGATTATTCAGAACAATCAAAATATTGGCGAAATTTCAAATGGAATTTTTTTGAAAAAATCACAAATATTATTTAGCGAAAAAGATGGCGACGGAAAAATATTGAGCCAAGATTTATTAAGTGAACAGATTGAGCTTAAAATTGATGGCAAAAAAGTTGATTTTTTATGTGCAGAAAATATGAAGTGCGAAGAAAAAAATGCACCAGAAATTACTAAAGATAATATTTTAACTCGTAATTTTAATAAAGATATTTTTGAAATTTCGCAAAAAAAAGTGATTTTTAGTTCTGGTGGATTAGCTGAAATTGAAGAAGATTTTTGTGAAAATTTACAAATTAGCGAAGTTTTAATTAATTCAAATGAGCAGTTTTTAGAGTTAAAAAATACTAAAAATCAAAAAATTTCACTTAAAAAATGTGGGATTGAAATTTATGTGGGAAATAATAAAGAGCCACAAAAAATAAACTTTAAAGATATAGAGATTTTACCGAATGATTTTTTAACAATTAATTTTAATAGTGAAAATAGTTTTAAATTTTCGAAAACTGGCAATAATAAAATTATTCTTTTAAATTCAAAAAAACAAGAAATTCAAAGTGTTGAATTGAAGGGCTCAAAGAAGAATTTAAGCTGGATTTTTGATGGAAAAGAGTGGAAACAAAGCTTTAAAATAACAAAAAATAGCGAAAATATTCTTCAAATTTGCGAAGATGGATTCTTTTTAAATGCCGAAAATCATTGTGAAAAAAATAAAAAAACTTGCCAAGCGGGATATTTTTTAAATGAAGAAACTGATCGTTGCAATAAAATTAAGGAAGAAAATCAAGAGAAAAAGTGTGAAAATGGTTATTTTTTAAATATTGAAACAAATCGATGTAATAAAATTTTGGTAGAAAAAGCTATATTAGAATGCCGTGAAGGATATGAGCGTAATTTAGAAACTAACAGGTGTCGAAAAATTTCGAAAGCAACAGTTTCGAAAAAAGATGTTTTATGCGCTCCAGGATATACACGAAATCCTGAAACTAATCGTTGTAGAAAAAATAGTAATGAAGCCAAAAAAGAATTAGCGCCTTGTAAAGATGGATATGAACGAAATGAAGAAACTAATCGCTGCAGAAAAGTTGTAAAAAATGGTGGTGCTAGTGATGATGTGAAAAAAGACGAAGAAAAATCTAAGCAAGCTGAATTTACTGGTTGGTGGATCATTATTGCCGTAGTTTTAGTATTCTTATCAATTTTATTTTTTGAATTTCGAAAAGAGATCTTTGCGAAATTTTCAAAAGGTAAAAAATGGAAAAGCGGCGAATTCTAGGAATTGACCCCGGAACTGGAATTTTGGGGTTCGGTGTTGTAGATTGCCAGATTGGTAAACCTTTAAAAATGGTGACTGGTGGGGTTATCTCAACCCCAGCTCATACGCCAATTGAAATTCGGCTTGAAGAAATTTATAATGGCTTGAAAGAGATTATTGTAGAAACTAATCCAGATGAAGTTTCAATTGAAAAACTATTTTTTTCGAAAAACGTAACAACAGCTATTTCAGTCGCTCAGGCCCGTGGTGTAGCTATTTTAGTAGCTCAACAATCAAAAATTCCAATTGCAGAATATACTCCAAATCAGATTAAACAAACTTTAACAGGTTATGGCGGAGCGAATAAAAAGCAAATGCAGGAAATGGTGCGTTCGAATTTAAATTTGGCTGAAATTCCAAAACCAGATGATGCAGCTGATGCGCTCGCTGCTGCGATTACACATTTTTATATGACGCGTATTTAAAACTTAAATAGTTTATGGTAAAATTAATTAATGATTGCACATATTTCTGGAAAAATTGTTGAAAAATTTGCTGGTAGCGTGATTGTGGATGTTGCTGGTGTTGGGTATGAAATTGTTGTTCCTGCGAATGAATTCGAACGAGCAGTTCTGGGTGATGATATTAAATTTTACACATATCATAATATTACAGATAGAAGCCAAGAACTTTTTGGTTTTTCGAGTTTGGCAGCTAAAAAACTTTTTGAACTTTTAATTACCGTTCAGGGAGTTGGGCCAAGAGCTGGAATTGCAATTATGAGTCTTGGTGAAACTGAAGAAGTTCGAAACGCGATTGCTTGCGAAGAATCGAAATTTATTCAAAAAGCTGCTGGTGTTGGTAAGAAGTCGGCCGAACGTGTGATTTTAGATTTAAAAGATAAGGTTGGAATGGCGATTTCTAAACCCGATGATGTTAATAATATTAGCTTAGCTTCAGATGAGGCTTTAGAAGCTCTGATTACTCTTGGATTTAATTTAAATGATGCAACAAAAGCATTAGAACAAATTCCGCGAGATTTATCAACGGAAGAACGCGTTACTTTGGCATTGAAAGCTGGAATTTAATTTTAAAAAGTCGCACAAATGTGCGACTTTTATTTAATAGGATAGCTCCTGTTCTACTTGGGAAAAAATTTCATGAATATATTCAAGATCAATATTCTCGAGTTTTTCAAGTTTTTCGATCTGGAGTTTTTTGTATCTATATTTACCACTCTCGCTTTTAACCCAGATAAACCCTTCGTGAGAATCGATTACGAAAAGTTTAGCAGCTTCATTAAGGTGATCTGGAGTTTTTTCATCCTTAAGTGCTATAACCCATATATTTTCAGGAATTTCTTCATTTCTTACATTAATTCTCTGAACGAAAATTCTGCCACTTAGTTTACCATAATTAACTAAATTCGCAATATTTTTTGCTTTTGCAAAAATATTTTGTGCTAAAACTTCTGAAGAGGCTACTGCAGTTACTTGTGTTTCCATAAGAACACCATCCTTTTTTATATACTTCTCTTTTTTTAAGAGAGACATATTAATTATATCAATTTTTTTAAAAAAGTCAAACTATGGTATAATATAAACAATGGCTATTGAAAGAATTATTGATGCAAACTTACACGATGATGAACCACAAGAGCAGCAAGTGGAAATTTCTTTACGCCCAACAAATTTTGATGAATATGTTGGCCAAGATCGATTGAAGAAAAACTTAAAACTTGCGATTGAGGCTTCAAAAAAGCGCGGTGAAAATATTGATCATGTGCTTCTTTATGGTCCACCGGGATTGGGAAAAACTACAATGGCGAATGTGATTGCGCGTGAAATGGGCGCAAATATTCGAATTACATCTGGCCCAGCAATTGAAAAAGCTGGTGATTTGGCTTCGATTGTAACAAATTTACAAGATGGTGATATTCTCTTTATTGACGAAATTCACCGAATGCCACGTGCTGTTGAAGAAATTCTGTATTCAGCGATGGAAGATTTTAAACTTGATATTGTAATTGGTAAGGGTCCAGCAGCGCGCTCGGTTCGGCTAGATTTGCCACATTTTACGGTTATTGGAGCAACTACTAGAACAGGAAGTTTGGCAGCACCACTTCGGGACCGTTTTGGTCATATTTATAGATTGGAATTTTATACTCCCGAAGAGATTTCGAAAATTATTTTACGTTCAAGCAAGATTTTAGGAAGTAAAATTCAAGATGAAGCTTCGAAAATTCTATCAACAAGAGCAAGGCTAACTCCACGAATTGCAAACCGAATTTTAAAGCGGGTTCGTGATTATGCTGATGTTAATGGTGATGGGATTATTGATTCGAAAACTGCTCAAAATGCTTTAAAAATGCTTGAAATTGATGAACTAGGGCTTGATGCAGCAGATAGAAATCTATTGAATTCAGTGATTGAAAATTACGGAACTCGGCCAGTTGGCTTAAATACAATGGCAGCATTAACTGGTGACGAAACCGCAACAATCGAAGATTTTTATGAACCATATTTAATGCAGATTGGTTTTTTGCAACGAACTCCTCGTGGAAGAATTATTACTAAAAAAGCATTCGAACATTTAGGAAAGGAATTTAAAGATGAATGATAAGCAAAGCTTGGCTCAAAAATTTGAAGAAAAAATAGTTCAAAATAGTCAGGATTTAACTTTCGAAAGTAACTTAGGAGCTCCAATTAAGGTTCAGCCAGTTATGGAAGTTGAAGTTCCTGTTGGCGATCCGCGTGTAATTAAGGCTCGCCACGATCGATCGGTAAGAACCTATCCAGATATCACGGTTGATGAAGATGAATATGTGGTTCTCTCGATGCGACGTCATTCTCTTGGTTATCTTTTGAATATTATTTTTAGTGCGTTTATTGGTGTTTTGCTAATTAGCGCGTGGATCATTATCTGTTTTATGCCGAATCCGCTGCCGATTCCTGAAAATTTTAAACCGCAAATTTCTTTGATTTTTGGTTCAATTACGCTACTTTTAATCATATTAACTTATGTTAATTATGTTGTATATCGAGCAAATCGATTTGTGATTACGAATGAGCGTGCAATTCAATGGATTTCGAATACGATTATGAGCCAAAAAAAGCAGGTAATTAACCTCGAATCAATTGAAGATATATCTTATTCTCGAGAGGGGATTTTGCAACATTTGTTTGATTATGGAACTGTTACATTGAGCACTGTTGGTGATGAATCAACTTACACTTTTCCATTTTCGCCGAATCCAGACAAAAAAGCGGAATTTTTAAGTGACATTGTTGAAGCGGCTCGCGAAAATCAAATGCTTTCTGATAAACTTTTTGAAGAAGGCGTAAAAATGAGCGTAAAGTAATAAAAAACGGCTTTCGAAAATTTGTAAGCCGTTTTAAAATATTTAGTTTCGAGATTTTTTAATAAAATCACCTTCTTTTTCTAATTTTGCTCGAAGTGTGAATTTTTTACATTTACCGTTTTCGCAGTCAGTTGGTTCATAGTGATATTCACTCTTCTCTTCATTAATTAAAATTCCAGAAGGGTCAGTTAGAAGATTTGGTTCAATCCCTTTAACAGCATCTTCATTGATTTTTTCAGGGTAGTAACCGTTTTTCTTGTAATAAACTTCTTCTAAATTATAGTAAATTTCATTAATTGAAAGTTTTCGAATTTGATCGCGTTGAACTGCGAGAAGCTCAAATCTTTGCATTGTAAAAATTACACCAACGACGATTAAAAATATAATTACAACACAAATTTCAATAACTGTAAAACCAGATTTTTTCTTCATATATTTTTATTATATCACAATTTATTTTTTTGGTCTAATCAGTTTGAATTTGTTAGAAAAGTATGATAAAATTTGTTTTATTACTATTTTAAAAATTAGTAAAGTAAAATTAGGGGGGGTGAAGAAAAATGATTAAAATTCCAATCGGTAAAGATGCTGATGGTAATACAGTTTGCGTTAACTTTATACAATTAGACCCAAGATTTGGTACTCTTACTAATAAAACATTAGCTGCAATCCAAACTGAAATTATAAAAGAGGAACGCAAAGAATTAGCAAAACAGAAGGGTGCGATAGTTTTTTAATTATTTTTAAGGTTCACTTTGAGCCTTTTTCTTTTTCAAAAAATAACCTTGAACATTTTGCTAAAAAATGTTAAAATAAAGATATTATTTTAAGGAGAAAATTTTATGGCTAAAGCAAAAAAAACAGATACAGGAATGGCTGAAGATGGTAAAAAACAAGCGCTAGATTTGGCGATTGCACAAATTTCGAAACAGTTTGGTGATGGTTCAATTATGAAACTTGGTGAAAATCATAAAGTTGATGTTGAACTTCTACCTTCAGGGTGTTTAAGTTTAGATATTGCGCTTGGAGGTGGTTATCCTAAAGGGCGAATTATTGAAATTTATGGACCAGAAAGTTCAGGAAAAACCACTTTAACGCTTCATGCAATTGCTGAAATTCAAAAACAAGGTGGAACAGCGGCATTTATTGATGCTGAGCATGCGCTTGATCCAGCTTATGCGCGCAAGCTTGGTGTCGATACTGAAAACTTGCTTGTTGCACAACCTGATAATGGTGAACAAGCACTTGAAATTACTGAAACTTTAGTGCGTTCAAATGCAGTCGATTTAATTGTTGTTGACTCAGTTGCAGCTCTTGTTCCGCAGGCTGAAATTGATGGAGATATGGGTGATGCGCATATGGGTCTTCAAGCTCGTTTAATGTCGCAAGCGCTTCGAAAACTTACTGGAATTATTAATAAATCTAAAGCAACGGTAATTTTCATTAACCAAATTCGAATGAAAATTGGTGTGATGTTTGGAAATCCTGAAACTACAACTGGTGGTAACGCGCTTAAATTCTATGCTTCGGTTCGTGCTGATATTCGCCGAATAGCTCAGATTAAAAGCGGTGATGATATAATTGGAAACCGTACAAAGGTTAAAATTGTGAAAAATAAGATTGCCGCACCGTTCCGAGTTGCCGAATTTGACATTATGTATAATGAGGGGATTTCAAAAACTGGAGATATCATAGATCTAGCGGTTGAACATGAAATTTTAGGAAAATCTGGTGCATTCTATAAATATAATGACCAAAATATTGGTCAAGGTCGTGAAAATGCTAAGAAATATTTACTTGAAAACCCAGATGTAATGGCTGAAATTGACGCTAAAGTTCGAGCAAAAATTCGTGGTGAAGAATTTATCGAAGAAACTCCAAGCGAAGAAAAAACTGAAGAATAAAATAATTATCCCAATAAATTTGGGCTAATTTGATTTTAAATTTATGGCGTTAGAAATTTTTAATTCAGACGAAATTAATCAAAAAGTTAAAAAAAATAGCTTTCGAAAAAATAAAGAAAGCCTTTTTGAAGATGATTTTTTTATAATTACAGATATAAAACAGGCAGTTAAAAATCAAAACCGAGCAAATATTTTTATAAATGGAAAATATCGTTTTTCGCTAGATATTTTTCAGTTAGCTCAATTAAATATTAAAGTTGGATCTAAGTTTTCAAAAGCTGAAATCGAAAATCTTGAACAGCAGAGTGAATTTGGTAAGCTTTATGCTTTGGCTTTAAATTATTGCTTAATGAGGCCACATTCTAAAAAAGAAATTAGCGATTATTTATGGAAGAAAACTTTAAAACGAAAACTAAAAAATCGCAAAACTGGTGAGTTTTATGAAAAAAAAGGAGTTTCAAAAATATCAGTTGAACAAGTTTTAAACCGATTGATTGAAAAAAAATACATTGACGATAAAAAATTTGCTAGATTTTGGATTGAAAACCGAAATCAAAGAAAGGGTAGCTCAATCAAAAAACTGAAATCTGAATTATTTTCGAAAGGTGTTTCTTCAGACATTATCGAACAGGTTTTGGATGAATCAAATCGGAACGATGAGGATGAGATTCAAAAAATAATCTCTAAAAAAGCTAAAAGATATACAGATGAGAAAAAACTTATTGCTTATTTAGCTCGACAAGGTTTTTCTTTTGATGAAATTAAAAAGGCGATTTCGAAAGAACAATTCTAATCTCGAAAAGGATTTATATAATTTGGTACAAAATTCTGAGTTTTTTCGGCTCGTTTTTGTGGGGATTCTTCTTTTTCGTGGCGAATTGTGATAGTATCATCATTTATCGCAACAATTTGTGATCGGTGAATAGTTAGAGTTGGGTCGTTTAACGATTTTAGAAATGGTCGTTTCACAATTAATTGTTGAACTGAAAAATCAGCCAGATTCAAACTATAATCAATTATTTTACCGATTTTTGAGCCTTTTTCATCCTCAACTTTAAGGCTTAAAATATCGAAATCAAGGTCGATTATTTCTTTAATTTTAATCACATCTGTTGGGAGAATAAAATCTTCACCAGAATCAATGATAAATCCAATTCTTGAAAGCTCACGAATATCAGCAATCCGAATCAGCATTTCTTCGTTTGAAAAAGAATTAGCTTTTAATTTATAAGCTAAAATTTGTAAATTTTCAGGATCAATAATCGCATTACCGGTTCGGGCGAGTTGTGAGCCAGTTTGTAGCCCCATAATTGGCGTGTCTAGTAATTTTGAAGCTAAAATTAACATAATTATTTATAATTCTAACAAATTATTGTTTTAAAATCCAGTTTTTCGCATTAATTCTGGTAGGATTGTTTCATTTTGTAGAACTTTCGCTAAGCCGTCTAATTTCATATTTTTAAAATTATTTGCTGAAAGAATTTCTTCAATTTCAACTGAAGTTGGTTTAATTTGAATTAAATTTTTAATTTCTTTTGAAATTTCGCCATTAATTAAGCTTAAAACTTCAAAAATTGCAGTATTTCCAGAAAAAGCTAATTCATAATTCTCTTTTTTTCGAATAATTGGTAATTCTAAAATAGTGTTTGAGGAGGTTGAGAGCTTGTTTTTTGGATGAACTTTATCGCGAAAATCTTTTTCTAATTGATGGATTTTTGCTCCCGTAATTTTGAATTCCTGTAGAATCAGTGAAGATTCTTCTTTTGAGATTTTAGTTTTTGAAATTGCTTTTTTCGAAACAATACGAATTAAGGTTTGTGAAATCATTCCTAAAACATTTGCACTAATCAAGAATGGTTCAATCCCAAGATAATTTAGAAATGGGATAATTTCACTTATTTTTTGAACTGGGAGGCTGGCAATAATAAATTTTCCTCGCATTGAAGCATCAAAAATAAGCTCAGCAGTTTTTGAATCTTTTAGGTTATCGATGTATAAAATATCAGGATTTTGGCTTAGAGCTGACTTAACCATTTCAAGATAATCTAAGCCAATTCTAGGGTTAATTTCGGTCTGGTTAATTCCTGGAATGGTTTTTTCGATGTGTTTTTCAATTGTAACAATATTTTTTTCGCTCGAATTTAATTCATTTAAAATTGAGAAATTGGTTGTGTTATTTCCTTCGCCAATTGTAAAAATGATTCCACGCGGTTGGCGCAAAATTTGTTGAATTTGCTGTAAGTTTTCGCCCCAAAGCCCAATTTCATTAAGTTTTCTAACACTTTTTCGGGCTCGAATCAATCTTAGGGTAACTTTCTCGCCCAAAAAAACTGGAGTTGTGGAGATTCGAATCCGAGCTTCTCCGTGTTGAACTGTAGCGGATTGTGGAAAAGTTCTTTCGCTAAAATTTAAACCACCAAGATGTTTGAAATATTTAGCTAATTTTGGCAAAAAATCTTTCGAAAATTCATTAACGGTTTTTAAAACGCCGTTAATTCGAAAACGGACCAAAGTTGAATCTTCTCTTGGTTCAATATGAACATCAGTCGCATGCAGATTTAGGGCATTTTCAATAATGCTTTCGGCTGCAAATTTAACTGAATTTTCGAACTTAATCTCTTTAATTTTCGAAATTTTCCCACCTTCTTTCATTGTTTAAATTTTAACATAATCGATTTAAAAACGCAAGTGTGGTAAAATAAATTTATATGAAGAAAATAGTCGTGGCAGTTTCTGGTGGCGTGGATTCGGTGTTTTTGCTAGATTTTTTAGTGCGATTTTTTCGAAATAAAAATGGGCAAAAATGGCTTGAAGAAAACTTAATTGTTGCGCATTTTGAGCATGGAATTCGCGGAAAAGAAAGTCAAGAAGACTGTGAATTTGTTCGAAGATTAGCAGAAAAAGATAGATTGAAGTTTGAATTTGAGCATGGTAATTTAGGTGAAAATTCAAGTGAAGAACAAGCTAGAAATGCTCGGTATGCTTTTTTGCGAAAAATTGCTAAGCGCGAAAATGCCATAATTTTTACGGCGCATCATAAAAATGATTTGGCTGAAACTTTTGCATTAAATTTGGCGCGTGGTGGTGGTTGGCGAGCGATTGCTTGCCTTGATTCGCCAGATATTGAACGGCCATTTTTGCGATTTTCAAAATTAGAAATTCTAAAAATGGCAAAGCAACAAGGTTTAATTTGGCGAGAAGATTCAACTAATTTTAGTCAAAAATATGCACGCAATCGGATTCGAAAAACTTTGAATTTTAGTGAAAAAGATTTGGATTCTATTTTTAAAATTTGGCAAAGGCAAATTGAACTTCGCCGTGAAATTGAAAAAATAACTCAAGAAATTTTGTTTGAAATTGGTAATGGACAGAAATTTGAACGAGAGTTTTTTTGCACGAATTCAGATGAAGTTTGCTATGAAATCCTGCGTGAAATTATAATTCGTCAATCTGGAAAAATTCCGCTTTCAAAACAAGTTTGGAATTTATTGCATGCAATTCGAACTTTTAAAAATAGATCAAAAACACAAATTTTAGGTGGGCATGAAGTTATGATTTCTAAAAATCACTGGAGCTTTTATATTGACTAAATATTTAATTTATGGTATAATTTAGGTGTAATCATATTTTTTAGGGGGTGCAACAAAATGGTTAAGTACGATCATGAAAAAGCTAATGAATATTTCGAGAGATCGAAATATAAAAAGCTCGAAGAAATTATTAGCCATGCTGATATTGAGAAAATGTCGGCAAAGGAGATAGTCCAATTAATTGCTTTTAAAGCTTTAGTTCAACAAAAGCTTTACAGTATTTATTGGTCTGATGAAGTGGTTAAACTAGTAATATTAGCTTTAGAAAAAGCTGATGTTAAAGAACGCCGATATTTTGAAGCAAAATTGTTGCGCAATGAGGCTCAGATTATCATCCGCAATAAAAAAGATGATAAACGCTTCAATAGAGCAATGGAGCTGCTATCTTTGGCGGATGAGTGCTTCGCTGAGCTTGAAGGCTATGAATTAGAAAGGCTTTTTGTAAAAGACGAAAAGCTTCGAACGAAATTCGAGTTTTTGAGGAATACTAAGGGACGTAAAGATATCGAACAGATAGTTAAGGAGTATAGAGTTCTTAATGGAGAGTTCGATAAATTTACTGGAGAAGTGGCTGAAACTTGGCGGTTAAACTCTAAGTTTCATAGCTTAAGGATTATGGCCTATGGCGGCTATCCTGATGCTAAAGATTTAGGTCGGGAAGTCGCTGAAAAGTTTTATTCTCGCGGTAATAGACTTAAAGTGCTAGCCGCGATAATATACACTCTAGGCCGAGTTGGATTCTATATTAATGAATTCTCGGCTTGGGTCAGAGGCGAATGATTTATGAGACTCGATTAGAGAGTCTCTTTTCTTTTTTTGGTTGAAAACGCTTTAAAAATTTGTTAAAATAGTAAGAGTTGAATGACCGGAAAGGAAGATGATGAAAGATAAGAAAAACAATAATTTTAAGAAGCTATCTCTGAATGTTATTTTTTGGGTGGTAATTATAGCTATTTTTGGTGGAATTTGGGTGAGTCAAAATATTTTTTCAAATAAATTAAAAGAAGTTGCTATTTCAGATGTAATCTCGCGTGCTAATAAAGGTGAGATTTCGAAACTAGAAATTCAAGGAAATGATGTAAGAATCACTAGAAAAGGTGAGAAAAGAGCTAGCGAAAAATCAGTTAAAGAAAGTGGAACGATTTATGAGCAAGGGCTTGAAAAAGGAAAGACTACTGTTGATGTAATGCCAGTTGATAACTCTTCGGAGATAATTTGGAATTTAACAGTTATGATTGTGCCGATTATTGCGATTGTAGCTTTCTTTATGTTAATTATGCGTTCGGCAACTGGTCAAAATTCGCAAGCAATGAATTTCGGCAAATCTCGAGCAAAACTTTACGGTGAAGATAAAAAGAAGATTAAATTTGAAGATATTGCTGGAAATGAAAACGCTAAACAAGATTTATATGAAGTTGTTGATTTCTTGAAAGATCCTAAAAAATATCAAAAAATGGGTGCAAAAATCCCAAGCGGTGTTTTAATGGTTGGAAACCCAGGAACTGGTAAAACAATGTTAGCTCGTGCTGTTGCGGGTGAGGCGAAAGTTCCATTTTTCTCGATTTCAGGTTCAGAATTTATGGAAATGTTTGTTGGTGTTGGTGCTTCACGTGTGCGAGATTTGTTTTCGAAAGCAAAAAAGAATGCTCCAGCGATTATCTTTATTGATGAAATTGATGCGGTTGGCCGAAAACGTGGCTCTGGAATGGGTGGAGGCCATGACGAACGTGAGCAAACTTTGAACCAAATTTTGGTTGAAATGGATGGTTTCGAAAAAGATACTGGTGTTATTGTTTTGGCTGCAACCAACCGTGCTGATGTACTCGACCCAGCCCTTCTTCGACCTGGCCGATTTGACCGCCGTGTAGAAATTTCTCTTCCTGAAAGAAAAGATCGTTTAGCAATTTTAGAGGTTCATTTTAAAAATAAAAAAGTTGATGAATCTGTTGATTTAAACGCATTAGCAAAGAAAACTGCTGGTTCTGCTGGTGCCGACCTTGCGAATATTGCGAACGAAGCGGCTATTTTGGCGGCTCGAAATAACCGTGAATTAATTACTAATGAAGATTTAACTGAAGCTTTCGAAAAAGTGGCGATTGGCCCAGAACGAAAATCGAAAGTGATGAGCGATCTAGAGCGCGAAACTACAGCTTGGCATGAAGCTGGTCACGCTGTTGTTGGTCATGTTTTGCCGGATTCAGACCCAGTTCATAAGGTTACAATTATTCCGCGTGGTGGAACTGGAGGTGTTACTTGGTTCTTGCCTCCAGAAGACCGAAGTTATACAAATATTTTCGAATATAAAGATATTTTGGCGCGAGCAATGGGCGGTCGTCAAGCAGAGATGTTAATTTATGGTGAAGCTGGAATTTCAACCGGAGCATCAAGTGACCTTCGAAATGCAACTGATATTGCTCGAAATATGGTGATTGAATTTGGTATGGGTAAAGATTTACTTGACCAAGTTTTCCATGAAGAAAATTCGGGAATGTTCTTTGATAAGATGACTCGCGAGCGACCATATTCTGAAAAAACTGCTGAGAAAATTGATGCAGAAATCGCTAAATTAATTAAAGAGGCTGTTGAGCGTGCTGCTGCAATTCTTAAAGCGAATAAAAAACCGCTCAAAGAATTAACAGATGCACTTCTTGAAAAAGAAACTCTTGATGAAAAAGAAGTTGCTGAAATTTTAAAAAATGCTAAATTGCCTAAGGAAGCAAAACTTCACGATTAGTTATGAAATCAAAAGTTAGATCAATTGTTTCGAAAGCTAACTCAAGATTAACAGTAAAATTTGCAGCAATCGTTCTTGCGAGCTCGACGCTTTTGTCGAGCTTGTTAGGCTTTTTGCGAGATAGGCTTTTAAATTCATATTATTTAGATTCTTATCCAGACGGAATTGATGCTTACACGGTAGCTTTTACGATTCCTGATTTTATGTTTTTTATTTTGGTTTCGGGTGCTTTAAGTGTAACGTTTATTCCAGTTTTTAACCAGCGAATGGCAAATCGAAATAAAAAATCTGCTTGGGAATTAAGTTCGAGTGTTTTGAATTTGTTAGCACTTTTAACTTTAGTGACATCTGTTTTAATTATTATTTTCGCAGAGCCTTTAGTTAAATATATTGTTGGTCCAGGGTTGAGTGAATCTTCACGCTCTTTAGCTATATCAATGATGCGTGTAATTGCAATTAACCCATTTCTTTTTGCAATTGCAACAGTTATAACAAGCGTTCAGCAAGCAATTGGGAGATTTACTTTTTCAGCTCTCGCGCCTGCAATTTATAACATTGGAATTATTATCGGAACGGTATTTTTCACAAATGGAATCAATATTTTTGGTATTCAAATTTTCGAAGGTGGAATTATGGGTGTTGCGATTGGAGTGGCTTTTGGCTCAGTTCTACAACTTTTGATTGCGGCAGCTGGTTTGATTGGTGTTGATTTTAAATATCAATTTCGAATTTTCTGGAAAAATAGAGGCTTTCAACAGGTGATGAAGCTACTGCCAACACGTTCAATGGATCAAGGTCTAGATTATGTGAACTCAATTGTTGAAACAAATATGGCAAGTCGAATGGGTTCAGGAACAGTTCGTGCCTATTCACAAAGCTTAACTCTTCAGATGATGCCGGTAAACTTAATTGGTGTGGCGATTTCTACAGCATTTTTCCCCAATTTAACTGAAAGATTAGCAATTGGTCGAAAAGATCTCTTTCGAAAAGATTTACAATCAGCTCTTCGAATGATTATTTTCTTAGCCTTACCTGTTTCGGTTTTATTCTTTTTCTTGCGTGGTTATATTGTGAGTTTTATTAAAAACGGTGGTGATGATTTGATTGCTGGTCTTTTGGGGGTTCTTGTTCTTTCGATTTTTGCGCGTTCAGTTTATCATATTGCAGCAAGAAGTTTTTATGCAATGGAAGACACGAAAACGCCATTTTATATTTCACTAGTTGCAATTGGTTTGAATATTGTTTTGGCAATAATTTTCAGCTTAATTTTTAAATTCGGTGCTTATGGGTTAGCTTGGGCGCAGGCGATTGGCGCCGTTCTTGAAATTATAATTTTACTATTTTTGATGCGAAAAAGAATTAATGGACTTTTTGACGCGCAATTTCTTTCAGGGATTTTTCGAATGATGATTGCTAGTGCTGTAGCTGGTATAATTTGTTATTTATTGGTGGCGAGAATGCCTTTACTTGGCTCTGACTTAAGGTTTTTCTCAACTTTTCCAAAATTTATATTTATTGGATTAGTAAGTTCAGCAACTTACGTCTTAGTTGCAAAATTGTTAAAACTTGAAGAAGCTGAGCCGATTATTTCGCAAATTAAAAAGATAATTTTCGTGCAGGTTAAGATTAAATAATTTGCCTAAACTTTAAAAATCTGTTAAAATATAGAAAGTTTATGAATTTAGAAAAGATTAGAAATTTTTGTATTATTGCCCATATTGATCACGGTAAATCTACCTTAGCCGACCGAATGATGGAAATTACCGGTACGGTTCAAAAACGTGATATGAAATCGCAGCTTTTAGATTCGATGGATTTGGAGCGTGAAAAAGGTATTACTATTAAATTAACGCCAGTTACGATGAGCTGGAAGGGCGTTGAGCTTAACTTGATTGACACACCAGGGCATGTGGATTTTTCTTATGAAGTTTCACGTTCTCTTCAAGCTTGCGAAGGCGCAATTTTAGTGGTTGATGCTTCGCAAGGGATTCAAGCGCAAACTTTGGCTAATGTTTATCTTGCGATGGCGGCAGATTTGAAAATTATTCCAGTTTTGAATAAAATTGATTTACCAAGCGCAAGGTGTGATGAAGTAAAAGAAGAAATAGAAGATGTTATAGGAATTGAAGCGATGGATGCACCTCTGGTTTCGGCTAAAGAGGGACTGGGAATTGAAGATTTATTGGAAAGCATAGTGAAAAGTGTACCGGCACCGAAGGGAGACGTCAACGGAAAGTTAAAAGCACTAATATTTGATTCATACTACGACAACTATAAAGGAGTAATAATATATGCAAGAGTTTTTGACGGTAGAGTAAAACCTGGAGAAATAATCAGATTGATGAATTCAAAGACCAAGTATGAAGTTACAGAAGTTGGAATCCTGTCTCCGAGACCGGTTATGAAAAAAGAATTGAAAGCAGGAGAGGTAGGATATATTTTAGCGAGTATAAAACAAGTTAGAGATGCAAGAGTTGGAGATACGATAACGTTGGATGAAGATCCTGCTGATGAACCGTTACCGGGCTATAAAAAGGCACAGTCTATGGTATATTGCGGAATATATCCGGCAGAGGGAGAAAAATATGAAAATGTAAAAGATGCATTGGAAAAACTTCAAGTTAACGATGCAGCGTTTAACTTTGAACCGGAAACCTCAAAGGCACTGGGATTTGGATTTAGATGCGGTTTTTTGGGATTATTGCATATGGAAATCATAGTGGAGAGGCTTGAAAGAGAGTTCAATCTAGCGGTAATCACAACTTCACCAAGTGTAATTTACAAAGTGATAGGAGTGGATGGAAGTGAAACGATGGTTCAAAATCCGAGTAATTTGCCGGATTTAACAACAATAAAACATCTGGAAGAGCCCATAGTAAAAGCAGATATAATGATACCTAAAGAATATGTAGGGAATATTATGGAAATATGCCAGGATAGAAGAGGTAAACTGTTGCATATGGAGTACATAACAGAAGATAGGGTGCAGCTACACTACGAAATGCCTTTAAATGAAGTCATATATGATTTTTTTGATGCCCTTAAGTCTAAAACCAGAGGCTACGGTTCTTTGGACTATGAATTTGTGAGATACGAACCATCTAAGTTAGTCAAGATGTATATTTTACTCAATAAAGAGTTGGTAGATGCATTTTCTATGATCGTACATGAGTCAAAGGCATATCAAAGAGGGAAATTTGTGTGTGAAAAATTAAAAGAGGTAATTCCTATGCATCAGTTTGAG
>CALHPA010000003.1 GCA_938036155.1 uncultured bacterium
GGCACGCCGCCAGCGTTAATCCTGAGCCAGGATCAAACTCTCCATAAAAAAGAATATCAAATTGATAATCTATAAAATAGACTGACGATAAATTTGCACAATTAAATTGTTAAAGTATTCGCTAAACTCCGTTTTTTACTCCATTTGTTTAACGCTATACTATTTTACCTAATTTTTTTTACAATGTCAACAGTTTTTTATAACTTTTTTATTTTATTTAAAATAAAAATATACAACGAGCTATAATTTCACCTTTCTCATCTTAAATAGTATCATTAGTTAAAAGTAAATCGCCAATATTGCAACTGGTTCACTTCAACAACTCCAGTTGTTACATACCCAATAATTAGCAGTTGTTAGCTCCATAGCTAAATAAATTAAATTTGTTTACCAAACTGAATTTTATTAATTTAGAATCATTTTCAGTTCTACACAGATAATAGTAGATAGGTAAATTTTATGAAGAATCTCTCCGTTTTTATGAAAAAATAAAATGAACGAATTATAACCTTTGAAAAGTTTAATTCGCTCATTATCTTACGATATTTTCCTAAAATTTAATTATTAGAGATTTAACTCTGGGTAAATATCTTTCGTAATTTCTGAAATTTCATGCTTTAATTGCGGGAAAGGTACACCTTCGCGTGCGGTAACACCTTCGAAAATCCAAAATACTCGCTCAGAATATCCCATTCCACAAGCCGGTGGCATTCCATATTCAAGCATTTCAACGTAATCAATATCAAGCATCATCGCTTCATCATCACCGTTATCTCGCATTTTTTGTTGTTCAACAAAACGATTCAACTGATCAATTGGATCGTTTAATTCGCTAAATAAATTACACAGCTCTGAACCAGCAATCACAACTTGCGCTCGCTGTGTCATTTCTGGTGAATCTGGGTGAGTCTTCGCTAATGGCGAAATAAATGTTGGCGTATTAACCAACCAAATTGGCCCAACAACATCTTTTCGAATATTTTTCCATAATTTATCAATTCCACGAGCTTTATTTTCAGTCTGTTCAACTTCTAAATTATTAGCTTTTAAGGCCGCTTTAACATCTTCAAGCGAACAAGTGTAAGGGTTTAAACCATATCGCTTCTCAATAGTTTCAGCATAATCCCATTCTTCCCACTTTTTCGAAAGATCAACATCAAAATCACCAAGCTTGAATTGCAAGGTTCCAAAAGTTTGCTCCAGAACATATTTAAACATTTCTTCTTGAAATTTCAAACCATCTCGCCAATCCCAGTAAGCCGCATACCATTCCATCGCAATATGTTCAGGCAAATGCTCGTCTGAATAATTTTCATTTCGAAAACGCGGACCAAGGTCATAAACTTTTTCGAAACCAGCACCAAGCAGACGCTTTAGCGGTAATTCATGGCTAATTCGAAGATAAAATTGAGCGTTATCGAGCGCATCCATATGTGTTACGAATGGATTAGCATCAGCCCCACCAGTTGTATGCTCAAGAACAGGAATATTAATTTCGAAGAAGCCTCTTGCATTCAAAAAATCACGTGTCGCTTGCCAAAACTTCGAACGACGTACAAAACGGTCACGCACCTCAATATTTACATTCATATCAACATAACGCCTTCGAAAACGCTCCTCCTTATTCGTGAAGCCGTCTTGTTCAGTTGGCATTGGGCGAAGAGATTTAGAAAGAAGCTTTAATTCTTGCGTTTCGACTGAAATTTCACCAGTTTTCGAACGAATCACTTTTCCATTTGCTTGAACAAAATCACCAACATCAAGCAAATTAAGATTTTCCAAACCGATTAGATTCTGTTCTTTAGAGGTTTTAGCTAGATTTTGAGCCGTAATAAAAAGCTGAATTTTTCCTGAAAAATCCCGCAAAACAATAAAAGCGAGTTTTCCAAATTTGCGAATTCCAGCAATTCGCCCAGCAATTTTTACTTCTCGACCTTCCATTTCTTCGAAATTATTCACAATTTCGCCAGCCATTGCCGTTCGTCCAGTTTTGGCGGGATATGGGTTTAAACCAAGATTTTTAATTTCTTCTAATTTTCTTAATCGCTCTTCGCGTAATTCTTTCATTGTAGCCATAATTAACTCATATTTTAGCATATTTTCGATTTTTTTTCAATTTTGCAAAAAAATACTTGACTTTTTTATTTTTTAGTGATATTATATAAGAATTAGTCCACGGACTTAAAATCAGGAGGAATGCCAATGGCAAGTTCTTTACAATCTTCTAATGTCATGAGCCAAAGTTCTTCGAAAGAAGAAACTCCAAAAGCAGTGCGACCAAATGACGGCCGCAAGTTTGAGTTCTGGCCAGACCATTAGAAACTTTACCCTCGAAAATTTTCGAGGGCTTTTTATTTGACTTTATTTATTTTTTATGTTATTATAGTGAAATCCTATAGCCGAAAGGCTTAAAATTATTGGAGGTACTTTATGTCTATGTTCCTTAGAAACGATCTTATTCAAATTTTGTTCAGCAAAGGCCCAAGCGGTAACTCTTGTATAACTTTTGCCAAGATAAAAGAAGTTCGAGCTAAAGGTGTTATAGTTCACCATATAGTAACTTTTCATGGAAAATATCCACTTAAAGCTCCAGAAGGAGCAGAAATTATAATGGAAGACTCAGAAATTCCATTCGAGAGAATTTTAAAAATAAGCGAAGACGAACTACTATTTTTAAAAAATCGCCATCGCCTATAAATGCACTAAAAATAACCAACAGCCCGCATCTTCGCGGGTTTTAAAATTATTATTTTCCAAAAATAAGTCGCAGATAATCTTTCATCATTCGAGAGCCAGAGATCACAGGAACATAACCTTTTAGCTGTTTTCGAATTTGTTTTTCAAGCAAATAATCATCTTTAAAAATCTGCCCAGCCCGATTCATTTGAAGATACAAAGACTTCAATTCGTCATTATAATTTGCGCCACTAACTTCCAAGCAAGGTGCCGGCGAAATATCCGCAACACCACCATCGGCCGTTGAAATTAGCATTTTAAGATTTGCTAAATCTTTCATAAACGAAGTTCCACAAGCTTCCAACCCAACAATTGGCACATTTATCGAAACATCTGAACCGACAGCCAAGGCTAAACCTAACTCTTCATCATAATCTTGAATAAAATGAACCCTTTCACGCAAGAAATCATCAGACTCAATTTTCGAAAGTACAGAATTTAAAGTAGCTCGCATCTCAGTATCACCTTGATGAACTTTTCCCGCCAAAATATAATGAGCGTTATTTTCTCGCAAAATTCGGCGAAACTCTTCCATATTTTCGAAAGGCATCCAAGGGCGTTTATAAGATACGAATCGCCGTTTGAAATCAAAAAGCATCGCATTTTCAGGGATTTGCACCACATGGCCATATTGATCTTTTCTATGAGCTAAAATCTGATTTAGTTTTCTTCGGCCAAGCTTTCGAAAATCTCGAATGTCTTTTGCACTAATTTTCGATAAATTTTCTTTGTAATTCTCTGTTGGCAAGTCAAATTTATCAAAAATCTCTTTATTTCGAAAATCTTCTAAAATCTCAGGCAAAACCCAAGTTGGCAAATCAATTCCATTCGTTACAGCTTTAAATTTAATTTTATCACCATTAATATCGTGATAATCTGCGACATTTGCGTGAAGCCGCGAAACACCATTTTTTGCTTCAGCGAGCTCAATCGTTAAAGTCGAAAGCTTCAACCTATCATTTCGAAAAAGCCCAAAAATCCAGGTTTTCAACGCTGAAGATTCGATGTTTGGCATTACAATTCGGTTAAATTGGTCAAAAGAAAATTCACTTTCCGCTGCTTGAACTAAAGTGTGATTTGTGTAAAGTGTATGTTTTCGAACATAGACAATCGCCTCATAAAGATTCATTCCATTTCGAACGAGCTCATCAAGCCGAGCAACGGCTGCAAAAATCGTAGCAGTCTCATTCAATTGAATAACTGAAGGCTTTAATCCAACCATCTTCAGCGCTTTATAGCCACCAAAACCGAGTGAAACTTCTTGATAAAGCCTGTGGTCGCCAGAACCATCTCCAGCATAAAGCTCGCCAAAATTACTTTCGCCCATTGTTAAAAATCGTGTTGAGCCAAGAATTTTTTGAAAAATATTCAAGCGTGCTGGTGGCATGTTTTCGGTGTAAATCTCAACATCATCAAGATATTCAAAACCAAACTCTTCAGGGTTTACTGAAATAAATTCTTCTCTTTGGTCTAAATTATGAATTGATTGGTGAAGCTCTCTTCTGTAAAACGGCGTTACACAGACAAATGGGATTTCAAGCTTTTCAGCTACTCGCCGAGTATCAGCCGCCAAAACACCAAGCCCACCGCCACCTTTAATGCCGTTGCTTTTGTCATAAACTTCCATTGTAAAATAAACATAAGGGCGTTCTGGAGATAGTTTTTTAGTTAAATTCGCACGCTCAATCGCTTCATAAAATTCACTAACATCTTCAATATTTTGGCCAACTCGCCGCCGGTTGATTTTTTCGAAATAATTTTCCACCACTTTTCCTTTTAGGTTATTCTTATGTTTATATTTTATCAAATTTTCAAATTTTTATCAAATAATTGACAAGATAAATTAAAAGTGTTATTATTTATATATTCTATTTTGGAGGTACATTCTTATGAATGAAAAACATAAAGACGATGCAGCCGCATTTTTTACATTTTGCATATATGCATGCGCCATAATCGCTCTGGCCTATTCCTGGGCTAAATTTCAAAATTTGCCCGAGCTACAAAAAGAAGAGCAAAGAAATCAAATCAAAGCAGAACTTGTTAAGAAAGGTGATTTAATTACAGTTAAAAATAATAAACTGGAGGATTATATCGCAGTTCTTAACGATCTAAACCTAAGTTATAAATTACAAAAGAACGACAACCAAACGGTCATTCATATCAATCGTTAACATAAGTCAGCAAGTGCTGGCTTTTTTCTTTTTCGAAAAAATAAAATCACCTTTCGAAATGAAAAGTGATTTTTTAGTTTTAAGCTTCTTTAGCAACTTCTTCTTTTGGTTGGTTGCGGCGAAGCTTTTCGGCGTTTTTAATCGCACGAGTTTTTTGTGCGGGTTTTTTAACCCATTTTGGCATTTCAATTCCTGCTTCTTCCAAAAGTTTTACAACTCGTGGAGTTGGCTGAGCACCATTATAAAGATATTTTTCAGCTAATTCTTTTTCAATTTTAGCTTCTTTTGTATGTGGGTTGTATGAACCAACATAGCTAACTACGCGCCCACTCGACGGATGCCGATGCGCTTCCTGAACCGCTACGCGATAAACAGGATAACCTTTGCGACCTAATCGCTGTAATCTGATTGCTAGCATTTAGATTATTTCCCTTTTATTAACTTTTATAGCTTTCCTATTCTAACAAATTTTATAAAAAAAATCAAGAGTTATTTACGAACATTGACTTTTTATTAAAATCATGGTATAATCTTGAAAGTTTAGTACATTTGGAGGTAAACAATGAATATGTCAAAAGAAAGATGGGCAGAAATAAAACTTAGCTGGCAAAGATATGGCGGCGAGTATATGGCCCTTATATTCTGTGGCTTGCTTTTTCTTACGGTAGTTTGGTTTTTTGTGATCTGCCCTATCGTAAGCTATGTTCATGAAAATGAGGTGCACTCACTGAAAACCGAAATTCTCCGAAAGATTGACGGCAACTCTGCAATTTTGGAGTTTTCGAACGAGAATGAAGCCAAAAAAACCAAAGAAAACCTTGAAGAAATATCCACTAAGGATAAGATTGAGTTCAAAAATATCGAGATATTTAAAAATCATGATAAGTTTGAAGTCAAAATTGACTTTAAAAGCGCAAAATAGATTGCGCTTTTTTAAATTTTTATGCTCCAATTTTATCTTTTTTATTGCCACGTTTTGCATTTCGCTCAATATAATCAATAATTTTACCTGCAACATCGCGATATGTAACTTTTTCAATACCGAAACCTGGGCTCGCATTAACCTCCAGAACCAACGGACCACGTGCTGAACGCATTAGGTCTACACCAGCAATTGTTAAACCCATCGCCTTTGCAGCCCGAACCGCCATTCGTTTTTCTTCAGGCGTAAGCTTGATTGGCTCGCCTAATCCACCTTTGTGTAAATTCGAACGAAAATCATCATCCAAGCTCTGCCGTTTCATGCTTGCTACAACCTGAGAGCCAACCACAAAAGCTCGAATATCTGTTCCCGCCGACTCTTTAATAAACTCTTGTAAAAGAACGTTTGTGCCGTCTGAATTTGTTAAATAGAAAGCTTGAAGCACCGATTTTGCAGCCTTTTTAGTTTCCGCCAAAACTACACCGTTTCCGTGAGTTCCGCGAGCAAGCTTAATAATTGCGGGCGTTCCGCCAATTTCTTCCAAAAGATCATCAATATCGTTCGAATTTCGAGAAAACACCGTTTTAGGAATTGAAACACCATATTTTGCCATAATTTGAGTCGAACGCAACTTATCTCGCGCACGCATAATTGCGATCGAACGATTCATAAAAAATGCTCGTGGATACGCCGCCTCAAGTTGGCGAACTACGGACGTGCCATATTCAGTCATATGGCTAGCAATTCGCGGAATAAAGGCGTCAAATTTACCAATATTCTCACCATCATACATAACTTTTGGATTTTTTTCATCAATCGAAACATAGCATTTTTTGTAAGCGATTATCTCAACCTCATGACCACGCTTCTCTGCTTCTTCTTGTAATCGTTTCGTTGAATAATTCCCTGGTCCATTCGACAAAATTGCAATTCTCATTACTGTTTTTCTCCCATTAATTCCCATTCTTCATCAAGATCAATTTTTCGGCGCGAGTCGACTAAAATATTATTTTTAATCAGAAAAGCTCGACCGATCAACATCTTAAATTTCATTTTAGAACGATCATCTAACCCGAATAAAGCTTCAAATTCTATTCCCTCAATTAAAATTTTAAATTTTACTAAATATCGAGTTTTTGAGTCACCGTGTGTATTTTTAACTGTTCGAAATCTAAAACTCCGTGTTTTAAAATGAAGTTTTTTATCGCCTAACAAGTCAAAACTTAATTCTCCATCCTTTTCGAAAATATTTTCAGCATGAACGACTCCTGAAAAAGCTCCTGTATCAATTTTAGCAATAGTTTTAACTTCCGAGATTTTTTCTCCTGCAACACCAGTAAAAGTCACATCTTCAAAAGTTCCAAAAATCACTTTTTCTTCCATAAAAAGAATCACTCCTCGCTGAATTTATTATTTAAAACTACCTAAATTTTACCACGTTATCTAATTTTTGTCAAATTATTTCTTACCAACTTTAAGTTCATAGATCTGCCTTTGCTGGTCTAAATTATGTAGATTATTCTTCCCGCCAAGCAAAAAATCATCAATCAATGTCGGCGAATCAATATTCTCTTCAATGTATTTCCAAATTTCTTGACCACCGTTAAAATAGCTTAAGTCTTTAAACCAAGGCAATTCATCAGTTCCACGAAAAATCCTCTGCGTATTTCGATAAGCAATCTGACGTTTCTTATCGATATTCTCTTCCGAAAAATTATTTTTTCCGTCTAGAATGCTCATCCTCCAATTAGTTTCGAAAGCTTTACGAAAACTCATATTATTAAAATAAGTAAAACCTGCCGTTAAATAATGCTGAACACCCGCTTCTTGATAATCACCTTTTACAGCCATTTCCATAGCACGAGCAATTCCCTCTTCAGTATTCATATATCCATCAAGCCCAGTTCTTAAAGCTTGATTATCATAAGTCTCACCCATTTGAGCACGCATATAGTGTGTTCCAATTTCGTGCACAACCAAGCCTTCAAGCTCTTTTTTTGAGACCGGTTTTCGATTTTCGGGAATAAAAATCTTCTTATCTTTTGCTGAAACTGCAATCGCACCGGAGTCTTTCCATTCAACATTAAATTTCGAAAATCCATCTTTTTCAAAATCTTTCAAAATATTTTCGAAAACCTCAAAAATTTCCTTCGCTGAATATTTCTCATTGCCATCTTTTTCCGGAATAGGTTCTAATTGTTTTGAATATAAGTCTTTAATAATCTCACCAAAATTATGAAAAACTTCATCACTCGGTTTAAATCTTTCTATGTTTTGATTTAAAATTTCATCCTTTTTAATTAGTTCATAAAACTCTGAACGGATTTTTTCACCTTTTTCATCAAGCTTTAAAGCATCAATTTTTGTAATTTTATCTGAAAGTAGAGAATGGAATGTTTCAAAGTCTGGCTCACCATAAACCTCAACATTGTTTTTCATAAATTCTTCTTGAGCTTTTTGCTTGTCTGCTAAACTTTCAGCTTTTCGAAAATCACAGGCCGCTTCAAGCATTTTAACAGTTTTAATTCTTGTTTCGAGTTGATTATTATACATTTCTCGCTCAATCTCACCAAGCGAATTATCGTTTTCGACTGCTAAAATTGCATTCGAAATATTTTGGTAAAGATTTTTAATTTCATCACTATTTAATTTTTCATATTTATTTTTTGGTCGAGAAAGATCATCGTTTTCAAGGAATTCAAGCTTTGCTTCATTTGCATTTTCCGGAGTAAATGTTGAAATAACTTTTGGTTCCGACTCTTTGAATATCTCCTTCGTATCAAGAAATTCTTTTTTGCCAAAATTACTTTCGAAATTATTCATAAATTATCTCTTTTCGCTATTTTTATATTTTCTAATCGCTTCTCGAGCCGCTTCTTGTTGAGCTGTTTGCTTGCTTGGACCTTCACCTTCACCCATTTTTTTATCACCGACAAAGACACCAAGAGTAAAATTCTTATCATGATCTGGGCCATCCTCTTTAAGAACTTTATAAATTGGCGTAAAACCATCTCTTGCTTGTGAAATCTCTTGTAAATAACTCTTTGGATCGCGCCAAGATTCTTCCTCTAAAATTTGCGGTAGAGTACTTAAAATATTATCTGTGATGTATTTTTTTGCAGCTTCATAACCCTTATCAAGATAAATAGCACCCGTCGTCGCCTCAAAAGCGTTCGCCAAAATCTGCTGGCGAGCCCTTGCTGAACCTTGTTTTTCACCACGGCTCATCCGAATTAGTTTTTCATAGCCGAGTCTTTCGCCAGCCGCACCAATACTTTCAGTTCTAACTAACGCTGAACGCCAAGCTGTTAAAATTCCCTCAGGCTTATCATAGTTCGAAAATAGAAAATCAGTAGTAACGAGCTCCAAAACCGCATCACCCAAAAATTCAAGCCGTTCATTATGTTCACTTGCAGATTTTTTATGTTCATTTAAATAGCTTCGATGTGTTAATGCAGTCACTAATAAATCAATATTTTCGAAATCATAGCCAAGCTTCTCTTTCGCCCATTCATGATAGGGCGCCAATAAAATTCCACTCATTATAAGTTCTCCTGTCTAATTTTTTTCATCGCAAGCAAAATTAGCTTACCGATATCTTCATATTCAATCTCATCCAATGCATCAGAAAAACTAAACCATCTAATACCATTCATCCAATCTTCTTTTTGAATTGCATCAGTATCACCAAGTGCTTTCACTAAAAAAACTTGAGTCGTCATTAAAACAAGCTTATCAATTCGCCGATATCGAAAATTTATTTTGCCAAGCCAACCAATAATTTTTACATCATGAAGGCCCGCTTCCTCCCCAATTTCGCGCTTAGCGGTTTCTTGGGCGGTTTCTCCTTCTTCGATATGACCTTTCGGAATCGTCCAGCGATCTTTCGAATCTTGAATTAGTAAAATTTCAACTTCATTTTTTTGATTACGACGAAAAATCACGCCACCAGCAGTTGGTTCACGAACAATTTCCTGAATTGAAGATCGGCGCGTTCTATGAAAATATTTTCGAAAATGTTCAACCTTCTTGTTCGCCATTTTGTTCCTCCACAAAAAGCTTATACGCCGTTCCTAATACGCCGTTAATAAACTTACTTGAATTATCGGAACCAAACGCTTTCGCAAGCTCAACTGCTTCATTTATGGCCACTTTTGGCGGAACCGTTTCTCGAGAGTAAAGCAATTCATAAAGCCCCATTCTTAAAACATTACGGTCAATTCGCGCAATCTGTGAAATTGGCCATTCTGGTGCCATTGGCTGAAGTTTCGTATCCAGTTCAACCTGTCTTTCAATAATCCCGTTTAATAAATCTTGAACGAATTGCTTATCTCCAATCGCTTCCTCATATTGCTTCATATTTCGAAAAATAATATCAGCCAAGTCAACAGTTTTATCTTGTGCCTGAGAGCGGAATTCATATTCATAAAGTGTTTGAAGAACAACAATCCTTCCTAAATGTCTATTTGATGCCATTTTTACGTAAGGTTCTTTCCTATATTAAAATATTATTATTTTTTGTCAAATGAAAATTAAAACGCCAGCAAATTAAGCAGCTAGCGTTTTGTTTTCTTCGAGTTGCTTGTTTAGAGCTTTACCAGATTGTTTTTTAGTTGTGTAAACTTTCACTGGTGATTTTTTATTAACTCGACGAGCTAAATCCAATCGCAAGTGGCTGCGTCGCAAACCAGTCTTTCGAGGACTACTCTGTTTCTTTGGCTGTGCCATTTAAAGTTTCTCCTTAGGTTTATTATTTTCCTTCAATATCAATTATACCTTAATTTTAAAGATAAAGCAAGCTTTTTATAAATCTATTATTGACTTTTTATTATTTTTATGCTATAATAAAATCATTATGAAAAATTATGAAAACAAAAATAATCAAATTCAAAATAAAGAAATAGTAAAAATTAGTAGAAAGAAGCTGAAACAATTTGGCGCTTTGGCAATGACCGCCGGAGCGCTTGGTGGCTGGTTTGGCCACGATGCTTATAAAAACTATCAAGAAAACCACCCACCAGAAATTTTCCAAAAAAGTCAGACTGAAGGTTTAGATAACTCTGAAATGAATTTCTCAAAACTTGAAAAAATTTCAGATGATGGCGGCATAATTCATCTGCAAAAAGGAGACGCCATAAGAAGCTCAACTGGTGAATATTATGGCAGCCCTGAAAATTATACTTTCAGTGAATCAAACCACTCAGCGATTGGTGTTATGAATGCAGACAGGGACTTTACTGCTAAGGGCGAGGTTTATCTAGAAGATGGGGATAATCCAAAATTGATTACCAGAATTGAGAATTTTGAAAAAACGTCAACTGGCGAAAATACTAAAATTGATATAAATGTAGACAAAGACGGATGGGTTGCAGTTGATGCAAATAGAGAAGACTTTCAGCAAAAATAATAAAATGGAGAAATAAGGAAACAAGTCGCTCAGCAGCCCAGATTGGTATGAGCCTACAAACTTAAAAATCACGGAAGGAACCGTGATTTTTATTTTACTTCATGTTTTCTTCTGAAATCTTCCATAACTGCATCTTGAACGAGACGTTTTATATGCCGAAGATTATTTTCTTTTGAAAAACTCAGAATTTTTCTCATTAATTCGTCGCTGATTTCATAGTTAATATTTTTGATAGAATTTAACTTATCCACCAGACTATCTGCTTGTTCTTGGATGAATAAGCGTTTTTCATCCAAGTTAGGAATTTGAAAATCGCTAAGTAAATCAAACCGAGATCTTAGAGAAGCTGGAAGATGTTGCAGATAGTGCCGAGAAGTCATATTGGAAGTAAAGACAATAGTATAACCATTTAGATTATGAGCGATACCACGCCTATCTGTAAATTTACCGTATTCTAGTAGTTCATAAAAAATTAAACACGGCTGGTGTCACCTTTTCAAATTCATCAATCAAAATAATTTTAAATTTAGATGAATTAATTTTTCTAATCAGCTCGCCACCCTTATCGCTTCCAACGTATCCGAGTGGAGAACCTATTAAACTATTCAGCGCCCCTTCTGTCGAGTAATTTCCAAAGTTAATTTTGATAAGCTCTTCATCTGGATAGAGTGACTTTGATAAAATATTAGCAAATTCTGTTTTGCTTATTCCAGATTCACCAATCAGAAACACGGAAAAAGCTTCCGGACTCCTATTCTTTCGAGAAGTATAAAATTTTCATACTTCTGTACAAAATCTTCCTTAAATAGATCATGACCAATTAGGTTACTGACAGCCTCCTGTATTTTATTGCTAAACTCAGTATTACTACTACCTTTCGTTTCGTCGTCAGGATTAAAATTTTGAACTTCTGGATTAGCAAAATTTTCGTTTATCTCTTCATCTTCAAATAGGAGTGGCAACTCTTTCAGTACACTTTCGTATTTTAACTTATTTAGCCAAAAAATAAAGGATATAGGCACTCTACTTAGCGAAAAGAAAACTCAACCTATATACTGACTATTGTAGGCGTTTAAATTCATCAAGGCCGATAAATCTATGATCAAATCCATCTACAGCGTCAATCTCCTCGCATATATCTTCTATTTCACTCAAATTAGTGAAATCGTAAGATAGAATACGAGTTACATCAATATTTTTACTTCCCAAGAAATGTTCTTTTAAATCATCTATTCTTGTAACATCATATAAATAAATCACGACTCACTCTCCACATTTATTTTCTGAACGACAGCAATCACATCTATCAAATGGTATGTTCCATTTAATTTTTCATAGTTAAAATCTATTTCGAATTCCGACTCAGATTCATCGCTTTTTTCAGATGATGAGGATTTTGGGATAATATCTTTTACATTTTTCGTCGCATTATTTTTCTTGGCTTGCCTACTCATAAACTCTAAAAATTTTGTTGACATGGTATTAACTTCAGAAAAATTAATCTTACCTCTATCTATACCAACCAAGTTAAGTTTTCCAAGTTGAAAATCACTATGTCTATACCCATTCTCAAACCCTTCAACTTCTCCATAGGGGAAACGAACCAAGAATTTTTCGTCACCTTGTTCGAAACTATAATCAATTGTGTAGTCAGTCAAGAAAGTAGAAAGTAGGTTTGACATATTTAACTCAATTCCCTCAGTACTAGGATTATCCAACTTGCTAGCCTGTAACACTTGCAATATAAGTGGAATATCCTGTGCGTTTACGGGGTTAAGAGTTACGCTTTCGAATTTTATCAAATCCCCTTGCTCTAAGTTCTCAGCTTGAAAATTTTTAGACATTTCATAGACTTTTCTAAAAATTGTAGATTCAGTGCTTTTAACTTCGAAACTTTCACTAATTTTACTTTCTGTAGTTAATTCGTTGCTATTTCCATATCCTGAATACAAACTATTCTTTATTCCAATCTTAAAATAGTTTTGGTGACTTGTCGTATTGCTTTTTTCCTTTCAACTACTTTTGGCGAGCTTCAAGATTACGTTCCTAAAGATACGTTTTTGAAAGCTATATTTGAAGCAAAAATTCCTTTGAATGAAGACGGAGATTACTGGGTTTATACTTGTATTTTTTTAAATCTCGAACGAGCCGAAGAATACTTTTATTGAGTGGTTCGAGCCGAAACTATGGAAGATGAAGAGTTTTGAAAGGAGCAATTAGGAAGTGAGAAAGTGGAGGTTTTGGGTATTAGTTTGACATGTCTTTAATGATAATTAATAAAAAAATAAGGATGTCTCACACGAGATATCCTTATTTTAGTATAATCTTCTACGGTTTACATTCCAATCCGCTATTAGTTCTGTTGGTCACCCAGAAATCTTTACAGAGCGGCTGCCCGTTGTCTTCAAGTTGCAAGGCAAATTCTGGAAGTGGGAAGTTTGGGTCTTCAAAAGAAATTCGGCTTTCCACACGGCGGAATTGGTTATTTGCACGCCCTGTTGAGTCCACTTTTGGTTGCACGCCATCAAAATCCACAAGAGCGTTGCTGTCGTCAAGGAGTTCAGCCTTAAATTCTGTTCCGCGATAAATTGGTGTGAGACGCATATAAGCAGTATCCGCCTTGGCAACTTGGTGTTCAAGCGAAATCGTCACTGAACAAGAATATTCTCGCCCAGTTGTCGCCATGTTTGGCTCACAAGTTACAGCATTAACGTTATTAGTTCGCCCGTTCGCATCTTCACCTCGGCGGTAGAGCGGCAAAGAGTGGTCATTTCGGGCTTCAATACCTCTTGCCGGGAACAACATCACTTCACTCAAGCCTGTTCCAGTTGTGAAGGAATTGTTATCTAAAGCCGTCAAAATCTGCCCACTATTTCTAGCACCTTGTTGGTAACCAAAGAATTGCGTTTTCAAAATAGCTGGTGAATTCACACGACTCGTCCACTGATTTCGGCTAATCAAAAGATTATTGTCGACACTTGCAACAAGCGGTGTATTAATTTCGTCCAAAGTAACATCACGATCTTTGTTGGTTAAATCTTTTTGGCTGTGCCAGTTTAAACGCACTTTCGAAAAGTCTTTTACACCTCTTAGTGGCACAATTGTAGACTGACCTTCTTCAATTTTACCTAAGAAATCTGGAGTATTTTTTTGCATTTTCACACAAGTATAAGCTTGGTTGAGGTCGGTGTCGTTTGAAGTGCTGCTAGTGCCATTGGTAGTTTGAACTTGTGTTTCACCGTTTGCATTACCAATACCAGCGGTAGACAAAATATAGCAACTATTATCTTGATTTGGGTTATTTAGTGCTGTTTGCATTTTCTTACACGTATCTGTTGCAAGATTGGCACCACCGTCACATTCTTGCTGGTAGCGGCGGAGGAAGCGTTTGGCATCCTCCACTCCAGCTTGTGCACTATCGTAAGCACTTTGCGAAAGATCTAACTTGCTGGCTTGCTCTTGGTCTCGAAGCATCGAGCGAAGAAAGCTCACCGACATAATCGAAACAAGCACTGCCACAATTACCACGATGAAAATCGAGACACCACCTTTGTGGAATTTTTTCGAAACTGAAATTTTCTTCATTTGTTAATACCTCACTGGAAGTTCTTTTGTATAGGTTGTGATAATACGACCAACTCCACCAGATTGACCGTATGCCCACAAATAGACATCGGCACGCTGGTTATAAATCTCAGAAGGAGCTTTGCGGTCTGCTGGTGTTGAACCTGCAGTTCGCCACGAGTTGAGGCTACGCGCAATTAATGGACCATTCACAGTTAGTTGTTTACCACAGTTGCTTTCGTTAACGTTCTTTTTGCCAACTGGGCAAGTGTTAATCTCATTCGAAGCAATGAGCCAAGCATCAACGCGAGTGACATCTTTCGAAATATTAATATTATTTGCAATAATAATCGTTTGGGCAAAGTTGCCACCGTTGCTTCTTGGTTCGCTATTAATAATGTTTCCTGTGATATTTGCATCTTTTGCGTAGTAGATACGGGTTCCTGTGTTTGTGAAGCCACCGATATTTGCATTCAAATTTGAATTTCCTTCAACGTGAACATTTCGCGAAGTATCAGACTTCGGATAGCGAGCTTTGAGTGATTCGATTAGATGGTTCACATTGTTCGAACTTCCCCATTGACCCCAGTTTCCTCTATCTGTTGTGTTACTATTTCGACCAGTACTGTTTGCAATACCATTTCGGAAAGTTAGGTTGCTGGTGTTTTGTGAAGATTCTGTCCTAAAGCCTGTAATAGATCTTCCACCAATTGCTTCGAATTCTACCCACGAACCAAGGCTGTTTCCGTCAATTTCAGAACGGCTGGTCTTGATTCCACCACGAGAGTAGACACCGTTACTCCAAACTTGCATTTTTGGTTTTTTGGTTACAAGCATACAAATTGGTGCTGAATGTCGCCAGTCTCGACCAGCTTTCGCATTTTGAGCTGTTTGATTTTCATTACGCTCCATTTTATATGGTGAGATTGAAAGACCAATACAGTATCTTGTACCAAGTTCAGCATCGTTTGGTACACCAATATCACCCGTGTTAATAACCGTTGGTGGGTTTCCTGTAAATGAACCTGTTCCCGTTTGACTAC
The DNA here is from genome assembly GCA_938036155.1 of uncultured bacterium. Lineage (GTDB taxonomy): Bacteria > Patescibacteriota > Saccharimonadia > Saccharimonadales > Saccharimonadaceae > Nanogingivalis. Next base: position 15,847 of record CALHPA010000003.1, read on the forward strand.
TGTTACATTCTCTTGCGTGACCACCAAATTCGTTATTGTAGTGACTACATGTGTTGCTATTATTGTTGTCTCGGCGTTCTTTCGGTGTTTCTGGATTGCCTTCGAAATTGCCAGGAATCTTCCAGCGTGTGATAATCCAGCGTGAATTTGGAGGAGTTGGTGTTCCTGTTCCTGTGATTCTTGGAACCACTGGTGTATTTGTGCCAGGCTCTACTGGGATATCCGTTCCACCACAGTTGGCGTTACCCGCTTTAATACATGGAACCAGTTCGAATTCGTATGGCACATAGACGCAAGATTGGTTGGAGGTTGCGGTGCGAGATTGTGCAGGTTCGTCTTCCCAATATTCTATTCTTGTTCCTGGAACCTCCTGACCATTGTCTACATAAACTTGATATGTCACAACTCTTGTTTTAGGATTTTGCGTAATTGTTCCACGAATATTATCGCAAATGATTTTCCCGACATCAGCGTTTGAAACTCTGAATGAGCTGTTTGAATTCCAGTTATTGTTCTTCGTTTCAGTGGTGTTTCCTTGGCGAACTGCCAAGCCATTAAGTCGTGAGCCCAAGTATCCGCCACCATTTGTTGCCAAGCCAGGTTTATTTTGACCTGATGTATTCCAGTTTACTGAAGCGTTGCCTTGATTATTATTTGAACTGGTGCTACCAGTGATTTCATGCTTGAATGAAACGTGGCTACCAACTGGCGCAACAAGCGTTCCAGTTTGCCATTCTGAGCTGTTTTGAGCGATTGGAGATGAGCTACCATTTTCTTTTACCGCAGCTTTAGTGTTAGCTTGTGCTGAAGTGTTAGCGTTTGAAGGGTAGTTTTGGCGGACTTGTCTTTTTTCACGTTCTTTTTTCTTAACGATGGCTTCAATCTTAGATTCTCTTGTTTGGTTTGCGCCCCAAAACACATTAGATTCCCATAAGCTATTGCTTAAACCATAGGTTCCACCCTTAAAATTATTAAATCTAACGAAGTCATATCCCTTAGCAGGGGTGATACTTATTCTTGACTTACCAGTTTGGGGAGTATTTTGTTGCCCAGCAAGCTCTGGAGTGAGAGCTAAGCAGTTTATGACAGCATAAGCTACACCATCAGCCCCCGACGTATCATCCGTGTTTATACCACATGTAGGACTTCCGTTAAATACAGCATAGCCTTGCCTCGATTGAACTGTATGCCCCGCTACACTACCAGTTGAGCCTTCTACTTTAAATCTCACTTTTAGGGATACGTTGTGTCTAGGAATTGATACATAGGTTGAATCATAACATTGAGAATACCATAATTTATCAACAGATGTATTACCATGAGCCGTCCCTATTGTCGTAGCATAAACATAAGAACCAACCCTCATACTTAGTTTATTTGCCGTCAGCTTATTATAAAAGTCATCCCAGTTGACATAGCCATCTGATGAAGACTCTATCCTGTAGATAGCAACTTCTCCGTTATCGCTTATTAGCACATCCGTATGTTTTCCTCTTTCCAGTTTAGAAACTATATTATTGATATTATCAGAGTTTAACAACTTTTCTTTATCTGACTTTTCTGCATTGTTATGATATAAACTGCTTCCTGATTCTACAGAATTACCCCACTTATCCACAAAGGCTGAAACAATATATTTAGGATTTCCCTTCACTTTTATTGTGTCTGGTGTTGCATTGAGAGTATTATAGTTTGTTCGTTCAGCTATTTCTTCTTTCGAAAGTCCCGATTTAAATAGCGGAAGATAGTTGTCTTCAAGATTCTTTTTCATATCTTCAACTTCTTTCTTAAAATCAGCATCACTCTTTGAAAGCATTGAAGGATTGTCATAAAGCGTCGAAACGCGGAAGATTTCTTTATGTGCTAAAATACAGTCTTCATATTTTTTCTTGTAAGCTTCGTTCTCAAGACGGACACGATTAAACTCACCGTTTTCCTTAATAAATGCATCAACTTTTTGCTTGGCTTCTTCCTCAGAAGGATTATCACTATAGTTGAGCCCAGCGTAAATATCTATAGACGTCACTGGTTTATATTTTGAAGAATCACACTTCTTAGATTCGCTCTTCAATAATGCATTCAATATCAAATCTTTTCTAGCTATTTCTTCACTCGAACCTTCACCAAAAGTAATACCATCATTATTTTTTAGATATTTATCCATATCTGAAGAGTTTGTGGCAATTTTCTCTTTACTAATCTCAACATCCCCAATTTTTAGAGGTTGATTATCTTTCCAGATTCGATAAAGAAAAAATACTCCCACAGCCAAACTAACCGCACAAATAACGGCAATCAAGCGCAGAAGTAGCTTCTTTCGATTTTTCATTTTCTGTGGTTTTTTATTCACCACATCAGAACTTTTTTGTTCGTTTAAGTTCTCCACCATTCCTCCTATTTAATTTCTCCCTTCCATTTAATCACAAGCGTCTTTGATTTTCAAGGGCAAATTGGTCAATTTTTTGCCTTCAATAAAGCCCCTCTCCTTCACATAATAAATAGAAAGGAGGAAATATATCACACTATTATTTAAGAAAATAGAGCTCAAAACATGTAATTCTATACAAAAACCATTGACAAATATGCAAAAATGTGATAGACTATTGTTTAGTTGATAGATACTAACCTAGTCAAAGGCTTCTATCAAGAACATTAAAAAAGTTGAAGATTGTTTATGAGATTTCATAACATTTTCCTTTTTGTGGTCTTGATGGGAGCCTTTTTATTGCATTATGTGCCTAATAAAGGCGAAAAAATTAGTTCCATATGGAGGAAAAGAACATGAAAAATTCAAAAATTGCTGCCAAATTCGGTATCATTTCTATTGCTGCTATTACACTTGGTGCAGTTGCACCTGTTGTGACGCCTATTACATTCGGTAGTAATGTTGTTTATGCCGAAGAACAACAAGTGCGAACGCTCAACATCATGGATAGACCTACTGACGAGAACGGAGTTTATCTCCCCAACGTTGATCTAGGTCTATCAAAAGTGGTGCAGGTAACACCTGAAAAGCCATACGTGGTAGACCAACCTGAAATTGAAGGTTGGCAACGTGATAAAGTGTTTTATATAGGAGAAGACTCCTCTCAATCTAAAACACTGAATAATGGCGATCAAATCACTTATAATGATCTATCTGAAGGGGATGATGGCAGTTACGGAGGGCTTCTCCTCTATAGCTATAAACGGTCTCAGCCAGCTGAGAAGCCAGCAGAAAAACCTGCGGACAAGCCAGCTGAGAAGCCAGCAGAAAAACCTGCGGACAAGCCAGCTGAGAAGAAGATGGAAACTCTCCCAAATACGGGTGAATCTAATAACTCTATCTTCCTTGCACTCGGTGCGCTCCTCTTTGCCTTTCTGATCAAATTCTTTAGCTTTCGTAAAAAAAGCTAAAGATTAAACAATCTATCAACTAAGATAAACCCCTCATTTGAGGGGCTTTTTCATTTGTAAAACAAAAAGTTCAGCCCAAATGAGCTGAACTTTAACGGCAACAGGTGTTCGCATTTTAGGGGTCTAATATAAAATTTAGTACCCTCGCTTGTTTTATTATGCCACATTTACTTATAAATAAAAGTGTATTTCGTGGAGCATGTGGTTCGAAACATTACTTTTACGCCCATCAAAAAATGGCACAAACCTTGACCATTATAAGTGTTCGAAGTATTCAAAAATTGTTGACCAATGTATCAATCCTCACTATATTCGAAAGGTCAATCTTGAAAAAAATCATTTTAGCCAAGCTCAATAAGCGTAATCGCATTATAAATATTGAAATTCATTATGATTTTATCGGCATTTTAAATAAAAAAGTGAGTAGATGTGTTCTACTCACTTAAACCCTCAAACAAGACTGCTGGGTGGCTGGTTGCATTAAGCCTCCATTTTATTATTTAACAACAAAGTTAATTAATTTATTCGGAATAAAAATTTCTTTTAAAATCTCCTTGTCTTGCAAGAATTTTGAGACATTACTTTCTACTTTTGCAATAGCAAGAACCTCGTCTTTTTCAGAGTTTGCCGAGACTTCAATTTTTCCACGAAGCTTTCCATTAACCTGTACGATAATTTGAATTTCATCGGCCTTCAAAAGTTCTTGGTTCCATTTTGGCCAACCAGATTTTTCAATAAAGTCATCATTTCCGAGTTGCTGCCATAGTTCACTTGAAATATGTGGAGCGAACGGAACGAGCATTTTAAGTAAATCTTCTAGAACAAATCGCCAATCATTCGAAAAACCTTCAAGCTTCAATTTATAAAGCTCATTTACAAATTCCATCAAAGCCGCCACGGCCGTATTCAAACTTTCACGGTGAAAATCTTCAGTAACTTTCTTGATAGTTTTGTGCTGGATTTTTTGAACTTCAGTAAAATTCGAAAGATTTTCAGTAGATTTTTCAGATTCAATAAATTCTTGAATTAAAACCCAAACACGATTTAGAAAACGATAAACTCCAGCTATCCCTCGCGAATCCCAAGAAGCATCAACTTCATATGGAGCAATAAACATTTCATAAGTTCGAAGTGAATCTGCACCATATCCTTGGTCGATGACTTCAAGTGGATCAATAGTATTCCCCTTTGATTTACTCATTTTCGAACCGTCTTCTGCATTGATATATCCGTGGTAAAGGAGTTTTTTAACTGGTTCGGCAAAATTAGTTAGTCCCAAATCTCTAAAAACATGAGTCCAAAAACGAATATATAGTAAATGCGCAACTGCGTGATCGCCACCAACATAATAATCAACCGGCGCCCAGTAATTTACAAGCTCAGGATCCCAAGCCTGTTTAGAATTTTGCGGATCGGCGTATCGCAAAAGATACCAGCTTGAACATGCATAACCATCCATCGTATCGGTTTCACGAGTCATTTTTTCGCCGTTAATTTCAACCGTAATAAATTCTTCACTCTTAGCAAGGGCCGACTTTCCAGAATCATCAGGTTTAAAATCACTCAAAGTTGGAAGCATCACAGGCAATTGACCATCGGGGATCAAATGTTCTTTTCCATCTTTATCATAAGCAATTGGAATCGGGCAACCCCAATAGCGTTGGCGAGAGATCAGCCAATCTCGCATTTTATACGTAGTTTTCGAACGGCCAACTCCAGACTCTTCAAGCCAGCTTAGAATCTGCTCACGAACATCCTCTGATTTTTGACCGTTAAATTCACCAGAGTTAACTATAATTCCTTCTCCATGATAGCAAGAATCATCATCCACCATGTTCTCAGGCTTCTCAACAACTTTTATAATATCCAAATCAAATTTTTTAGCAAATTCAAAATCTCGCTCATCATGAGCAGGAACCGCCATAACAGCCCCTTCGCCATAACCCCCAAGTACGTAATCACTCACCCAAATTGGGATTTTCTTACCATTCGCTGGATTTATTGCATAACTTCCAGTAAAAATTCCCGTCTTTTCTTTATTTTCTTGGCGCTCAATTTCAGATTTTTTGAGAGATTCCCTCTTATACTCCTCAATCTTTTCTCTAGTCAAGTTAGTGGAAAGTTTTTCGAGCAATTCATGCTCTGGGGCAATAGTTAGAAAAGTTACGCCAAAAATTGTATCTGGCCGCGTAGTGAAAACTTTAATTTTTTCACCTTTAGCTTCATTATCAGCAATCTCAAATTCAACCTCAGCGCCTTCAGATTTACCGATCCAGTTTCGTTGCATTGTTTTGATTTTTTCAGGCCAATCAAGATTATCTATATCAGCCAAAAGTTCATCAGCATATGCAGTAATTTTGAAGAACCACTGAGTCATTTGCTTTTTCGAAACCTCTTCGCCACAACGCCAACAACGCCCATTCTCAACCTGCTCATTTGCGAGAACCGTTTTATCATTATCACACCACCACTGATAACTCTCTTTGCGATAAGCTAGGCCTTTTTTATACATTTCGCGAAAAATCCACTGCGTCCATTTATAGTATTCTGGGTTTGAAGTGTTAATTTCTCGCGACCAATCAATTGAAATTCCAAGTCGTTTAAATTGTTTTTTAAAATTTGCGATATTTGTTTTTGTAGCTTCTTGTGGAGAAATTCCAGTTTTAATTGCGTAATTTTCTGCTGGCAAACCAAAAGTGTCCCAGCCAATTGGGTTTAAAACATTTTTACCCTGCTGACGATAAAAACGCGCGATTGAATCAACGATTGTATAGCTCCTTGCATGTCCAGTATGAAGCCCTGCCCCACTTGGATACGGAAACATTCCCGAAATATACATTTTTTGTTTCGAAGAATCTGCCTTCACTTCATAAAGCTTTGACTCGTCCCATTTTTTTTGCCACTTTTCTTCAATTTCAATCGGATTATATCTTTTCATACTATTTTAGATTATACCAAAAATAGTATAAAAAATCAAAAAATCACCATAGATCAACCTTATCACAAATATATTCATTTTCATTCGTTAGATAAATCTCAACCAACTCATTATTTTTGTAAAATTCAATTCTGTTTTGAAGATTGCTAATTTCCGGCTCAACAATATTATTCCACCAACTTTTACCAGAACGATATATAACACGCCTTTTATACTCTTGCATCACTCTTTTATTGAGAGCATTTGGTAAAATAAGTATAAAACTAATCTTTTTCGAAAGTAGTCGCTTTAAAATCTCATCATCTTCACTAATAAATATAATTTCGAAATTACCCGAATAATATTCTTCTTCAATTTTCTGTACACAAAAATCAAAAAAATGAGATCTTTCAACTTTACTCATCGTTTTAGTTTTACTACTTTCATTAAATTCCACATCTAAAAATCGATTTTTAGATATTTTTGAAAGAGTAGTTTTGCCTAAACAAGGATAAGCCGCAATAATTCTAGTTTGCATTTATTTCTTTCAAGAATTCATCTTCATCTATAACTTTTATGCCTAGCTTTTCGGCCTTCGAAATTTTTGTTGCGCCAACTTTTTCGCCAATTACCAAAGAATCTGTAGTTTTCGAAATTGTTTTTTGGAATTTTCCACCCAACTCTTCAATTTTTTCTGCAGCTTTTTCACGCGCCATTGTTTTTAGCGTTCCGGTAATTACAAAATTTTTACCACTTAAGATCCCATCATTTTTTGCAAAATTTTGCACTTTCACGCCAAGATTAAACATTTTTGTTAAAACTCGCAAATTTTCATCATCATTAAAATATGCTAAAATACTTTCCGCGACTTTCTTACCAATACCATCAATTTCAAGAAGTTCTTCAAGTGTTGCATTACAAATATTTTCGAATTTATTAAATTTTTCCGCCAAAAGTTTTGCCGTTTCACCACCAATATGTCTAATTCCAAGAGCTGAGATAAATTTTGAGAGCTCTGGATTTTTCGAAGACTCAATAGCTCCTAAAAGATTATTAACTGAAGTTTCACCAAAGCGTTCAAGGTTTAACAAATCACTTTTTTGAAGATTATAAATATCGGCTAAATCTCGAACTAGCCCTTTTTCAACTAATAAATCGACATTTTTTTCACCAAGATTTTCAATATCTAAGCCTGCTTTTGAGGCGTAGAAGGCAACCGTTTTTTTCAAAATTAAACTAGAATTTAAACCTTTTGCGCGATATGCAACTTCACCACTTGGGCGGTAAAACTCAATATCTGGGAACTGTTTCTCAAGCTCTTTTCTAAAATCGAAAACTTTAGCATTTTCCGGTCGAAGCTCTGGCAAAATCCGTAAAATTTTCGGAATAATATCGCCAGCTTTAAAAACTACTGCCGTGTCACCAATTCGCACATCGAGTCGCTGAATCTCATCAGCATTATGAAGGCTAGCGTGTCGAACAGTAGTTCCAGCAAGTTGAACTGGTGAAAAGACTGCAACAGGAGTTGCAATACCAGTTCGTCCAATCGAAATAACTATGTCTGAAATCACCGCCGTAACTTCTTCGGGAGAATATTTAAAAGCAATTGCTGCACGAGGCTGTTTTCCAACAATTCCAAGTTTCGAAAAATGCTCACGATTATTAATTTTTACGACTAATCCATCAGTGTTAAATGGTAACTCTTTTCTCTTTTCACTCCAAAAATTAATAAACTCGATAACTTTTTTTAAACCGTTAATTTTTGAAGCTTGCTGATTTATCGTGAAGCCAAGATTTTTTAATGCTTCATAAGCGAACTGGTTAGTAGGAATATCTTGTGGATTTTCACGAATTAAATCATAAGCTCGAAAATGTAGAGGTCGAGAAGCCGCAATTGAAGGGTCAAGCTGGCGAATTGTACCTGCAGCCAGATTTCGTGGATTAGCAAATTCTGGTTCATCATGTTCTTTTCGAATAAGATTTATTTTTTCGAAATCTTCCTTCAAAATAACAATCTCGCCGCGAACCTCAGTTCTTCCATTTTTAAAATTTTCAAATTTACCACTTGCCTGTAAAAAAAGTGGAATATTTTTAATTGTTCTAATATTGCTTGAAACATCTTCACCAACAAAAGAATCACCTCGAGTAACAGCTCTCACAAATTCACCATTTTCGAAAATAAGAGAGCACGCTAAACCATCCATTTTAATATCTGCAAAAAAATCCTCTTTAATATTTGGTTCAAGTTTTTTAATTCTCTCAAACCAATCGAGAATTTCTTCACTACTAAAAATATCATTTAAACTTAGCATTCTACTAGCGTGAGAAACCTTGGCAAACCCACCTTTAACCGTATTTCCAACTCTTTGTGTTGGTGAGTTTTTTGATATTATTTCTGGGTTCTCAGACTCAATCCTCTTAAGCTCAGAAAAAAGTGAATCATAAACCGAATCTGGAACGCTTGGATTATCAAGAGTGTGATATTCGAAAGAATAACGATTCAAAAGCTCTAGCAAATCTTTATATCGAGTGTTTTTATCTATCCCCATCAACAATCCTTCGATATAAAACGTAAATATAAACCGAGCTTAAAACGCAAGAAAAACAACTCATTAGGAGCATTGAAATTGGTACGATTGGGATACTAACCAAAAACCCATTAATTGAAATCAGCCAATTCATTAACATAATTATTGGAATTATTATGATTGACCAAATTAAAGCAAGTATGAATATTAAAAATATAATTCTTTTCAATATTGCGAGCCGTCTTTGAGAGACCATATTTCCAGCAATTTTTAGAGCCTGTAGTGGATAGGTTCCTGGAATCGTAACAATAATCATTGCAAAAATTGAACCCATCACCCAAAAAGCTGAAAGCGAAAATAACAACAATATTGCGCCAAAAAATACAGCTTGTTCTATTCCACTCGATAAAAAACTTGTTGTTTTTGCGGCTGTACCAACAATTGTTGCAATAAATACAGGAACTAATTGCATCAATATCACAATAGCAATAACCGTCATTGGAATAATAGGAGCCCCACAAGAGTATAAAGCATCTCTTAAATTTAAATTCTTTTTTCCACTTAAAATATTTCGACAAATCTGAACTGTTGCAAGCCAAATAAATAGCACTATTATAGCAAACATCATCTGTTGAATTTCACTTGGTGATTGTACCAAGCCACCACTATTAAACGTTGCCGCCATGATCAATCCGGCTTTGCCAATTTCACCAAAAAAGCCTTCGAAATTTCCACCATTAGTAGTGTCAAGAACAGCTTGCAAGCTTGAAACAAAATTTTGGTCCATTAGCCCAATAAAAACAATGCCAGCTAAAGCTGAGACTAAAACAAGATTTCGAAAAATCTTTTTATTATCTCGAATGAGCTTAAAAACAAAACCCAGCAAATTCCAATAACCCTCAATTTTTAAGGGTCGAACATAATCTCTTTTTCTTGAAATTTTAAAGCTTCTATGTGGCCTACGCGCTTTAAACTTTCGAAACCTTTCCAATATGTTTTTTCGTAAATAAATTCTAATTCTTATATACCAAAAATAAACTAAACTAATTTGTTTTTCATTTGAACTTAATATTTTCTTTCTAAACACTAAAACCTCGCACTATTTTCTTTCAATCTTTTAATCCTATCATCTAAAGGTGGGTGTGTTGAAAATAATCTCTGAAAAAATCCCTGTTTCATAGGATTGGAAATAAATAAGCTTGCTGTTGTTGAGTTTTGTCTTTCAAGAGGCTTATTATTTTTCAACTTTTCAAGAGCACTAATTAAACCATCTGGATATCTAGTTAATGAAACGGCGGTTGTATCAGCCAAAAACTCGCGCTGACGAGAAATTGCAAGTCTCGTTATTGTAGCTAAAAGCGGCGAAATTAAAACAAAAAATAACCCCAAGATTAAAGCGATTGGATTTTTCGAATCATCATCGTCGTCATTTAGAAAAATAAACCTTAAAACAATATCGGAAAGCATCCCAATAACAGCGGTTAAAGCAACTGCCGCCATCGAAACTCGGATATCATAATTTTTAATATGCGAAATTTCATGGGCCATTACGCCTTCAATTTCAGACCTATCCATATTTTCAAGAAGCCCCGTTGTTGCACAAATCACAGAGTTTTCAGGATTAGTTCCAGCCGCAAAAGCATTCATCGAAGAATCATTAATAATATAAAGCTTTGGCATTGGTAGGCCAGCAGTAATAGATAATGATTCAACTATTGAATAAAATTCAGGAGCATCTTTTTTTGAGATTGGCTCAGCACCATTTATTTTTAAAGTAATAGTTGTCGAAATCTTATATTGAAATAACGCATAAAAAATAGCAAAAATTAGCGTAAAAATAAAAATTGTTAAATCGTCATAGATGTAAGAAAAATATAGCCCAATCCCAGAAATAATCGTAATAAATAATGAGAAAATAATCACAGTATTACGCTTATTCTGAGAAATTGAGCTATACATATTTAATAAAACCTCTAAAAAAAATAAATTAGAATTTTACTTGAGGCGTAGATTCAACTACTTTTCTATCTTCTACTTCGAAGAATTCCCTCTTTTCAAAACCTAATTTTTTAGCAAAAATATTAGTTGGGAATACTTTAATCTTAATATTAAGGTCTCGAACACCACCATTATAAAATCGGCGTGCACCTTGAATTTTATCTTCAATTTCTTGCTGTTGTTGTTGAAAACGTATAAAGCCCTCATTAGCCTTTAGTTCAGGGTAGTTTTCGGCGACAGCAAACAAGCGGCCAAGCGCTTGTGAAAGTTCACCTTCAGCTTTAGCAGCGTCAGAAACATTGTTTCCAGCACCTATCAATCCAGCTCGTGCGCTACTTACATTTTCGAAAACTTCTTTCTCATGAGTTGCATAACCTCTTACAGTCTCAACAAGATTTGGGATTAAATCTGCTCGATATTTTAGCTGAACAGCAATATCACTCCAAGCTTCTTCAACTCTTTCATTAAGCCGCACAAGTGCGTTGTATTGGCTCCAAACAAAAAGCCCAACAAGGACAAGAACAGCAATAATTACAATAATTGCAATTGTCATTTTATTATACTCTCCTACTATTGTTAAATTTGGTGCGCGAGGCGGGAATCGAACCCGCACGACTGTTTAGGTCAAGGGATTTTAAGTCCCTCGCGTCTACCAATTCCGCCACTCGCGCATATTTATATTTTACACGCCCCAACCACAAAAGTCAAGGCGCGTTTAACCTTAAGCTTCGTCTTTATCAAGAAGTGGAGCAATAATCATAATAAATAGAGAAAAAGCACCAAGCACTAAGAATGTAGCCCAAGCCTTACCCATTAATTCTCCTAGATTATTGTCTACCCAAATATATACTAGGCTGATTAAAGCACAAATCATAGCCGTAAAAATATTAAACCAAACACAAATTTGCCGAATACTTTTTACTGTTTGACTATATTTCTTCTTTTTTGATACTGGAGTAACAACTACTGGGCGAACATTTGATTCATTTTCACCTTTTCGAATTTCTACAACTCTTTGATTTTCTTCTTTCATATAGTTTCCTTTACTTAAATATTTTGGAGGCACCTACCGGATTTGAACCGGTGTAAACGGTTTTGCAGACCGCTGCGTAACCACTCCGCCAAGGCGCCAAAGTGATATAAAATTATTATACCACATATTTTTTAAAAAATAAACAATAGCACTATTTTTTTAGAATTTTAGCCAACTCTAGTCTTTCGCCAGTTTCCATATCTTTAAAAATAAATGAATTTTCAGAAATTTCCTTTTCACCAATTACTAAAGTATATTTAACACCTCGTTTATCGGCAAATTTAAAAGCTTTTTTCATAGTAAAATCTTCAAGCAAAACTTCAGTATTTTTACCTTCTTTTCTTAATTCATTAGCAATTTCGAAAGACTTTTGGAGCTCATTTTTGCTCATTGGAACTATTAAAAATTCCGCAGTTGAGCGTTTCGAAATTTTTAGCAAGCCCAAATCTCGTAAGCACCAAAACAATCGTGTCAAGCCGATTGAGGCACCGACTCCTGGCAATTCTTCTTTCGAATAATATTCGCTCAAATTATCGTAGCGACCACCACTAGAAACCGAGCCAATCTCCTTGAAGTTGTTCAAATTAGTTTCGAAAACTGTTCCTGTGTAATAGTCAAGACCACGAACGATTAACATATCAAGTTTGAAATATTTTTCTTCAACACCCATTATTTTTAGTAATTCAGAAACTTCAGAAATCTCATTAATTCCTTTTTTGAATTGTTGATTTTTAATTTTTTGAGAAAGATTTTTTAGCTCATCTATGACATCTTCAGCTGAACCTGAAATTTTAATAAAATCAGAAATTATTTGGGATTCTTCCCCCAATTCTAAATTAGCAAGTTGTTTTGAAAATTCCTCAGTTGAAATTTTCTCAGCACGATCAATCAAGGACATAATTTCAGCTGTTTTCTCAATTAAGCCAAGCCCTTCAATTAAGCCACTCGTAATATTTCGGTTATTAATTCGAAGAGTAAAATCACCAAAATTTAGCTCTCGAAAAATGTTATAAATTACAGCAATAACCTCGGCATCATAAGAAATACTTAATTTACCTCGACCAATAACATCAATATCACATTGATAAAATTCACGAAAACGACCTCGCTGCGCCCTTTCGCCGCGATAAACTTTACCAATTTGCGAACGTTTAAAAGGAAACTGTAACTGGCCAAAATTCTCGGCAACAAATCTTGCAGTTGGCACAGTCAAATCAAACCTCAAACTTAAATCGTTGTCACCTTTCGAGAAACGATAAATTTGCTTTTCAGTTTCACCACCAGCTTTCGCAAGAAGAGTCTCTGTTCGCTCAATCACTGGCGTATCAATCGGTGTAAATCCAAATTTTTCATAATTTTTTTGAATAATTGACATGATTCGATTAAACTCGAGTTGTTCTTCTGGCAATAGCTCCATCATTCCAGGCAGTGGTTTTGTATTAATTTTCATAATTCCTCAGATTCATTTTAGTTGACTACTTAATTAAGATGGTACCATAAAATAGTGTTTTTTTCAAATTTCGAAAATACTATTTTTGCAGTTTTTACACTAAAATGGTAAAATATAGAAATGGATTACCAACAAAAAATTCCCCTTGCTGAAAAAATGAGACCAAAAAAACTTGATGAGGTTATTGGCCAATCTCACCTTATTGGTGAAAATGGAATTTTACGAAAAATAATCGAAAACAAAGAACCTATCAGCTTAATCTTTTGGGGGCCAGCTGGAACTGGCAAAACTACTCTTTCAAGAATTTTGGCAAATGAAGTTAATGCGGACTTTATTGAAATTTCAGCCGTCACTAGTGGTAAAAAAGATATCGAAAAAGTTGTCGAACATGCTCGGCAAAACTGGAACCTTGGAACGCGAACAATTCTTTTCGTTGATGAAATTCACCGTTTTAACAAATCGCAGCAAGATGCTTTTTTGCCGCATATTGAAAGTGGATTGATAAATTTGATTGGTGCAACAACCGAAAATCCAGGATTCGAAATTATCACACCGCTACTCTCAAGAAGTCGAGTTCTGTCACTCAAGCCTTTAAATACTGAGGAGATTTCGAAAATCATTAAAAATGCGCTTGAAAAAGTTTCGCCAAAAACAAAAATAGAGCCGGAAGCACTCAGAATTCTCGCTAAAATAAGTAGTGGCGATGCTCGAAATGCGCTTGGAAATCTCGAGCTAATTTTAAATTTCGAAAAAAATAACATTACACCAGAAGTTATTAAAAATTCAATCGAAAATTCAACCTCAATTTATGACAAAAATGGCGACTCTCATTATGACACAATCTCAGCTTTTATTAAAAGTATGCGAGCTAGTGATGTTGATGCCACTGGTTATTATCTAGCTAAAATGCTAAACGCCGGCGAGGATCCAAAATATATCGCCCGCCGAATGATTATTTTTGCAAGCGAAGACATTGGGCTAGCTGGGAATGGCGCTCTTGGTTTGGCAAATTCTGCTTTTGATGCGGTTGAAAAAATTGGAATGCCAGAAGCAAAATATATTTTATTTCACGCTGCAATAGCTTTAGCAAAATCTAAAAAATCACGTGAAGCTACCAGAATTATGTTTCAATCTTATAACTTAGCAAAAAAAGCTCCAAATGCCTCTATTCCTTTACACTTAAGAAATTCTACTTCTAAAATTACCAAGGAACTAGGCTATAATAAGGGTTATCAGTGGACTGCGGGCTTCAAACACCCAGAAGATAATCTGCCGAAAGAAGTTCGCAAGCTTATATCATTAGACAAGCAAAACAAAAAATCTTAGCCGGCGAATAGTCTTTAGAAATTAAAGAGCTAACAAAATAACGCACAAGCGTAAGTGCAGTATCTTAAAATCAAGAACCTCACTGGAGTAACCATAAGCCATGCAATTTTAGGAGTTGTTACGATTTTTATCGGGATTATCGATTAGTCAGCTTCTGGTAAAATATTTTCAAGCCAGAGCTTCATTTCTTCAACAATAAATTCTTCTTGCGGGCTCAAATTCTGAGACAGTGAAATCTGTTGTAATTCCTCCATGAATTTAGGTAGCATTTTTTGAATATTTTGCGCACGATATTCTTCCCAAGAAGCCTTTTCGCTCGCATTTAAACTCTTCGGGAAACTACGTGCTTTATAATGAATTAGCAAATCATCAAGTCGCTCGTCCGTAAAATCTGGATGAAAATCCGCCAATTCGCGCGCACTAGCATTTCGCACAGCCGAAACTTTTGGTTCATCAGAACTCGGCAAAAATCCGTCATATAATTGAGCTTCAGGCCATTTTTTTTCACCATCAGCGGGTTGATCAATAAATTTGTCATTTCTCTTTTCGAAAGCCGAACGAATATTTTCAGCAAAATGTAGATTTTTTCGCAAAGTATCTAAGTTTTTTTGAATTTCAGCTAAATTAATCTTCAACCTTTGCTGATTCTCCTCAGTCAAAACACCCATTGGTGCAACTGCCGGACACCTATTATATTGCAAGACTTTGGCTGGTAGTGGTATAAAATCTGCTTGCGAGCGAACTTCAAAATCCGCCGTAATATTTTCTAGAATTTGCTCTTCACTCCAATCGATAAATTTCTCAGGCGAAACTCGCAAATCCCACACAATCACATTTTTGTTTTTAGCCGGCGCGATAGGAAACGCCACGGTAGTTTTTTCAAACTCAACTTTAAAGCGACCAGACGTATAAACAAATGGCTTTGGACTCTCAAGATTAACTAGTTTTTGCACTTCATTTTTCGAACACATCTTAAACAAGTAATCAAAAATCTGTGGCTGTTTTCCCTTCAAGAGTCGCGCAACATCTATCAAGCCATCAACATCACTCATTGCATCATGAGCATTCTCGTGCGAAATTCCATTCTCTTTAGTTAAAAGCTCAAGCTTATTAGCGGCAAATTTTTCGCCAGTTTCTTCATTTACAACAAACGGCCAATTAATCCCCTCTGGTCGAAGCGCCCGAATCATTCGTACCACATCTAACAAATCCCAGCGCGAGCGACCTTCTTTCCATTGCCAATCATATGGTGGGTAAAAATTTCGCCACAAAAGATGCTGAATATGAGCATCATCAAATCGAACATTATTATATCCAATAATCACTGTATCTGGCGTAAAATATTCTTCAACGAGCATTTTCGAAAATTCCGCCTCAGTATAGCCTTCTTCAACCGTTTTTTGCGGACTAATTTTTGTTACCATTAAGGCACTCGGGCTTGGTAAAACATCATCATTCAATCTAACTAAAATATTAACAGGCTCACCGATTCGATTAAAATTTTCATCTGTTCGTTGCCCCGCAAATTGCATAATTCGGTCATTCTGCGGACTAAATCCACTAGTCTCTAAATCATAAAAAAAGAAAGTCTTCATGTTTATATTTTACTCTAAAACTACAAAAATAACAAATATATTTGACTTTTTAATTAAAATATTGTAAAATACAAATATTCATGGGATAATAATCTCACTCATTCACCAGAGGGTGGTGCGCACATTTATAGGAGAAAAAAAATGCCAAATTTTATTAAGTATAAATCAACGACACTAGAAGAAATAATTGGTGAAAACTATGAGCCATTAGTTCTTCTAAAAAACGCAGAAGAAGAAGTCAGCATAGTCGCAGATCAACTGATTAGGAGTTTTATAGATGCGGAATACGATCCGCTCGATATTATTTCAATTTTCTCGAAATATTTCGATTGGCGTCAAGTACAAGACACTGTAGCCCTTTTAATAGGAGAGAAAGAGCTCAGAAAATTAAAGTCTAAGGAATAACTCTAAAAGAGATTATCCTATATCCAGCACGATTAGTATCGTGCTTTTTTATTTACATTCTTAATCTTCCCAATTCGAGTCAACTAGCTCAAATTGATTGCCAGCGATTGAAATTATACTTGAGTTTTCTGCACCCATTCGGCGGAGTTCATGCTCAATTCCCATTTTTCGCAAGATATCACGTAAGCGATTCACGCCGTGTATATTCGTAAAGTTAGTTCGGCGAGCAAATTTTTCAATTTTTTCACCACTAACTTCGAAAATATTTTCTTCTTCATTAAATTCAACCGTCCAAGCCTTATTGATTTCATCCTGAGATAGAGATATTACGGCGATATCTTCATTTTCTTCCTCATTAGCATCAATTTCAGATTGCGAGTTTCTAAAATCTTCAACCTGTTTTCGAAGTGCACGAAGAACTTCCTTCAAGCCTTGATGTGCACTCGAAGAAATTGCAAAAATCTGCGAACCATCAGCCACTTTACGAAGTTTCGAAATTTGAAAATCAATCATTTCAGCGTCCATTCCCTCCGCTTTAGTTAAAGCGATAATTTCAGGTCGATCCAAAAGCTCGGGTTGATATTTTTTTAATTCTTCACGAATAATTTTATATTGTTCATCTGGATTCTCTTCATAAATATCAATCAAATGGAGTAAAACGCTCGTTCGCTCAACATGGCGTAAGAATGCATCACCCAGACCTTTACCTTCACTCGCCCCTTCAATTAAGCCAGGAATATCCGCAATCAAAAGATTAGAACCATCAATTTCCGCCACGCCAAGATTTGGAGTAAGGGTCGTAAAAGCATAATTGGCAATTTCTGGCCGCGCATTAGAAACAACACTCAAAAATGTAGATTTTCCAGCGTTCGGAAAACCAACTAGCCCGACATCAGCAAGCAGTTTTAGCTCTAAATCAGCTTCGAAAGTTTCACCAGCTTCACCAAGCTCAGCAACACGCGGAGTTTGCCGAACTGAAGATTTAAAGTGAGCATTCCCAAAACCGCCATCACCACCTCGAGCAATCACAGCCTCTTCTCCGTCAGCTTTTAAATCAGCTAAAATTTCTCCGTCTCGCTTGACTAAAGTCCCAACGGGAACTTTAACAATCAAATCTTCACCAGACTTTCCAGTTTTATTCCTCCTTGAACCATTTTCACCATTTTTAGCCTTAAGCTCAGGCTTATAGCGAAAATTCAATAATGTATTTAGATCTTTAGTTGCTCGAAAAATAACATCACCACCCCTTCCACCATCACCACCATCCGGACCGCCTTTTTCGATATAAAGTTCCCTACGAAAACTGACCGCACCATTTCCACCACGGCCAGCTTGAACAAAAATCTTAGCTGTATCTACAAACATACATATATAATAACACAAAAAATATGAAAAATCTAATTTTAAATGAGCGCCTGAAATAGTAACGCTCATTTAAAGATTTTAGTGTATATAGTTCGAAACACTACTTGCCGGTACTGTTCGAGTTGTTACAACATTTAGTTTTCCAGCATAATTCATATCCGAAACAGTAATCGTTCCGTCAGAGTTTACAGACTCAACAATAGCAACATGCCCATAGCCCCAGATATACGAGTTTGCATAAGCATTCCACTGAGCGATTGCACCTACAGATGGATTTTGATCAACTTTGTATCCAGCGGCTCTAGCACTAACTGCCCAAGTTGAAGCATTTCCCCAGAAGCTTCCAATATCTGGACGACGATTATATGCATACCAAGTACAGTTTCCCCAAGCGTAAGCATTTCCAGCTTTAATATTGTAATTAGAAGATAAAGACACTTTCGATACGCTAACAGGACTAGAAGATTTTCGGGAATTTGAAGTTGTAGAAGTAGAGAAAACCTTAGATCTAGGATTATAATCTGGTCGCTCTTCTTCTGGTAAGATACCACCAGGAATTACAACCTCAACGCCCTCTTTAGGCTCTTCGCCGTCTTTAAGCTTATTGTAAGAAATTAATCTTTCTAAATTGGCCTGGTATTTTTCTGCTACGGATTTAATATTATCGCCAGATTTAAATCGATAAACAATTCCATCCACAGGCAGAATTCTCAGTTCCTTATTAGCTTCAACCTTATCACCTTTCAAGCCATTAACCCATTTAATAGTTTGAGCAGTAATGCCATATTTATCAGCAATTGTTTGAATAACCTCTTCTGAAGTTGTAGTATATTTAACAATTTCACGCTTCTCAGAAGAAACCTCAAGAACTTTAGGCTTTTCAACAGAAACAGCAACTTGAGGTGTATCCTGAAGTATTGCCGTAGATGTTGAAAGACTTGCCACAGAAGATGCAATTGCTAAATCGGCAGATTCAGCAAGATTTGCAACAATACCAGACTCCGTAACTTTATCTGCCACAGAATATTTCTCACTGCTATTTTGAGTATTTTCAACAGCCTTTGAATTAATTTGATTATTTAACTCAGCAGATTTTTTAATATCCGGCTGACTACCACCAAACATAGCAACCATGACCACAATAACAAAAATAGAAGTATAAATAACAGTTGATTTTGAACTTAATATATTAATTATCTTCAAAAATGTAGAATTAGAAACTGTATTATTTCTATTCTGTATGATTTCAATCTTAGGAGATTTAACTCCTCGTTTTTGACTACAAATAATTTTTCTCCCGCAAACACATTACTGTGATGCACTACCTTAATAATACCCTTTCTTTTCGAAAATTAGCATAATGTCGACCTTTTTAATTAATATTATAGAGTTAAACGAATGCTATAAAGTATTTTCTGGTAGGTGCCTCAGTGTAAAAAACATACAAAACATTATTTTTACACCAATTTACATATAATATTTTATCAAATATTAATAAAATTGTCAAGCTAAATTATAAAATTAAGCACTTTTTTGCACAATATTTTTTAATATTATTTTGATGCTCCTTATCTGTTGTAGCGTAGTAAGTCTTATCATCATCTCCGCTCAAAAAGAATAAATAATCATGCTCAGCCGGAGAAGATGTTGCCTTAAGAGCAGGTAGTCCAGGTGTTGCAATTGGAGTAGGTGTTAAACCTTTATATTTTCGAAGATTGTAAGGACTGTCTAAATTCGGAGTTCTTTCAACCCCAGTTTTATCCGCAATGTATTGATATGTTACATCTGAACCAAGAGTCATCCCAGCTTTAATCCTATTGTAAAAAACACCTGCAACTTTTTGTTGATCTTCAAAGTCATTCAAGGTTTCTTTTTGAACAATAGAAGAAAGCGTGATTCCTTCATATAGACTCAAACCTCTTTGTTCAAATTTATTTTTAAGGTTCAGTTCTTTAATTTTAGATTCAAAATCTGCAAGATATCTTCGTAAGATATTTTCAACTTTTGCACCTTTTTCAAAATTATGAGTTTGACCATAAATAAATCCTTCGAGATCTGTATTTTTTGGCTTGCCAGAGAAAAGATCTGGAAATTCTCCAGAATAATCTTTCGAAAAAGCGTCATCAATTTCATTTTTCGAATAACCAGCTTTCAAGAGAGTATTTTTAGCCATTTTTACTGTTCCGCCAGGTAAAAATGTTATATTAAAGCTATTGACAATTTGACCTTTATTTAAAATATCTAAAACCTCAGGAATTGTCATACTTGAAGATAACTGATAACTACCAGCTAAAATATTCCGTTTGTTATTTATTCGTGCATAGAAAATAAATGAGTTTTTAGAGATAATTATTTTTTTATCAGCCAATTTTTGGGCAACTACATCTAAAGATTCACCTTCAATAATGTTAAAATTAACTTTTTTAGTATCATTAGTTTTATAATTTATTGCATTATTATAGTTTAAGAATAAAATTCCACAAAAAGAAATAAAACAAAACAATAAAACCGTAAAAACAACTAAAATCCTCTTTCGAAAAACTCTTTTTTTATTATTTTTTACATCCAAGATAGCAGCAGCTTCTCTTTTGCGCTTAGATATTTCTTCAATAACTCTTTCAGCACGATCTTCTATTAGCTCTTGATTATCTCTATTTACTGGTGGTTTTATAATCCCATCCATTAAAAATTCTCCTCTAAATAATCTTGTAAAATAATTGAAGCTGCATTCATATCAATATCACCTTTTGAATATGGCTTTCCATAGCTTTTTAGTCGTTCTTCAGCTTGAATACTCGTTAGGCTTTCATCTTGGAAACAAATTTTATCGACTGAATATTCAAAATTTTTTACAAATTCTTTAGTATAAGCAGTCTGCGGAGTCTCTTCACCGCTCTGGTTCCGTGGTAAACCGACCACAAGAATATCAATTTCTTCTTTCGAAATTATCTCAATAATTTGTTCTACCGCAGATTCCACATCATCATTCACTTCAACAGTAGTAAATGGTATAGCTATTTTAATAAAAGAGTCAGCTAAAGCAACACCAATCCTTTTGGTACCAATATCAAGCGCCATTAATTTTAAAGAATTCATTATTTATCAACCGTAAACTTGATATTAATTTTTTTATTATCGTTCGGTATAGTCTTTACCCAAAAGAATGAAAACTTCACATCAACGTTTTTTACGCCTTCATTTGATTCAATTAAGCTTCGGACTTCACCAGATTTTTTACCCTTAATTTTATCTTTTAGACCATTTATATCAATAGTTGGGCCAATTTTTATATTTGATGAAATCTCTACGCTATTACCGCTAAATTTCGAAAATGAGATGTTCTTCAAGCCATAATCATAAATTTTTTGATTATTTAAATTATTTATTTTATTTTTAACAAGAGAAGATATAACACTTTCCATACTTTTATTTTCAATTGCCATGATAGAATATAAAGAAGTTGCCTTTAGTGTAGCCTTACCGTTTGGAGCCTCTTGATTGACGGCAACAGAAGAAGAAATCTCACCATCTTTTACGGAGAAGCTATCGTTCAATACAGTATAATCTGAACCAAATTTAGCTTTTAGAGAACTCTTAATAGAATCCGCATTTTCTGTATTGATTTTAGCTTTTGCTGCATTTATGTCATTTTGCGAAACAACTTTCAAAGTTTTTTTCGAACCACCTGAAAGCTGACCGCCACTTGCCGAAACACCACTAATTGATGAAACATATTTTTGTGCCGGTAGATTACACTGCTCTCCGATAGCCGTTGCTTTAATTCTAACACTAGCTTTTCCATCAGAAATTATGCCACCTTTAATTTTTACTCCCGGAATAGTAACAGCCGAGGTTGTGATAAAATTACATTGCTCAGCTGAAAATGCAGAACCTTGAGCTATAGTAATAGGGTCACTATCACTACTTTGAGAAAGATTTAAAATTCCTGAAGCAGCCTCTCCTTCTTCGCGGGTTCCAGTTGCCTCAAAAGTAATTTCATGATTTTTTTCAATAGTTTCGGTTTTTGAAAGTAGCGAATTATCGTTTGCATTATTAGAGATCGAAGCAACGCCCTTTACGTTAGTAGTTGAGGTTTTCGCAGCAATCGTGATATCCGCAAACGGAGCAAAGAATATTGCCCAAATCATAAATAATAAAAATACAGAAGACACCCCACCAATAATAAGAATCTTCTTTCGAAACTTTGAAAAATCGGGGACTCTCGGCCCTTTTCTAGATTTATTAGTCTTCTCTTTTTTTAATTCTGGATTAATTTTATTAAAATTTTTATTATCGTCAATGTCAATCCCTTCAAGAATTTCAGCTTCCTTTTCGTCAGGAGTTGGGCCGCTAAACTCCGAAATAGGCAAACTTTCACCATCGATAATATCATCACCATCAATTTCTAAGATGTCAATTTCTGGTATTTCTGGCTTACTCTGAAGGGTTTTCGAAACTGGAATTTTTACTGCTGCCGACATAGTTTTTAATGCAGAATTGTTGGTGATAAAAACGATTTTCTTATCATCTTTTTGTGCAGCCCGAGAAAGTAAACGAATATTTACGGCGCTTCTAAAAATACCCAAACTTTTTGGTGGA
The DNA here is from genome assembly GCA_938036155.1 of uncultured bacterium. GTDB lineage: Bacteria > Patescibacteriota > Saccharimonadia > Saccharimonadales > Saccharimonadaceae > Nanogingivalis. The sequence goes on from CALHPA010000003.1 coordinate 38,459, forward strand.
ACAATTGCAATAATTCTCTCTTTTGAAGATTTTATTTTATTAACAACATCTGTAATATCATCTTCAATATCAACATAGATTACATCTTTTTTAACCTTTTCACTCATATCTTACCTCTTCTTAAGCTCGTAAAATCCTATTTAATTTATCACGAAAACTCTCGCTAGCATTTTCATCAGTGCTATAAGTATCGTATCCGACCCGTAAAAGCCCCATTGCTGTAATAAATGTATGGTCGTTAATTTTTCCAGACTCATCAATAACTCCTGAGACCTCAGAAGGCTTAATATGTTTTACTATAGGTTTTTTATTAAATGGTAATTCTTGCCACCAATCATCATTTTCCAATCTTTCAACTAAAGAGTTTAAGCTTGCACCGCCACCACATAGTAAAATCTTACTTGGCAGATAATCAATATTCTCAAAATCACTCAAAGCTAGCTCAACACCAGAAATCCAAACATCCAAAGTATTATCAATTGCATCAATCGCCTGCTTTGCGATAGTGGATTTGAGTTTTTCATTCGAAAGGTTTAATTTTAGCTTTTCAGCATTATTGTAAGACAATGATAGTTCATTTGCAATTTGATTCGTAAAGCTTCGACCACCAATCCCGAACATCTTGGTTCCTTCAACACCACCATCATTCACAACAGCAATATCAGTTGTTCCACCACCAACATCAGCTAAAATTGCGGTAAAATTACTCGAAGAATCTGAGCCAACAATGCTTCTAGCAACCGCAAAAGGTTCCGCTGCAACCGCAATCAAATCAAGCGCAAGCTCATTCGCGACGCGCTCAATAGCACCAATATGAACAGTTGGTGCAAAAGCTGTATAAATCTGAATTGAAACATCTTTCCCCTGAAAACCAATCGGATTCGAAACCTTATAACCGTCAATATGAATTCCAACTATAGCTGAATTAACGAGCTTAATTTCAGCTTCTCGATTCCCTGTCTCAAGAGCAATCTCTCTTTGAGCTTTAAGTTGAGCTCTTTCTTGAATCTTATCAATAATAAACTCCATTTCAGCTTCATCTAGAGGACGATTTGGCCGAGGGCGACGATATTTTATTGTATTCGTAGCCCCTTTAACTAACTCACCAGCAATTCCAATTACGGCTTTTTTAGCTTGAATCTCCGCTTGATCTTCCGCTTCAATCAAAGCATTTTCACAATTTTGAACAACACTAGCAATATCGGCAATTGCACCCGAATGCATATCTGACACATTTTGCCGTGCACGCCCAACACCAATAACACGAATTTCATCACCATCAATTTCAGCTACAAGAGCTTTCACAAATTCAGTTCCAATATCAAGGGCAACAATATGATTGTCGCCTAAATCTTCTTTTTGTTTATTCTTGAATAACATACTAACACTATTATAAACCGTTTAAGGTTTTTTTGCAAATTTTCACAAGATTATTTCTATGTCTTCTAATTCCAAAATATCGCTCAAAAAAGTTTTGTTATCCAGTTCGAAAACCTCGCAGTCATACTTTTTTCGAAATTCATCAGCATTAAACCTCTCAAGAGAACCCTTTACACCGCTTTTTCCGTCAACTCCAAAAATCCAAGATTCATTATTACCTCGTTTTTTGTATCGATTAACAAACTCACTTATATTTTTAGGATTATTCATTGGAGCGACCACGCAAAATGGCATTTTTTCTTGAGCTAAAAAATCAATAACTTTCTTATTGTTCCAAACCGCCATAATTTTATCTGGCGAATAATTTTTTACAATTTCGTTACAATAAATCTGAAGAAAATTATCTTTTCTAACTCTATCAAATCGCCCTTTTGCGTTTTCTTTGCCATATTTCCAAGCCAAATTATCAACATAAATAATATCAGAGCTTTCCAAATCTATAAAGTCCTTATGCTTTATTGAGCTTTTTCCAACGCCAGGATAGCCAACAACAATAGTTCCACGTTTAATTTTTTGAATCATCGCAAAATAGCCTTAATTCGCCGAACGCCAGCGCTTGAAGACTGCTCTTTTACGATCTTGAATTTCTTACCACCCTCAGCAAGCTCTCGCGTGTTATTAACATGAGGCCCACCACAAATTTCAACACTAAACGGTTTTTCACCTTCGGCTTTCATCGTATAAACTTTAACAGTCTCGCCGTATTTATCACCGAACACACCAATAGCTTTCAGCTTATTCAAGGCGTAATCTGTTGGGTATTCCGCCCAAGAAACCTCTAACCCTTTCGAAATTTGCTCATTAACCGTATCTTCAATTTGCTGCTTTTCATCATCCGTTAATTTTCGGTCAAAAGTAAAATCAAAACGGAGCCGCTCAGTATTAATATTTGAACCTTTTTGCGAAATTTGCCCCTCAAACATATTATGAAGTACCGCATTCATCAAGTGAGTAGCTGTATGAAGCTTACGGTGTTCAAGTGTTTGACCTTCAAGCCCACCTTTGAATTTACCTTTCGAAGCCGTCTGCGAGCGTTCGCGCTGTTCTTTCATTTTGGTGTCAAATTCCTCACGCCAATTAGTAGAAAGTTTAATACCTCGCCTTCTAGATTCTTCTATAGAAAGCTCAGATGGAAATCCATAAGTATCATAAAGACTAAAAATAGCTTCACCATTCATCCCGGCTAATCCAACATAGTGAAATTTTCCATCAGCAGGGACTTTATTGCGTTTTTTATCGTCTGCATATTTATATGCAATCCTATCAAATTCTTTTAATCCTTTGTGTAAAGTTCGGCGGAAAGCTTTTTCTTCTTTCACCATAATCGCAATAATTTCATCAGATTTTGAAGCAACTTCCTTATAATCTGGCGCATAGATATCAACGATTACTGGCACAATCTGTTCAACAAAATTGTCTTCTACACCCAAATCAAAAGCCTTCGCCATCGCGCGACGAATAAATTTTCGCATCACATAGCCCTGTTCTTTATTCGAAGGGATACAGCCATCAACCGCCAAAAATGTTGCACTTCGCAAATGATCAGCAATTACACGCATCGAAACCTTATTCTCATCGTATTTTTTACCACTAATTTCTTCAAGTTTTTCGATAATTGGTTTCATTAAGCTAATTTGGAACACATCTGGATTATTAATTTTTGCTGCAGCAATCCTTTCTAAACCACCACCAAAATCAACATTTTTCTTTTCGAGTGATTCAAAAGAACCATCTTCCAGGCGTTGATATTGCATAAAAACCTGATTGCCAATTTCCATAAATCGACCACTATCACTCGCTGGGTGAGCCTCACCAAAGCTAGCGTCATGATTTTCTTCACCAAAGTCATAAAAAACTTCTGAATCTGGCCCGCAAGGATCACCAATCGGCGTTGAATCTAAGCCACCACCACGGCTCCACCAGTTTTCTTTATCATTATAGAAGAAAATCCGTCCACCTTGAAGCCCAAGCTTGTCACCGTTTTCAGCCGTATCAAGCTCAACAATTTTTGCATCAATACCTTTTTCAGCAAAAACCTTTTGCCAAATCTCTGCCGATTCGTCATCGCGTGGAATATTGTATTTTTCGTTACCAATAAAACAAGAAACGTATATTTTCGAAGGGTCAAGACCTACTATATCTGTCAAGAATTCAAAAAATTGCCGAATTTGCTGCTCTTTAAAATAATCGCCAAGAGACCAATTTCCAAGCATTTCGAAAAAAGTTGTATGGCGGTTATCGCCAACATCATCAATATCTTGTGCCCGCAAGCAGGTCTGGCTATCTGTTAATCGCACGCCCTTTGGATGTTTTTCGCCCAAAAGATACGGTAAGAGCGGTTGCATTCCGCTCCCCGTGAAAAGAGTTGTCGGGTCATCTTTTAAAATTAAAGAAGCGCGCTCGATTACTTCGTGGCCATTTTTTTGACAAAATTCTAGATAAGCTTTTCGGATTTCTTGTGCATTCATATTATTTTATTTTACCAAATTTTAGCCTTTTTAGCAAATTGTTGATTTTTGAAATTATATTCTGTATAATTTAAGTATTCTAATATTATCGGAGGTACGTTATGAGTGGAATAAGAACTGGTCGCGCAGTTATAGTTTGTTTTTTACTTTCAATTTTTATAATGATTTATGTTGGCATACTTATATTCGCCATTTCGAATAACGAGTCTCACAACAATCAGACCAATAACCTACAAAATGAACAAAGAATTGAAAAATTGGAATAACAACTGCATATCTACACTTAGTTATTTTCGAAAGTCAGTATATACTAGCTTTTCCTTTTTATAATAAATAAAACCACTCTTCAATTTTCGAAAAGTGGTTCAATGCCTTAAAATATAAAATCCTATCGGAATGCCACTAGATATGCTGCCAATCCAGCACCAGCACCAAGCATTAGAATTGCAATTATAGCTAGCACAACACCCCAGCCAGATTTCTTTTTATGCTTAATGGGTGCAGTATATTCATCATTCGAAAGAATTGGTGCCGACATTTTTGCCCGCCGAAGCCCCTTTGCGATTGTTGCAGTTCTTTGTTCATAATTAGACACTGTCTTTTTGAATTCAAAGCTTTTAGACTGATTCTGATTTACACCTAAGGGCCTTTTTTCGATTTGCGGATTTTGTACGAAAGGTGTTTTTGGCTTTTCCATTTCATCAATAGGCTGAATTATCACCTTTTCCGGAGTTTCATTTTGTTTTGAATTTTCTTCAAATCTTTCATCAACCCTGAAACTATCTATTCTTTTATTATTTTTTTCTTCGATTTGCTCTGATTGATTTTTAAACTCAGTCTTAACTTCGATCTTTAAAGCTTCAGGCTTAGCTCTATCATCCATCTCCTTCTTAAATTCCTTAAAATCATCAAGAGTAATCGTATCACTACCAGTTTTTAGGCTTGAAATTTCTGGCATAACTTTTTTTGGCTCATTTTCAAGATTTAGATTTTCGAAATTTGGGCTAGAAACTTTTCGCTCTGGAATTCTAACTGTATGTTCACCATGAAAGACTCGAAGCTTATCGCTTCCATCGTCAATCCGATATACACCAGCATAAAACTTCGCTCGACTTGAAGTGGTGGTTTTCTGCTCTGTAATATCAATTCCATTTTTTTGAGATTGGATTTCAGCCTCTTTTTTTACTTGAGTTTTTTCATTTTTTGAAACAACTTTTTTTCGAATCGGTGAATTTTCGAGCTTTTTGATATTTCGAATTGGTTTCTCGCCACCATATGTTTCTAAAATTGGGCTTTCGAAAGCAATTTTCTCTTCTTTCACTGAAAGCGGTGTACCAAAATTATCGCGGTGATGTTCCGGAGGCACAGGCGCATTAAAATCATCTAAAATTCGAACTCTTGAATTTTTATAAATAGATTTTTTCTCATTTTTTGGTTTTTCAATAGCTTTTTCAGTATTCTGAATTTGTATTTTTTCATTATTCTTATGTAATTGGTTTGCCGACTGCGGAGCTTTTCGCGCAAAGACCATTTTTTGTTGCTCACGTGAATGTTCAATCTGGTTTTCAATTCTTGAAAAAACCTCATCGTTTTTATCTTTTAAATTTGGAACAATACCATTTTCAAGATAGCTTCCAACCGCCTTATCTAATTCTTCAAAATCTATATCTCGCATATTTTTCCTTTTACTTTTTTATTGTTTCAAAAACTTTTTCCGCAATTTTAGTGAATTTTTCAACACTTAGACTCGCTCCTCCAATTAGCAAACCATCTATTCCTTTAATATTTGCGTAATCTTTTGCGAATTCTGGCTGAACGCTTCCGCCATAAACTACCTGAATACTCTCAGCAGTTTTTGCACCATAAAGTTGTTTTATTTGATTTCGGATAACTTTTACCGCTTTTCGAATATCATCAGGGTTAGCATTTACGCCAGTTCCAATCGCCCAAACCGGTTCATATGCGATGATCACTTTCGAAATATCTTCACTTGATACGTTCGCGAGCCCACCAATTAGCTGGTCATTTAGAACTAAATCAGTTTCATTGTGGTTTCGCTCATCAGATGTCTCACCAATGCATAAAATTGGTCGAATATCGTTTCGAATAGCTGCAGCAACTTTCGCACGAATATCTTTATCTGTTTCGTGAAAAATATTTCGCCTTTCAGAATGACCAACTAATGCATATTGAACAATTCCGCGAAGCTGTGAAATTGCTATTTCGCCAGTAAAAGCTCCGTGATCTCGCCAGTAGAAATTCTGTGCCGCTAGCTTAAACTGCCTATGATTAACTTGTAAACTTAAAGATTGTAAAGTGAAAGTTGATGGCGCAAGAATAATTTCCATTCCACGATGAGCTTGAATTTTATCACTCAATTTATGCAAAAAAATACTTGATTCCTGCATATTTAAGTTCATTTTCCAGTTAGCGATAACAAGTTTTTTATCCATAATACTTTTATTTTATCATTTTATTTTATTTTTGTAAATTCTTATGCTTTATTTTCTAGAACTTCAAATCCTGGTAAAATTTCACCGCTCATTAATTCAAGAGCTGCGCCACCACCAGTTGAAATTAATGAAAAATCTGCACTCTCCTCATTTTGATTCGACCAATCCAGAACGAAAGCTGAAGTGTCACCACCACCAACTATTGATTTTGCACCATTTTTTGTAGCTTTCGAAATTGCAGAACAAGTTCGAGAAGAACCTTTTGCAAAATTCTCAATTTCAGCATAGCCGATTGTTCCATTCCAAACTATCATTTTTGCATTTAAAATTTCATTTTCAATTCGCTGAATTGATTTCTCTCCTAAATCGAGAATAATTTCATTTTTTAAAACCGCCGTAACGGGTTTTTCAATTCTTTCAGAGTCTTTCGAAAACTTGCTCGCTACAGCAACATCTTCTGGCAAAATTATAAAATTTCGCAAATTTTCAAAACCGACTTTTCGCTCCGCAAGCTCAAAAATCTGCTCGATAATCTCATTTTGGCCATCTTCAATTCGACTTTTTCCAACTTCAATATTTAAATACTTCAAAAAAGTATTTGCCATGGCTCCAGCTACAATAATTTTATCAGCTCGCTCAATAAACTTCTCGATTAACGGCAGTTTATCAGATATTTTCGCGCCGCCCATTACCGCCACAAATGGTCTTTCAGGGCTTTTAAAGACTTGCAAAATTGTTGAATATTCTTTTTCAAGCAACAAACCAGCTACGCTTGGTATTTTCTTCGCAATTTCACTAGTTGAGGTGTGCTCACGATGAATAACACCAAAACCATCCTGCACAAATAGGTCCGCACCAGTAACTTGTATTAATGCTTCTGCAAATTCTGGTAAATTATTTTTCTCAGCCTTCGAAAAACGCAAATTTTCCAACATTTCAATCTTATAATCATCATCTGCATCTTTAATTGAAACCGAGTATCGTGTTCGCGGAAAAATTGGCGTAGTATGAAAATTCATCGGAAAATTCAAGCCTTCGGCCTGCAAAAGTTCACGTAAATTATTAAAAATTGGCCGCAGAGAATATTTTCGAGTTCCATTAGGTAAATGTTCAAGTTCATCCAAATCGGCAATTCCTTCAACCGATTTTGGTCGCCCAATGTGTGAAATAATAATTATTTTTTTAACCCCTCGTTTAATCAGATTTTTTATCGTCGGTAAACTCGCTCGAATTCGATAATTATTTAAAATCTTCACCGAGCCGTCTTCCAAGTATTCGATAGGCACATTATAATCTGCACGAAGCAAAATTACCTTCCCTCGCACATCAACGTCATTTATGGTTTTTTTGTTAAACATTTCGTTCCTTTTTATTTTGAAAATATTTTACACAATTTTAGCATAAACTCATTAATTATTCAACTGTTTTATTTAATATGCTATATATTTTATATTATCAAAAATATCAAAGCCCCACTCCAGCCATATCTAATTTTATAAAAATCTATCACACCAATTTAATAATAACTATTGACATATAAATATTTTTGTGCTATAATAAAAGCATAATCATCCAAAAAATAAAAAACATCAAAACAAAAATGATTATAGAAAGGAAATATTTTGTTCAAAGTTATTCGAGTAAATCAATCTGAAGAATCTTATTCAGTAAACGTTCGAACAAGTCGTGAAAAATAATTAAGACTTTCAAGAATCTAAAAAATCGCCCATTGTCCTTGGGGCGATTTTTAAATATTTTAATAAATTGTCAAGTGTTATTATTTAGTAGATTTTGCCATTCGTTTGCGCTCATTTGAGTCGAGATAGCGCTTTCGAAGACGCAAATTCTGTGGCGTAACTTCAAGAAGCTCATCATCTTCAATAAAATCAATGCATTGTTCAAGACTTAACTGAGTAAACGGTGTTAGCTGAACTGCACCATCAGAAGATTTTGAACGCATATTCGTGAGGTGTTTTTCTTTCACGACATTAATTTCAAGATCTTCTTGGCGATTATTTAAGCCAACAATCATTCCAGCATAAACTTCAGTTCCTGGGCCAATAAATAGTTCGCCACGGCTTTCTGCGCTTTGAAGAGCGTAAGGTGTTGACACCCCTTTTTCGAAAGCTATCAATACACCATTTCGGCTTGAAGGAATTTTAGCTCCGACCTCTTGATAACCATATGGCAAGCTATTCATGATAATAGTACCTTTTGTAGCGGTCAGCATTAGATTTCGAAGACCAATCATTGCACGAGTTGTAATAATATAAGTTAAGCGAGTAGCCCCTGTTGGTAGGCTCTCTTGCGCGCGCATTTCCGCTCGGCGGGTTCCCATTTCTTGGCTCACCGCACCAACAAATTCAGGTGCAACTTCAATAATTAATTCTTCGACCGGTTCTTTTTCGATACCATTTTCCTGAATCGTAACCACTTGTGGACGGCCAACTTCGAATTCAAAACCTTCACGGCGCAATGTTTCAATCAAAACAGAAAGATGGAGTTCGCCACGACCCGAAATAATAAATCCGATTCCACTTTCTTCAACTTGTAGCGAAACATTTGTTTCGAGCTCTTTCTTTAGTCGATCGCCAATTTGACGTGAAGTTGTAAACTCACCTTCACGACCTTTCATTGGGCTGGTATTTGGGCCAAGATACATCGAAAGGGTTGGCTTTTCAACCTCAATTGTTGGCAAAGCTTCAGGATTATTTGCATCTGCCAAAGTTTCACCAATTTCAGCTTCAGAAACACCTGTGATCGCTACAATATCTCCAGCAAAGGCTTCTTGAATTTCCTCACGGTTCAAACCACGATATGCAAAGAGTTTATCAATTTTAGATTTTTTAACCGTGCCATCTCTCTTAATTAATGCAATTTGTTCGCCAGATTTCACTTTTCCGCGTGAAATTCGCCCAATCGCATATTTTCCTAAGAAATTATCATAAGTCAAAGAAGTTACAAGTAGCTGAAAACCACCTTCAAGTTCAACTTTCGGCGCAGGAATTTCGTTAATAATCGCATCAAAAATCGGCTCAAAATTTGCATCTGCCTCAGGATTTTCTGGCACTTCTGGCCAAGCCTTACCATCGCGACCAATTGCATAATAAGTTGGATACAACAATTGATCGTCATTCGTAGCGAGCTCCAAAAATAAATCCGAAACCTCATCATTTACTTCTGTAATTCGACGAGCTGGTTTGTCAATTTTATTCACTACCACAATTGGTTTTAAGCCAAGTTCAAGCGCTTTCGAAAGCACAAACTTTGTTTGCGGCATTGGGCCTTCTTGAGCATCCACAACCAAAATCACACCATCCGCCATATTTAGCGTGCGTTCAACCTCGCCAGAAAAATCGGCATGGCCTGGCGTATCAATAATGTTAATTTTATAATCACCATGATAAATTGACGTCTGTTTTGCGGTAATGGTAATTCCGCGCTCCGACTCCTGATCCCCTGAGTCCATCAAAAGTGTTTGGCTCATTTCAGCCTGATTTTCACGAAAAGTATTGCTCTGTTTTAAAAGACCATCCACTAAAGTGGTTTTTCCGTGGTCGACGTGAGCAATAATCGCTACATTTCGAATATTTTCCGATTTCATATTTTCTTTCTCTTAAAAATTATTATAAAACTTTAAATATTCTACCATTTTTTTCATCAAAAATCAACCAAACTATTTAGAGAAATTGCGCCACCAAAGAATTTTATTCGCAATATTAAATAGCCATTTCACTCGCCGATCATAATTCAGAATTATCAAATGCGTGTGCTGATGCTTAACAGTTTTTCGAACATTTTGCGCTGCACGAGCATAAATTGAAAAACCCTGAGCTTCATATTTTGACAAAATTTCAAAATACTCTTCTTTTTCTGCTGGCAAAAAATCACTAATTGTCTCTGTAAACCTCTTAGGAATTAGGAGTAAATGTTTATCAACTTCGAAACCATCCCAAATCTGGTAAGGAAATAAGTTTTCAACTAATACAAAATATTCAAATTTCTCTATAACCGAGTCGTCGCGCATCACTCTGTCATAAAAATTATAATCTTCACCCTCAGATTTTCGATTTTCTGCGTATTTTTCATATTTTTTACCAGTACCGTTTGGCTTTCGTGTGTCCATTCTTTTTATTTTGCCTTTCAGTTATACACATTTATCTAAATAATCTTAGCATAACTTTAATATTTTTCAAAAAATGAAAAAAGTTGTTGACTTCACAAAAAAAGTCTGCTAGAATAGTAATTGTTCGGGTGATTAGCTCAGTTGGCTAGAGCATCTCGTTTACACCGAGAGGGTCTGGGGTTCGAGTCCCTAATCACCCACCAATTGAAATTATATCGGAAAGCTTCAGTTTTGGAGCTTTTTTATTTTTTCGAAATATTAACTTATTGACTTTTTAAGCTTTTTATGTTATTATATAAATATTCTAGTACCTTTCACGCACTGGAAAATTCATATAGAAAAGGAGGGTTAAAAATGATTAACCTTCTTGTAAATTGCACGCTTTTCGTTTTACGCATGCTTAACGTCATTACTTTTGGCATTCTCGACAATCTCGCAGTTGTCTATGGAGTACTTGTTCTCGCAACATTCTATGCAGTAGTTAAACTAGACAAGTATTTTAAAATATGCGATTTTTGGCGGAGTTCTGGATTTTTCATCAAAACTCTCATTTTCATTGGGATTTTATTCAACACACTTCCCCAATGGTATTTCTGGGTTGTGGGTGTGATTTTGGTCGTTTTGACATATTCCTTAGCGCCATCTAATGCATCAAAAGAGCCATCAATTTTAGTAAGAATTTATGATATTATAATTAGAGGACTATCATAAAAGTGATCTAAAAAAGAATGCCAAAAAGAGAAGCCTAAAAAAAGTCGTAGGCTTCCGCCAGTACAATAAATCACCTTTTCGAAGGTGATTTTTCTTTATTTTTTCGAAAAAAGTTAAAGCGCTTGCGTTTATTTAATATATATTATATGCTTATTGACTTTTTAATAATTTTGTGCTATAATTCTAGCAGTTGACATATCATAATCAGCAGATCTGTCAATGAAGCTTAACAAGAATTAGGTTATTATGAGGTATTAATCGTGCCTCAATAGTCATTATTTGTTTTTGGCCAAAAATAAATAAAATCTATAGAGAAAGGATGGTGCAAAAAATGATGACTATAACTGAAAAAATTGATAAAGTTCTAGAACAATTGAAGGAACTGGCTTCCACTAAGAAAGGCGGGGAGATGTGGTTTAAAGAGGTCCGCAAAACTGCGGCTAAAAAACCTACAGAAGAAGAAGAGCTCGCTTATCTTGAAGTTAAACTTCAAGAGCTGCGTAACAACTCTGAAGACGAAGCTGATAGTGGAGATGCTAGTGCTAAAGCAAAGCTAAATATTTGGCTAAAAATAGTTATAGGTGCAATATTTCTATTTATAATTGGCACAATGGCTTGGTTTTTACTTTTAGCACCAAAAAGTACCAGTGCTACAAATAGTAGCACAACAGCTACCGTTTCTTCTACAATTTCATATGTAGATCTTCCAAAAGAAGATTTCCAGATCGTCGACTATAAGGTCGACGGTGATACTGTAGCTTATAACGGACAAATTGCAAATACGCAACACAAAGTATTTGCAAATGGGTCAGATGAAAACACTCTTTCAGCAAACGCTGAAAGCGCAGTTAACGAGATGGTTCAGTACATGAGCCATAACGCAACTGCGTTAAAGGAGAAAGCCATGACCTTTGGCATCGTTAATTCTGATGCCAATGTCAAAGATTGGCTAGAGAAGAAGGACGGAAAAGTTCGCTATAACGAGAAAGGGAAAGATGTTTTCTATCAAACGAAGGCATTCATTTCTAGAAGTCAAATTTCTTCCAAGAAGATGGAGGAAGGATCAAACTATTATGCTACCGGTGTGGATAACAAAGGTAACGTAGTAGTTAGCGAAAACGTACAAGACCTTTCAGGTCAACAGTATGTTGAAATATCAAACCCTAAAGATTCGACTGAAAAGTATCGTTATTGTGTTTTGGTTTATTGTGGCAACACAGTAATGCGAAATAATAACATTCCGGGCATTAAAACTGGAAAGATACAGATCCCAAAACCTAACAAACCTGGAAAACCAGGCGAACCGGGTAAGCCAAGTAAACCGAGTGAACCTTCGAAACCTTCTGAGCCTAGCAAGCCAAGCGAAAGCAAGGTTGAGAAGAAAGACCCTAGTAAGGACCCCGCTAATCAGGGCAAAGCCCCAGTTGGCGGAGGTCAAAACGATGGCTCAGCAAATGGTTCAGAAACCTCTCAAGCAAAATTGCCTGAAAGCTACTCTGCTCCAGTTGCTCCATCTACACCAGCACAAAGCTCTTCTTCAACATCAGGTCAGACCACACCATCACAAGATGCTCGTGTAAGTGAGCCATCTCAATGGAGTGGAGCTGGCAAGGTCACAGATTCCAACGGCACTACAACAGTGACCAATGATGGGTCTGTAACCACCCCAGATGGTCGGAGCTATAGCAGCTTAGTGGGTCAATCTGCTCCTTCAGTTGAAGCTGGAGGTAACGGAGTTACAACTCCAAGCAGTTCGGCCAACTTTTCAGGTAGCTCTATGAGCGAGCCTGGAATAGATGACTAGCAGCTTTGATTTTTAGCGATTAGAACATTTCGAAAGTGTTAAAACTTTCAAACTTCACGCTAGGCGGTTTCCCGCCGCCTGGCTTTACATTGATACTTCTTAATAACCCAATTCTATGTTAAGTTTTAACAATTCGGCTAAAGCGAAGAAAACAAAATATTGACAAACAGAATTATGATGATACTAATAATAAATTCTAATAAGTGGAGATTAGAAGGGAGAAAATGAGGGACCAAATGAAAAAACTCATTAATTTTATTAAAAACCATTCAATAATCTCTGGTTCAGTATTGGTAGCAGCAGTAGCTCCAGCTCTAGTTTGGGCTTGGGGTCCAGCTCGACCATCATTCACTATTGAAAAACCAGCAGATTATATTACATTCAACTCAATCACAAATAACCCTGTGATTGGCGGAGACGAAAAAGATTTCGTTGGAATTCGTGAAGTTGGCTCAAACGCAAAATGGACAAACAATATGAAAGTTCAAAATGGCAAAGAATATTACGTTCGAATGTACGTTCACAACAACGCAGCTTCGAACTTAAATCTTGTTGCCGAAAACGTAGTAGCAAAACTTAACGTTCCAACAACAACAGCAAAAAATGTGACTGTTCAAGGTCAGATTTCAGCTTCAAATGCAAAACCTAACACAGTTTGGGACGAAGCAACTTTTTCAAGCGATAATGATTTCAACTTAGCTTATGTTGCCGGTTCTGCCCTTTTCGAAAACAACGGAATGGGTACAACTAAACTTCCAGACAGTATTGTAAATAATACTGGAGCAAAACTTGGATACGACAAACTTGACGGAAAAATCCCTGGATGTTTCCAATATGCAGGCTATGTAACCGTTAAAGTTAAAGCTCAAGTTAGCCAACCGCAAGAAAAAACTAATATCGACCTTGCAAAAACAGTTCGAAATAAAACAAATGGCGAAAAATCTTGGGTTGAAACTGTAAATGCAAAATCTGGCGATACAGTTCAATTCCAAATTCACGCTAAAAATACAGGTTCTGCAGGAATTCAGAATCTTGTAATTCGCGACATTTTACCAAAAGGTTTGAATTACGTTGCGGGCTCAACAAAGCTCTACAACACATCAAATCCAAAAGGATTAAAAGTTAGCGATAACGTCATTCAAAATTCTGGAATCAATATTGGTTCATATCAACCAAATGGCGACGCTTATGTTCGGTTTGATGCAACTGTTTCAGCTGAAAATAGTTTGCCAGTTTGTGGAGAGAACACTTTAACCAACATCGCTCAAGCAAGTGACCAAAAAATCGTTAAAAACGATACTGCAAGCGTAAAAGTTACAAAAAAATGTGAAACTCCTAAAAATCCAGTCTATAAATGTGAAGCTTTAAGTTTGAACATTGTTCGAAAAGATGAAAAGCAAATCACTTATGCGGCTGATACAAAATATTCAGTAAAAGATACGGAATTTACTGGCACAAAATATGTAGTAAAAAATTCAAAAAATGAAGTTGTTGCCGAAAAAGTTATAAATGGTGGAACTAAATTCGAAATTACCGTTCCAAATAATGTAAATGAAAAATACACAGTTATTTCAACAATCATTACTAAAGACGGTGAAAACTCAAATTCAAATTGTGAAAAATCTTTCGAAACTAAAGCTCCAGCGCCGGTTCCATCTAAACCGGAATTGGTATGTCGAAATATTACAATTAACCAAATCTCTCGAACAAAATTCGAATTTAACACTTCTTATACTGTAAATAACACAACATTCGTTGGCGTTAAATATATTGTAAAAGACCAGAGTGGCAAAATCGTAATCGAGAAAACTGTAAACAATGGCTCAAAATTAACGCTCAACATTGAAATTGTTGGTAAATTCACAATTTCTTCAACAGTTATCACAAAAGATGGCGAAAACTCAAATTCAAATTGTGAAAAATCTTTCGAAGTTAAACGTGAAGAAAAACCTTCAATCCTTATCAAGAAAACTGTAAATAATCAGAAAAATGCTAAAATTGAAGCAAATACTGATTTCAACTACGAGATTACAGTTTCGAATAACGGAAATGTTGATTTGAAAGACGTTGTTGTAACAGATCGTGCACCAGCAAATATCACTTTTGTAAGTGCCGATAGTGGCGAAATCAAAGATAATATTTTAACTCTAAAGATTGACTCTTTGAAAGTTGGTGAAAGTAAAACTATTACAATCAAATCACAAGCAACAGCAACAGGAATGACTGCCGTAAATACAGCTTGTGTAGATACGCCAACAATTCCTGGAGATAACGATGGTTGTGATAGTGCGAAAGTGGAAGTTCCAAAGAAACAAACTCCACCAACACCTACACCAAATAGCCCAACACCAAATATTCCAACAGAGTTGCCGCAAACTGGTGCAAATACCCTTTCTGCAATTCTTGGATTAACTTCAATGGTAACCGCCTTTGGTTACTACTTCGCTAGCCGAAAAGCTGCAAGATTCTAAGCTGACCGCTTCTCAATGGAGCGATTAGGCTTCAATCTAAAAAATAGACTTCCAGTTGGAAGTCTATTTTATTTTTATAAATCTTGCTGGCCTTTCTTGTCAGCAACTTTTCTTGCTGTCGTAATCACATTATCAATCAATGAAGCTACTGTAAGTGGACCAACACCGCCCTTCACTGGGGTGATTATTAAATCTTTTCGAAAATCACGAACCTCCTCAGCTACATCACCTTTAATCTTACCGTTCTCGCTTGCTGTTCCGGCGTCAACAACTACAGCCTTATTCTTTAGCATTTCTGAAGTAATCAGCCCAGGTTTTCCGACCGCCGTAATTACCACGTCAAAATCTTTAAGTTGTTCTTTCATTTCTTTCGAATTAAATTCGTCAAATTTCGAAATTGATATACCAGAAGCTTCAAGCAATTTTGAAAGTGGTGCACCCACCAGCTTACCTTGACCAACAATAGCAACTTTTTTATTCTCTAACGAAATATTATACCCTGCCAAAAGCCAATTTATCGCCTGAGCTGTGGCTGGAACAAAAGCACCACCATTCAAACCGTCAACATCTTTTTCCTTAGATATTTCCGCTAAAATTTGCTCAGTTTCCTCTTTCGAAATCTTCTCGCCGTTTTCATCTTCAAGCGGAAGTTGAACAATAATTCCATGAATATTTTCATCAAGATTTGCTTTTTGAATTTCTTTTTTCATAAATTCAACAGCAACTTTCCGCCGCTCAACCTCGATTAGAATATCTTCACCATATTTTTCTTTAAGCCGCATATAAGTTTCAGTTACAGGATTTTTCGAAGAATAAAAAATTACTAATTTCGGAAAAACCCGCCAACTTTGCCGCAAAGCCCGCACTTGCTTAGCTTGACGCTCCTTAATAAAATCGCGGAGTTCTGCACCATTTAAAATTCTCATTCTTTTATTATACGCAAATATATTGAAAAATTCAATTTTTTAATATATAATTTAACATATAATCATTACAGAAGTTAATCAAAGAAAGGATTTTTGAATGTATAATTATAATAGTTACCATACATATGGGTACAGAAATTACAACCATAGCGCAGATACTGAAGCTATTGCTGGAATATCTATTGCATTCTTTTTAATTTTCGCACTAGTTGCCGCAGTTATAGGATATGTTATCAGCTCTCTTCTTTACATGCTAATTTTCAAAAAAGCTGGAATCGACGCTAAAAAAGCCTGGATTCCTTTCTATAACCGATGGATATTCTTTGAACTCGGTGGACAAGAAGGCTGGAAGTCTCTTCTAACTTTCGTTCCTTATGTTGGACTAGTAATCGCATTAGTTTTCGAAGTTCTTGCAGTTATTGAGATTAGCAAAAAACTAGATAAATCACCTGCCTGGTCTGTTCTTTTCATATTTGCAGCGCCTATCTGGTTCTTAATTCTTGGTCTAGATAGTTCTCGTTGGAATGACATAGCTGGTAAAGAAAGTCTAGCAAAAGGAACTATCCTCGGTTATAAAATCGTAGAAGAAGATAAAGAAACAGAAGATACTGAATCTAAAGAAGAAAAAACAGAAGAATAATTCTTTCTAAATAATAAAACGACATCCTGATAAAGAATGTCGTTTTTATTTTAATTAAATTTCTAGTGGTTCTTGTTCAATTTTTAAACCAAATTTTTCAAAAACTTTATCCTGAATAGTTTTTCTTGCTTTAGCTAGTTCATCATAATTTTTAGCTGAAATATTCGTTAAAACTAAAGCATTTTCTGGATGGATTCTTATTCCAAAAATCTCTTTCCCTTTCAGGCCTGACTGCTCAATAAGCCAACCAGTTGCAATTTTATAATTTTCACCAAATTCGAAGAGCGGTACATTTTGATATTTTTTGCAAATCTCTACAGCTTTTTCTTTTGAAATTATCACATTCTTGAAAAAACTCCCAGAATTTGGAATTTTTTCTGGATCTGGCAATTTTTTTGAACGAATTTCAACCACTGCATTCATTACATCTTTCGCTGTTAGATTTTCTTTATTTTTGCCAATATTCTCAAGTTTCTCCTTTAAAACCTTGTATTCAAGCATTTCTGGTTTAGATTTTGAAAGCTTCAAATTCACCGAAACGATAAAATATTTTCCTTTAGCATCATTCTTAAAAATACTATCACGGTAAGCGAATTCACATTCATTTTTTAATAAAGTTTTAATTTTACCAGTTGAGATTTCAAAAACTTTAACACTTTTCAAAATATCGGCAATTTCCTGGCCATATGCACCAACATTCTGGATTGGTAGAGCTCCAACTGTTCCAGGAATCATCGCCATTGCTTCACAACCACTAAAGCCTTTCGAAACTGCAAAGTTAACAAAATTATGCCAATTTTCACCAGATTTTATGCAGAATTCAGCACTTTCATTATTTTCGAAAACCTTTTCAAAACCTTTAATTTCATTTTTTATCACTATTCCTGCAAAGTTTTGATTCTTCACAATCGTGTTACTTCCGCCACCAAGAATAAAAATCGGCAAATTATTTTTTTCTGAAAACTTAATCGCATTCTTAAAGTCTTCAATATTTTTTACTACTGTAAAAAAATGAGCTTTTCCACTAATTTTCATAGTTGTAAGTTTGCCAAAATCAATATTTTGCTGGATTTTTAGATTTTCGAAAATTATTTCTTTCATATAAATCATATTATATCATAAAAAATAAAAACTCGCCAAAAGCGAGAAAAACTGTGGTACACCCGGCAGGATTTGAACCTACAACCGCCTGGTTCGAAGCCAGGTACTCTATCCAGTTGAGCTACGGGTGCTTAATGAATAAATTATACCACACTTTTTTCATTTTGTGAAGACTATTTTTTAATAAATTTTAAAATTTTATACAAAGGGTCGCCATTTATTGAATTATTGTAATCAATTTCTTTCGAAAAATTATAACCAGAAATTGGCGTTTTTTTATCAGTGCTACTATATGGGGAGATTATAAAAAACTCTTTATTTTTTATAAAATCACTATCATTCTCAATCTTTGGCGTGTAATCAGCTCTAATCATATCACCAGAACGATAAATTGGTGGTTCGCCATAAAACCAAATTTTACTTTCATTATTAGAATATTGTGCCGCCGAATAATACAAAAATCCACCAACAACAATTGTTGCATTATTTTTTTCATTTCGAACCTTTTCAATTGCTTGCCGAATTTCAGTAATTTCTCCACCATTTTTAGAAATACCCCTCTGTAAATTAAGCTGATAAATTCCAAAAAAATGTGAAAAAATAATCAAAATACTCAATAAAATTGAAATACTCTTTTTATTTTCAAAAAGTTTAACCGCGATAATTGCTATTAAAATTGATGCAAAAACTTCAGCCATAAGTAAATATCTGTCAACAAAAATTGAGCTAAATGGCGGCAAACTTGCGATATAGAGTAAAAATATAGGAACAACCGAGACTAAAAAAATCACCCAGAAAATACTATTAAATTTTGTACTTCTCCACTTTTCGAACGTAAAAGTTACAGCAATCATAATAATAGCCATAGCTATCAAAGATAGCCAACCATTAGTTTTGTCGGCATCAAGATAAAAGAAGAAATTCGATATCATATTTGGTATTGTCGTAAAATCAAGTGCGGGGATCCAGAATTTAGCTTTAACATAAGTAGCTTGCGAGATAAAAAATGGAATCCAAGGAATGTATAAAAATGCAACAATAAGATGCGAAGATAGCCATTTTTCAGCAAAAAAAATACTAAAAAACTGTTTTGCCTTGCTATTCTGTTTTTGAAGTTTTAAGAGTTTAAGAAAATTAAACCTATTTGAATTCTTTTCTTGGTTCTTCAAAATATAAATTGCTCTAAAAATCCATAATGAAATTGGAACCAAAGCGTAGAGATATTGCGTCCAGATTCCAGCACAAACAGCAATAATATAAACTATTCTCCATTTTTTCTTATTTTTCATCGTATTTTCAACAACCCAAGCTTCATAAAAGGCTCTTACCGTTAAAATACTTAAAAATGCTACCATCGTATACATTCTGGCTTCCTGAGAATATCTAATTAACATCGGTGAAATTGCAAGAAAACTGCTCGCTAATAGTGCAATTTTCTTATTATAAAGTCTTTTTACCAAAAAATATGCCAAAATTATAGTTAAAACACCAAAAAGTGCAGATAGGCTCCTCAATGCAAAGTCACTTGAGCCGAAAAATGCACTCCAAATTTTCAATAAAAAATAGTAAAGTGGCGGATGAACGTCAACAGATGTGTAATGCCAAATTTCAGCAAAATTGAAACGAATTATATAAGCCGAAAAAGCCTCATCAAACCAGATTGAGGCTTTCGAAATCGTTAAAAAAACAAGGGTTAAAAATCCTGAAATAATTCCCAGAAAAGCAATTTTAGAGCGGTACTTTTTAAATCTCAAAAAAACCATACCCATGATAAGTCTATTATATCATAGCTTTTAACTTTTCGAAATATTAAAAATTATCTATAAATCGCTCGGTAGCGGAAAATTTCTAGCAAAATCTGCAACTTCTTTTTTAATTTCGGCAAGTTTTTTAGAGTCTTCACGGTGTTTAATCGCAAGCTCCATCCATTCAGCAATTTTCGCCATCTCAGCTTCCTTCATCCCACGCGAAGTTACAGCCGGCGTTCCAAGTCGGATCCCGCTTGGTGCGAACATAGACAAAGTATCATTAGGAATTGAATTAGCGTTTAGAGTTAGTCCAATTGCATCCATTGCATGTTCGGCAGATTTCCCATCAATTTCAAAACTCGCATAAATATCAACTAAAATTAAGTGGTTCTTTGTGCCTCCAGTTACAAGCTTGAAACCTCTTTTCGAAAGTTCTTCGGCCAAAATTTGAGCATTCTTCACCACCTGTTGAGCATAAATTTTAAATTCAGGCTGAAGTGCTTCATAGAAAGAAACTGCTTTTGCTGCAATTGAATGCATTTGTGGGCCGCCTTGAGTTCCCGGAAAGACACTACGGTCAATTAGAGTCGGGAGATTCTCGAGAGTTTTTGCTGGTTTTTTGAGCGGATTTCCCACCTTCCCATTCGAAAGAATCATTCCTCCGCGAGGGCCACGAAGGGTTTTATGCGTTGTAGTTGTCACAACATGAAAACCGTAGTCAAATGGGTTTTTCGAAACACCTCCAGCAATTAATCCAGCAATGTGAGCAACGTCAGCCATAAGCATGGCGTTATATTTATTGCCAATTTTAGCAATTCGTCTGTAATCAATTTCGCCAGGGTAAGCAGAAAATCCCACAAGAATAATTTTTGGCTTATATTTTTCAGCTAATTCTTCAATCTGATCGTAATTGATTTCACCATTTTCATCTAAACCATAACGCACAAAGTTATAAATTTTACCACTTCTAGTAACTGGCGATCCGTGGGTTAGATGTCCACCTTGCGCTAAATCCATTCCTAAAACAGTATCACCAACTTCTAGCCAAGCATTATAAACCGCCTCATTAGCATTCGCACCGCTGTGTGGTTGAACATTCACATGATCGCAATTAAAAAGCTGTTTTGCGCGTTTAATAGCTAAACTCTCAATAATATCAGTATTCTCCTGACCGCCATAATATCTTTTCCCTGGGTAGCCTTCAGAATATTTATTAGTTAAAACTGAACCAAGTGCCGCTAATACTTCTCTTGAAACATAATTTTCACTTGGAATTAATTCCAAGCCTTCTCGCTGACGATTTTCCTCATTTTCGATTACGTTAAAAATCTTTTCATCAAACATAAAAACTCTCCTTAAAAATTAAACTTTTCGAAACTAAAAAATATAAAAACCGTCACTATATCATGTTTTTAAGTATACCATACTTTTTAAAAACAAAAAAGTTCTCAGAAAACTTGTTTTTATTATACCATAAGTGATATAATTATTTCATGAACAAAGAACAAGCCTATTTAGAAAAAATCGGGAAGCTTATTCAAGAATCTCGCCTACACAAGAATTTAACCCAAGTTGAGCTTGCCGAAAAAATTGGCACCTCACAAAGTGCGATTAACCGAATCGAAAGTGGAAAGCAAAATATAACTATCGAAATGCTCGCAAGAATTTCAGAAGAACTTTCCAGCGAAATTATATCTGTTAACTCAAATAAGAAAACCAATTTTCGTGTTCATGGTGGCCGTGAACTTTCTGGTAAGATTGAAGTTAAAACCTCTAAAAATGCCGCAGTTGCTCTACTTTGTGCTTCTCTTTTAAATAAAGGAAAAACAACTCTTCGCCGCGTTGCTCGGATTGAAGAAGTTAATCGAATTATTGAAGTTTTAAATTCGATTGGTGTAAAAATTAAATGGCTAAATGACGAAAATGATCTCGAAATTATACCCCCAAAAGAATTATCTTTCGAAAATATGAATATTGAATCTGCCAAAAGAACACGCAGTATCCTAATGTTTCTTGGCCCACTTCTCCACCAATACTCAGACTTTGAAATACCTTTTTCTGGTGGATGCAATTTAGGAACGCGTACAGTTGAGCCACACCTTTCTGGATTAAAATATTTTGGCGCAAATGTTACAGCACAAGCTGATTTTTACAAAGTTTCAAACAAAGCAAAAAAAGTCGAGAAGCCAATACTCTTAACTGAGCGCGGAGACACAACAACCGAAAATATAATTATGGCCGCAGCACTTTCTGGCCAAGAAATTATAATTCGAAATGCTAGCCCAAATTATATGGTGCAAGATTTATGCTTCTTTCTTGAAGAGCTTGGTGTTAAAATTGAAGGAATTGGAACAACAACTCTAAAAGTTCATGGATTAACAAAAATCGAGAAAGATGTTGAATATTATGTAAGCGAAGATCCTATTGAATCTTTAACTTTCGTGGCGGTTGCGCTGGTTACAAATTCTGAAATCACTATCAAACGTGCGCCAATCGAATTCAATGAGCTTGAACTTACCACACTTGAACAAATGGGAGCAGAATTCGAGATCAGCCCAGAATATCGTTCAAAAAACGACAAAACACGATTGGTTGATATTGTTGTCAAAAAATCAAAACTTCACGCCGCAAAAGATAAACTTCATGCACTACCATTTCCTGGGATAAATATGGATAATTTACCATTTCTAGGACTAATTGCAACTGTCGCAGAAGGCCGAACTTTAGTTCATGACTGGAGCTATGAAAATCGTGCAATTTATTTTACTGAACTTTCAAAACTGAATGCTAAAATTGAACTCGTTGACCCACACCGCGTTTATATTTCTGGTCCAACAAAATGGAAACCCGCAGATGTTATTGCGCCAAGTGCACTCAGGCCAAGCGTAGTAGTTTTGATTGCAATGCTTGCCGCACCAGGAACTTCAACCTTACGTGATGTTTATAACATTAATCGCGGCTATGAAGATTTTGCAGAAAGATTAAATTCACTCGGTGCAAAAATTGAAACTTTATTTTCATAATTAAAAAGGCTCCCAAGATTGGGAGTTTTTTAGTGGTCAAATCCTTTATGTGATTCACGATATTTTATCGCATTCACAAGAATAGAATTCACTTCATTGAAGTTAAAGACTGATTTGTCTTTAAGTTTTTTAATCAGAAGATTGATAAATTTTAGATTGAACTTCGTACAAGAAATTCCACTTGGCTGATCGCCATTTAGAATCTCAAAAATCGTAGTCAGTTCAATATCTACGTCAGAGGCCTCAGCCCAGTCTTCTTCAAGCAAAGCTTCGGCGGTATAGACTATTGAACTTTTAATCACCTCTAAGAGATTATTCTCATTTTGATCATTAAGACTACTGCAAAAGCTTGGGTGGTGAGCTCTAAAACAATTGAGAGTATCTTGAAAGGCTTCATCCATCTTTTTTGATCTAAATTCCGTAAGGTTCATTTTAGCCATTTTTTTGTTCCTCCTTGGCAAAAATCTATACAACACTATATCACAATTTTAAATTTTAGTCAAATAAAAAAGAGCTCTAAGCTCAATTTCAATTGGGGCGAATGATGGGGTTCGAACCCACGGCCTCCGGTGCCACAAACCAGCGCTCTAACCAGCTGAGCTACATCCGCCATAACTTCAACCATTTTAACACATAAAAATTTGAAAATCAAGCTTTAAAATTTTGGCTTAATTTGCGGGCGAAAACTTCGCACAACATTTTGAGAGCTTGGAGTTTGCGAACCGTAAAAACCCGCTATTCCGGTTTGTTGAACATCGCCAAAACCACTCTTTGTCATTCTTATTTTTGTTGATTGATCAATCTGACCATTCGAAAGTGTATTTTTTTGTCTATTTAGATTTTGCTGCAAATAATTTGAAGCCCTTTCTTCTCTTTTGGCTCTAATCTGATCAAGAGCCGATCTTGAACTTTCTATTTTAGTTCTTTGTGCCATTCTTAATTGACCAAGTTGAGAATCTCGATACGAACGTACTTTCGAATTTCGATAATCAATTGCTTGGCGTTGAGCAAAACTTTGTGAACTTGCAGTACCGATTCTTCCACCAGATTGAGCTTTAGCATATCCGCTAGAATGAGCAACTTCTTCAAGACTCGATTTTACAACATAATCATTCAGTTTCATAATTACTATATTAACATAAACATATTATTTTTTCAAAAAAGTCTTGCTTTTATAAAAAATGTTTGCTATAATAATCTCATGCGGGCGTCGTATAACGGCTAATATACCTGCCTTCCAAGCAAGTGATGAGAGTTCGATTCTCTCCGCCCGCACCATTTGATCTTTTTTGTTTTAGCACAAGCCTCCATTTTCTGGAGGTTTTTGCTTTTAGAAAAATAATCATATAGACTTTTTTTAAAAAACTTGGTATAATTGTTTTAGGTACGCCCCCGTAGCTCAGTGGATTAGAGTAAGAGGTTTCTACCCTCCTGGCCGTAGGTTCGAGTCCTACCGGGGGTACCAAACTATTTTATTTTATGGAAATTATTTTTTACTCAATATTTTTTATTATCGGCATAATTATTGCCACTTTTCTTTTAACTGTTTTATTTGGTGCACCATACGTGCCAACTCATAAAAAGGATCTGATTAAGCTTTTCGAATCAATAGCACTTTCAGAGAAAGATATTTTAGTCGATATTGGATCCGGTGATGGAATTGTTCTAAAAATTACAAGTGATTTTGGCGCAAAATCAATCGGTTTCGAAATTAACCCATTCTTAGTTCTAGTTTCAAAACTAAGGCTCCGAAAATCAAAAAAAACTGAGGTATCTCTTCAAAATTTTTGGAACGCCTTCCCAGTTAATAAAATTACCGTTTTTTATACTTTTGGACATGCAGAAAGAATTGAAAAAATGCTAAATTTAGCTCAAAAACAAGCAGACTATCAAAATTCACCCCTATTATTCATTAGCTATGGTTTCGAAATTAAAAATTTAAAACCTTTTAAAATATCAGGCGCACATTATATTTATAAAATTCAGCCAAAAAAATAATCAAAAAGTCTTTTTTTTCACAATTAAATATGCTATAATGTGAGTATTGGGCCAGTAGCTCAGCCGGTTAGAGCACCTGCCTCTTAAGCAGGGTGTCGAGGGTTCGAGCCCCTCCTGGCCCTCCAAAATTTGAAAAAATAAATCAGCAAGAATGGACATCTGCTGATTTTTTATTTTGTATTAGCTTTGCTGAACTATCTCCGGAGTAATTTCAATATTCGAACCAGCTTGAGCTTCACCAGAAAGCATTTTTCGTGCAATAGTATTTTCCACAACTCGTTGTATAACTCTTCTCATTGGCCGAGCACCGAGTTTTGGGTCGTATCCCAGATCTGCAAGCAATATTTTAGCCTCTGGTGTGACAGAAACTGTAATTTTTTGTCCAGCAAGAGTTTTATTTACTCCAATAATCATCAAATCAATAATTTGCATAAGATTTTCTTTTGTAAGTGGTTCGAAAACGACAATTTCATCAAAACGGTTCAGAAATTCAGGGCGAAATTCACGGCTTGCAATTAAGTCATTTACAATAATTTCTTCAGCGCTTGTTGAATCGTAGCCACGAGAAATTAGTTCTTGAATTCGCTCAGATCCAGCATTTGATGTCGCAATGATAATCGCGTCTCGGAACGAAACCTCGCGATTTTTTTCATCCCTTAAAATACCTTCATCTAAAACTTGCAAAAGCGCAGTTAAAACATTTGGATGAGCCTTTTCAATTTCATCTAAAAGAACAACCGAGAAAGGCTTTTTCATCATTTGAGCAGTTAGAGAGCTCGCATCACGCGCACCATCTGCAATCAATCTTGATACATCATCGAGATTTACAAATTCATTCAAGTCAAGACGAACAATATTATTTTCACCGTTAAAATAAACTTCTGAAAGTGCCTTCGAAAGCTCTGTTTTACCAACTCCAGTTGGACCAAGAAAGAGAAATGTTCCAATCGGTCTGTTTTGATTTCGAACACCAGTTCTCGCACGGCGCAAAGCATTTGCTACAGCTGAAACTGCTTTTTCCTGACCAACCATTCTGGCGTGCAATAAATCTTCAAGGTTTAATAAAGTTTCCTTTTCTTCATTAACATTTGCAGTAGCAATTTTTACATTCATTGTTTGCTCAATAGCCTTTTCAACCGAACTTGCCGTTACAATTTTATTATCAGCAAATCCTGCCGCCATCTCTAACAAGCGCACCGCCCGCCCTGGCATTTCTAAATCGAAAATATATCTTTCACTTAGTTTAAAAGCTTCTTTAAGTGCTTGAAATTGATAAAACACACCATTTTGATGTTCGAAAATTAACAGCTTATCTTGCATAACCGCCAGTGTTTCATCGTAATTAGCTGGCTTAACTTGTAATCTATTCATTGCTTGAGCAAGTGCTGGGTTCTTTGCTGAAATTTGCAAAAATCTCTGCTCATCAAGAGTTAATATTAATCTTAAAGCACCAGCCTGAATAATAGGAAGAAGTAAATTCGAAACATCAACTGAGCCAACGCCATCTTCAAAAAATAGCTGAGCATTATCAAGACAAATAATTATATTTTTAGCAGCATAAGCTTCATTTAAAACATAGTTCAGCAAATTTTCTATTTCACCTCGGCCTGGTGCCGCAGCAATCAAAGATGCAGCATCGAGAGAAATAACCTGCCTAAATTTCAAATTTGAAGGGATCTTCTCACTACCATTTGCAATTTTTGCGGCGAAAGAATTTACAACAGTAGTCTTACCAACGCCATCAGCGCCAATCAGAGCAATATTCTGTTTTCCATTACCACTAAATTGTTCAATCATTTTCAAAACTAAATCTTTATGTTGCTCTAAATTTGAAGACATTAGAATATTGTTTGAAACCTGATTTGTAATATTTAATCCGAAACGATTCAAGGTTGGAGTATAGCCAAACGACCAATCGCGAGCAATTCCACCAGTTTTCATTGGAATTTTAGATTGGCTTATTAATGAAAAAATATGATCGTGCCACAAAACACCACGCTCTAAATCTTCAAAATCAAGATAAAACTGTGCAAGAAGCGTTTCGTAATTTGGAAAATTTCGAATTATCGCAAGAGTTAAAACCGAACCAGAAACGGTTTTAGTTTTTAATTTTTGCTGAATTTGCAACGCAGTTTGAAAAATATTCTCAGGTGAATTTTGTGGAATCTGAACCAAACTCTCAATCGTAGTTTTTCCAAGCCCAAAACGTGAAATAATGAACTTTCCACCAGAACTTTCTAAAACTACTTTTGCGATCTGCTCGCTTGTTGGATTTTTCGAAAGTTTTCCTAGAATATTACTAGCTAACTGTCCTTCAATATTTAAATCTTTTAATGGCTCCAACCTGTGAAGCTCACCATTCCACCAATGAATTAGAATTGTGATTATTGATGAAAATGCCAAAATTAACCAACCAAGAGATGAATCCATTAAAATTAAACAAAATCCACTCAAAATTCCAACAATTTTTAAAATTTTAAGGAGAAACAAAAATCCCCTAAGCCCGTTCATTAAACGGGATTTTTTTACGCGCAAATTATTATAATCAAAAATCATAAGAACCAACTCCTTTTTGTTTTATTCGGCTTAATCTCTTTTGATGGAGCATTTTTTTGCCAATTTTTAAAATCATCCTTAATTTTTGGAATAATTTTTGGCGTCCAACCAGTTGTAAAAATTACAGCAAGAATAATTGGTAAAACTGGTGAGATCAACCATAAAATCAACATTATTAGGCCCCAAATCGCCTTAAAGCTAATAAAAAATATACCGATTATCATTATTATTGTTCGCAAAAAAGAGCCAATAAACCTAGAAAAAAGTTTATCAAAAAACTTCTTAATTCGAACTTCAATTGAAGCATTCGAAACGCCTAAAGCATCAATTTGCCGAAAAGGTGCAAACCAAGTTTTTATTAAAAGACCAAGCGAAAAAGTATCAATCGAGCGTTCGATTCCATCTAAAATTTTCTCAGCACGCCAAGCTAGCCCTTTACCATACCACCAAGCTAAAAAAGACATAAACATAATTAAATTATACACTAAAAAAAGTTTTTTCGCAATTTTGAAATTTATTTTTTTTGTGTTAAAATGGTTTTAGGCATAATATTGCTTTTGATTTTTTAATGTATTTATTGATGAAAGGAACAATATGGAAATAATTATAGCTACGCTTGGCGTTTTGTTTGGCGGCGGTAGCGCTTTTGCATATCAAAAAGTGAAAACTGCAAATGCAAAAAATAATTCAGATAAAATTATTGCTGAAGCCCGAAAAAAATCAGCTGAAATCTTAGAACGTGCAAATGAAAAAGCCTTAAAAATTACCGAAAAGGCTAACGAAGATGAATCAGAACGGCGAAAAGAAATTCGAAAAACTGAAAATCGCCTTGCAGAACGAGAAGAATCTCTCGACCGAAAACTTGATCAGATTGATTTACGAACTGAAAAACTTCGAAATAATGAGCTTGAAGTTGAAAAACTCAAAAATGAGATTAAAGAAATTCGCAAAAAGCAAGATGAAAAACTTGAAAAAATTGCGAAGCTTTCAAAAAAAGAAGCGGCTGAAAAAATTATGAAAATTGCCGAAAGAAATATGGCTCAAGATATGGTTAATCTAGTTGCAAAGCTCCAAAAAAATGCAACCGAAGATGCCGAAGAACGAGCTCAGGCTATTTTAGTTTCAGCAATGGAACGAATTTCAAGCGAAGTAACGGCTGAACGAACAGTTACCGCTTTAAAACTCCCTGATGATGAAATGAAAGGTCGAATTATTGGCAAAGAGGGCCGAAATATCCAAGCTCTCCAGCGCGAAACTGGTGTAGATATATTGGTTGATGATACCCCCGGAATGGTTGTTCTTTCAAGTTTCGACCCTGTTCGCCGCCAAGTTGCACGACTTTCGCTTGAGCTTTTAATGAAGGACGGGCGAATCAATCCGGCAAGAATTGAAGAAGTTGTTGAAAAAGCTGAGCGTGAAATAAATAAGGAAATTAATCGTGCTGGCGAAGATGCTGCTCGTGAAGTTGGACTTTCAGGTTTACCTCATGAGATGTTGCGACTACTTGGCGAATTAAAGTTTCGGACAAGTTATGGCCAGAATGTTTTGAAACATTCAACAGAAATGGCTAATGTTGCAGGCTTAATTGCTGAAGAAATTGGTGCAAATGTTAAAATTGCGAAAACTGCCGCGCTCTTCCACGACATTGGAAAAGCTGTAACTCATAAGATTGAAGGAAAACATGCCCAAATAGGTGCTGAACTTGCCGAAAAATATGGAATGGATCCACGGGTTGTAAACGCAATTGCGGCACACCATGAAGATGTTGAGGCCACAACAGTCGAGGCAATTATTGTTAAAATTACCGATGCGATGAGTGCTTCTCGACCAGGAACTCGAAATGCTTCTGCTGAAAACTTTGTGGAAAGAATGCGCGAGCTTGAAAATGTTGCAACCAGTTTTAAAGGAATAAATAAGGCTTATGCAATTTCAGCTGGTAGAGAGATTCGCGTAATAGTTTCGCCTGAATCTGTCGACGATCTTTCGGCAATAAAAATGGCACGAGATATTGCAGATAAAATTGAAAGCACGATGCAATATCCGGGCGTAATCAAAGTTAATATAATTCGTGAAACACGTGCAATCGAATATGCAAAATAATAATTTCAGAATATAATAAAATAGCCTTCATAAAGGCTATTTTATATTACATCTTACAATTTAATCCACTATTTTTAATTTTAGTTGTTGAGAAATCTTTGCAAATTGGCTCATCTCCTTCAGTTTGAGCAGAAAACAGAGGAACTGGGAAATTACTATCATGAAATCCAATTCGACTTTCAACCCTTCTAAATTGATTATTTGCTCGACCAGTTGAATCAACTTTTGGCTGAATACCTTTAAAATCTATAATATTACCGTTATTCATAAGCTCAATTTTGAATTCGGCATTATTCATTAAAGGCGTCAATCGAGCATACAGAACATCATTCGGAGAAACATTTCGCCCAATATTTATCACCATTTCACAAGCATAGGTACTTGATCCAGCGCCAAGATCATCTAAACATCTAGTAAAAGTATAGTCATTTGTCGACTGTGCAGAATTTTCATCTCGACGAACAGTTGGTAGATTCGAACTATTTACAACTCGATAATCCATACCAGAGGCAGGATAAAATAGCATTTCACTCGCACCATTTCCATCGTCTGGGTAAGGTGTATCCATACTTGTTGATGAATTTCCATTATGTCCAGGAACATAACCATATAATTGGGTTTTTAATATGGCTGGTCTATTTTGAGCCTGCCAATCTTTCAAAATATTAGGGCGAGCATTAGGATTATTTATTGAATCTAGCGATATTTTTGAGCCATTCATCATATTATTTTTGGTGTGCCACTTAACACGAATCTGGTTAAAACTCGAAACACCTTTTAAGCTAATAACTGAAGGCGTCCCTTCGTTACTTTGGCCTAAAAAATCAGAATTATCTGTTTTAATTTTAACACAAGTATAAGCTTGATTTAAATCTCGGTCGGCATTTCCTCCACCAGTGCTTGTTGTAGTTTGCACTATAGTTTCACCGCCATTAGCACCAATCCCAGCAGTCGCCAAAGTATAGCAACTATCAGATAAAATTGCCTTTGTCATCTCACTGCAATCATACGTTTTACCTTCGAAAACCTTCTTACCAACATCTGCGCCACCGCAGGCACCTTTATAAATTCGTAAAAATCTTTTAGCGTCTTCAACACCAGCCTGAGCACTATCATAGGCACTTTGTGAAAGATCTAGTTTACTAGCTTGCTCTTGGTCTCGGAGCATAATCCGCAAAAAGCTTGCGGACATAATCGAGACCAAAATACTAACCATAATAACAACAAAGATCGAAACCCCACCTTTTTTAAACTCTCTATTAGCCATATTTAATACCTCACCGGAAGTTCTTTAGTATAAGTTGTAACAATTTTACCTGCACTACCAGATTGAGCCTGAGCCCACAAGTAGGTATCTGCTGATTGGTTAAAAATCTCAGCAGGACTGGTTAGCGTATCTTTTGCCGTTCCGTCAGAACCAGCGGTTCGCCACAATCGTAGCCCTTTTGAAACAGTTCCACCACGCACACGTAGCTGATTGTCGCAATTTTTTATATTAACATCATTGGCATTCTGAGTACCGTTAATCGCACAGGTATTTATTACCCCTCGAGAGATCAACCACGCATCAACTCTTTTTACTCCTTGGTCAATAGCAATATCTCCATCGGCAATAATTATAATCTGGCGAAAATCCGAATCGTTATTTACAGTCCTGTCGGCATTTACAATATCGCCAGAAATTCGAATATTTTTACCATAGATCACTCGAGTTTGCTTATCAGCCGAAATTGAACCGAGCTGCTTGCTTGAATCGCCATAAACTTCAACTTTCGTATTCGTATCTTCGAAATTCTTTTTTGGAAATTTTGAAGCAATATTTGAAATTAACGAATCAATGCTTGATTTTCCTTGACCGAAACTACTTTTCGAAGAGTAATCCTCGATTACTAGCTTTTGTGTACTCTGTGAAGATTCAGTTCGAAAATCTTTAATTTTAACACTCGAAAGTGCTTCATATTCAACCCATGAGCCAAGAACTCCCTGTTTTGTTGGAGATAAACTTGTTCGAATACCTGATTTTGAATAAACGCCGTTTCCCCAGAATTGAACTTTTGGTTTTTTAACTAACTTAATACAAATTGGTGCGCCGTGACGCCAGTCTAAGTTTTCTCGTTCTTGCTTGGCTTGCTCAGCCTGACTTTGATTTGAACTCATCTTGTATGGTGAGATGGAAAGTGCAACGCAATAACGGGTTCCCGCCTCAGCGCCATCTTCAATTGAAGGTATAAAGTCTGCAACTTGAGTATCTCTATTGAATTTTCCAGTCCCTTCTTTAACAACACGACAGTTCTCAATTCCTTGATAGTCTTGATAATAAAAGTTTGAGGGTGAACAAGTATCACTATTTGTATTATCTCTCTTATTATTTTGAGTTACAAAACTCTCTTTATCCGAAGGAACGCGCCAAGTTGTAATTTTATATTTTATTGATGAAGTTTCAGTTCCACCTCCTGGAATATTAATTTCCTCACCATCGTTTGGATCATTTGGTACTTTTCCATTGGTAGGAATATCTAAATCACCACCAGAACAGTTTCGAATTTTATCAATTTTAACACAGGGTGTTATTTCAAAATCATAAGGAACATAGACACAAGCATCATTGGTAGTTTTATTATATCTATTAGTGTCATTAATATCTCCAGCAGCAACTCCATATGACATTTTTGAGCATATTATCTTTCCAGCCATATCTCTGGTTACCTTAAAGATCTCTCTATCGGTATCTATTGCATTAATCGTATCCCAAATATTACCTTGATTAATTATTGTAGGGCGATTGTTACCCCGATATTTATTCCATCTAAAATTATAGTTTCTATTTACTAAATAATCGCCATATCCATCATTCCTGATAGTTCGATAATAGCCAATACCGCTAACATCATCTCTATTAAAATCTTTGCCTGTAACTTTATGCCTAAAAGAAACCCATTGGCCAACTCTAGCAGTCTGAGGATTATAGCGACCATTACTCTTAAATCTTGAATCGTTTGAATTAATTCTCTGGTTAGAATTTAAAACTGCCGCTTTAGTATCTCCTTCAACATTAAATTTGACTGGTGCTTTAACCCTTAGAATGATATCAAGGTAATAACAATTTCCCGGAAGACCTTCGTGATCATCTGCCCAGCTATGATTTCCCACTCCATAAAAATTCCAACACTGCCATACATTAAATTTTATATAATCTCCGTCTGATAGTTTATTTATCTCAGACTCTTTAATAGATATCTTAGCAACCCCGATACGGCCAGCCTCTCTCTCGTTCAAATGGAAGTTAAAAGCGGCTCCTTGGCCCCTTCTACCCACGGGGACAGATCCATTACTTTCAAGTTTACTAGCATCTAACTCATCTTTTTGGATTCTGATATTTGTAGCAGCAGCATGATTTGGACCTATACATGCCATTGCAGCGATATTAAGATAAAAGCTTCTACTCTCTTTACTTACTTGAAAATCATTTTTTTCGTAAACGGAACTAATAACCTTTTTACCTTCAGGGTCGGCAGATATCCAGTTTCCTGTTACTGATACAGGACTATTATACCTATCAAAATCAATTTCAGTTCCTTCATATGTTTTTTGCTTAATCATTGTACCACGAGCATTACAAGTATCTAGAAGCCTTCGAGCAACACTATGCGGTAAGGAGTCGGCAGCATTTGTATTCTTTTGAAAAAATACAGAATTAAATATACAAGATAGCAAAATAGCAAAAAATAAAATATTAAGTTTTTTCATTTAGAATAGATCTCCAACATCTTTATATTTTAATCCTGAAGGTTTAATATACTCAATATAGCTAACACCGCTAATTTTTAAGCTCGGGTTTTGATCCTTATTGATCATTTCTTCAAGAGTTTTAAATGTTTTTTCCTGGTCTTCCGTTCCGATAAAAAGCCGCATTAAAACACAGTTGGAATCCTTCTCATTTCCTGCTTTTTTCGAAATCTCATCGCCCAAAGCTTTTGCGTTTTTAGCGTACTCTTCTTTTCTACCTTTAATATTGTTATACTTATTAATAATATCATCCCCACAGACCGAACCAACAGGGTTTTTCATTGTGGCAATATCATTTTTATTTTTAATCACTTGCACCACGTTTAATCCTGCGCTCAAAATAGCAATAACTAAAACTACGCCAAATAATATTTTATGTTTCATTATCTAAGTTTCTCCACCTTAAAAATATTCTCTAAAACAATTATAAACAAAAGCGTTTTAAAAATCAAGACTGCACCGTAGAAAACCTATCTTACAATATATATTTATTACATATTTAACCAATCTTTACCAATAGAAACTTCAACCTTTAATTTGATATTTAATTCCGGAGCTACGTTCTCCATTTCTCGTTTTAAAATTTCTGCCACATTTTCAGCATTTTCAGCTGGAACTTCCACCAAAATCGAATCATGAATTTGCAAAATTTGTTCACCAAGCCCAGCTTTTACAATCTTTTCATCAACAGCCAGCATCGCCCGCTTCATTAAGTCTGCTTCAGTGCCTTGAATTGGCATATTCTGCGCCGCTCTCCTAGCCATCTCACGAATCATAAAATTACTCGATTTTATATCTGGCATTGGTCGCCTTCGCCCAAAAAATGTTTCCACATAACCTTCATCCTGAGCTTTTTCCAATGTTCTATCCATAAGCTCTCGAATCGGCTTATGCGCATTAAAATACTCTTCAATATATTTTTTTGCCTCATAAAAACCAACCCCAATCGTACCAGAAAGATTGTGAGCTCCAACGCCATAAAGTACGCTAAAATTAATAATTTTCGCAACACGCCGTTGCTCTTTCGAAACTTCATCGATCGGAACTCCAAAAACCTCACTCGCAGTTTTTGCGTGAATATCTAAATCTTTTTCAAAAGTCTCAATCAAAGGTTTATCGTTTGCCAAAACTGCTGCTAATCGTAATTCAAACTGTGAGTAATCCGCTGAAACTAGTAGATTTCCTTTTTTTGCCACAAAGCCCTCACGAATACGCCGCCCAAGCTCGGAACGAATCGGTATATTTTGCAAATTAGGATTGCTTGAAGAAAGCCGCCCTGTCGTTGTTACATCTTGTGCAAAATTGCTATGAATCCGATTTTTTTCATCTGCTAATTTTGGCAAAGCATCAACATAGGTACTTTTTAATTTTGAAAACTCACGGAATTGCTCAATTTTTTCAATAATCGGACTACAATCTCGCAATTTATCAAGCTCTTTTTGCCCCGTCGAAAAGCCATTTTTTGATTTTTTAATACCTTTTGTCGGTAGGCTCAAATCTTCAAAAAGAACTTTCGAAAGCTGTAACGGGCTAGCAACATTAAATTCCCGCCCAGCAATTTCAAAAATCTCCTTCTCAATCTTTGAAATTTCACCAGCAAATTCCACACTCATTTTAGCAAAAATCTCTGGGCAAATTTCAACACCAGCTTTTTCCATTTTAAATAGAACCAAACTCATTGGGAAATCTAACTTTTCAGCAATTTCACGAATTCTTGGTAAATCTTCAAGCTTTTTTTGTTGATGCTCAAAAATAATCCGCATTACTGAAATTCGCACTTTAGAATCATCTTCATCTATTTTTTCACCATAAATTCCACTCAAGCTTTTGTCGCGCATTAAAGGATTTAACAAAAATTCCAATTGCTTAATATCATAAATTTTGCCCCAATCTTCAAAATCAATGCCAGCATTAAAAATTTTATGAAATGTTTCTTTCGCATCAAAGAAAACTGTTTTTGTATTTTTGAAGAAATCAGCAAATTTCGAAAATTCCATAAAGTTAAATTCTGCAATATTTTCAAAATTCGAAACTAAAATTTTTAATTTTTGATCATCAAATTCGAAGAAAACTAAATCTTGCGGTTTTTCGAAAAACTTTTCAGCAGAAATTTCTGATAAAATATCAATTTCAGAAGAGTCCGAAACTTCTTCAAAAAGCCCAGTTTGGTTTTTATTTTTTATTTCAGAATCCTCTGAGCCAGTTTTCATCTCTTTTGGAATTTTTCGCACCAAAGAGTTAAATTCAAGCTTTCGAAGCATTTTTAAAACTTCTTCATAATTAAAATTATGAATATCAGCATCTTCAAAGTTAATTTCTACTGGTGCATCAAGAAAAATTTCAGCAATTTTTTTACTCATAAATGCCGAATCTTTACCAACTTCAAGTTTTTTTCGCCAAGCTGGTTTGATTTTTTCAAGATTTTCATAAATTCCCTCAAGTGTAAAAAACTCTTGTAAAAGTTGCGTAGCAGTTTTTGGGCCAATCCCCGGCACACCTGGAATATTGTCGCTAGAATCACCTTGAAGTGCTTTTAAATCTAAAAATTGAGATTGTTTTAATCCATATTTATTCTCAAAATATTCAAGATCAAATTCTTCGATATCCGAAAATCCACGTTTCATTGCAAAAACTTTAGTATTTTCATCAATCAATTGCAACATATCAAGATCAGAAGTAATCAAATTTGCTTCGACTCCAAGCTTATTTGCCTGAACCGCTAGAGTCCCCAAAATATCATCAGCCTCATAACCATCGGTTTCAAAAAGAGGCCAACCTAAAGTCTTCAAAAAATCCTTTAAAAGCGGAATCTGTTCATAAAAATCATCTGGTGCTTTTTTTCGCCCAGCTTTATATTCAGGATAAATCGCACTTCTTTTTGCGGTTGAAGTCCCTTTTTTATCCCAAGCCACAACCACATAATCTGGTTTCAATTTTCGAATTACTTCAAAAGCCAAACTTGCAAAACCATAAACACCACCCGTTGGCGTTCCATCTTCAAGGCTTAAATTACCCATAGCGTAATAACCCCTATAAAAT
Source organism: uncultured bacterium (assembly GCA_938036155.1). Classification (GTDB taxonomy): domain Bacteria; phylum Patescibacteriota; class Saccharimonadia; order Saccharimonadales; family Saccharimonadaceae; genus Nanogingivalis. Next base: position 74,849 of record CALHPA010000003.1, read on the forward strand.
ACGCTTTTCCCATCAATAATTACTAACTTCTTCATTATACTCCATTATATCACGCTTGAGGATATTTTTCACTTTTTCGAAAACTAAAATAGGGCGATAAACCCTATTTTTCATTGTGTAAAAACTCTGAGATTTTTATTGCCGCTTGAGCACCAGTTGCTGCAGCCACCACAATCTGTTTTTGCGCATTTTCAATTATATCACCAGAAGCATAAATTCTTGAGATATTTGTTTCGAAATTACTATCTACAATAATCTCTCCATAATTATTAACTTTAACACCAGATTTTTTTACAAAACCAGAATTTGGAATTAGACCAATAAATTCAAAAATAGCGGCGGCTTTAATTTCAATAGTTTTTTCACCTTCTCCTGTTTGTTGTTTTATGCGAGCGCCAATAATTTTTTCACCAAAATCAGTCTTTTCGAAAATAAATTCCTCAATTTCAGTTTTCAAAAATAACTCAATTTTACCAGATTTAACTGCTTCAAAAAGTCGCTCTTGCAACACCGCTTGCGCCGAAATTTCACCCCGAACTAAAAGCTTAACTTTTGAAAATCGGCTTAAAAATAGAGCTTCAGTTACTGCAGAGTTACCGCCACCAACTGCAATCAAATCTTTTCCAGCATAGAATGGGCCATCACAAGTTGCACAAGTATGAACGCCCCGCCCAAAAAATTCTTCTTCTCGCGGTAGACCAAGCATTCTATATGAATTTCCTGTTGCGATTAAAACTGTTTTCGAATCAAATTTTTCGCCGTCAATATCTAATCGTACAAAACTACCAAGGTTCTCAAAGCCCAAGACTTCACCATAATCAAATTTTGCGCCAAATTTTTCGGCCTGAATTCTCATTTTTTTTGAAAGTTCAAGCCCAGAAATCCCTTCATCAAAACCTGGATAGTTCTCAATTAAATCTGAAGTTGTTGCAATTCCACCAAAAGCTGATTTTTCGAAAACTCGCACGCTCAAGCCATCTCGTGCAGCATAAATCGCCGCACTTAACGCAGATGGACCTGAACCAACAATAACTAAATCGGTCATTTTAGTTCTCCTCAAGACTTGGCCTTGGAATTTCTTCGAATTCAGGAATTAGCATTACAATAAATTTCAAAGGTGTATTTGGACCAATAGTTTTTGAGGAATCTTCCTGATTTACCGAGCCCTGAGCGCCATAAGCCTTATCCGCAGGAATGGATAATTCACGAATTCCGCCAACTTTCATTCCTTTCAAACCTTCACTCCAGCCCTCAATCAAGCCCCATTTGTTGCCCTCCTTACGGAAGACTGCTGGTGATTTTAATCTACCATTTTCAAAGCTTCCATCAAAAACTACACCATCAGGTTTCCAGCCAATGTAATAAGCCTGAAATTTCGTTGTTGAATCGGTAAACTCTTCGCCATCGCCCTCTTTTAAATCTTTTTTTGTAAGCTCTTTTACGCTCGCAGCATTAAATGCCACTGGAGCTTTTTCATATTCCTTAAAACTGTCGTAATATTTAGCCGAAAGCTCTTTTGCTTGCTCTTCAACTTCCTTCCTATAGTCTTGGTATTTTTTCAAAACTTGCGATTGCTTTTTTTGTGCTTCTGAGTTACTTTCAGTTTGTAAGAATGAAGAAACATAAAGCGCTACAGTCGAAATAACCGTTAAAATTAAGATTACCCAAATTGAATATCTCTGCCAAGCTGGTGTACCAGTTTGTAATGAATTTTTCTTTGTTACCATCTTTTCTCCTAAATTATCTTTCCGCCATTTTTTATGGCTTTTTCTTCAATTTTTTGCATAATTTCTCGAATCTCTTCACCGTTCAAAGTTTTTTCGAAAGGCGTAATCTTAAATCGAATCGAAATATTTTTTGTACCATCACAATTATTAAAAATATCAATTGGTGAAGTTTCAATATCGATTTTGCTAAATTCATTAGAAATATTCTCAAAAATACTAAAAATTTCAGCAAATTTGCGATTTTCTTCAACACTAATCGAAATATCACGTTCAACAGATTGGAATTTTGAAAAATCTCTAATTTTTATATTCGAATTTTCAATATTTTCAAGTAAAATTTGTAAATCAAGCTCAAATCCAGCAGTTGATTCTGGTAGTTTTAGCGATTTTTGAACTGGCTTTCTAAACTCACCAATCACGCCTAAAATCGTCTTTTTACCATTTTTAGAAATTTGCATTAAGGCCGAGCGTTTTGGCTCGAATTCAGTTGAAAGTGGTAATTTCTCAGTTTCGAATTTTACAAATTCGACATTTAGACCAAGCTTTTTAAATAGAAAATCTGCATAGTTCTTTGCTTCATAAAATGCATTTTCACCCTTATTTTTTGTATAAACAAATGCTAATTTTTTCCACTCAACTGGCACATTCTCATTATTCAAACCGAGTGATTTTTCAGTGATTTTATTCATTTCGAAAATTGCAAATTCACCAAAACCTGCACGAATATTTTGACTAACTTTAGAAAGCAAACTTGGCATTAAAGTTTGGCGATAATATTGTAAATCTGGGGAGATTGAATTGATAATCTTGTAAGAGTTTTGTGGATCTTGGCCAACCTTTTCAAGTAAATCACCATGAATAAAGCTATACGTCAAAACTTCATTTGCACCGCTTGCTACTAAAATATAACGGATTTCAGATTGAAGCAAGTCGATTTTCGCTTTTTTTACCGCTTTAAAAGTTCGACTTGGCAGTTGTAATTTGATATTATCATAGCCATTTAGCCGCCCGATTTCCTCAATTAAATCCTCTTCAATATGCAGATCATTTCGCCAAAATGGAATCATGAAAGTTTCAGGACTTTCGTTTTTTGCTAAAATCCCAACATTTTCTAAAGTTTGCTGAATTTCTTTATTCGAAAAACCTGTTCCCAAAACTTGGTTAATTTTATCTTTCGAAACCGAAATTTCAGTTTTATTGTAATAAAAATCACCATTTGAATCTATAACCTCACTCAAAGATTTTCCGCCAAGCTTCAAAATTCGCACACCAAACAAATCAAGAACTTTTCGCGATATCATTTCTGGAACACCTTTTGTGAAGCGCGTAATCGCCTCCGAGAAAATTCCATGACGCATTTGCGTATTTCGCAAATTATAAAGATTAAATGTGGCACTTTCCACCAAAATTCGCATTGTATTTTCATCAATCATGGTAGATACCCCACCCATTGCACCGGCAAGCGCTACGGCTGTTTCAGCATTTTCACCAATTGCAATCACAATATCTTGGTTGCTCATTTTGATTTTTTTGCCGTCTAAAAGCTCTAATTCTTCATTTTCAAAAGCTTTTCGAACGGTAATTTTGATGTTTTCACTACCGTTAATTTTTGCTAATTTATCAAAATCGAAGGTGTGAAGTGGCTGCCCAGTTTCAAGCATAAGTTCATTTGCCAAATCAGTTATAGTATCAATTGGTCGCATCCCAGAACGCAAAAGATAAGTTTTCGCAATTGTTAAGTTTGGATTTTTTGAAATTTCAGAAATATCAAAAACTGCCGCTGTGTAACGTTCACAAATCTCAGGATTCCGAACTTTAACTTCAACCATTTTATCACTTTGAGTTTTAAAATTTAGCCCTCTTATAAAATCTGGCTCAACAAATTTTTGGCCCAAAATGCCCGCAACTTCACGAGCAAAACCGATAATTCCAAAACAATCTGAGCGATGAGTCAGGCTTTTATTTTCAACTTCAAGCAAAAAATCATTTAATTCAAATTTTTCTGCAAAAGAATCACCAGCTTGAATACCGCCTTCAAAAACCTCTGGCGAAATTTCAAGAATGCCATCGTGCTCTTCACCCAAACCGAGCTCACGAAGGCTCGCTATCATTCCGTTACTCATATAGCCCATAAGTTTTCGTGCGCCAAGCTTAAAGTTTTCATCACCGAAAGTTTCTGGCACGATTGATTCTGGTGGAAGCCAAGCCACAAAAATACCAGCTCGCACATTTGGTGCACCACAGACTACTTGAATAAGCCCATCTTCATCGCGAGCAATATTTTCCCTAACACCACCATCATCAATCTTACATAGATTTAGATGATCTGAATTTTCAACTTTTTGCGCAGAAACAACCTTGGCAATAATTACATCTTTATATTTTTCGCCTAAATTTTCGATACTTTCAATTTCGACCAGTCTTGCACCAATCAATTTCGAAAGTTCATCAATATCTGGCAAATCTGGAACAAATTTTTTAAGCCAATTTACTGAAATTATCATCTCTCACTCCTTCTTAATCCAAAAATATTTCTAATCGTATCAGCAATAGGTTTTTCGAAAGTCTCACAATAAAAACGTTGCCTTCTTCCCCTAAAAGCTTCACAATTAGTATCTTCCTCTGTAAAAGCTGAAACTCCGGCAAAAAATACAATAGCTGCAGCAAAAAATATCAAAGCAATCTTTAAACTTGTTAAATATCGCTTATTATCTATTTCTTTCCATTCTTGCTCGGTCATTTAAAATTCCTTTAAAAATTCTAACTTTGCGCTTTCGAAATAACGAATATCCGAAATTCCATATTTGAGCATTACGAGGCGTTCAATTCCACCACCCCAAGCAAAACCACGATATTTTTTACTATCAATTCCGGCAGCTTCTAGCACATTTGGATGAATCATTCCGCAACCAAGCATCTCAAGCCATTCACCTTTTTTACCACCAAGTGCTTCAGGTTTCTCAATCAAAAATTCAAGACTTGGCTCAGTGAACGGAAAATAACCCGGCTGAGTGCGAATTTCTAGTTTTTGACCATAATATTCTTCGAAAAAAGCATGAAGCGTGCCAAGCATTTGTGCTAAATTTGCAGTTTTACTCACAAAAACACCCTCGCATTGATAAAAAGTATGCTCATGTGTAGCGTCTAGATCTTCGTTTCGAAAAACTCGCCCATAAGAAACATGCGCAATCTGGCCTTCTTCTTCAAGCTGCTTTTTACCATGTTTTAAAACACGATTCTGCATTGTTGAAGTATGGGCTGGCGGAATAAAGTTTTCTTCAGTTCGAAAAGTATCGTAGCCATCTCGTGCCGGGTGGTTTTCAGGGAAATTTAGCGCGCCAAACATATTCCAGTCGTTATCGATCTGTCGAGATTCTACTGCTTCAAAGCCCATTCGTGTATAGATATCCACCACTTTTTCAAGCTCTTTTTGGAGCGGATGTTTCGAACCATTTTCTGCACTCAAAAGTTGCGGTTTTCGAGAAATTTTATCGCGAGAGCTTTCTGCAAAAGGTGCGGTAATATCAATCTCTTCAACTTCGGCGTTCTCTTTTTCTTCAAGTTTTTTCGAAACTTCAGCCTGAATTTCATTTTTCAAATCATTCACTTTTGCGCCAAATTCACCTTTTTGTTCATTTGGTAGAGTCGGAATAATTTTATAAAGTTCTTTAATTTTCGGAGATTTCAAAATGTCGCTCGGGTTTTCAAGCGTCTGAAGTTCTGCCAAAAGTTCATCTCTAATCTGTTGAATTTGTTCCATAATTATCTTTAATTATACCATAATGGTATTATTTTGTCGATTTTAAAAAATTAACTTCGCTGTGATGCCACCCAAATATAAAGTCCAAGCGCCACTAAAATTGCCACAAAAACTAAAAGCCATATAAAAGCTAGTCCTGTGGTTTCTTTTGTCCCTTCAAGATACGCGCTACCTTCAGGCTGAACAATTTCGCCTTTACTGTTTGGAGTTTCACCATTATCTTTGAGCGAGTTTTTAATCTGTTTTTCACGAAGTTCTGCTGCAATTTTTTCTTGCAATTCAGTTCGATTATCATCTTGTTTTACATATAAAGCCATATCTATATTGTATCAGATTTTGACATTTTCGAAAAGTTTATGATAAAATATAAACATAAGCTAAAATAAGGAGGGAAGATGGCAACAAAAAAAGCCAATTCAAAGAAATCTTCAAAAGCTACGTCAAAAGTAGCAGAAGAAATCCAAAAAACCGAGGCAATAGTTAAAACTGTTGTTAAAAAAGAGTCTAGCTCTATGAGCGAAATTTCAAAACCAAGTTTTATTTCAGCAGTAGTGCTTGAATTTATCGGGACATTTCTACTTGCAGCTGGTGTTATTATTAGCCAAGGTCAACCAATCGGTGTAATGTTTATTCTTATGTCAATTGTTTTAATTGCTGGAGGAATTAGTGGTGCTCATGTCAACCCATTAATTACAGTCGGTGCTTGGACAACTCGCCGAATTAACACAGTTAAGGCTATCTTTTATATCGTGGCTCAAGTTTTGGGTGCAATGGTTGCTTTTATGCTTTTGAATGCCTTTGTCAGCACACAGGATACTCTACAAACATATGGTCAAAAACCAACTTTATTTACTGCAAACCCTATTCCAAAAGATAAGGAAATGCTAGCACTTGCTGCTGAATTTATTGGCTCATTTATTTTTGCATTTTCTGTCGCAACTACAACTTCAGATAAGAAGAATGGAAATATGGCAAAAGCACTTGGTGTTGGTGGTGGCCTATACTTGGCTGTTTTAATTGCAGGATCTCTCGCAACATTAATCGGATCTTCAGCAATAATTAACCCAGCAGTAGCATTCGCACTTCAAGCCTTCACTGTAAAAAACCAAAATATCCCTTATGCAATTGCAATCTATATTGGTGCAGCATTAATTGGCGGAATCCTTGGTTTCGTGTTAAGCCATCTAATTCAAAAATCAACTGAAGGAGAAAAATAATTACCAACAATAAAAAGAGCAGCTTTCGAAAGTTGCTCTTTTAAATTTGTTTTATTCACGAGGTTTATCAAGTATTTGTGGCTCAACTCCATTTTTATTATCTTCGCCCGAAATTTTCACCACATCTTTATCAATTTTACCGAGCTCTTTATGAGCATTATTAAAATGATTAACAGTAGTACCAAGTGATTTTCCTAACCGCTGCATTAGATCTTCGTATCTCGAAATATGTACACCCAGCTGGCCAACTCGCTTTTGAATCTCCCTACTCTGCTCTTCAATTTTTAACGATTTCAAACCCTGCAAAACAGTTTGAAGATATGCCATAAAACTAGTTGGGCTGACCACAATCACGCGCTTATCACGAAACGCATATTCGATCAAATCTCGTTCTGAACCCTGCGAACCAACAACTCCAGTTAAAGCATCATAATACAAACTCTCACTAGGAATAAACATAAAAGCAAAATCCATAGTGTTTTCATTTGGGCGAATATATTTCGAAGTTTCGTCAATTCGCATTTTTAAATCGTCACGAACTCTTTTTGCCAGAATCTTTCGCTCTTCACCTTCAGATTCAACCATCCGATTATAATTTTCGAGACTAAATTTTGAATCTACTGGCAAAATCTTATTTTTATCAAGAAAAATAGCTGCATCGACAATTTCGCCATTTTTAAATTTATATTGAATTTCAAAAGCATTCGGTGGCAAAACGTTTTCAAGAACTTGCTCAAGATAAAACTCTCCTAGAATGCCACGCTGTTTTGGATTTTGTAAGGCATTTTGAAGTGTTTTTAACTCATCTGCAACATTTACAACACGGTTATTTGTTTCATCAAGCTTTGTAAGCCTTTTCGAAACTTCTTCAACAATTTTCGAACTCTCAGAAATCTGTTTGGCCATTGAATTTTGAATTTGAAAATTATTTCTTTCAAGCTTTTCTGAAACTTTCTCATTAAAATTGGTCAGGTTAATATCAATATTTTCACGCATTCTGTTTAAGCTTTTATTTAGCTCAATTACATCCATTTTTAGCAAATTTACACTTTGGTCTTCATTTTTCGAAGCTACAATTTTTGAAATTCGAAAAGATTGAAAAATCAAAACCGATGTTAAAATTACAATAAATATTATTAGTATAACTTCCATTTATCTCCTCCTTTTAAAAAATACCCAATAAAAGATACACGAACGACAATATAGTTAACCATAAATGTTGCCGCGGGCACCACCATCAAACAGGCTAAACTATATTCTTTCGAAAAAACATAATCATATTAAATTATAACATATTTCAACAAAAATAAAAGGCGCACTTAACGCCTTTTTGAGTTTAAAATTAGCGAATCGCCACAAGAGTCATATTCATATTTTGAGAATTTGCTGTCCAACTAATAATTTCGTTTACCGTTCGACCAAGAACGCTTTTACCCAGAGGGCTCTCGGCAGAAATCTTACCAACAAGCGGATTTGCTTCTAAACTTTCAACAATTCGAAATTTCATAATTCGCCCAGTCGCACGATCGAAAAGCTCCACAAATGAACCGATCGAAACCTTTGAACCAATTTTTTTATTTCTTGGCAAAATTTTTGAATTATGAATTTGAAAATTCTTTTCATTAATTTCACTTCGAATCGCATCAATTCGCGCGAAAATATCATTTTGTCTTAATAAATCTTCTTTGATATCACCATCGCGAAGTTCCATCTCAAGCATTTTTTGTTCATGCTCAAGTTTTGCAATTTTCTTTTTTAATTCTTTAAATCCTTGTTTACTCAAATAAATTTTAGTGGTATTTTTCATAATTCCTCCTTTTGTAGCAATGCTACATTATTATTATAGCGAACCATTCTTAAAAAATGCTTAAATTTATTATTTTACTTTTTTATGATATAATCTAACTATATGAATAAGAAAATTCTAAAACTTAAAAACCAAAAGAAGAGCGATTCTGTAAAAATTATTGCATTAGTAGGCTTAGCCGGAAGTGGCAAAAGTACCGCTACAGATTACCTAAAACAAAAAGGCTACCCGAGTGTTTATTTTGGCGGAGTTGTAATGAAAGCACTAAAAGACAAAAATCTCGAAATTACACCAGCGAATGAAAAAATGATGCGTACAAAACTACGTGAAGATTTCGGCAAAGATATAATTGTAAATAAAATTGTTGAGCAAATTCAAAATCTCATTAAGTCTGGCCAAAAACGTATCATTGCCGATGGTCTTTATACTTGGACCGAATATAAAATCCTCAAAAAACACTTTCCAACTGAGCTAAAAGTTATAGCATTAGTTCCACCAAAAAATCTTCGTCACAAGAGAATTTCCTCTCGCCCCGAGCGAGCAATGACTTTAGTCGAAATTAATGACCGTGATTTTAACGAAATTGAGGTTCTCGAAAAAGGTGGGCCAATTGCAATTGCTGATTATTTTATTGTAAATAAAAACTCAAACCTTCGAACTCGCCTTAAAATTGACAAAATTCTTAAAGAAATTAACTTTTAAAAACTCGAGTTTTATTCACTCGAGTTTTATTATTCTAATCTACATTTTTTCTGGAATTTCAATTCCTAATAAATCTAAGCCATTCTCGAAAGTTTTCGAAACTTTTTTAAGAAGAGTTAATCGTGCAGATTTTTCAATTTCTGGAGCGTCAGAAACTCGTGTTTTTTCGTAATATCGATTCATCTCGCGTGCCAAATCATAAAGATATTTCGAAATTTTATGTGGTTCCAAATCTCGAACTGCCATTTTAACTGTTTCAGGAAAGGCTAAAAGCTGTAAAATAATATTTTTTTCAGCTTCAAAATCATATTCTTCGAAATCAACAAGCTCAAAATTTTTCTCTTTCCTTAAAATATTATTTACACGGACCGCCGAATATTGAACATATGGTCCAGAAAACCCAGTTAATGCAAAAATATTTTCCCAGTCAAAAAGGATATTAGTTCGCCTATCTGCTGTAAAATCTGAGAATTTAATCGCACCGAGTGCAATTTTCTTCACATCTTCTTCACTAACATCTCGGCCAGCAACAATCTCACGGGCACGCTCTTCAGCTTTATCAAGTAGTTCTTCCATCAGAACTACACCTTTTCTTGAAGACATTTTCTCACGAGTCCCATCTTCATTAAGCTGATCAATCACGCCAAACCAAAGATGATATAGATCAGTTTTAATACCAAGTTTTTTCGCCATTGCAAAAATTTGCGAAAAATAGAACTGTTGTTCTGCTCCAACCGAATAAATAACCTTATCAGGAGCGAATTCTTCTTCCCGGAATAGAATTGTGGCAAGGTCGTTTGTAGCATAAAGTGCTGCACCATTGCTCTTCTGTACTAAAAGTGGTACATCAAAACCATATTCTTCCAGAGGAACAATTACCGAACCGTCTTCATTTTGAACCGCAACGCCGCTTTCAATTAATTTTTGAACCGCCGCTTTTCCTTTTGGCGCAAAAAATGCTTCACCATATTCATAATCTGTTGAAATTTTCAATCGTGCCATCACATCATGAATATGTTTAAGGCTAATTTCTTTAAATTTATTCGAATAATTTAAGGCTTCTTCATCACCATTTTCAAGCTTCAAAAGCCACTCTTCAGCCTTTTTCTCAATTTCACCACCTTCACCTTGCTCTTTCATTGCGGCTTTAGTTTTAATATAGACATCACCAAGCTCATAAACTCCACGCTTAGCTAGCCTTTCTTCATTTGAAAACATTTCGAATCCAACAACCCAAATTCCAAAAGGTGTGCCATAATCACCTAAATGATTATCCGTAATAACTTTCCATCCAGAAAATTCAAGTAATTTCTTAGCCGCCCAACCTTGGTTTCCAGGTCGCAAATGCCCAACGCTGTAAGGCTTCGCCATATTTGGACTTGGCCCATCAATTAGAGCAAGCTTTCCTTCACCTTCATTATTTGAACCAAATCTATCGCTAAATTCCTGACTCAATATTTTTTCAAGTTTTTTTGCTGAAACTCGCAAATTCAAAAAACCTGGCCCAGCAATTTCAACATTTTCAAAAATTTCGTTTTTCGAAAGTTCACCTGCTAGTTCTTCAGCAATTTCGCGTGGATTTTTTGAAAGTTTTCCTGCAAGCTGCATTGCAATATTCGTTGCAAAATCACCAAACTCTGGCCGTGGCCGCGTTAAAGAAACCTCGGTTTTAATATTAAATTTTTCTTCAATTAATTGGTTAATTATTTCTGCAACTTTATTCATATAGTATATATTAACACTTTTTATAAAAAAATAAAATATGTTATAATAGAACATATATGGATAACAGTAAAAAACTAAATGGATTAACCGTCGCAGAAGTTCGAAAAAGAATCTCACAAGGCTTGGTGAATGATTTTAAAATTGATAACAATAACAGTTTTTGGGAAATTGTTAAAAGAAATATTTTCACACTTTTTAACTTTTTAAATTTTGCAATCGCAGTACTCTTAGCATTAGTTGGCGCTTGGAGTAATTTGATTTTCTTCGTTGTAATTATATTCAATGCGATCTCTGGAATCGCCACAGAAATTCGTGCTAAAAAAATGATCGATAAACTCAATCTTTTGAGTAAAGAAAAAATCACCGTAATCCGCTCTTCTCGCGAGCAAAAAATTATGCCAGAAGAAATTGTAATAAACGACATTCTTAAACTTTCTGCTGGCGAGCAAGTTCCATCTGATGCGGTTGTCTTGAAAGGTGTTTCTGAGGCTAATGAAGCTATGCTCACTGGTGAGAGCGACCTTGTTCTAAAAGAAAAAGGAGCAGTTTTACTTTCAGGTAGTTTTTTAGCGAGTGGTTATGTTTTAGCGGAAGTTGTACACGTTGGCGCTGATAATTACGTCTCAAAATTGATGGTTGAAGCCAAAACACACAAGCCAATTAATTCAAGAATTCTCAGCTCCCTCGATAAAATTGCAGGATTTACTAGTAAAATTATTATCCCATTTGGTTTAGCTTTATTTTTCGAAGCACTCTTAATCAAAGCTCTTCCTGCTAAAACCGCTGTAATTTACACATCAACCCCGCTTCTTGGAATGCTACCAAAAGGAATCGCTCTTCTCACAATCACTTCTCTTTTAACAGCGGTTATTAAGCTTGGACTTCGAAAAGTTCTTGTTCAAGAAATGTATTCCGTTGAAACACTCGCTCGTGTCGACACTCTCTGCCTTGACAAAACCGGTACAATCACTGAAGGAAAAATGAAAGTTGAAGCAATCCATAATCTTTCGAAAAAGTTTTCTGAGGCTGAGATTAATGATTTTCTTGCAACTTATATGAATTTTAGCGAAGACAATAACCCAACCGCACAAGCAATTCGCAAATATTTTTCAAAGAATAAAACTAACTTAGAAGCAACAAATATAATTCCTTTTTCAAGTGATCGAAAATGGGGCTCAATGGAAATTGAAGGAGTTGGAACACTTTTTCTAGGCGCACCTGAAATGATTTTTGGTGAAACCCTAAAACAAGCAAATGAAGCACTTTCTCGTGGCTCACGTGTTTTAGCTTTGGCTTTTTCGAAAGAAAAAATTGATAATAAAAATATCAAAATACCTGCAAAAATATCAAAGCTTGCCTTGATAGAAATAACCGACCCAATTCGCGAAGGAGCACGCGAGACACTCGAATACCTACGTTCGCAAAAAATTGATCTCAAAATTATCTCTGGCGATAACCCGATAACAGTTTCAAATATTGCAAAAAAAGCTGGTTTTGATAATTTCGAAAGTTATATTGACTGTTCGAAGGTAAAAGATGCCGAGCTTAAAAAAATCGCTGTAAAAACTGCAATTTTTGGTCGAGTTTCACCGCACCAAAAAAAGCTAATTATCCAAACTCTTAAAAAAGCTGGCCGCACAACCGCAATGACTGGTGATGGTGTGAATGATATTTTAGCCCTACGCGAGGCGGATTGTTCAATTGTGATGGCTGAGGGTGATCCCGCAACAAGACAAATCGCAAACCTCGTCTTACTCAATTCTGATTTTAATGATTTACCAGAAATTCTTTTTGAAGGGCGCCGAGTTGTAAATAATATCGCTAGAATTGCACCAATTTTCTTAATTAAAACAATCTATTCGTTCATTTTGGCGATTATTTGTATTTTAAGTGCTCTACTATTTGATAAAAATCTTCTCTTGATTTTCCCATTCATCCCAATTCAAGTTACATTGATCGATCAGTTTGTTGAAGGTTTTCCGCCTTTTGTTCTTACTTTCGAAAAAAATATTCAACCTGTTGAAAAAGATTTTATTAAAAAATCACTTCTAATGGCCTTGCCTAGTGCGCTAATGGTAGTATTCTCAGTTATTTTCGTACGAATTTGGGGCTCGCTTAATGACTGGATCCCTCAAGAAATTTCAACGGTCTCATACTATTTGCTTGGCTCGATAGGAATGCTATCAGTAATTCGTGCTTGCCTACCGCTTAATTTCTGGAGAACCATTCTTATTGTTTGGTCAATTAGTGCATTTATAGTAACCGCAGTCCTCTTTAGACCGCTGATTGAAATAGGTGTACTCTCGGGGCGTGCTTTTGAACTTTACGTAATATTAATGATAATTTTTACTATAATTTTTATCATAATTGAATGGTTGAAAAAACATTCAAAAAGTGATACAATTAAAACATAAACTGAATAAAAGGAGTATCTGAAAAATGACAATCGACCAACAGTTTGTTGAATATATCGTTAAAAATTTAGTCGCAAATCCAGAAGATGTAAAAGTTGAACGCACAATTGATGAAAAAGGTGTTTTATTAACTTTAACTGTGCATAAAGAAGATTTGGGTCGAATTATCGGTCGCCGTGGAGCAACTGCGCAAAGTCTTCGTGCCCTTCTTCGAGCCTTAGCTCTAAAAAATAATGCTCATTATAATCTGAAAATTAGCGATGGCGAAGAAAAAACTGAAGTTGTGGAAAATTTAACAGATACGCCTGTGGAAAACACAAGCACTTTCGCAGAACAAACTCGAAAAGAGCTTGCAGAAATAGACGACATTGCGTTATAATAATAAATAGTTCAGTTCGAAATAAATTGTGGAGTTTTAGATTTCGAAAGAACTGCGGAAAAACAAAAAAGTCAAAGCTCTATGCGAGTAAACTAAGGAAAGTTTGAGAGCTTATACTTGTTAAAAATCTAGCCCTAATCTCTTGGCTAGATTTTTAGTTTGTTTATTTTGCAAAAAAATCTAAAAAATGGTAAAATAAATTAATATGAAAATTCAAGTGATCACTCTCTTCCCTGAAATGTTCGAACCAGTTCTAAATAATGCAATGATGTGGAAGGCGCAAAATCAGAATGTAGTTTCTTTCGAAATTATCAATTTACGTGATTTTGGTATTGGAATACGCAAACAAGTTGATGATATTCCTTATGGGGGTGGAGATGGGATGCTTTTAAAACCAGAGCCTCTTTTCGAAGCGGTCGAGTTTGCAAAAAAGAATTCCCCGAATGCAAAAATTATCGCAATGACCCCAAGTGAGAATATTTGGAATCAAGAAAAAGCCCAAGAAAAAGCTAATTCTGGCGATGATTTAATTATTATATGTGGGCGATATGAGGGTTTTGATTCACGAATTTTCGAAATTGTTGATGAAAAAATAAGTATTGGTAAATTTATCTTAACCGGTGGCGAAATTCCCGCAATGACAATAATCGACAGCATAGTTCGTCTAATTCCTGGAGTACTTGGCGGTAAAAAATCAGCTGAAATCGAAAGTTATTCAGATGGCGACAATCTAGAATTTCCACAATTTACAAGACCAGCAGATTTCCGCGGAATGAAAGTTCCAGAAGTTTTATTGAGCGGGCATCATGCTAAAATCGAAGAATGGCGAAAAAAATATTCAAAATAGATTTTTCTGCTTGATTTTTTGAAATATATGCGTTATAATGGTTGTATATTTCGAGTTAATCTCGGGGTGTGGCGCAGTTGGCTAGCGCGCGCGGTTTGGGACCGTGAGGTCGAAGGTTCGAGTCCTTTCACCCCGACCAATACAAGATTGTTACAGACATAACTTTGACGAGTTATGTCTTTTTTATTATAAAATAATATTGACTTTCTAAAAAACTTATGCTATAATTTATCTATATTATTAAATTAAAAACAAAAAGGAAAAATAAATGTCAAAAATCGTTGTTGCACTTGGTGGCAATGCTTTACAAAAAAATGGTGAATTGACCGCACAGATTCAAGAAGAAGTCGCAAAAGAAACAGTTCAAAAGCTTATTCCTCTCATTAAAGATGGTCATGAGTTAGTGATTGTTCACGGAAATGGTCCACAGGTTGGAAATCTAGTCCTTCATGAAGAAGCCGGAAATTCACCTTCAACCCCTGCAATGCCCCTTCATGTTAGCGTGGGAATGACTCAGGGAATGATTGGCTATTGGATCCAGAAAGCCTTAAAAGAAGAACTTTCGAAAAATGGAATTTTGAAAAATACTACAACCATTGTTACTCAAGTTGAAGTTTCGAAAGATGACCAAGCTTTCAAAAACCCAACCAAGCCAATTGGCCCATTCTATTCCGAAGAAGAAGCTCAAAAGGTTGCAGCCGAAAAAGGTTATATTATTAAAGAAGACTCTGGGCGTGGCTGGCGACGAGTCGTTCCTTCACCAAAACCAATTCGTATTCTTGAAAGTGATGCGATTATTGATTTTATGAAAACTGGTGCAATCATTATAGCAGCCGGCGGTGGTGGAATTCCTGTCGTAAAATCTGACGAAAATTCTTTCGAAGGAGTTGATGCTGTAATTGATAAAGATTTCGCAGCGGAATTATTAGCCGAAAAAATCAATGCCGACACACTTCTAATTTTAACAGGCGTTGATAACGCGATGATTAATTACGGAAAAGAAGATCAACAAAATCTGGGCGTAATATCACCAGAAGAAGCCGAAAAATACATTAGCGAAGACCAATTCGGCGCAGGCTCAATGCTACCAAAGGTTCAAGCTTCACTAAAATTTGCAAAAACTGGCGGAAAAGCGATTATTACAAGTCTCGAAAACGCTCAAGACGCAATTTCAAAAAATCTTGGAACAGTAATTACGCAGTAAAAATTAAAATTAGCCTTTCGAAAGATTGGCTAATTTTATTTGACTATCATGAATAAAATAAGCGTCCCCTAATTTGAAACGCTTATATTATTTATTTATTTTTATAGATTAATTAGATTGTTCGAACACGAATCGTATCGGTTCCACCGACTAATCCAGGTTGACGGCCAGAAACAATAACAACTGTTACTTTCTCTTTTGTACCAAATGTTCCATTAGCTTTTAGCTCTTTCGCTAGTTCAAGACCAGCAAATTCACCATCTGGGCGAATGAAGCTTCTGGTTGCATAATTCAAGCCAAGCTGTTGTGCAACACGATTCGAGCTTGTTACTGCGTAGATTGGAAGTGCTGGGCGGTTTGCAGCAGCGGTTGCAGCAGTTTGTCCAGATTTAGTTTCAACAATCAAGGCGTCTGCATTAATTTGCTCTGCAAGCTCAACTGCAGCAAGAGAAATTGCATTTAAAGCTTCGTCTTCACCACGTTCTACAATATCATCAATTGGCGAAACGGCTGCGTGTTCTTGAGTATACATAATAACATCACGCATCGCTTTTACAGTTTCTTCTGGATATTTACCAGTTGCAGATTCGTCTGAAAGCATCACAACGTCAGCACCTTGAATTACAGCGTTAGCAACGTCAGAAACTTCTGCACGAGAAGGTTGTGGGTTATCAACCATTGAACCCATTGTTTGAGTTGCAACAATTGAAATTTTTCCATGCTTTCGACAAAGAGCAACGGCTTTTCGCTGAATAATTGGCACAACTTCTGGAGCAACTTCATAAGCCATGTCACCACGAGCAATCATTACACCATCAGCAGCAAGAACGATTTTTTCAAGTTCTTCATCAGAAACAGCTTTTTTAGTTTCAATTTTCGCAATAACTTGTGCTTCACTATTATGGCTCACAAGAAGCTGGCGAACGTTTTCAATATCTTCAGCAGTTTGTACAAAACTCATCGCTACATAATCGATATCTTGAGTTGCACCGAATTCAAGATCTCGCATGTCCTTTTCAGTAATGACATCACCACCAAAGTCTGTGTCTGGCAAGTTTAGGCCTTTTCGGCTCATCAAAGTTCCTTTATTCAAAACTCGTAATTTAATTGCAGTATTTGAAGGAACTTCGATAACTTCTGTTCGAACTTTTCCATCAAAAATATAAACAGGCTCACCAACTTTAACCTTTTCAGCCAAGTTATATTGAACTGGCAAATTGGCTGAGCCATCATGCTGCTGAATCGCATAGTCAAGAACTAATTCATCACCTTCATTAACTTCAAAACGATTATCTACGATATCTCCAAGACGAATCTTTGGACCTTGCAAATCTTGCAAAATTGCAATTTCACGACCGAGCTTTTTGCTAATTTCACGAACTGCTTTAATTTTTGCAGCATGTTCTTCGTACGAGCCATGTGAGAAGTTCAATCGAGCTCCATTAATTCCAGCGTTAATAAGTTTTTCGATCATTTCAGGGCTGTCGCTTGCTGGGCCGATCGTAGCCAAAATCTTTGTTCGTTTGTAAACATTATTTTCCATACTTATATTATACCACTTTTATTTTTATTTAAAAAGGGGTTGCATTATTTTTTAAAGTTTGCTATAATTAAAACGAGTTGTTGCTTTATCACCCCAAAGCTCAGCTCAATGGTCTTATCGTCTAACGGTTAGGACACCAGGTTTTCATCCTGGCAATCCGGGTTCGAT
>CALHPA010000004.1 GCA_938036155.1 uncultured bacterium
GTGGCGCTTGGCGTGGTGCTTGGCGCAATTTTGCAGCTTATTGTGAGCTCGCTTGGGTTGATCGGTACAGACTTTGATTATCGCTGGAAAATATCGTGGAAAAATAAGGGATTCCGGCGCGTATTGCGGCTGCTGCCGCCGCGTTCGCTTGACCAGGGGATTGATTATTTTAATAGTATCGTTGAGATAAACTTAGCATCGCGCATGGCGCAAGGGGTGACGCGCGCATACCAGCAGGCGTCAAGTTTGAGTTTGATGCCGGTGAATCTGGTCGGCGTGGCGATTAGCAATGCGGCATTTCCGCGCATGACCGAGCGGCTAGCAGAGGGGCGCCCGGACTTGTTCAAAAAGGAATTACGTTCAGTGATGCGCTGGATTCTGTGGCTGGCGCTGCCAATTGCGGTGATTACGTATTTTGCGCGCGGTTATGTCGTGGCGTTTGTGAAGAACGGCGGCGATTTATTGATCGCGAATATTCTAGGCGCGCTTGTTATTTCTATTTTGTTCCGTACGATTTACCATATCATGGCGCGCTCATTTTACGCGCAGCAGGATACGAAAACGCCGCTGTATATTTCAGTCGGGACGATTACATTGAATATTATTCTCGCGGTTATCTTTACGTTTGCGTTTGGTTGGGGTGTGTTCGGGCTGGCGTGGGCGCAATCAATTGTCGCAGTTGTCGAGGTGATCGTTTTATTTGTAATTTTGTGCCGTCGTATGCCGGGAATTTTTACGCGTGATTTTATACAAGCAGCAATAAAGATGGTTTTGGCAAGCGCTGGCATGGGCGCGATTACGTATGCGACGACGCAACTGCTGCAGTTGCAGAGCAGCGACATGAGCTTTATGTCGACCTTCCCGAAGTTTTCGATGATCGTGCTTGTGAGTTTTTGCGTGTATGTTGAGTTGAGTGTGCTACTTAAACTGCGCGAAGCCGATCCAGTGCTTGGGCGGCTATATAAACTCTTCTTTGGGAGATTGCGCCGGTGAAGTTAGACCGCATTCGTAATTTTTGTATTATCGCGCACATTGACCACGGCAAATCGACGCTCGCCGACCGCATGATGGAAATGACGGGGACAGTAGCGAAGCGCGAGATGAAATCGCAGTTGCTGGATAGCATGGAACTGGAGCGCGAGAAAGGGATTACCATAAAGCTGGCGCCGGTGCGGATGAAATATGACTATCAGCTGGAGCAATCTGATATTTCACACAGCTCGGAGCGGGACAGAACCGCTCAAACAAATTTAGATTGTATGGGCGGTATGTATGATCTTAATCTTATTGATACGCCGGGCCATGTCGATTTTAGCTATGAAGTGTCGCGCAGTTTGCAGGCGTGCGAAGGTGCGGTACTAGTGGTTGATGCTAGCCAGGGGATTCAAGCGCAAACGCTTGCGAATGTATATTTGGCGATGGAACAGGATTTGGCGATTATTCCCGTGCTCAATAAAGTTGATTTACCGGCTGCCGACGTGCCGCGCGTGTCTCGGCAAGTGATCAATCTGCTTGGTTGCCGCGAAGATGAAATAATTCAGATCTCAGCGAAGACAGGAAAGAATGTTGACCAGGTTCTTGCGGCGATCGTCAAACGGGTTCCAGCGCCGACGGGCAACACGCATGATAAAACGCGCGCCTTGATTTTTGATAGTTATTATGATGATTACCGCGGCGTGATTTTGTACGTGCGTATTTTTTCTGGCGAGCTAAAAAAAGGTGAAGAAATTAAAATGATGGCGACAGACTCGAAAGGTTTGGCGCTAGAAATTGGCAAGCTTCAGCCAAAAATGACACCATACGATAAAATGAGTGCGGGTGAGATTGGCTACATTATTACTAACTTAAAAACTACCCGTGAGGCAAAAGTTGGTGATACCGTAACTCTTTCGAAAAATCCTGCTAGTGAGCCTCTACCTGGTTATCAAAACGTTCAGCCATTTGTTTATGCTGGGTTTTTTCCAGTTTCAAATGAAGATTATCAAGATTTGAAAGATGCGGTTGAAAAATTGAGTTTAAGTGATTCTGCACTTCAATTTGAACCAGAGAATTCACCAGTTTTAGGTTTTGGTGTGCGAATTGGCTTTCTTGGTCTTCTTCATATGGATATTGTTCGCGAGCGTTTGGAGCGTGAATATGATTTAGATTTAGTAGTGACTAATCCTTCAACCGACTATCATGTAATTTTAACAACAGGTGAGAAATTAGATATTAAAAGTGCTGCTGATTTACCTGATCAAACAAAAATTTCTGAAATTCGTGAGCCGTGGATTAAAGGCGAAATCGTGGTGCCAAAAGATTATGTTGGTGCTGTAATCCAGTTGATTGTTTCGAAGCGTGGCTTACAAAAGAATTTGAGCTATATTGATGAACGTGTTTTGGTTTCTTTCGAAGCGCCACTTGCTAACCTTTTGACCGATTTTTATGATCAATTGAAAAGCGTTACATCTGGTTATGGATCATTTAATTATGAACTTTGGGATTATTTGGTAGAAGATTTAGTACGCGTGGATTTTTATGTTGCGGGTGAAATGGTTGATGCGCTTTCGGTGATGTGTCATCGTTCAGAAAGTGTGCGAATGGGTCGTGAAATTACTGCAAAATTAAAAGAAGTAATTCCGCGACAGAATTTCCAGGTGGCAATTCAAGCAGCGATTGGTGGAAAATTTATTGCACGAGAGAATATTTCAGCTTATCGAAAAGATGTGACAGGTTATCTTTATGGCGGTGATGTTTCTCGAAAGAAAAAACTGCTCGCTAAACAAAAACGCGGTAAAAAGCGAATGAAGAAATTTGGAAATGTTGAAATTCCGAGTGAAGCTTTTACGGTGATGCTGAAGCGAGATTAGACAGTCTTATTCTAATTTGTTAAATCGCTTAAAAAATGATAAAATATAAACAGTTATGTTAGCTTATAAAAATAGATTTCATGGTCATGGTAGCTTGCGTTATGTCTATTCAAACGGAACTTCAGTTCGTACACAAAAAATTACGGTGAAATTTGCGCAAAATCCGCGCCGTAAAGATTCACGTTTTGCGGTTGTAGTTTCGAAAAAGGTTTTAAAGAGTGCGGTTGGTCGAAATCGAATTCGCCGGCGAGTTTATGAAATTATTCGCCATGAACTACCAAAAATTGATGGCACTTTTGATGTTGTAGTGATGATTTTTCATAAAAGTATAAAAGATATTCCGCATGAAGAACTTAAAGAAACCATAATTGATATCTTTAAAGAGGCTGATTTTTATTGTAATAAGTAGTAGAAAGTAGTATAATAATAGATGTATGAACTTATTTGAATTATTTATTACTCAACCGATTTTAAATCTACTTTTGGTGATTTATAACTTTATTGGCGATTTTGGTTTCACGATTATTATCTTTACTTTAATTGTGCGTTTTTTGATGTGGCCGCTTACGAAAAGTCAGCTTCATCAGTCGAAGATTATGCGAAAACTTCAACCTGAATTACAGAAAATTCGCAAAAATTCGAAAGGCAATAAGCAAGCTGAAACTTTGCAAATGATGGAGCTTTATCGCAAACATAACTTTAAGCCATTCCGTTCAATGTTAACACTATTTATTCAGTTACCGATTCTGTTAACCTTCTTTAGTGTGATGCGAATTGTGGTAAATACTCCTGATCAAATTTCGAAATGGGTGTATCAGCCAGTTGCACAAATGAGTCGTGTAAGTGACGTTATTTCAAGCAAAAAACTTGAACCAAAATTCCTTGGAGTTATTGATTTGACGGATACAGCTGTACCTTTAAATGACCTTTCGAGCGGTTTTATGATGGTGATTTTAGTTGGACTAACACTTTCGCAGTGGTATATGGTTCGGCAGACTCAGCCAAAAAATGGTAACCGGCGGGTTCGTGATATTTTTAAGGAAGCAGCAGAAGGAAAAGAACCAAATCAGGCAGAACTTAATGCTGCGGTAAATTCTAATATGAATTTAATTCTCCCAGTAATTTTGTTCTTTCTTATGATGGGGCTTTATGGTGCTTTGATTTTCTATTACCTAATTTCGAATATTATTCAAATTATTCAGCAAAAATATATTTTCTCAATTGATTCAAAAGAGATGGAAGAAATTGCTCAGGAATCTCCAAAAAATAAGCTTAAAAATGCTAAAGAAGCAGTCATTGTAAAAAATACACCATCTAAGCCACCGAAAAAAAATTCGAAAGAAAAAGACGGAACGAATATTCGAAGAATCAAAGCGAAAGATGGAAAACGGAGGTAATATGAATAGAGAAGAATCAATTGTTTTTGCACAAAAGTTTTTGGAAGATATTTTGAGCTTTTTCGGAGTCAACTTGGCGGTTCGTTCAACTGCTGATGATGAGATTATTCAACTTTCAGTTCCTTCAAGTGAGCTAAACTCTTTATTTATTGGTCGTGATTCTGGTAATTTACGTTCACTACAGTTTTTAATTTCACGAGCACTTGAGGCTAAGAATGCCGAAATTCATCGTGTGAATATTGATGTTGCAGATTATAAAAAGCAAAGAGCTCAAAAAATTACCGAAAAAGCTGAAAAATGGATTGAGCAAGTTCGAAAAACTGGTGAACCTTATCGTTTGAATTTGAATCCAACTGACCGCTTTACTGTTCATAAATTAGCTCAAGATTATTCAGATATTGAAACACATTCTGAAGGTGAAGGTCGCGAACGACAACTGATTATCTCAAAAAAATAAGTCTTCTAGAAAGGCTTATTTTTTGAGATTGGGCGTCTATCATTAGTTTGAAATGAGAAATAATATATTTAATTTTTATTATTTGTTAAAAACAACTTTTTTGTAAAGGATAAAATTCCAGATTAGACTGAAGATTGTAGCTATAAGTTTTGAAATTAAAAGTGATATTTTTGTATTTTTAAATATACTTTCGAAAAATGGTAAAGTTAGAAAAATTATCATACCTTGAATGACCCAAAGTCCAAACAGTGTTACGATAATAAAAAGTGCCATTTCTCGAGCAAGTTCTTTTTTGCTTTTTGAAACTGATTTAAAAGTGATTTTCTTATTTAAACTAAAGCTATTTATAAAAGTAATCCCAGTTGAGAAAATGTTTGCAATTAAAGAGCTAATTCCAAGAGAAGTTAGTCCAAAAAGAATTACAAAATCTAGAACTGTATTCAGCCCGCCAATTATCGCAAACCAAAATTCTTGGCTATTTTTTAGCTTTTTCAGTAGATTTTTCACGATTAAATTCACTAATTTCTTGTGTTAAATAAACGGGGCGATTTTTGCTTTCGATAAAAATTCGACCAATATATTCGCCTAAAATTCCAATTGAGAGGAGCTGAATTCCGCCAAGAAAAAGAATTACTGACATAATTGAAGTATAACCATCACCAGTTGGAACACCAAAAAAAGGACGAATTAGTAAAAAAGCAATCCATAAGAATGCGGCAATTGAGATGAAGAATCCTGTAATTGTGGCAATACGAAGTGGTGCAACAGTAAAACTGGTAATTCCTTCAATTGCGAGATTAAAAAGTTTTGCATAATTCCATTTTGTTTCACCGGCTATACGGGCATTACGTTTATAAGTAATTTCTTTTTTTTGAAAACCAACCCAAGAGAACATTCCTTTCGTGTAACGGTTAGATTCGCGGAGAGTTTTTAGAGCCTCAACTGCACGGCGATCGAGAAGTCGAAAGTCACCAGTGTCGCGTTGGATCTCAATTTGTGAAATTTTATCAAGTATGCTATAGAACCATTTCGAAGTTTGTTTTTTAAGCCAAGTTTCACCATCACGAGATTCACGTTTAGCATAAACGTCATCAAATCCTTCTTCCCAGAGATTGATCATTGCAGGGATTAACTCTGGTGGATCTTGTAAATCTGCGTCAATAATTACCAATGCATCTCCTTTTGCATAATCAAAACCTGCCAGCATTGCATTTTCTTTTCCAAAATTTCGGCTTAAATTGATATAGGAAATCCGTGAATCTTTTTGGCTTTCATTCCTAATAATCTCCATCGTTTTGTCTTTTGAGCCATCATTAATGAAAAGAAATTCAAAATCATATTTTGAAGTATTTTTTGCTAAAAGATTAAGTCTTTCGAAGAGTTTTGGCAGAGCTTTTTCTTCATTATAAGCTGGAATCATGATTGTGATGAGTTTCTTCATAGTAATTATATTATAGCACAAAATTACCAAAAAATATAACCAAAATGTTGAAATTTTATTTGGCTTATGTTAAAATTAGTTCAGGAGAAGTAACATGAAAATAAACACACAAAATACCAAAAAAACTAAAACTATTATTTTTGCTATAATTATAATTTTGCTGGTCGCTGGTGCTGGTGGAATTTTCTGGTGGGCAAATTCAAATTCTCAAAAAAATAATGAGAAAAAAGAAGAAAATATCTCAAAAGTTGAAGAGAAAAAAGAAGATTCAAAAAAATCTGAAGAAACTAAAAAACAAGAAGCTGCAAAGGAAATCATTGATTCGAAAACTAAAAATACTAATACTGACCGCGCTGAAGGAACCGTTGAATCCTCGGGCTATACAAATTTTCCAACTTATACAACTGTTCAAGTTGAAGATGGTGCGGTTCGTGTTGCTGGGCAGATTTCAGGGCTTCTTTATGATGATGGAAATGGCAAATGTTCGTATACTCTAACGCATTCTGATGGAACTAAAATTGAACTTTCAACCGAAATTTTAGAGAGTCCAAACAATAAATATTGTAAAGCAGTTTCAAAAAAAATTAGTGATAGTGAATTTAAAACTGGAAAATGGACAGCAGTAACAACTTATAAAAATTCAAAGCAAAAGCAAGAAGGAAGGTCGGATGCTCAAAGTTTTACAATCGAGAAGTAGAGAATTTAAAAAGTCGATTTTAATCGGTGTGCCAGTTGTGGCAGTTATTGTTTTTAGCGCTCTAGCTATATTTAGAAATCTTTCTAACGCCGTTAAAGCAACTGATTTTAATCCTGGCCGAATTATCGATGATAGTATCTTTTATAATAAAGATGCAATGAATGTGTGGCAAATCCAAAGCTTTTTAAACAAGCAAATTGGTAGTTGTGATACTTGGGGTGCTGGCCCTTCTGGACGAAATGATGGTAGGACTGCCGCTCAATTTGCTGCTGCACAAAATTCAAATTATTGGCATAAACCTCCATATGTATGTATAAATAATTACCATGAAAACCCAAACACTGGCGAAACTTCTTTCGAAAAAGGTGGTGAATCTTTTGATGGTGGAGTTTCGGCTGCGCAGATTATTTATGATGCAGCTCAGAAATATGGAATTAACCCACAAGTTTTATTAGTTCTACTAAAAAAAGAATCTCTTAATTTACTAGATGATAATTGGCCAGTAAAAACTCAATATAAATATGCGATGGGCTATGCTTGCCCAGATTCTGGACCTGGATTTTCTGCTGCTTGTGCGGATTCGAAAGCTGGTTTTTATAAACAAATGACTTTGGCAGCTTGGCAGCTAAAATATTATAAAGACCATCATAAAGATGGTGGTTATTCGCTAAAGCTTGGATGGAATAACATTCAATATTCACCAAATCCAGCTTGTGGTACAAAACGTGTTAATATTGAGAATGTAGCAACCTTGAGTCTATATATTTATACACCGTATGTTCCAAATAATTCAGCGCTAGCAAATTATCCGGGAACTTCACATTGTGGAGCTTATGGAAATCGTAATTTCTTTATGTTCTTTAATCAGTTATTTGGCTCGACTATTGATGATAAGGTTGAAATTGTTAAATCTAATGTGGCTTTGCCTAAAGATTCTTATGCAGTTTCGGCTAACTCTTCGTTAAATTTAGATATTGAAAATGGCGCAATCAACTCAAATGGTGCTCGTGTTCAAATCTATACTGCAAATAGTTCTAAAGCGCAACAATTTTCATTCGAACAGACTGGCGATGGATATTACGTTATTAGAAACTTAGGATCGGGAAAAGTTCTTGATGTGGCCGGAGGAAGGACTATTAACGGAGTTTCAGTTCAACTTTATGATTACAATGGAACTTGTGCACAAAAGTGGGCTCTAAGCAGAAAACCTAATGGAAAGATCGAGATTCTTTCTAAGTGTAATGGAAATAAAGCATTAGATATAGTTGGCGGAAATATAAATTCTTCTGGGATTAAACTTCAACTTTATAGTAGGAATGATACACCATCTCAAGAGTTTAATATTAAATCTTTATCTCAAGGCTTAAACGGAATATTTAAGATTTCGAATTTTGTATCTAATAAGGTTGTGGGTATTAAAAGTGAAGAAGCTTCTGCTCATATTACAGATTTTATCTCAAATAGTCCAATTCAACAATTTGAGATAAAAAGATATGATGGGGTGTTTTATAAAATTAAAAGTATATCTAGTGGAAGTTTTTTGGAAATAACTGAGAATGTAAATTCTAAGCAGCTACGCTTCAATAATGATAGACAAAATTCTTGTGAACAGCTTTGGTCAATTCGTGCAGATGAAAGAGGTGCTTATAAGATTCAAAATGCTTGTTCTGGAGGTTTTGTTATAGATGTTGTTAATGGTGCTATCAATACTAATGGTTCATATCTTCAAGGTTATAGTTCCAATAATACTGATGCACAAAGATGGAAGATTGAGGATGTTAACATTATCAAGGCTTTAGACGAACAGACATCTAATAGCGATAAAATAGAAGGTAAGTATGTAGTTTCAACCATGACTACACTAGCAATGGATATAGCTAGTGGTAGAATGACCAATGGTGCAAGTCTACAAATATACAATCAAAATAAAACACTTGCTCAAAATTTTACTATCGAAAAAACTTCAGATGATCTTTATATCATCCGTAGCGATAATGGTAAAGTAATCGATATATCTGGTGGTAGAATATCAAATGGTACCAAGCTTCAACTTTATGATTATAATGGTACTTGTGCTCAAAAATGGAAAATTTTAAAGAGTAATAATGGATTATATGAAATTTTATCTGCTTGTGATTCTAACAAGACTATAGATGTATCTGGGGGGATGATAGGTGTGTCAGGTACTAAGTTGCAGCTATATTCAAGAAATCAGACTCTTTCTCAACAGTGGAAATTGAAACAATAGTTTTTTAAAAGATCATCCTCTCTCGAGAGTGATCTTTTTTTTAATAGATTAATATGGTATAATTGTAAGCATAATGACTAAAATGGGATTTTTTGATAAGAGAAACCGAGTCTTACTTGCTGAGCTCGTTAAAACAGATTTTAAATTAAGATACCAGGGGTCAGTTTTAGGGATTCTATGGTCAGTATTAAAACCACTCATGATTTTTGTGGTGATGTACTTTGTTTTTGTTAAATTTTTACGAATTACTGACCCCTCAATCCCTAACTATGCAATTACGTTGCTTTTAGGACTTTCACTTTGGGCGTTCTTTACTGAGGCTGTAACACTAGGAATGACATCTATTGTTGCCCGCGGTGATTTGATGCGGAAAATTAATTTTCCAAAATATATTGTGATTCTTTCCTCGATGGTGAGTGCTTTAATCTCGCTTTCGATAAATCTTTTAGTAGTGCTAGCATTTGCAATATTTGCAGGGGTTAAGTATCACCTAACAGTTTTGTGGCTACCTTTTAATATCATTCTGTTATTTGCAGTTGCTTTTGGTCTTGCGTTAATCTTGTCAACTCTATATGTTAAATTCCGTGATATTTCGCATATTTGGGAAGTTTTTATGCAGATTCTGGTATATTCAATGCCGATTATGTATCCAATTTCAATGGTATCAAAAGTCTCAATTTTTGGCGTATCAGTTGCGAAATTAATAATGCTTAATCCGATAGCATTAGTAATTCAGGATATTCGCCATAATTTAATCGCACCAGAAACGCCAACTTTCTGGACATTATTCCAAAATCATTTGATTGCAATAATTCCAATCTCAATAGCAATATTTTTAGTTTTTTTCGGGCTTTGGTATTTTAACAAAAATTCAAAGAAATTTGCGGAGATTATGTAATGGGAAAATACGCTTTAGAAGTGAAACATGTTTCGAAAAGTTTTCGTTTGCCGACAGAACAGGCGAGCGGTATTAAACAGGCTTTTGTAAACTGGACAAAAGGAATTAAAGGTTATAAAGAGCAACAGGTATTAAAAGATATTTCATTTAAAGTTGAAAAGGGCGATTTTTTTGGTATTGTTGGAAGAAATGGCTCAGGAAAATCAACTCTCTTAAAAATTATTTCACAAATTTATACTCCTGAAAAAGGAACTGTAAAAGTTAATGGGACGCTAATTCCATTTATTGAACTTGGTGTTGGATTTAATCCAGAACTTACTGGCCGTGAAAATATTTATCTCAATGGTGCACTTTTAGGTTTTTCGAAAGACGAGGTTTCGGCAATGTATAATGAAATTGTGGAATTTGCTGAGCTTAAAGAATTCATGGATCAAAAACTAAAGAATTACTCTAGCGGAATGCAAGTCCGTTTGGCTTTTTCGATTGCAATTAAAGCTCAGGGTGATATCCTGGTTCTAGATGAAGTCTTGGCGGTTGGTGATGAAGCTTTTCAACGAAAATGTGATGAATTCTTCTCAAAAATTAAAAAAGATAAGACTAAAACTGTTATTCTTGTGACACACTCTATGTCTTCTGTGCGTAGATATTGTAATAGGGCTATCATGATTAATCAAGGTGAAGTCGCTTCTCTTGGAAGTATCGATGAAGTTGTTGAAGCTTATACTCAATTAAATCTTGAAAAACTTGGAAAGAAAGAGTCTGAAACTCAAGAGGTCCTTGGCTTGAATGATGAACTAACCAAATTAAAGATTAATGCAATTAGTAAAAAAATCGTATCAAATAAAGAGAATTTTGAATTTGAGGTAGAGTATAATTATATAGGTAAGAAAAAAATCTTTCTTGCAGTAGCTATGTTTGATCAAACTCGTGGTGGAATTGTCTACGATTCGAGCCAAGTTTATGTTGATTGTGGCGACCAAAAGGTAAGGTTTTCAATTCCAATGGAATTATTTAATAGTAGTGAGTTTAAGCTTACTGCTTCAATTCGAGATACTAATAAAAAATTGAGTGGTAATGAAAACTTAATTGGCTTTACGAATGATGAAAATTCCTTAATTTTTAAGCTTTCAAACAAAAAAGAAATTTCAGATTATGCATTGCTCAATAGTGAGGTTTTTAGGGTTGAAAGGATTAAATAAGGTTAATCTTTAGAATAGAAGATATCTTTTAGGCTATTAAGTTTAAACAATTGATACATTTATTGAGGAGAAGAATAGTAAATGAAAAATCCGTTAGTTTCTGTAGTTTGCACGAGTTTTAATAAGGAAAAATGGATTGCACAAGCGATTGAGAGCTTTTTGATGCAAGAAACCAATTTTGAGTTTGAGATTCTAATTATTGATGATGCTTCTACCGATACATCGCCTAAAATTATCCGAAAATTTGCAAATGAAAATTCCGAGAAGATTCGTTTTTTCGAAAATGAAAAAAATTTAGGGATTGCGAAAACTTGGAAAAAAATATGTGATAAAGCTCGAGGTAAATATATAGCTCGGTGTGACGGTGACGATTATTGGATCAAGAAAGATAAGCTACAAAAACAAGTCGATCTTCTTGAGAGTAATAAAGATTCAAAATGGTGTAATACTGAATTTCGAACCGAGAACGAAAAAGGTAAAATTCTTTTTAAAAAGTCTTTTGCTGAAAAGTTTGTAAAAATGCCTGAAGATTTTACCGAGATACTAATTTCTAAAGGTTTTACAAATGCTTCAACATGGTTAGTTGATGCTAAATTGATGAAGGAAATAAACAATACGCTTGATACTAAAACTCCTGATGACACATTTGATATACAGCTAGAATTATTTGTTAAGACTAAACTTTCAACGATAGAAGAGCCGATGGTTGCTTATAGATTTGCTACAGGATCAGATTCCCACCCAGAAGATCTTTTGAAAATTCAAGAAAGAAATCAACGATTACTTCAAACACAGATAAAATTTTTACAAAAATATCAAGAAAAAGTTAATTTTTTACAAGCAATTAAGGAACTCTTAGAAAAACAAACTATACTTGAGAACTATCTTGTAGAAAAAGAGATTTCAATTTTAGAGCGGAACAATCTATTAAATGATAGACAAAAATTCATAGAGGATCAAGGGGTAATCATCAAGCATTATGAAAATAGTGTAAAAAATTTAGAGAATAATATTAAAAAACTAAAAAAGCGAAAGTGGTTTGGTCTATATAAGATTATTCATAAATATAGTAGTAAGGAGAAATAATGAAAAAAATTTTAATCATTTCAAATGGTCCAATTCCAGCGCCAGAAATTAAAACAGTCGAGGGTGGTGGCTTGCGTGCTTGGGGGCTTGCGAACGGCTTGAGGGAAAATTCGAAAGAACGATATGATGTTGAAGTTGCGTATAATCAAGTTTTTAAGCAAGAAGATTTTACGAGCGAGCTAAATGGAATTAAAATTTCAACCTGGGAAATTGCAAATTTGGGTGAAAAAATTCAAGATTTCGACTCGGTTTTGGTGAGCTATAATTCTGGTGATATTACTGAAACAGTGGTCGATAATATCCGCGATGACCAACAACTTATTTTGGATGGATATGTTCCTATTCATATTGAGATGTCTGCACGAAATTCAGATAATCTTGATCGTGAATATGATGCTTTTAATTTCGAAAATAAAATCTGGACGAAAGCCTTGAAGCGAGGTGATATTTTACTATGTGCAAATGAAGCTCAAAAGAAATTTTATATAGGCGTGATGGCGCAAGTTGGCCGAATTAATCCAATTACTTATGGTGATGAAGATCTAATTCAAATTGTTCCATATGGAATTTATCGCGAAAAAGCTACAGCCAAAAAAGACCCAATTTCGAAAATGGTGCAAGATAAAAAAGCTTTCAAGTTGCTTTGGTTCGGCGGAATTTACCCTTGGTTTGACCTTACGAATCTGCTTAAAGCGGTTAAAAATGCCAGCGAAAAAGTTCCAGTTGAGCTAATTATGGTTGGTGTGAAAAATCCATTTAACCAGCATCCAGATTTCTTGAAAAAATACGAAGAAGTGATGGCATATATTTCAAAAAATAAGATGGAAAAGATCGTTCATATTGCCGATTGGGTAAAATTCGAAGAGCGCGCTGAATGGTATTTGGGCAGTGACGCGGTGGTTCTCATCAATAATATTGGTGTCGAAAATACTTTGGCGTGGCGAACACGCTTGGTTGATTATGTTTGGGCAGATTTACCGATTGTTACTAATGGTGGTGACCCAATGAGTGATATTTTGGTGGCGAATGATGCAGTTTATATTTTGCCAAATCTTGAAGTTAAAACGATCGAAAACGAGATTATTAAGATTTCGAAAGATAAAAAATCGCTTGAACGAGTTTCAAAAAATCTTTCGAAGGTTCGCGAGTTGATCTATTGGGATAAAACAACTGAAAATCTTGCGGAACTGATTGTTAGAAATTATAAACCTGCCGACGCTGGGCTTTTAAAGGAGGTTGAAATTATGAATTCACCAGTGGTTCAAGATACGGGCGAAGGCAGAATTGTTCGAGCTAAAAATGAAGTGCAACGAATCGTAAGCAAAGCTCTACGATATTACAAAAATAACGGTTTTGAAGCAGCTTATAAGATTGCATCGGACAAAATTGTACGGAAAATCAAAAATAAAACTGTGGCAAAAATTGATAAAACACCAAAAATCGTGTTAATTTCACATCAGCTTGACAATACTGGCGCACCCTTTGTAGCGATGGATTTGGCTTTTGAAATTCAAAGTCGTGCGAAAAAAATCGGCCGAAAATTAAAATTTATCGCTTTCACACCAATTAAAATGGAGAATATTCAAAAACTTAAGAAGGCAGGAATTGATGTTGAAGTTTATACTAACCGCAATCTTTGGTTGAATTATAATCAAGGTGATATCGTGATTTTAAACAGTTTTGGACTTTCGCGACCAATCACACACACGGCAATTCAAGCGGCGAAGAGTGGTAAGCTTGACGCATTTTATTGGTATGGCCACGAGGCGACTCCAGATCGATTCGTTGACGAAGATACAAAGGAGATGTTCAAAGAATTGCTTGAAAACGACCAAGCTAAGCTTTATGGCGTTTCAAAAGGTAGTGTTGAAGCTTATAAAGAGTTCTTTGAAACTTCGAAAAATACAGAGGTGATGACTTTCCGATTTAACTTCCCGAATGACCGATTCTCTGTAAAAGACGAAAAAGATTTCGATAAAATCGACTTCGTGATGACAGGTGCGGTTTCTGATGGGCGAAAAGGTCAATTGCCAATTCTTTATGCGTTTTTGAATTTTTACAATAATTTCTACAAGAAAAATCCTAAAAAATATCGTGATTTTAGCTTGAAATTTATTGGTGCCGACGATGTTGGATATATTAAAAAACAGATGGAAATTTCAGCAGAAGGTTTGGATGGAAAATGCGAAATTATTGGGCAAATTCCGCACGATGATGTACTCGATTTGGTTGAAAAAGCCAATATGACAATCTGTTATTCATATCATGAATCAATGGGGATTTTCGTTTATGAAGGTATGGCTTTTGGTCACCCAATTATTCGAAATGACTGCTACGGGATGGAAGAACAAATTATTGATGGTAAAAATGGTTGGAGAGTTACAAATGTGAATTATCAAACTCTTTGTGATGCGATTGAAGAAAGCTTAAATCTTGAGAAAACTTCGAACAAAAAATTTGCGGAAATGTCGAAAGTTTCAGAAGATATCGCCAAAAAAGCGGCACAAAATCAATATTTTATCATTGATGAAATTGAAAGGATTTTGAATGCAAAAGAAAATTAATTTTAAGAATTTTTCAAAAAATGTTTTGAAGGAAATTTCAAAAGCTTTGAAAAAGGGTTGGAAGAATTCTAAGGCATTTTTTTCGAATCCGTTCTTTGTAACTCTTCTAATTATTGATGTTCTCCTGGTTTCATTTATGTATGTTGGGCCAGGGAACTTGATTAACACGCACGACGGAAATTACCATCTTTACCGATTTGCAACTTCAATTTCAGCGTTTGATGATGGTCAAAAATTCCTCCAGCTTGATGCTGACCAGCTTCAAGGTTTTGGTCAGGCACCAAATTTGTTTTATGGCCCAATGTTGAGCTGGCTGATGCTGATTGTTTTTAAAATCACTTCGAACTTGCAAATTTCATTGATGTTTTTGATGCTGGTTGCAACTATTGCGACAACTTTTGGTGCGTATTACGCTTCGAAAAAGATTTTTAAAAGCGAAAAAGCTGGATTTTTTACGGCATTAATTTTCACTCTTGAACCATTTCACGTTGGCGAATTACTTACGCGCGGCTCGTTCAGTGAATATTTAGCATTTGCTTTCATTCCATTTATAATTTTAGCAATTTATCAGATTATTTTTGAAAGTAAAACTGATTTTAAGCGAATTTTTATGCTTGCATTTTCTGCTTTCGGTATTATTATGAACCATAATTTAACGGCTGTTCTAATCGCAGTTATGGCACTACTTTTTGTGGTTTTCAATATTCGAAAGGTTTTTTCGAAGCCAAAAATTCTATTTTCGCTAATCTTGGCTGGAATTTTGACTGTTGGATTTTCTGCAATTTTTATTTTGCCGTTTCTTGAAGTTCGAGAATTAGGAATTTACAATATTTTCAATCCTGATTTTCAAAAATGGTTTTATGTAAATGGGTCGCAAGTTACTCCAGCTGATGCTTGGTTGTCAACTAATATGTTCCGTCCACCGGCTGGGCATGCTTCAGTTGTATTTGGTCTGAGTCCAACACTATTAGTTTTAACTATTGGTTTTTTGATTTTTCGAAAAGATATGAAAAATGCAAATTATCGTCGTTTCTCAATGATGTCAATTATAATTTCGGCAATTTTTGTACTTTTTTCAACAAGATTTTTTGCATTTATTCCGGCGGTTCAAAATTTTCATAGTATGCTACAATTTAGTCAGCGTATGTTGATTATTCAGTCTGTTTTGTTGCCGTTTGTAGCGGGTTATTTCATCGGTGAAAAGCTCAAAAATAAGCGCGAAATAATGATTGCAGCGGCGATTACATCAATTTCATATCTTCACATCACAACTACTGCGATTGAACCGGGTAAATTTGCTTTGCCGATGAATGTTGGAATTGATTACAATTTGATTGATATCAATATTGCGATGGGTGAATATCAGCCCGTGTTCCCGAGAACCAATAACGTGAAGGATATTACTGCGGTGGCGACAACAAGCATTAAGAAAGTGATTGATGAAAAGGGAAAAAAGGCAGATGTGATTAGTGGTTTTGCTGAGCTTTCTGGCTTCGAAAAACATGGCTCAAAAATGTGTGTGAAGGTTTTGAAAAATGAAAACGGCGCTGAAATTGAATTTCCGATGTTTTACTACCCAGGGTTTAAAGCGGTGATTAATGGTAAGCCTGTAAAAGTGAAGTATTCAGAGAAAAATCGAATGGTTACGGTTAAACTTGAAGCTGGTCAAAACGGCGTTTTGGAAACTTATTACGGCATAAGTCCGGCGACGAAAATTGGTGCAATTGTGAGCAGTATAAGCTTTTTGGCGTGCGGTATGTTCGTGATTTTTAAGAGGTCTAAATATGCAAAAAAATAAAACTGCAATCGTAGTTTTGAATTTTAACGGCTGGAAGGATACGCAAAAATGCCTAGCCGCGCTTGCAGATCAAACCGTTCAAGACTTTGAGATTTATTTGATTGATAATGGCTCAAAAGACGAATCTGTTAAAGAGCTTTCGAAAATTAAAATGCCAAATCTTCATTTTCATAAAGAGAAGAAAAATACTGGTTTTACAGGTGGTGTAAATATTGGAATTAAATGGGCAATTAAGAATAATTTTGAAAATGTAGTTTTACTTAATAATGATGCAAATGCTAAGCCTGAATGGCTCGAAAATCTATTAAAACCGCTTGAAAAATCTCCTGAAATTGGTGCAGTAACTAGTTTGATGCTAGATAAAACTGGTAAATTTATTGATGACGCGGGTGATGTTTATTCAACTTGGGGAATCCCAATGCTTCGCAGTGAAGGTGAGCTAAAGAAAAATGCGCCTAAAAGTGGATTAGTTTTTGGTGGAACCGGTGGGGCAACAATTTATCGAACGAAAGTTTTTAAAACGATTGGTTTTTTCGATGAAGATTTCTTTGCTTATAATGAGGATGTCGATATTGATTGGCGAATGCAGCTTGCAGGTTTTAAAGTTTGGTATGAGCGAACTGCAGTTGTTTGGCATAAACATTCAGCAACAAGTTCGAAAATTCCGGGTTTTACGATTAATCAAGTATTTAAAAATTTACCACAAGTTTTTTGGAAAAATGTGCCATTTCCAATGATTTTACTAATGTTTTTTAAGTTTTATGCAGTTTATTGGGCTTTCGTGATTTATCAAATTCCAAAGGGTGGTTTGAAATTTGCACTAAAAGGAATTTGGCAAGGAACTCTTTTGATTCCTAAGTCACTTAAAAAGCGACGAGAAATTCAAGGTAAAAAAGTAGTTTCAAACGAGTATTTAAAATCGATTCTTTATCACGGGCTACCATTAAAACAAGTTAATCGAATAAAGAAATTTTTAAAGCTTAAGCATTAAAATATTTTAAAATAAATTTGACTAAAATAAAACAATATTATATAATTGGAGTTACGAGTAAATCTCGTAGCTCTTTAAAATTCGAAAGAATTAAAAATCTAGAAGAAGGAGGTTCCTCATATGAAAGGAATCATACTCGCAGGCGGCTCGGGTAGTCGTCTCTATCCAATTACTCTCGCAAACTCTAAGCAGCTTCTGCCAGTTTACGACAAGCCAATGATCTATTATCCACTGTCAACTTTAATGCTAGCGGAAATTCGTGAAATCTTAGTAATTACGACTCCGGAAGATAATTTTCGCTTTAAAGAATTGCTTGGCGACGGTTCAAGATTTAGTATAAGAATTTCCTATGCTATTCAAGAAAAGCCGAACGGTTTAGCGGAGGCGTTTATCATTGGTGAAGACTTTATTGATGGTGATGATGTTGCTCTAGTTCTTGGAGATAACGTTTTTCATGGTCAAGGTTTTACAGATAAGCTCAAGAGTGCTCGTAATAAAATTGAGCGTAAAAAAGCTAATGCTGTAATCTTTGGTTATCAGGTGAAAGACCCGGAGCGTTTTGGTGTTATTGGTTTTGATGAAGATATGAATGTTAAATCTCTTGAAGAAAAACCAGAATTTCCAGAGTCAGATTATGCTGCAACAGGCCTGTATTTCTATAATAATTCTGTTGTAGAAATCGCTAAGCAGGTTCAACCTAGCCCACGCGGAGAGCTTGAAATTACAGATGTAAATAAAGCTTTTTTGAAAGAGGGGCATCTTTCTGTCGAACTTCTTGGACGTGGGTTTGCTTGGCTTGATACGGGAACGCATGATAGCCTTCAGCAGGCTTCGCAGTACATCGAAACTGTTCAGCGTCTGCAAAATGTCCAAGTTGCTAATCTGGAAGAAATTGCATACCGAAAGGGTTGGATTTCGAAGGAACAAGTTGAAAAGCTCGCACAGCCACTTCGTAAAAATAATTATGGGAATTATCTCCTTCGAATCATTAATTCTTAGGATTGTATTAATCGCTCGTTGAATGCGGGCGATTTTCTTTTATAAAATGGACAAAATCGTTTAAAAATAGTATTATATAACTATATGAAACGAGACAAACTTACGATTGTTCGCATAATTATGTTAGCCTCTGATACCCTAGCGGTTGTAAGCTCATTTATGCTAGCATATTTTGCGCGAACTCACCTTGATACGCGAGCATATTATTTTTCGCCAAATATTTGGAATTTTATTTTTTTGGCGGTTTCTCTTCTTCCACTCTGGCTGGCCATTAACTATTTCTTTGGCCTTTACGACCGTTCGGTATTTTTTTATCGGCCAAAAGAGTACGGTAGAGCTTTAGTTGTTTCAATAATTAGTATCATGGCGATGATCTCTTATGAATTTTTCACTGGTGATGAAGTTTTTCCAGTTCGAATAATTGCAGTTTTTTTTGTTCCAATTAATTTCTTAATGATGATTCTTGGTCGCGAAATAGTGCGTTTTATTCGCCGCGCTTTGATTCGAAGCGGTTTTGGACGCCAAAAAGTTTTAATTATTGGTTCAAACTCTCGTTCAACAGAATTAGCTCAATTTTTTCACGACAATATTGATTTTGGCTATGATGTGATTGGAATGGTTTCGAAAAGCCAATTTCTGCCAACAAAATCTGCTGTTCGCCATTTTGCGAGCTTTAAAGATGCAGCTTTAAAAACAAATCCTGATATTTTAATTCAAACCGATACACTTAGGAGTGAAGATATCTATAATTATGCGATCGAAAATCACCTTGAATATATGTTTGTGCCACAACAAGATAGGCTTCTTTCGCAGATTAACACAATCGAAGTTATTGGTGGAACTCCAATCATTGATGTAAAAATTACAAAATTATTTGGCATGGGTCGAATATGGAAGCGTTTAATGGATCTAATTTTAGCAATCTTTGGTTTAATTTTAGTTTCACCAATAATGTTAATTGTGGCGATCATTATGAAGGTTACTAATCCTAAAGATTCAATTTTCTTTAGGCAAGTTCGCCTAACACGCTTCAATCGGGAGTTTTATATCTATAAATTTCGCTCACAAAAGGCTGAATTTGATGGCTTAACTCCCGAACAGGCTTTCGAAAAAATGGGAAAACCTGAGCTCGCAAAAGAGTATCGTAAAAATGGCGATCAGCTTGATAACGACCCAAGAATTACAAAAATTGGAAAATTTATTCGCGCAACTTCGATTGATGAACTACCGCAGCTTTTTAATGTGGTTCGTGGCGATATTTCACTTGTTGGTCCTCGGGCTTTAATTCCGCAAGAGATTAACAAATCAAACCGAAAAAATGTTATTTTGGCAGTAAAAGCTGGTGTTACTGGATTGGCTCAGGTTTCAGGTAGGCGTGACATTTCTTTCGAAGAACGCCGCAGGCTGGATGTTTATTATGTTCAAAACTGGTCAATTATTTTTGATATTCAAATTTTATTTAAAACTGTTGCAAGTGTAATTTTTCGAAGAGGGGCAAAATAATGCAAAATCCAAAATGGTTAAATGGCAAGAAAGTTGCGATTGTGACAGACTGGCTCACCACTTATGGTGGTGCTGAAAAGGTTGTTGCTACGGTTTCAGAGATTTTCCCTGAAGCGCCAATTTTTACATCGCAATATTCAGAGAAGGAAGTTGATTGGTTCTCAAAAAATGATGTTCGAGTTGGTTGGTTAAATATTTTCCCGGCAAAATTGCGTAAAATATTACCAGTTGGGCGAATTTTATATTTTCGAAATTTAGGTAAAAAGCTTAAAGATTTTGATGTCGTTATTTCAATTTGCTGTGCTGAAAGTAAAGGTTTGAACCTTTCGAATAATCAGCTTCATATTAGTTATTTACAAGGTCCTCCAATTCAATATTATTGGGGAATGTATAATGACTATATTGAAAATCCTGGGTTTGGTAGGTTGAATTTTTTGGTGCGATTTTTCTTCAAAATGCTTGTAAATCCACTTCGAAAAAACGATTTTAAATTGGCACAAAAGCCGGATTTTCTGTTGGCGAATTCAACCTATTCGAAAGAGGAGATTTTAAACTATTATCAGCGAGATTCGAAAGTAATTTTTCCACCAGTTGAAACAGGGAATTTTAAATTTTGCGAAAAAAAGCAAGATTATTATATCACGACTTCTCGCCAAGTTAATTGGAAAAAGCTTGATTTAGCGGTTGAAGCTTTTATTAAAAATGGTAA
This sequence comes from uncultured bacterium, assembly GCA_938036155.1. Taxonomy (GTDB): domain Bacteria; phylum Patescibacteriota; class Saccharimonadia; order Saccharimonadales; family Saccharimonadaceae; genus Nanogingivalis. The sequence continues at coordinate 20,837 of CALHPA010000004.1, forward strand.
AAGGTTAATTCTAGTTGGTAGCGGAGCTGAGCATCAAAAGTTAAAAAGCCTCGCAAAAAACTCACATAATATTGAGTTTATTCAAAGAATCAACAGCTCGAAAGGGCTTTCGAAAATTGTTGGCGAGGCGAAAGGTTTTATTTTTCCGAGTTTGGAACCTTTTGGAATTGCGCCGATCGAAGCTCTTGCTACTGGAACGCCAATTTTGGCATTCAATAAGGGTGGCTCACAAGATTACATTCAAGATGGTAAAAACGGTATATTTTTTAATGAACAATCAGTTGAATCAATTTTGGCTGCTATTAAGAAATTCGAAAAAATAAATTTTGATGCTAAAAAAGTTTCAGAAAGTGCCAAAAGTTTTTCGAAAGATAATTTTAAGAAAAGTTTCGAAAGAGAAATTAGGAAAGGATTTAATGAGAAGTTTTAAAAAACTTAGTTTTGCTGAAAAAATATTATTTTTTGCACCATTTATGGTTTGGTTTTCATATTACCCAAATTTTAATTTTGGTAAAGCAGCTGGAGCAAATTTAGAATTTTCAATTGCTCTAATTTATTCTGTAATTTTAGCGCTCTTTAGCGTTAAGAATATTTTTAAAAACCGCAAAATTCTTTTTAAAAATAACGCAGTTTTGATTACTGGATTTTTTGTTTTTTGGAATTTTTTAACGATTTTAAGTTCGCAAAATCAATTAAGAAGCTTTTTAGTTTCTGGAGTTTGGCTAGTTTTGTGGCTTGATTTTTTGGCAATTTTAAGTTTTTCGAAAAATAAAGAGCTGTTTAATAACCTTATAAAAAATTTCATTATCAGTGCTTTTTTAATGTCAATTTTCGCAATAATTCAGGTTATTTATGGAACTTGGTCTGATTGGGGTCTTTGTGCTGGATGTACTGCACAAGGTTTTGGTTTTGTGCGACCGAGTGTTTTTGCAATTGAGCCACAATTTTTTGCAAGCATACTTCTTGCGCCAATTTTAATTTTAATAAGTAGAATTTTAAATAAAAAATCTACAAAAAAAGAAAAAATAGCAGTTTGGGTTATGCTTTTTGCTTTATATTTAACACTTTCTCGTGGGGCAATTTTTGCACTTTTATTGGCAGTTTTAGTTTTAATTTTCGTAAATCAAAAACTTTCGAAAAAAGTAATTTTACGAAATTTCTTATTTTCTAGCTGGCTTATTGTTTCAAGTTTTTTGGGTGGAATGATTTTTCATGCAATTTTTACCGAGCTAAACCCGCGAGTTAGTGATGGTTTTTATGATTCGATTTCAAAAAGTGTAAACCAAATAAGTTTAGGTAAAATTAAATTACCAAAAATTAAAAAAGTGATCAATCAGGAAATTAAAGAGCCAGAGATAGAGAACAGTAGTTCAAGTTCGAAAGAACCAACAGAAAAATCCGTGGAAAAGCCCAAAAAAGCAATGTTTGATGGTTATGTTGAAAAATCAACCAATGAACGCACAAAAATGTCGGATTTAGCGATAGAAACTTGGCTTTCGAGTCCTTTTGTTTTATTTTTTGGAGTTGGATCTGGAGCTTCTGGAACCGCAATTCTAAATTCAACTCACCAGATATCCAACAGTTCAGAAATTGTTCAGAATGAATTTTTATCGATTTTATTAGAATTGGGTATTTTTGGATTAATTATTTGGGGGCTAATAATAAGCGGGATTTTTCTAAAATCTAGAGAAAAGAAGTGTATTTGGGCGATTTTAACTGCATTTTTAGCGCAATGGTTTTTCTTTTCAGGACTGCCAAACGCACTACATATTTATTTGATTTTAGCAGCATCTTTTGCTATAATTGAAAGAGCTTATGAAAAAAAATCAGCAATCAATAGATGGGTTCACACCAAGGCGGCGAGTCGATTCTTTAAGTCGTGATAAGAGCCATGAGAAATTAGCTAAAAAACCAGTTTCGAATATTCAGAATCAGCCGAAAATAGCAGAAATTAAGCATTCGAAAAAAGCTAAAAATCGAGAAGAAAATTTAAATGAAGATATTGAATCTGCTTTACAAAATTTAGAAATTGAAGAAGTTCAAGAAAATCAGCGGAAAGAACGAGTAGCTTCGAAAAAACAACAAAAACTTCTTCGAAAACTTGAAAAAAAGAATTTTAAGCGCGAGAAAAAAGGTAAAGAAGTTCTTTCTTTGGAGCAATTTAAGCGGCGCCGAATTTTGGGGCGAATTTTTGCTGTCATCTTATTGATTTTAATTATCGTTGGTGGATATTTTGCATATAAAGCGTATAAAGATTTGTATAAATTAACGAACGGTAACGTTATTGGCGCGGTTTTTGGTGATAAAAAGAAATTGAAGGCTGATTCTAATGGTCGTACGAATATTTTACTTTTTGGAACCTCGCCGAAAGGTTGGGATGGTGAGAACTTGACTGATTCTGTAATGGTTATATCTGTTAATCAGGAAACCAAGAAAATTTACACTATCTCTTTACCACGAGACCTTTGGGTTAAACATACTTGCCGAAGTTGGCTTGGAACAACAGCTGGAAAACTTAATGAAACTTATGGCTGTAGCTATTATGATGCTAAAAATAGTGGCTCAAGTGAAGAAGAATCAGAGAAGGCTGGCCAAAATGCTTTAGCTAAAAAAGCAGAAGAAATTCTTGGTTTAGATATTCAATATGTTGTTCATGGTAATTGGAAGGTTTTAATCGATGCCATTAATTCTGTTGGTGGAATTGATGTGAAAGTTGAAGCTTACGATGGTTCAAGCCGAGTTTATGATGTAGCTACGAAAATTAACTATAAGAGTGGTGAAACTTATCATATGGATGGCGAAACAGCATTAGCATTTTCACGTGCTCGAGGCTCAGAGGGTGGAGTTGGCTTGAGCGGAAGTAATTTTGATCGTGAGCGAAATCAGCAAAAAATTTTGAAAGCAGCATTCTCTAAAATAAACGAACAAAAAACTAACCCAATAACTTTACTTTCGTTAGCTTCATCTTTGGGTGAAAATATCCACCACTCATTTAGCGGAGATGAGCTAAAAACTGCTGCTAGAATTGCTCAAGATTTTAATAGTGGATCTGTAACTTCTTTGCCACTTGTCAATGAAAATGATCAGTCTGCAAATTATTTTACAACTGGAGTGATTAATTCGGTGAGCGCAGTTTTGCCAAAAGCTGGAACTTATAATTATAGCCAAATTCAAGCTTATATTTCGAAAAATACAATTGGTGGTGATGCTACTATAGAGAATGCTAAAATTAAAATTTTAAATGGCACAAATTACTCAGGGCTAGCGGCTCAAGAACAGAAAAAACTTGAGAAAGAAGGCTTTAATATTCAAGATATTGATTCCGCTCCAAAGCGAGATTATGCTAAAACTAAAATTTATTATGTGAAAAAAGATTCGAAAACCGCAACAATTAAAAGTCTCGAATCTAAATACTCAATCAAAGCTGAAAAATTACCATCAGATTTATCAAAAATAGGTGAAGGTTCAGATATAATTATTTTGTTAGGTGAAGATAATGGCAATTAATTTAACTAAAAAACAAGTTGAACTATTGAATTTTATAGAAGTTTTTATTGAAGAGTCTGGTTATAGCCCAACATACCGCGAAATTGCTCGTGGTATGGGTTATAAATCCGTCGCAACGGTAGCAAAGCATATAGATAATTTGGTTTTAATGGGAAAAATAACTAAATCTGATGGTGGTGAAGCTCGTTCGATTTCTATTAAGAAACAGATTTCAGAGCTTTCTGGTGATGAAAAAAATATTCATGATTTTTTGGTTAAGAAACGAGACTTTTATGCTGAAAATAATCAAATCGAACAAGCAAGAAAAATTGATGACGCAATTCTAACTTTGTGGTATTAGAATATTGAAAAAATAAAGTGTTTATGTTTTAATTATAACTAGTAATGGATATTTTTAAGAGTTTTGAAAAATTTATAACAGGATTTTTAGATTACGACTGGTTTAACCCAATTGTCATTATTTTTGCTGCAATTCTTGCAAGCTTTTTATCGCGCAAAATTATTGATTTCGCTTTTAGCGTTCGTAAAAAAACTAAAAAAATAAAACGTTCTGAGGAGCGATTAAAGCGGAATGAAACTATTTCAAAAATTGCAAAAACTGCGATTGATATTGTTATTTGGATGACTGCAGCAATAAACTTTCTTAGCTCAATTGGTGTTAATGTGGCGTCTTTAATGACAGGCGCTGGATTAATTGGTGTTGTAGTCGGTCTTGGTGCTCAAACAACAACACGTGATATTTTAGCAGGATTTTTTATTGTGGGTGAAAATCAATATCGAGTTGGAGATACAATTGAGATTATGGTTGCCGGAAGGCTAATTTCGGGAAAAGTTGAAAATATCTCTTTACGAATTACGCAGGTTCGTGATGGTGATGGAAAAGTTCATACAATTCGAAATGGTGCGAGTGAGGCGGTAACTAACCTTTCGTTTAAATATGCTAATGTTAATTTATTGTTCGGTGTCTCTTATGATACGGATATCGATGTTTTGGAAAAGGTGATAAATAATGTTGGGCTAAAAATGCTTGAAGATCCGGAATTAAAAAAGGATATTATTGAGCCAATTGTATTCGTGAGAGTGAATAAATTCTTGGATTCTTCGATGGAAATTAAGTGTCTAGGAAGAGTGAAGGCTGGTAAGCAATGGAACGTTGCTGGAATTTTTCGTCGGGAAATTAAGAAAGCTTTTGATGAAAACGATATTATTTTGCCTTATCCACAAATGGTCATTCATGATGTAAATCGAATTACCGCTAAAATGAAAAATTCAAAAGCTCGCACTCGCCATCAAAAACATTCATCTATAAAACAAGTTAAAAAATAAAACCCTTTTCGAAAGGGTTTTTATCTATAGCGGTTATTTGGACACTTGCCGTATTGCCCATTTTCACAAAATGAGCAATTTTCTTTTTCACATGCTGATAAATCATCTGATCTATGTGCGAAAGATTGACTTTTTACGGTTTTAAAGTTTGAGTCAATTCTCTCAAAAATTATACTTTGGGCTTGAACTTTTTTGCGCGAATAGTTACATTTGGCAAAATACATTTTAAAAATTTTATAAATTGCAGAAGAGTAGCCTTTTTCGGCTTTGATAAGTAAATCTTCTGGAATGTCTAATTCGGCTATTCGTTTTAGAAATTTGTGCGAAACTCTAATTTTTACCATATTTTCACCTCCAAAAATGTACTAAGATGCTATTATTATATAATTTTTCTAATAAAAAGTCAATAAAGTTAAATTGATTGATAAAAAATAATCTTTATGGTAAAATTAAAGCATAAACATAAAATAAAGGGAGGGAATATGGGTGAAAAACCGATTCAAGTTAATAGTGAAATCGGAAAACTCAAAACCGTAATTTTACATAGACCAGGAAAAGAACTCGAAGGGTTGACTCCGGATTATTTGGAACAGCTACTCTTTGATGATATTCCATATTTGGAGGTTGCACAAGCTGAGCATGATGCTTTTGCGGAAACTCTTCGAAATCATGGAGTTGAAGTTCTTTATCTTGATCAGTTAGCAGCAGAATCACTTTATAATGATGAAATTAAATGGCGATTTATTTCTGATTTTGTGCGAGCTTCAAAGCAAGGTGAACGACATATAACGCACGCTTTGATGCGTTATTTAGGAGAATTTGAGCCACTCGAGCTTGTTCGAAAAATTATGGCGGGTGTTAAAAAAGATGAGATTAAAACTGATGAAGATGAAAAATCTCATTTGAATTATTATTTCAAGAGTGATTATCCATTTTTGCTCGACCCAATGCCAAATCTTTACTTTACTCGTGACCCAGCAGCTGCAGTTGGAAATGGATTAACAATTAATAAAATGCGATATCCAGCTCGCCGACGCGAGAGTTTGTTTATGGAATATATTATGCGCTATCACCCACGATTTGCAGCAAAAACTCCTGGTGGTGAAGTTCCAATTTGGTTTGATCGCTATAATAAATTCAATATGGAAGGTGGCGATGAGCTCGTTCTTTCAAAGAATGTAATGGCGATTGGCGTTTCACAACGAACAACCCCTGAAGCGATCGAGAAAGTTGCTTCAAAATTATTTGAATTTTCAGACTTCAATAAAATTTTGGCAATTCAAATTCCAGTTTCGCACGCTTTTATGCATCTTGACACTGTTTTCACAATGATTGATTATGACAAATTTACAGTTCACCCAGAAATTTTAGACAAAGATGGTGAATTAAATATTTACGTTTTGGAAGATTCTGGAGTTCCAGGTCAGCCAAAAATTACGCATCGAACAAATCTAAAAGAAACTCTAGAGGAAGTTCTTGGTCTCGACCATGCAACTTTAATTCAATGTGGTGATGGTGATCCAATTGCAGCTGCGCGCGAACAGTGGAATGATGGATCAAACACCTTAGCAATCGCCCCAGGTGTAGTTGTGACCTATGATCGAAACTATGTTACAAACAAAGCTTTGCGTGAAGCTGGGGTTGAAGTGATTGAGATTCAAGGAGCTGAGCTCGGCCGCGGACGAGGAGGTCCACGCTGTATGTCAATGCCAATTTGGAGAGAGGAGATTTAATAATGGCGTTAAATTTAAAAAATCGAAATTTTTTAACACTTTTAGATTTTACACCAGAAGAAATTCGCTTAATGCTTGATGTTTCGCATGAATACAAACGTTTAAAGCGAGCTGGAATTGCTCACAAAATTCACGAAGGTAAGCAAGTTGCTTTGCTTTTCGAAAAAACTTCAACCCGAACTCGAACCGCTTTTACTGTGGCGGCTCGAGATTTGGGAATTCACCCGGAATTTTTAGGCAAAGATGACATTCAAATGGGTAAAAAGGAATCAATTAAAGATACAGCAATTGTGCTTGGTCGCTCATTCGATGGAATTGAATTTCGTGGATTCGCTCATTCAACCGTTGAAGAACTTACAAAATATGCTGGAGTTCCTGTTTGGAATGGTCTAACTGATATGTACCACCCAACTCAAATTTTAGCTGATTTTATGACAATTGAAGAGCACCTCGGACGCTTAAAAGGTGCTAAATTAGTGTTTGTTGGTGATGGCCGAAATAATATGGCAAACAGTTTAATGATTGGGTCGGCTAAAATGGGCGTTGATTTTCGAATTGCTGCTCCGAACGATCTTCATCCAGATCCTATTTTGGTCGAAAAATGTCGCGAAATTGCCCGTGAAACTGGTGCAAAAATTACAATTACGGACGACCTATATGGTGCTGCTCATGGTGCAGATTTCATTTATACTGATGTTTGGGTTTCGATGGGTGAAGAAGATAAGTTTGAAGAAAGAATCCATAAACTACGCGGTTTTCAGGTAAATACAGCACTTCTTCATGCGACTGGGAATTCAAATGTAAAATTTATGCACTGTTTACCAGCCTTCCATGATTTAAATACAAAAATTGGAAAAGAAATTTTCGAAAAATATGGTTTGAAAGAAATGGAAGTTACTGACGAAGTCTTTAACTCAAATGCTTCAATTGTATTTGATGAAGCTGAGAACCGTATGCACACAATTAAAGCGGTTATGGCTCTAACTTTATAATTTTAGGAGAAAGAAATGACTATGGAAAAAGATGCAGATAAAACTGCTTCAAAAAAGGTTAAAAAGGTTTCGAAAAAGCTAAAAGTATTTAAATCGCCCTCAGCTTTTAGCGTTTTATTCGTTATTATTGCAGTAATGGCTGGCTTAACTTGGCTTATACCAAGTGGTCGTTATGAACGATTAGAAGATGGAAAAATCAAATCTAACAGCTATTCGCAAACCGAAAAACGCTTAAAAGTTGTTAAAGAGGTTAAAGATCCAAAAACTGAAATTTCAATTTCTGATGCAGAAAGCAAAGGTTATAAAAATGCTGGAAGCGATTTTGAAAAAGCCGAAAACGAGAAGAAAGATTATTACATTAGCCTAAAGCAAGGATTCTGGGATATTTTCTTGTCTCCAATTTATGGAATGGCTAAGAAGCTTGATGTGATTGTATTCATCTTAATCCTTGGTGGATTCCTAGGTGTTGTAATGAAAACTGGCGCGCTTGATTCTGCAATTGGTGGTTTGCTTAAAAAGATGAAAGGTAAAGAAAAGTGGATCATTCCAGTTTTAATGACACTTTTTGCGATTGGTGGAACTACTTATGGTATGCAAGAAGAAGCGGTAGCGTTTTATGCATTAATCGTGCCAATTATGATTGCTGCTGGTTATAATTCAATGACTGCTGTAATGGTAATCGTTCTTGGAGCTGGTTCAGGTGTTTTAGCTTCAACGGTTAATCCATTCTCGACTATTATTGCTGCGAATGCTGCTGGCGCGGAATTATCAAAAATACTATTGCCTCAGTTTATAATTTTGATTGCATCTTTGGTCGCTTCAATTATCTTCACGATGCAATATGCCGCTAAAGTTAAAGCTGGTGGATATGCTGAAGATTCTATAGGAAAACCAGCAGTTAAAGCAATTGATGCTTCGAAAGTACCAGAATTCACACTTGAGCGAAAGTTTGTAATGGGAATTTTTGGGCTAACTTTCCTTGTGATGATTATGTCACTTATCCCTTGGGGGGATTTGCATGTAACATTCTTTAAAGACTGGCACGAATGGCTCGCAACTTTGCCTATTGTTGGTGGAATCTTCGGATTTGAACATGCTGTTCCGTTCGGCTCTTGGTACTTTAACGAAATTTCAGCACTGTTCTTAATCTCGACAATAATGATTAAAATTCTTTATCATGAGGAATTTAAAAAAGATGACGTTTCTGTAACAAATACTTTCCTTGCTGGCTCGGCAGACCTATTGAGTGTTGCTTTAATTATTGCGGTTGCTGCAGCAATTGGTGTTTTGATGCAAGCTGGTGGAATTCAAGATACGATTGTTTATTGGGGTGAAGAACTTCTTCGAAAAGTTCCATCACAGATATTTGGTGTTTTGGCTTATATTTTCTATATCCCAATGTCATTTATCATTCCATCATCTTCTGGTTTAGCGGAGGCTACAATGCCAATTATTGCTCCTGTTGCAGATTTAGCTGGTTCAACTAAAGAAATTGCTGTCGTTGCATTTACAACTGCATCTGGACTTCTTAATATGATTGCCCCTACGATTGCATCATTAATGGCTGGTTTAGCACTTGCAGGCGTTCCTTATAAAAACTGGGTCAAGAGAACTGCTCCATTGATGGCTATTTTAACTTTAATTAGCCTTGTTGTAATTGTTGTGATGGGATTTTTGAAATAAAATGAAACAGATTTCTGAATATCAAAAGGAATCTTTTCATCGGAAATTAACCTCAGTTTTAGTAATTGTTGTGCTGGTAGTTGTAGTTTTCGCGGTGGGTTTTGTTGTGAAACTACTTGATTTTACACTACCAGTTGCTCACCGAAATATTTCGAATAATAAAAATCAGAATCAGTCTTCGAAAAGTATAATAGTTTCAGGAAATGTAGTTTGTCTTTCATTCAAAAAAGGTAAAACTAATAATTCAAGTCTAAATAATTGTAAGACTGGAATTATCGATTCTAAAGGTCAAAAATATGCTATTTCTGGTGGAAGTAATTTGAATCTTCACGGAGAAGCCAGCTCAAGTGGAGTCGAGGTTTCTGGTGAGTTTATTCCTGCTAATGAAGATGAAATCTATGATATAGTTGGCACAATCAAGCGTTCGTAGTATAATTTAACTATGAAGTTATTGAGTGATCAGGTTGATGAACGCGAGATTAAAATAATTTTGCGCGAGTTGGAAAAGACTCGCGCATTTTTTGGAGATGTTGTAGAGTTCGGCTGTTATGTTGGCACAACTAGTGTGTTTTTGGCAAAAACTCTTGAAAAATGGGGAAGTTCTAAAACGCTTTGGCTGTATGATTCGTTTGAAGGTTTACCAGAAAAGTCTTCAAAAGATATTAATTCTTTGGGTGAAGTTTTTAAAAAAGGTGAGCTGTATGCTAGTAAAAAGCAATTAATTTCAAATTTGCGTAAATCAAATATTAAAAAAATGCCAAAAATTACAAAAGGTTGGTTTAATACGCTTTCGAAAATGCAAATTCCTGAAAAAATTAGCTTTGCTTTTTTGGATGGAGATTATTATAATTCAATTCTAGATCCGCTTAATTTAATCTGGGATAATCTTGAAAGTGGGGCAATTATTGTTGTGGATGACTATGGAAATCAAGCCCTACCAGGAGCTTCGAAGGCAGTTAATGAATGGTGTGCAAAACACAATATTTCAAAAGAAGTTGAAGCAACTTTGGCGATTTTTCGAAAACCATAAAATAATAAAAAGTATTGCGCTTGTGTATAAAATGATGTATTATATAAGTATAAGCGCTAATATTATTTTTTGGGAGGAACCATAAAAATAGCGTGTTTTCTTGACATTTATTATTTTTTTTGATAGAATAGTTCATAGGCTCGCGCAAAAACGTGTAAAATTTATTAAATAAAGGAATCGGTCGAGCGCGTGAGTTGCATGAATAAAAGGAGAACACATGCCTATCAAAATCAATTTTCCTCCTTCAAGGAAGAAAATAATTGCGGTGGATGTGGTGCCTGCTGAATGGCAACGCTACATTGAACAATAAAAAGTGACAAAAAGAAAATCTCACTCGTTACTGAGTGAGATTTTATTATGTGATTATTTTTGATTCTTGATCGCTTCATCCAAAGCTGATTTTAATTTTGAATCGTCGCCCCAGATATCAGAAGATAAATCTTTATCATTAAGCTTGAATGAAGGTGTTCCGTTTACTTTTGCTTTTGAACCAACAGCTTGGTCGAATTTAATTTTTGCCTTCACTTTATCGCTTTCGATATCTTTTTTGAATTGGTCGATATTTAGTTTTAGTTCCTTAGCGTATTCTGTAAAATAATCCATGCGCTCGCTAGCGGTTGAAGCCGTCCATTCGTCTTGCTTGTCGTAAAGCAAGTCGTGCATTTCCCAATATTTTCCTTGTAGACCTGCAGCTTCGGCAACGCTTGCTGCGGCAAGTGCATTTGGGTGAATTGTAACTAATGGGAAGTTTCGAAATATTACATTAACTTTATCTTTATATTCTTCTGCGATTGATTTGATGCGGCTAGCGGCAGTTTTACATCCTGGGCATTGAAAATCACCATATTCAACCAAAGTTACTTTCGAGTTGTTTTTATGATAAACATGCTCAGAAATATCGCCTGAATTTTTACTTGAAGAAATCTCTTTCGAAATATCAATATTACTCAAATCAATTTTTTGAAGATTTGATAGCCAGATCATTCCACTCAAAAAAAGAACAACTAAAACTGTAAAAATTATTGCAAATTTATTATCGGCTATAAAATCTTTTATTTTTTGAAGATTTTTTGCCTTATTTTTATTAGTAGACATTTTCCTCCTTTTTCACTAACTATTACTATTTTAACATAAAAATAAGCTTTTTCAAAATGCATAAGTGTGATAAAATAAAAATATGTTAGTTATAAGTGTAATTTGCTTAATTTTAATGCTTATTGTTTTTTCTTTGAAAGAGAAGGAAATTGAATTTTCTGAATTTGAGCTCCAGCGCAGAATTGATTCTGGTGACAAACGAGCCGAAAAAATGCTCAATAAAAAGAAATTTGTACCAGTTTATAACTATTTTTTACAATATTTTGGTTGTGCAATCATGATTTTATCAGTAATTTCACTTTCGAAAGTTTTTGATTTTTGGAAGTCGGTGGTTATTTGTTTTGTTGTTTTTTTAATTTCAAAGGGAATTTTAAAAAGTGGTATTTTGAATCAAACTTCAAACCAGATTAATCGTAAAATTATCCCAATTGTAAATGGAATTTATTTTGCCCAAAATGTAAAAGTGCAAAATAGACTTTCGAAAATGGCGAATAAAAAACAACCGTGGTCATTTTATTCAAAAGAAGAACTTTTAAATTTTTTAGCTAATCATAAGCGAATTTTAACCGAAAATGAGCAAAAATGGATTGAAAAGATTTTTGAACTTGAAGAAAAAACAATTTTAGAAGTTGGAACGTCGGGTGAAAAAATGGCAATAATTCATGATAATGATTTGTTAACACCGTTAGTGATTGACGGACTTTTTAAAACTAAGCAAAAGATTTTTCCAGTTATGAACGGAGAAGAAAATAAAGTTAAGGGCGTAATTTTTCTGGAAGATATTACTAAAATTGACTCAAGTGATTCGAAAAAAGCTCAAAAAGTAATGCATGAGGAATTTTTGTCAATAAAACCTAATTTAAGTGCCTTGGCTGCTTTCGAAAAAATACTTTCGAAAGGTGAAAATTATGCAATTCTACTTGAAAGAAATGGTGATTTGGCTGGAATCGTTAATTTGGCAGATTTTATTCGCAAAAAATAGGAAAATGTGGTAAAATATAAAGAGTTAAATTCAAAAATTAGGAGAAATATGCGGATATTAGCGAAAAATTCGATTGACAAAATTGGTGAAAAAATTACAGTGAAAGGCTGGGTAAATTCTCGACGTGATCACGGCGGTTTAATTTTTATTGATTTACGCGATCATTCTGGATTGCTTCAGCTTGTGATTTCGCCGGATTTTGCAGAGAGTTTTGAATTAGCTGAAAAATGTCGTGATGAATTTGTGATTTCGGCAACTGGTGTAGTAAAAGAGCGCACTGAAAATTTGAAAAATCCAAATATTTCAACCGGTAAAGTTGAGCTTATTGTTGAGAATCTTGAAATTTTAAACCGAAGTGAACCTTTGCCAATTGCAGTTTCCGATAATGGTCAAAAATCGAATGAAGAATTACGATTAAAATATCGTTTTTTAGACTTACGCCGTGAAAAAATGCAAAAAATGTTGCGTCGTCGTGCTGAATTTTATCGTGAAATTCGAAAATTTATGGAAAATCACGAATTTATTGAAGTTGCTACACCGATTCTTGCGAATTCTAGCCCAGAAGGTGCGCGTGATTTTTTGATCCCGAGCCGTGTTCACCCTGGAAAATTTTATGCTCTACCGCAAGCTCCGCAACAGTTTAAACAGCTTTTAATGGTTGGTGGAATTGATAAATACTATCAAATCGCTACTTGTTTTCGTGATGAAGATCCACGAGCGGATAGGCTTTATGGTGATTTTTATCAGCTTGACCTTGAAAAGGCTTTTGTTGAAAATGGTGAAGAGATTCGCTCAGAAATGGAAGTTCTTATTAAAGATCTAGTGAAAAATTTTGCTAAAAAAGAGCTTTTGAGCGAAGAAATTCCGCGGATTCCTTATGAAGTTGCGATGGAAAAATACGGTAGCGATAAGCCTGACTTGCGTTTCGGAATGGAATTGATTGATTTAAAAGGTGTATTGGCCGAAACTGAATTCGGTGTGTTTAAAAATGCTGAATGTGTGAAAGCAATTTGTGTTAAAAATGGCGCAAGCTTGAGCCGAAAACAGATTGATAATTTCACTGAAATTGCTAAAAGCGAGGGCGCTGGTGGTTTGGCTTATATTGCATATGCTGAAGGTGAAGTAAAAAGTCCAATTGTGAAGTTTTTGAGTGAAAATGAGCTTTCGAAAATTAAAGAAGAAACTTGCGCAGAAGATGGTGATGCGATTTTCTTTGGAGCAGATAAACGTGAAGTTGTGAATAAAGTTCTTGGTCGTCTTCGAAATGAATTTGCTGATTTCTTTAATTTGAAAGATGAAAATAAAGTGGCTCTCGCTTGGGTTGTAGATTTTCCATTTTATGAATTTGATGAGAAAAATAATAAAGTTGATTTTGGCCATAATCCATTTTCGATGCCAAAAGGTGGTATTGAGGCTCTTCGAAATGCTGAAACTGATGCTGAAAAACTGGCAATTAAAGCCGACCAATACGATATGGTGATGAATGGTTATGAAATCTGTTCAGGAGCCGTTCGAAATCATAGCCCAGAAGTGATGTACGAAGCTTTTGGGTTGCTTGGCTATGATAAAAAATATGTTGAAGAAAAATTTGGTGCGATGTTGAATGCGTTTAAATTTGGTGCGCCTCCGCATGCTGGTTGTGCATTTGGTTTAGATAGAATTTTTATGATTTTAATGAATGAAGACAATATCCGTGAAGTGGTGGCATTTCCAAAGAATGGTTCGGGGGTAGATGTAATGATGAGTTCACCGAGCTTTGTAGACGAAGGTCAGTTAAAGGAATTAAAAATTGAGCTTTCTGAAGATGGGGAATAAATTGGTAAATTTTCGAAAAAAATTTGGTTTTTTAGTGGTTATTATAATTGGTGGATTTTTGGTTTTGTTTCAATTTTCGAAAATTGTTTTTGCTGAAGAAATGGCAAAAGAAAAACCAACTGAAATTCAGATTTCGAAAATTAGTAAAAAATGTGAAGATTTAAAAAATAATTTAAAAAAACTTCGCTCTGAAGATACTCTAAAAAGAGTTAATCTAGGGAAAAACTATGAGAAGATTTCGAACGGATTGATGTCGAATTTTAACGCAAGGATTGCTTTAAATAAGAAAAATGGTGCTGAATTGATCCTGGTAGCTTCTGAATTTGAAGAGAATTTTAAGTATTTCAAAGAGAATTTTCAGACTTATGAACGAGAGCTTTCTGAATTAGTTTCACAGGATTGTGCTAAAAATCCGCGTGAATTTTATTTAAAGCTTGAAAAAACACGTCGTGCTCGCCGAGAAGTAAATTACAACACTAAAAAATTGAATGAAATTGCTGAAAAATATGGTGTTCAGGTTCATGATTTTGTTGTAAAAAATACATCAGGAGTTTTGAATGAATAATTTTTTGAATAAAATTAAATCAAAAATTAAAAATCGGCCATCGGAATCACAAAAAGAAATTAATGGTTCACGCAATTTGATAATTTTTCTTGCGGGAAGTTTAGGGATTGCATTAGTTTTGGTGATTGCAAGCTTAATTCTTTACACTTCGGATGGAACTATTCAGCTTGATTTGAGTAGGCCAGTTTTACAAGAGGCGCGTGAAGCTCAGAAAAAGGGAAAAAAAGAGGAAGAACGTAAGAAAAACGAAAAAGATGAGGAGTTTTTACCGCAAGGTGGTCTTTCGAATAAAGATATGGCGGATTTCGAAAGGCTTTATTCGAAAGCAAGAAAGAAAATTCATACAGATGAGTTTAGCGAAAGCTCCTTAAGTGATGAAACTTTAAAGATAACAGACCAATAAAGGAGAAGAATGGCTTTTTTAAATCCGAAAGATTTTATTATTACTCGTAAGCGTAAACTTTATAAATTTGCGCTTTTTAATAATTTTGCAATTTGTTTTGAATTTAATGAATGGCAAAAAGAAAATGCTGAAGTCAATAATTTAGAAATTGGTGCAGGAACAGGGCTTTTTAGCGAAGCTTTGGCTGCAAAAAATCCAATGAAGAATTTTGTGGCGGTTGATGTTAAAGCTGATCGGTTAGTTAAAGGTGCTATTCAAGCTGAGCAGGATGGTGTTAAAAATATTCGTTTTTTACGAGCACGAGCCGACCAACTTCTTGAAGCTTTTGGTGAAAATTCGGTAAAATATCTTTGGGTGACCTTCCCTGACCCTTACCCACGTGAGCGTAATTCAGGCCGTAGATTAACACATCCAAATTTTTTGCGAATTTACGCTAAGCTTTTAGCTGAAGATGGTGCACTCTACTTTAAAACTGATGCTAAGAACCTTTTCGAATGGAGCTTAGAACAGCTTGTGGCAGAAGGTTGGAAAATTGAGCGGCTTAGTTTTGATTTGCATGAAAGCGACTTAAACGAAAATTATAAAGTGATGACGACTTATGAAAAACGTTTTACGGCAGAAGGACTAAAGATTAATTTTGTAAAGGCTACACCACCAAAAAATATTTTTCCTGAAAAGTGTTAAATTATCTTTTATTTATTCTTATGATTAAAATTAAGAAATAATATAGAGTTACACCAAAACTATAGCTTAATTGATATTTTATAAAAAATATGGTAGAATTATATGAATGAATAATTTTCGAGAGAGGTGAGATGGCGGATTTTTTAGAAATCAAAGGTGCACGTGAACACAATTTGAAAAATATAGATTTAAAAATTCCACGTGATAAATTAGTAGTGATAACAGGGCTTTCTGGTAGCGGAAAATCAAGTTTAGCATTTGATACGATTTACGCGGAAGGCCAGCGCCGTTATATGGAAAGTTTAAATTCTTATGCCCGCCAATTCTTAGGCACGATGGATAAACCAGATGTCGACCAGATTACTGGGCTTAGCCCGGCTATTTCGATTGATCAAAAATCTACCAGTCGCAATCCACGATCGACTGTGGCGACCGTAACGGAGATTTATGATTATCTACGTTTACTTTTTGCGCGAATTGGTACGCCACATTGTCCAATTTGCGGTCGAGATGTGGTTCGGCGTACGCCGCAAAGTATTGTTGATAGTATTATGAATCTTGAAGAAGGTTCACGGATAATATTACTAGCACCAATCGCAAAAGCCAAAAAAGGTGAATTTGCGCATATCCCTGAAGAATTTTCGAAAAAAGGTTTTGCTCGCGCTCGGGTAGATGGAGTGATTTATGCTTTAGACGAATTCCCTGAACTCGAAAAAAATATTAAACATAATATTGAAATTGTAGTTGACCGTTTAGTACTTTCAAAAGAAATGAAGACGCGTCTAGCACAAAGTGTTGAGCAAGCACTTGAGATGACTGGTGGAATTTTAGAGATTTTAAATGATGAAACTGGTGAGGTGAAGATTTTTTCGCAACGTTATGCTTGTGAACTCCACCCAGATGAACATATTCCCGAGCTTGAACCGCGATTATTTTCATTTAATGCGCCACAAGGAGCTTGTGAAACTTGTTCGGGGCTTGGAACACGAATGGAAATTGACCCAGAATTGGTGCTTTCACCAAATTTAACAATTTCTGAGGGTGCGATTCGGCCTTATAATCGTGTGATGGAGAAAGGTTATCGAATTAAATTGCTCGAGGAAGTTGCAAAACGCCATGGATTTTCAACAAAAGTCCCAACTAAAAAACTCTCAAAAGAAGCAATCGAAATTATTTTATACGGCACAAATACAGATGAAAAATATCCGATCGAAATGAACGGCCGGGTTTATAATATGAATTTTGAAGGTGTAATTCCGAATCTAGAGCGTCGCCATCGAGATACGGATAGTGAATTCCAGCGTAAGGACATCGAAAGATTTATGCGCGTTCGAAAATGTCAAACTTGTGGCGGAAAGCGATTGAAACCTGTTGTTCTTGCTGTGACGGTTGCCGGTTTGAACATCGTGGAAATTTGTGATCTTGCAATTGATGAAGCTGTTGAACTTTTCAAAAATTTAGAGCTAAATGAACAGCAAAAATTTATTTCAACTCAAATTCTAAAAGAGATTTCTTCGAGGTTAGGCTTTATGAATAATGTTGGTCTGAACTATTTGGAACTTTCACGCGCAGCTAATACTTTGAGCGGTGGTGAGGCACAGCGGATTCGTTTGGCGACGCAGATTGGTTCAGGGCTTCAAGGTGTGCTTTATGTTTTAGATGAGCCTTCGATTGGCCTTCATCAGCGAGATAACGACAAACTAATTGCTACACTAAAAAATCTCCGTGATTTAAATAATACCGTGTTAGTTGTTGAGCATGATGAAGATACGATTCGGGCGGCAGATTGGTTAGTTGATGTTGGTCCTGGCGCTGGTGTAAATGGTGGAATGATTGTGGCTTCAGGCACACCTGAAGAGGTTTCGAAAAATCCCAAATCTTTAACAGGGCAATTTTTGAGTGGCGAAGATAAAATTCAAACACCAAAAAAGCGCCGAAAAATTCAGAGAAATGAAAAATTGGTGATTAAAAATGCACGCGAAAATAACCTGAAAAATATTGACGTTGAAATTCCGCTAGGCGTAATGACGGTGGTTTCGGGGGTTTCGGGTAGCGGAAAATCAACCTTAGTGAATGAAATTTTAAGCAAAGAATTATTAGCACGTAAGCACCGCGCGCAAGAAGTTCCAGGTGCGCATGATGAAATTTTAGGTTTGGAAAAACTTGATAAAGCAATCGTGATTGATCAAAGTGCAATTGGCCGTACGCCACGTTCGAATCCTGCAACTTATACTGGTGTTTTTACTCAGATTCGCGAGCTTTTTGCTGGTACTCCGGAAGCGAATATTCGCGGCTATAAAGCTGGTCGATTTAGTTTCAACGTTAAAGGTGGCCGCTGCGAAAACTGTCAAGGTGATGGTGTAATTAAAATTGAAATGCATTTTTTACCAGATGTCTATGTAGAATGTGATGTCTGTCATGGTAAGAGATATAATCGCGAAGCACTGGAGATTCTTTATAAAGGAAAAACAATCTCGGATGTTTTAGAAATGACAATTGATGAAGCAACAGAATTCTTCGAAAATATTCCTGCAATTTATCGAAAATTAAAAACGATTCAAGAAGTTGGTTTGGGTTATATTAAACTCGGTCAGCCCGCAACAACTTTTTCGGGTGGAGAGGCGCAACGAATTAAACTCGCAACCGAGCTTGCGCGTGCTTCAACTGGTAAAACAATGTATATTCTGGATGAGCCGACAACAGGGCTACATAATGCAGATGTAAAAAGATTGCTTTCGATTTTGAATCGTTTGGTTGACGCTGGAAACTCAATGGTTATAATTGAGCATAATTTAGATGTTGTTAAAAGTGCTGACTGGCTAATTGATATGGGTCCAGAAGGCGGAGCAGGTGGTGGAACCGTTGTGGCAACTGGAACTCCAGAACAGGTTTTGAAAGTCGAAAAGAGCTGGACTGGAAAATACCTTAAAAATATTCTTTAGGATAAATTGTCGTATCTTTTGAAAAGTAGTATAATATGTACTATAAAGTGCTTAATTTTATATCACGAAAGGAAAAGATAAAAGATGGCGATTTTAGTAACTGGTGGTGCAGGATTTATTGGTGCTCACACTTCAATTGAGCTTCTTGAAAATAATAAAGAAGTTGTAATTATTGATAATTTTCGAAATTCGAAGCCTAAAGCTTTAGAGCGAATCCGTGAGATTTCGGGTAAAGATTTTAAGTTTTATGAAGCTGATATTTTAGATAAAGATGAGCTTCGAAAAATTTTTCAAGAAAATAATATTGAGCAAGTGATACATTTTGCGGGCTTAAAAGCTGTTGGCGAAAGTGTTGAAAAACCACTTGAATACTATAAAAATAATATCCAAGGAACGATTTCGCTTTTAGAAATTATGCGAGAATTTAACGTTTACGATATCGTTTTTTCTTCGAGTGCAACAGTTTATGGCGATAAAAATCCAGTGCCTTATCGAGAAGAAATGCCTTGCGAAACAGCAACGAATCCTTATGGATATACTAAAGTTGTGATTGAACATATTTTAAAAGATTTAGCGAAGGCTGATATGCGCTGGTCGATTACAATTTTGCGATATTTCAACCCAATTGGTGCGCATGAAAGCGGTTTAATCAGTGAAGATCCACAAGAAATTCCAAATAATTTAATGCCGTATATTTCTCAAGTTGCCATTGGAAAACGAGAAAAGCTTTCAATTTTTGGTGATGATTACGAAACTCCTGATGGTACAGGCGTGCGTGATTATATCCATGTTGTGGATTTAGCTAAGGGTCATTTGAAAGCATTAGAAAATAACCGCAAGAATGGTGGCGTTAAAATTTATAATCTTGGTTCGGGCTCGGGAGTGAGTGTTTTGGAGCTAATTCGTGCTTTCGAAAAAGCCTCAGGTAAAAAGATTCCTTTCGAAATAGCTCCGCGCCGTGCAGGTGATATTGCATTTTATTATGCTGATGTTGCTAAGGCCGAAAAGGAGCTTGGTTGGAAAACTGAAAAAACACTCGAAGAGATGTGTCGAGATTCGTGGAATTGGCAAAGCAAAAATCCGAATGGATTGGTATGAAAATTTTAAAAAAAGTTTGTTTTTAGACAGACTTTTTTATTTTTTCGAAAAAAGTACTTGACTTTTTAAGCTACCTTGTATAACATGGAAGTATGAAAGAACAAGAAAGTATTGAAAAATATGCTTCACAAATTTCAACCCAGATGCGAAAAGGTTTTATGGCGTTTTGTGTGCTAAAAGTTTGTGCAAAAAAGCCAGTTTATACCAGTGACATCATTCGGGAACTCCGTGAAGCTAAAATGGTTGTGGTCGAAGGCACGATTTATCCGTTGCTATCAAGGCTACAAAAAGATGGATTATTAAGCCATGAATGGCAAGAAAGTGAGCAAGGTCCGCCTAGAAAATATTACTCAATAACTGAATTTGGCGCTAGTGTTTGTGAAAAGGTTAGCGAAGAAATCAGCAAATTAAATAAAACAATCAGCAAACTTTAAGGAGAAATATGAAAGAAATTACAAGAATTCATTTGGCGAAAATTCCTTACGAAATTGAAATTTACGCCAAAAAGAGGCTTGAAAAATATCTAAAAGATTTAAAAATCTACTCTGGTGATGAAGATATTTTTGAAGATGTTGAAATTCGAATCACTGAAATTTTGGCGGAACTTGGCGTAAAAGAAGGCGGAGTAATTACTGAAAAGGAAATTTCAAAAATTGAGGCTCAAATTGGCTCACCAGAAGTGTTTCAAGATTTGAATTTTGATGGTGAAAATGAAGAAATTCGTGTTCCGAAAACTTCAAAAAAGCTATTTCGAGATGAACAAAATGGAATGATTTCAGGTGTGGCAGCAGGATTAGCGCAATATTTGAAAATTGATACGGTTTGGGTTAGGTTAGTTTTAGCGGTTATGTTTTTTGTGAGTTTTGGTACGATTGTTCCAATTTACATTTTGTCGATTCTTATAATTCCAGCGGCAAAAAATGCTAATGATATTCTGCGACTTCGTGGTGAAGCTATCACGGCGGGTGCAATTCGAGAAGTGAACGAAGAATATAATTTCGAAAAAAATGCAGCTCGAAATATGAAAATTGCTCGAATTTTTGGGATAATTTTCGGGGTTTTTACAGTTTTTGCTTTTCTTGGTGGAATCCTAGCGATGTTTTTTGGAAACTGGGCATTAATGCAAATTGGTGAAATGGCCAATTTTGCCAATGCAAAGAGTGCTGCAACTGGTATAGTAATTTCAGCAAATATAATGGGAATTTCGTATTTGATTTTTACGGCTTTTATTGCAAGAATGCTATTTAAATTGAAAGCTTCGAAAATTGACATCATAGCAATTATTGTTTCAGTGGTAGTTGCTTTAGGCGGAATTTTAGGATCGATTTCTTTTACTTCAATTTTACGCGATAAAGCTAATGAGAAAGTTTCGAAAAGTTTAGTTTCTGAGCAAATTAAATTTAATTCTGAAAAAATGAAAAGTGTTAAGAAGTTAAAAGTTGATTCTTCTGTTGCTGTTTTCTATCATATTTCAGATGAGCAAAAAATTGAATTTACACATATGAATTTTCGAAAACATAATTTGAAAGCTGATTTTGAAGGAGAAACTTTGAAATTAAACTTAAATAATGTTCCGCAAAATCTATATTTTGGTGGATTAGGCTATGAAGAAATTCATATTTATGGCCCAGAACTAAATGAAATTGATGTAACTTCAAATTCGAATGTAAATTATTTTGCGAAAGATGCTGAAAATATGAAAGTAAAAATGAATGGCGGCTCGGTTCATTTTGAAAATTCAGCTAAAATTACAAATTTAGAGATTTCGAAAGGTGAATATGGCGTATTTTCAGGAAGACATATTGATGTTTTGAACCTAACATTAAATTCGAATAGCGGAAATGTTGAACTAAAAAATGTTGAAAATGCAAATGTCAAAACTAAAAATTGTAGCTTCAATAGTCCAAGAATTACTCGTTTGAAAGCTCGTGCAAAAAATGTAAAAGTGAATGATTATGATTTTAACGAGAATACTAAAGGCCAATGCTTTTATCTTGAGAATTTAGATAAAGATGAATTTTAATTAAAGGAGGAATATGATTGAAGTTCGAAATATTTCAAAAATTTATGGCAAAAAGAAGAATCGTTTTCAGGCATTAAAAGATGTAAGTTTCAAGATTGAAAATGGTTCAAGCGTGGCGATTATTGGGAAATCGGGAAGTGGAAAATCAACACTAATTCATGCAATGAGCGGCCTAGATGCTCCAGAAAAAGGTGAAGTTTTAATGGATAGAGTAAATATTCTATCAATGAATCAAAAGAAGATTGATAAATTTCGTTCGAAAAAAATGGGATTTATTTTTCAAAGCTTTTTCGTTCAAGGAAACGAAACTTGTTTCGAAAATGTGAGTTTGCCACTTGAAATTTCTGAAGAGCCAATTTTTCGAAGGAAAGAAATTGTAGAAGACGCCCTAAAAGCGGTTGGTTTGAAAGATAAAATTAAAACACCAGCTCGTGACCTTTCGGGTGGGCAAAAACAGCGTCTTGCGATTGCGCGAGCAATTGTAAACTCGCCAGAAATAATTTTTGCGGATGAACCAACGGGAAATTTGGACTCCGCAACTAGTGAAAAAATTGAAAAATTACTTTTTGAATATAATAAAAAGTCTGGTGCAACGCTATTTATTATTACTCATGATGAAGAATTGGCAGAAAAGTGTGATATTCGGATTCGAATAAAAGATGGCGAGATAGAGCATATTGAAGGAGTTAAAAATGCGTAGAGTTGATATTATTAA
Organism: uncultured bacterium; assembly: GCA_938036155.1. Classification (GTDB taxonomy): domain Bacteria; phylum Patescibacteriota; class Saccharimonadia; order Saccharimonadales; family Saccharimonadaceae; genus Nanogingivalis. The sequence continues at coordinate 43,430 of CALHPA010000004.1, forward strand.
GCGAGCTGGAAAAAATATTCGTTTAGCGAAAGGGCGAACGATTTTGACAAGTTTGGCGATTGCGGTTGGTGCGACAACGGTTGCACTCGCAATTGCGGCTGGAAAAGGCGGTAATGCTTATGTTGAAAGTCTAGCTAATAAATTGGGTGACCAAAATGCTTTAACTATCTCGCGATTAATTAAGAATAAAAAAGATCCGTATGCACCAAATAAGGTTGAAACTACACTTGAAGATTCACGAAAAAATTTGGCTGAAGCTGACATGGAAAAACATTCAATAAAAAATGAAGATTTACAAAAAATCACAAAAATTAAAGGCGTTCGAAACGTTTCGCCAAAAGTTCCTATAAATATTGATACTATTCGTGTCGAAAATGGAGTAAAATATGATGGAAGCGTTGCAACAAAAAATGACGAACAAGAGATGGGGCTTTCGGCCGGAAAACTCAGCAAAAATAATCAAATTGATAATGGAAAAGTTATAGCGCCAAAAGCTTATGTTGAACCTTTTGGAGGTAAAAATCCTGCTGATATTGTGGGCAAAAAAGTAGTTTTCGAAATGAAAGACGTGGAAGGCAAAACTTTCGAAAAGACCTTTGAAATTCAAGCAGTTGATGCCGGAAAAACGGATACTAATTTTAACTATCAAGGAAATTTCTGGATGAATAATAGTGATGGTTTGGAAATTGCGAAAAAGCAAAATTCTGGTGAAATGCGGTTTTATAGTGCGAGCGTAACAACCGACGGCACACGAAAAGTTGATGAAATTAAAAAGGAAATTACGGCATTAAATGGCGGTGAATTTTACCAAGTTTCCACTTTCGCAGATGATAAAGCAACTGTTCAAACAGCAATTAATGTTATGGCGGCGGGTCTTGCTGGATTTGGATTTTTAACACTTCTTGCTTCAGCTTTTGGAATTATTAACACGCAATATATTTCAGTTTTAGAGCGAACTTCACAAATTGGTTTGATGAAATCGCTCGGAATGCGAAAGAGTGATGTTTCGAAACTTTTTAGATACGAAGCGGCGCTAATTGGTTTATTTGGTGGAATCATTGGGGTTGTTGTAGCGTATGGAATTACCTTCTTAAATCCTGTAATCAGTAGTGTTCTAAAATTGCAGAGTACTTCTGGCGTGGATACGAATTTACTTCAACCAGATTTATTCGCTTGGATTTTATTGGTAGTTGGTTTGATGTTACTTTCGGTGATTTCTGGATTCTTGCCAGCGCGAAAAGCAGCAAAGATGAACCCAATTGAGGCTCTTCGAACTGAATAGAGATAATAAAGAATCGGCTCATCAAAAAAGTGGGCCGATTTTTTGAAAAAATATAAAAAAGTCTTGAAATTATTAAAAAACTCGTGTATAATGAGATTATTATTCCGGCATAGCTCAGTGGTAGAGCGGTTGGCTGTTAACCAATAGGTCGCTGGTTCGAGCCCAGCTGCCGGAGCCAAGAAAATCTCCCGAAATCTCGGGGGTTTTTCTTTATTTTAAGACTTTTTTAAGTAAAATATGTTAAAATTAAAATAGAAAAGAGGTAAAAATGAAATTCGATAAAATTATAATTGGTTTTGGAAAAGCTGGGAAAACTTTGGCAGTTTTTGCGGCAAATAAGGGTGAAAAAGTTGCAATAATCGAGAAATCGCCAAAAATGTATGGTGGAACCTGCATTAATATTGCTTGTATTCCAACCAAAGTTTTAGCGGTTGCGGCGAGTGAAGATTTAACTTTCGAAGAAGCTATTGCGCGAAAAATTGATGTTGTACAGCGGCTAAATTCGAAAAATTATCATATGCTTGCGGATAACGATTTGATTACAGTTTTTGACGGCTTTGGTTCATTTTTAGATGAAAATACGGTTTTAGTTGAATCAAATGGTGAAAAACTTGAGCTTTCGGCTGATAAGATTATTATTAATACTGGTGCAGAAAGTTTTATTCCTAAAATTTCAGGAATTGAAGAAGGTTTGAGTTGCTCAAAAATTTTAACCAGTACAGAGCTTCTTGATAATCAGGAAACGATTGATAATCTAGCAATTATTGGTGGTGGGTTTATTGGCTTAGAGTTTGCTTCAACTTTTGCGAAGTTGGGTACAAAAGTAACAATTTTTGAACGAGGCGATAAAATTTTAGCTGATGAAGATGATTCAATGCAAGAAGCAATCTTTGATTTTTTAGTTTCGCAAGGTGTTAATTTTGAGTTTAACGCAAATGTTGAAGCTTTCGAAAATACTGAAAATGGAATTTTGGTTCAAAATAATGGTAAGAAATTGGCTTTTGATAAGGTTTTAATTTCAATCGGGCGAAAGCCAGTGACTACAAAATTAAATCTTGAAAGAGTAGGAATTAAAACGCTTGAAAACGGTGGAATTTGGACTGATGAAAATCTCCAAACTTCGAATTCGAAAGTTTGGGCAGTTGGCGATGCACGTGGAAAGGAACAATTTACCTATGCTTCCTTAGATGATTTTCGAATTTTGCGTTCACAATTTTATGGTGATGAAAAGTATTCTTTAAAAAATCGTGTTAATTTGCCAAATTCAATTTTCTTACAGGTTCCATTTTCGAAAGTTGGATTAACTGAAAAACAAGCTTTGGAAGAAGGTTTTGAGATTAAAGTGAAGGAGATTCCAGCAGCAGCAGTACCAAAACTTCAGCTTAAATTTAAAACAACGGGGCTTTTACGGGCAATTATAGATTCAAAAACTAATAAAATTTTAGGCGCGGCTCTGTTTTGTTATAATTCGCCAGAAGTGATAAATATCGTAAAAACTGCGATTGATGCTGGACTTGATTATACTGCTCTGCGAGATCAGATTTTTACACACCCAACTGTAGCTGAGAGCCTGAATGATTTGTTTAATCTTTAAGTTTGCTTTATTTTCAAAAATTTGATATAATTTAAACAAAAGCGTAATAATTTTTAAAGGTGGGAAATGAAACCGACGATTTTATCGATTGGAAATGCGACAAAAGATAACTTTTTAAACATTCAAAATCAAAAAATTTATAAAGATGAGCTTAATAATTTTCATTATGATCTAACTTTTGATGATTCAACTTTAAATTATCAAAAACAGGCTGGTGTTTATGGTGGAACAATTTTAAGCGAAAAAATCTTCACAGCGGCGCATTTTAAAGCATTTTCGAGTGTAAATCCAAATGGGCTTTCGCATTTCGAATATGATGAAATTAACGATAATTTGATTGATCGTTTTGTGATTTCGCACAAGGGTAAAAGTTTTATTTTAACGAGTAATCCGCGCAACACAAAATGGGTTTCTCCCGCTTTTTCACCAGATTTAATTTATATTGCGGATGCGAATTTTTCACAAAATTATTTGGCTGATTTTAAAAAATATCTTCACGAAAATCCAAAAATTGAGCTTGTTTTTAATGTTGCCGATTTGGGTCCTGAGCTTGCACATGAGTTTTTTGTTCGAGCGAATTTAGTTTTTGTAGATTTTCGAAAGCAAAATTTAAGTGATTTAATTGATTATTCAAGCTATGAAAATACTATAGATTCACTAATTAAAACTGGTGTGCGAGGTGTTGTTATTTTTGATGGTTCAAAAATAATTGCTGGAAATAAAGAGAAGATTGCTAGTATTGAAACTAATTTCGAATTAAATTCGTTTTATCAGAATAATATTTTTCAAGCAGCTTTTGTTGCTGAAAATTTTTCAAGTTCTTCAAAATTAGAAGAAAATTTACAAGTTGCAGTTACGATTGCCAATAAATCTGATTTTAATGATATTTTGAAGCCTTTTTATGCGCATCAAATTTTAAATCATAAAAATTGTGAGTTAATTGTTAATGTTTTAAGTGATACGCCAGATATTGCAACACGATTGCATAAAACTGCTGCGAAATTAGTTGCGCGACCAAAAGGAATATTTGCTGCAGACGAATCTGGTGGAAATATTCATAAAAAATTTGAAAGTATCGGGATTAAAGATACTTTTGAAAATCGCCGAGCTTATCGTGAGATGTTTTTCAAAACGCCAGATATCGAGAATTATTTAAGTGGAATTATTCTTTTCGAAGAGACAACTGAACAAAATACTTCTGAAGATATCAATTTTGTTGAGTATTTGAAAAATCGCGGAATTTCTGTCGGAGTGAAGCTCGACGGTGGTTTGCAGCCTTTAACTGGATTTGAAGGCGAGACAATTTCATTAGGGCTTGATTCTTTGATTGAAAAACTTCATAAATATTCAAAAATGGGAATTGATTTTGCAAAATGGCGAGTTGCTTTCGAAATTAATGAGGAAAAAGGAATACCGAGCGAAGCGGCAATTGTTTCGAATCTGCGAGTTTTGGCGCAATACGCTAAAGCTTGCCAGAATTACGGAATAGTACCAATCGTTGAGCCAGAGGTGGTTTATTCCGGAAAACATAACATTAAACAGTGTCGAGAAGTTACAGAAAAGGTTCTTAAAAAACTCTTTGAAGAATTAAAGATATTTAAAGTTGATCTTAAGGGAATGATATTAAAAACAAATATGGTTCTTGCAGGTTCTGAAAATGAAATTCAATCTTCCTCAAGAGAGGTTGCACGAGAAACTATTTCTGTTTTTAAGAAAGTAGTTCCAAAAGAGTTGGCAGGGATTGTGTTCCTTTCTGGTGGGCAAACTGCAACTCAAGCAACTGATAATCTTCAAGAAATAACCAATCTTGGGCCTTTTGATTGGGGGTTGACCTATAGTTATGCGCGAGCTTTACAGCTTCCAGCACTTCAAGCTTGGGCTGGAAAACTAGAAAATGTTCAGCAAGCTCAGTTACTCTTCTTGGAGCGAGTCACAGCAAATTCACACGCTCTGTATAAGAATTAACTATCATAGAATATAAAAAACGCTCAAAATTTAGTTGTTGAGCGTTTTTATTTTAATGATTTACTTCTTTTTTACGTAAATAGCATGAATTGCAATTGCAATTCCACCGATTGGATAAAATATCTTAGCTGAGTCCCAATTATTTGTAATAAAGCTGTAGGTTAGATAAACTGCTGTAATCGAAAGCATTATTATTGCCGCAAAAAATCCTATTTTTGAATCTTTTTCTTCATCTTTATTTTCGATTTCATAAAAGTTATTAATTTTCGAAAAAATAGAATTTCCATAAGTTGATGCCGAGATTCCAATTCCTAATAGAGCCATGAATATAGTATTAGCTAAATTAATACCAAGATCAGAAAAATGATAAATTATTTGATGAGCTGCTATAGCCGTAAAAATTGTTGATACAAATGCCATGGTGCTGCTATTTTTAATATTTTTGGCTTGTCTGATTTCATTTTTTGAAAAAAAATTGTCGATTTTTATATTACAATCAAGTAGATTTTCAGTTTCTGAATTATCAAAATTTTTAGCTAAAATTAGTAGGGGAACTGATATTGCTAAGGATAACATTAAAGTAATCCCTGTTAAAACATTAAAGCTTGCTGTTGATCCTGAGAAATATGCTGCCACTGCAAGGCCAGCAAAAAGAACAAACATACCAAGTGCACGAATTAATGCAATTTTTTGATATGATTTTTCGTACTCTTTTTTATTAAAATTGACTTTTTTGGTTGAAATTTCGCCAGTTAGCTCATCTAAACTAATTTCGAAAAGTTCGCTTAGAGCAATAAGTTTTTCAAGCTCGGGTGAAGATTTTCCACTTTCCCAAGCTGAAATTGATTGTCGCGAAACACCAATTTTATCGGCAAGTTGTTCTTGTGAGATATTTTTCTCGGCTCGTAATTTTTGTAAATTCTGACTAAACATTTTTTGTCCTTTCATATTAATTATTATACAATAATTATATAAAAAATGCTCATTTGCGACTACCAAGTTTTCTTGAAAATCGCTAATTTTGTTGCCAATATTTTTAACAAAACAGATTGATTTTGTGTTAAATTTGCTTGATTTAGTCGATAATATTCTAATATATAATGAATTTACTAAATTTATTTTTTGAAAAAATATTAAAGCCACCAAAATTAGGCGGCCTAAGTTGTGCGGGTGTTATTCTTTTTTATTTGTTCACAGGGTCTAAAAACTATATATTGACCAGTTGATAGCTTGACATAGATAGACTCCATATCTTTTCTTTTTTGAGTTTGTTCCATATTATACACCTCTTTCTAAAGTCCAAGGTTATTCAAGATGGATTTTATCTTGAATATATCTATATTCTGAGTATAGCACATTATTAATATAATAAAAATAGTTTTTATAAAAAACATAAAATGATATAATAATAAAAGATGAATAAACAACTTTCGAAAAAGCTGAAAAAACTGCCAAATTCCGCTGGTGTTTATTTTCATAAAAATTCGAAAGGCGAGATTATTTATGTTGGAAAAGCGGCAAATTTAAAGAACCGCGTGCGGCAATATTTTCAAAATTCGCGTGGAAAAGATCCAAAAACTGAAGCTTTGGTAGCAGAAATTACGATGACTGATTGGATTGAAGTTGAGACTGAAATTGATGCGCTTTTTTTGGAAAGCGAGATGATTAAGCGCTACAAGCCACAATACAACATACTTTTGCGGGATGATAAATCACCAACTTATGTGCGAATTGGCTTTCGTGACAAAATTCCGCATGTCAGTTTTACTAAAAATCCACTCGATGATTTAGCGGAATATTTTGGCCCATTTTACAATTCTAATGCGGTAAAAAAATCGGTGCGGCTACTTCGAAAAGTATTTCCGTATTATTTGAGCGAAAAAATGCCAGCTAAAAATAGTTTAGATTTTCAGATTGGCTTAACTCCTGGGCTAGAAAATTTTGAACCAAATTCTCCCGAATATCAACAAAAAATAACAGAATACAAACGTAATTTACGCCAGCTTTCGCGATATCTAAAAGGTGAACGAAAAATGCTCCAGCTTGAAATTGAGAAAGAAATGCTTGATTTTGCGAATGAACAGAATTTTGAAATGGCCGCAAAAAAACGTAACCAACTTCGAGACTTGAGTGAGCTTGGCAAGCAAGTTATTTTTTCGAATGAGGAATTTTTGGATATTTCGAAAGATCACGCGCTTTCGAAATTAGCGGAAATTCTCTCACTTGAAAATCCACCTCGGCGAATTGAAGCGTTTGATATTTCACATACTGGTGGAGAAAATAATGTGGCGTCGATGGTGGTGTTTACGAATGGGCTGAGTGACAAGCGAGAATATCGAAAATTTAAAATGACCACTGGCGGAAATGATGACTTTCTCCATATGAAAGAGGTTTTGATACGAAGATTTTCGAAGCGAAATGAAAAATGGGGCCGGCCTGATTTAGTTTTAATTGATGGTGGTAAGGGCCAATTGAGCGCAGCGCGGGAAGTTTTACCGAGCGATATTTTGGCAATCGGGATTGCGAAACGTGATGAAGAAATTATTTTTGACACACAAAATCCAAACCTCAAAACTGGCTGGCTGGATAAAAATTTCGAAAAAATTGGTAGAGATTTTTTGGTTCAGCGAGAGGGAGATTTTTTGACACTAAATTTGCATCTTTCGCAAAGCCATTCGCACGGCCACGCTCGCAACTTGCTGGGTGAAAGTAACTCGGAATTTAGCGATTTAACTAAACTTTTTCAGCGGATTCGTGATGAAGCCCACCGATTCGCGATCAATTATCATTCGAATCTAAGGGCTAAAAAACAAATTCAGAACGCACTAGAAAAAATTGATGGTGTAGGAGCAAAAACGCGGGCAAAGTTGTTGCGGGAATTTGGCTCATTAAAAAAGATTCGCGAAGCTCCAGTGCAAGAGCTTTCTAAAATTGTTGGCGAAAAATTAGCGCAAAAAATTAAGCAAAATTTGTAATTTTCTTAAAATTTTGTTAAAATATACATAAGTATTATGGTGGGTAAAGGCAGAATTAAAAAGCGTCTTAAACAGATACAATCGCTTAAAAATTGGCAATTGTTTATTTTACTCATACTTATTATTTTCATAGATTTAACAGCTCTACGTTTGAATAATGTAGGAATGGTTCGCAGAAGAGAAGCTGTTGAAACGGCCGATAAGTCTGGCGACATTGAAGCTACTAGAAAAGCAACGATTGAGCTAGCTAATTATGTTTATGCTCATATGAATAGTGGTGGAATTTTTTATAGCGATGAAACTCACTGGTTTAAGATGAACCAAGAGGTGAAAGTTGTGTGGGCGAATATTTATGAGAGTGATATGAGAAAAGCTGAACAGATTGCTCGCGAAACTGAGAGTAATAATCCTAATGGAAATATTTTTAAAAAAGCAGAAGAAGCTTGCCGGCCAAGGTTTCGTGGTGGCTATTCTTTAGCGTATCAGCAGTGTATTCTAGATGAGCAAAATAAATATCCTGCAAGCAGTCAGGGTCAAGTTAAGGCTAAATATCCAAATATCTCAGAATATACTTATAGCTTTACTGCGCCAATTTGGTCGCCAGATTTAGCCGGGTGGACAACTTTAGTGGCAATAATTTTAATTTTTATGATTGTAGTAAAAATAATAACAACTACAATTCTTAAGCTTATTTTGAAAAAATATATACCAAAAGTGTAAAAAAGCTTGACACCACTTTAAAACTGATATACAATGAAAATATATAACAGTAGTAATGAAAGGATAGAAATGGCTTATAGTCAAACAAATTCAAAAGGAATTACATATTATTTGCACAAAAGTGAAGTAACTTTGCGTGGCGGAAAACCACAAACAATTTACTTCTTTGCTAAAAAAGAAAAGAATGATAAGGGTGAGCCTTGCGATCTTCCAGAAGACCGAATTGTAAAAGAAAATCCACGAAACGGCTTCTTGACAGTTTCACGCAAGAAATAATTAATTTGCAGAAAACCGCTTCTTATTCAGATGAGGCGGTTTTTTGTTGAGTTTAAAACAAAAATAAAACGCCAATTAGGCGATTTTGGTAGGGGATGCTGGGTTCGAACCAGCGACCAATCGTGTATGAGACGACTGCTCTAACCGCTGAGCTAATCCCCCGACTATTTAATTATATCAGAAAATGTGATAAAATTAAATAGTGAAATTAAACTTAAACGATTTAAAAACTAAAACTCGCCGTGCGAAATATTATTTTTCGAACGATATTTTGACTTTGAGTAATATTATTATGGCCAGTGTGATTTTTATTTCGATAATTTGGGTTTGGGGAAATATTGCGGCGATGGAGAAAAATTATTCAATTCAAAAAAAGATCGAACTCAAACAGCGCCAAGCTTTAATTGATGAAATTAGCTATAAAACACTCGAATATGAACAAAAATATCTGAAAAGCTCTGAATACCAAGAGCTTGCCGTGCGCGAAAAACTTGGTCTTGCGATGCCAGGTGAACATGTTTTGATTCTTTCGAAATACCCAGAAGAACAAAAGAAAGAGCAAGCTGAAATTTCGAAACCTTCAAACTTTACGCAATGGATTAACTTTATTTTTGGTGGAAATGCCCAAAAATCAATAAAATAGTTAAAATCCCTTGACTTTTAAATATCCGCGTGATAAAATATAAAACAGATATCGCGGGATGGAGCAGTCTGGTCAGCTCGCTTGGCTCATAACCAAGAGGTCGTAGGTTCAAATCCTACTCCCGCAACCAAGAAATTATTTCGAAAAATAACTTTTCAAAAAATGAAAGGTTATTTTTATTTATGAAAAATAAAATTTAAAAATCGTTACAGAATTTGCAACGATTTTTTATATAATTTCTGGTAGTAGCGGCAGGGATTGAACCTGCGACCTTAGGCTTATGAGTCCTACGCTCTAACCAACTGAGCTACGCTACCACAATGTTTATATTTTAGCATATTGAAAAACTTTTTTCAAGAGAAAAGCCCGCAAAATTTGCGAGCTTTATTTTTTAGACTAAATCATCAAACTCATCAAAGCGTGAAATTCTTGCATCAATAAAGTTTCGAAGTTCTTTTTTAGTTCGGTGTCTATCCCATGAGGCCATTCGTTCATGTTGTGCCATTTATATTTCCTTTTTATTTTTTAGTTGATATTATGTTACATATAATAACACAAAAAAATATAAAAGTCAATACTTTTTTGAAAAAAACTTAAACATTTTCTTGATTTTCATTCATGCTTATATTATAATTTAAATGAAGCTTATGGATATTTGGATGATTTTACTGGTAGTGATTTTGGCAGCAATGGTGCATGCTAGTTTTCATTTGAGTATTAGTGTTTTAACACTTTTGAGTGGGCATACTTTAAGCAAGAAGAAGTCGCATTTGCAGTTAACAAAATTGTCTATGTCTTTAGTCTTTGGCTCAGTTTTTGCGACTATTTTGATTTTTTCAACTTTTGCATATTTTGCTGGAATATTCTATGATATTGCATTTTCGAAAGTAGCTTGGGCGGTTTTGGCTGGTATTCTGGTTGCTGCTGGAATTTCAACTTGGATTTTTTATTATCGAAGGGGTAAAAATATACAAAACGGCACAGAGCTTTGGATTCCTCGTTCGATGGCGAAATTTCTTAATGAACGAGCGAGCAAGACTATTCATTCGGCTGAAGCTTTTTCGCTAGGAATTGTGAGTGTTTTGAGTGAAATATTGTTTTATTTTGCATCTTTGGCGATTTCGGCAATTTTAGCTTCACGTGTTTCACCAGCTATTCAGTTTGCTATTTTAGCAATTTATGTTTTAGTTTCTAATTTACCAATTTTTAGCATTGCTTGCATGATTTCTGGTGGACATCCAATTTCAGAGATTCAAGCTTGGCGGAATAGAAATAAGCGTTTTATGCAATTTTCAGCGGGTTTAGGGATGATAATTTTAGCGTTTATAACTAGTATTATAGTTTTTACACCAGAATTTTTAGGAGTTTCGTTATGAGGATGGTTGTAAAATCTGGCGGAAAAGTTGAGAAATTTGATTATAAAAAATTACAAAAATCCTTGAGTGAGACTTTCTTAATTGTTAGATCTCCAGAAGGGCAAAGTGATGAATTTATTCGAAAAACTCTTCTCGAATTTGCAAATTGGCAAAGAAATAAACCAGAAATTACAAGTGGTGATATTCGAATACAGACCGGATTAATTTTACAGAAAATTCATCCAGAGGCAGCATATATTTATAAAAATTTCAAGAGCATAATTTAAGGAGTGGGAAATGGCTAAAAGAAAATTTGATTTTGATCTAATTGTTCTTGGAAGTGGAGCAGGTGGCTCGGCGGCGGCAAATATTGCAGCAAAAGCTGGTCTAAATGTTGCAATTGTTGAAAATGATCTTTTTGGTGGTGAATCGCCGAACTATAGTGATGTTCCGCGAGCAGCAATTTCGAAGGTTAAAAAAGCTTTTTTTGAGGCAAAAAAGGCTGAAAAAATGGGTTTACGTTCGGCAAATTTAACTTATAACTTTCCGATAATTTCCACCTGGAAAAAGATTGCGATCGAACGAACCGGAGCTCACGATAATCAAAAATTTTTCGAAAGTATGGGGATTAAAACTTTTCGTGGTGAAGCTAGATTTTTAACTCCAAATGAGATTTCAATTAACCAAAAACACTATTCGGCAAAGAATTTCTTGATTGCGACTGGCTCGAGAATATCAATTCCAGACATTAAAAATATTGAAAATATGCGATACTATACGCCAAAAACAATTTTTGACATTGCTCGTCCACCTAAAAGTATTTTTATTGTTGGTGGTGGGGCTGAGGCGGTTGAGATTGCTCAAATTTTAGCTATTTTTGGTACGAAAGTTTATATTAGTGAAGTTTCGGCACGACTTTTACCAAAAGAAGATGAGGAGGTCGGGATTGCTCTTGAGAATATTTTGGTTGAAGAAAATCAGGTTTATGTCTTACCGCAAACTCGAGTAGTAGCGGTGCAAAAAGATGGCCTAATGAAGCGAGTGATTTTTCAGCGAGGCGGAACTGAGAAATTCGTGCGCGTTGATGAGATTTTGATTATAGGTGAAAGAATACCGAATACAGATATTGGCTTAGAAAATGCTCATATTGATTTTTCGAAAGATGGAATTACTGTTAATGAATTTTCGCAGACTTCCATGAAGCATATTTTTGCGGTTGGCGGTGTGGTTAATCCACAAGCTCAAACGGCAGAAATTCTACTTGAAAGCCGAACAGTTGCTCACAATATTCTACATTCACGTTCGAAAATTGAGGTAAAATTTCCACTTTCGCCTCGCACGATTTCAACTTGGCCAGAAATTGCCACGGTTGGTTTAAATGAAGATGATTGTTTAAAAAGGGATTTAAAATATAAAACTGCAATTGCGCCACTTAATTTGATTGCAAAAAGCAATGTTGAGAATTTTAGTGGCGGATTTGCTAAAATTATTTGTGATAGGAAGGGAAGGATTATTGGTGGAAGCATTGTTTCGCCAGATGCAATAAGCTTAATTCCACAAATTTCTTTAGCAATTCGAAATGAAATGACCGCTCATGATCTTGCAGAAATTCCACAACCATTTTTGAGCTGGAGCGAGATTATTCGTGTGGCGGCTCATAAAATTAAATAAAACTAAACGCCTAAAAGTTAAAATGGGCGTTTTTATTTTTTAAAATTTGAATTTTTTAGTAAAAAATGGTAAAATTAATACAGATTTACAGATAAAAATTAAGGAGAATTATGGCTGGTCATAATAAATGGTCAAAGATTAAACGGCAGAAAGGCGCAAATGACGCAAAGCGTGGCGCAATTTTTACACGAATTGGTAATCAAATTGCGATTGCAGCTCGTGGTGGCGCTGATCCAGATATGAATCCAAGTTTGGCACTGGCAATTGAAAAAGCTCGCGCGGTGAATATGCCGAACGCGAATATTGAACGTGCAATTGCTCGGGCGGCAGATAAAAATGCAGCAGCACTCGAAGAAATTACTTATGAAGGTTATGGTCCGAATGGAATTGGTTTGATTATTGAAACCGCAACAGACAATCGTAATCGAACTTTTCCTGAAGTTAAGACTGCTTTAGTGAAAAATGGTGGCCGGATTGCTGACGCAGGTAGCGTGATGTTTCAGTTTACTCGCAAAGGTGTAATTTTAGTTGAAGCTACCGGTGAAGATGCTCTGCTTGAAATTCTCGATGCTGGTGCGGAAGATGCGGTTGAAGAAGATGGCGAAATTGTAGTTTATACAGATCAAAAAGATTTAATGAAAGTTCGAAAAGAACTAATTGAAAAAGGGTTAACCGTAAAAGAAGCTGAACTTCAATATGTGCCAAACATGGAAGTTGAAATTACCGACGACGAAACGCGTGCGAAAGTTGAAAAACTTATGGACGCGCTTGATGATGTTGATGATGTGGTGAATGTTCACACGAACGCCAAGCTGTAATTTATAAGGGTGATGAGCCCTTATTTTTATAGGAGGAATTATATTTAATTTAATTTTTAATAAAAGCTTTTCAGAAGAAACGCAAGAAAAAATAAAGTCAGATTTTATTGAAGCTAAAGAATATTTTTCGAAGTATTATGATTTTTCGAAAAAAGAAATTGATATTTATTTTTCAGACATATCTAGGATGAAAAAAGAAGATATTTCTGAAATATTAAAAATTGAAAAAGTTTCAGGTCTTTCAATGTCTGGATATGGAGCTCTAATACTTGAGTTTTTTGATACTGAATATTCAAAAAATATATTTTTAAAATTAATTTTTCATGAGCTCAACCATGAATTTAGATGTCAAACTTTACCAACACCTAACAATATCTGGGGTGATACTATTCTTGAAGGTTTAGCTCTGAATTTTGAAAAACAAGCAGCTAATGAATTAGGGTATGAATTAAAATTTTTGACCGATTATTACGATAGGCCTGATGAAGACAAGCTAAAATGGGGATTGAAGAGAATTATTGAAATCGCAAAAAATAAGGAGAAGATAAATCGCTACAATTGGTATTTTAATCACTTTGGAAATGATTCAAGTTTGCCTACGAATTTTGTTTATAGAGTCGGAGAATTTTTAATTTCAAAATATTGTGAAAAATACAGAATTAGACCAAGCGATGCGCTTAAAATTACAAATGAAGAATTTGAAGATTTTGCGAAAAAGGAGATTTTGTGCGAAAAATAATTCTTGGTAGCCTAAAAAATGATTCAGAGAGAACTAAGCAAATTCGAAAAGCTTATCGAAAAGCACGCGCAAAAATTATTCGGGAGTTTGATTTATCTAATTTTGATTATGATGTTGTTTTTGCAAGTTGGCGTGATTCTGGCGAATATGGTTTTTGGTGGTATATTGATTTTGGCTATATCCGTTTAAATATTGGTGTTGACAAGATTTTATTTCAAAATGCTCTATATGAGGGGATTTGTGAAGGTTTTTCCCATAATTTTGTAGCAGATTCGACGGATTTTAATAATGGATTCTCGAAAAAAATAATTCGGAATGCTTATGCTGCGGATTTTTTAGGTTGGAAATACGAAGAAAAATACTCATTAGATAATCTTTCTGAAGATAACTTACTAAAAATAAAAGACGCCTTAAATGGTAAAATAGACGAAGATTGGCTATGGAGTAGACATAATGGATGGCATTTTTATGGGTTTTCAAAGAAATATTTTGAAAGCTTGGGGATTTCACGGAAAGATATTTTAAAGCTTAAAGAGAATGAATTTAATATGGAGCTAATTTCTAAAATTGAAAAATTACTTGAAGATTATAGAAAATCGAAATTCGAATGAAATTTCTGAGTAAGAGATCTTTGACGAAATCCAGAAAATATAGTATAATTTTAAAATGAATAATCTCGAATTTCTTGTAAAAAATTATCAAACACCGCCTGAAGCTATTACTCTAGTTGAAAATTCTCGCATTTTATTACTTGCGGGAATTTCTGGCGCCGGAAAAGACACAACCAAAAAACATCTTTTAAAAAATGAAGAATATCGTGATATTGTCAGTCACACAACGCGCCAGCCTCGTAAAAATAATGGTAAAATTGAACAAAATGGCATTGACTACAATTTTATTTCGATTGAAAAGGCTGAAGAAATGCTTAGAAATCGTGAATTTATTGAAGCAAAATTTGTTCACGGAAAGATTTATGGTACAAGCATTGCAGAGATCGAAAAAGCCAACCAAAACGGGCAGATTTCTGTAACAGATATTGATATTCAAGGAATTGCAGAATATAAAAAAATGAGCGATCGGGTAGTGGCAGTCTTTATTTTACCGCCGGATTTTGAAACTTGGCGTGCAAGATTTGCGAACCGATATTCAAGTGCGGAGGAATTCGAAAAAGATTTTAAAAAACGTTTGCCTGAGGCAATTTCTTCACTGGAACAAGCTCTCGAAGTGCCATATTTTCACTTTATTTTAAATGATGATTTTCGAAATACAGCGCGAATTATTGATCAAATTATGCATCAAGATGTTGAGTTTAATTATAAAGATATCGAGGTGCGTGTGCGAGCAAGAAAACTTTTGGAAGATATTAAAGCTAAATTCTTAGAATTATCGAAATAGACTAAAAGAAAAACCCGCATTTGCGGGTTTAGAAGAGTTATGGTCTGTAGAATATTACTTTATCTGTTTTTTCATTAATATTTATCTTTGGCCCTGCAACCAGTACATTTTTATAAATACTGGATATGAGGCATGTGGACCGCTGGTAGAATGTTTATCCGTTCAGCATCAATAGTCCATCCTTTTGGTAGGATTAAGTTACGAAAATCTAAAGCATTAGATAATATTAAATAACCTTCACGGTTAGCGCTTGTCCCAAAAACCATTTTTGTTTTAGGGTTTAATTGCATCATTTCGTTTTTCTTGAGTTTAGCCATTTTTTCTCACATTTCATTCGCTCATATTGGCGAAATCCTTTCGTTATTTTGGCGGTTTTCATTTTCGCAGGCGAGATTTCATATATTGAAAACCCATCTGCGAAAATGAAAATCTAGAAAAATGAATGGATAATATTATAGATTATAGATAACTCTTCTTTTTAAAGCTGCAATACAATACGTAAAAATACATAATTAGCACTCTATTGACCTAAGTGCTAATTTATGCTAGACTAATAGTATGAATATTACACCACGACAAACGCAAATTTTGGTAGCAATCATTGAGCAATACGCTGAAGTTGCCAGCCCTGTTGGAAGTGTGACTTTAGCAAAGCTTTTTGGTGTTTCAAGTGCAACAATTCGTTCTGAAATGGCAAAACTTGAAGACTTAGGGCTAATTACGCAACCGCACACTTCTGCTGGGCGAATTCCAACTGATAAAGGTTATCGATTTTATGTGAATCGCTTAACTGCTCAAAGTGAGGGTGAAGATGAACAAATTTTGCTAAACGCTAATAATTCGAAAGATAGTTTGCGTGGATTTCGGGCGATTTCATCACGGGTTTCAGCTCAGAATGACCGCGCTGACCATGCAATTCGTTCAGCAGTAGATTCTTTAGTTGAGCTTACAGGCAATCTTGGTCTTGCTACAATTGGCGATCAGCTCTATATTAATGGAATTTATAATCTTTTTTCTCAACCTGAATTTGAAAGTGGCGAAGCGGTGCAGTCGGTTGCGCAACTGCTTGATAATCTTGAACCGTGGCTTCGTGAAGTTACTCCAAATGAGCCGCTTAACGTTTATATCGGTAGTGAAAATCCAATTGGCAAAAGTTCTGGCGCGAGTTTGATAATTTCGAAATTCGAAAGTCCATTTTCAGAAAATTCTTACATTGGCGTGCTCGGGCCAACTCGCCAAAATTACGGAAAAGTGGTGCGATTGGTTCAAAAAACCGGTGAATTTTTAGAAGAGATTTTATAAATTAAGGAGGAAAAGATGGAAGAAAATAATGTAGCAAAAAATCAAGATAATACAAAAGAAAAGAAGCAATCAGGATTTTTTAAAAAAGATCCAAAGTGCGAAAAGCTTCAAGCAGAGAATTCAGAATTAAAAAATGATTTGCAGCGCACGCGTGCTGATTTTGAGAATTATCGTAAAAATGTTGAAAGTCGAATTTCGAATGCGCAAAATCTAGGCGAAAAGAAAGCTATTTTGGCGTTAATTCCAATGATTGATGATATTGAAAGAGCGATTTCGCATTTGCCGTCGGATCTAGCGGAAAATTCTTGGGCGCAAAATGTGGTTAAAATGAGCAAAAATTTGGAAAAAAATCTTTCAAAGCTTGGAGTTGAAAAGATCAATTCTTCGAACGGTGCCATTTTTAATCCAGAACTTCATGAGGCGATTCAATTCGATGAAGAATCTGACGGTGAAGAAGAAGTTATTGCTGAAGAACTTCGAGCTGGTTATACTTTAAAGGGCGAAGTTTTGCGAGCAGCAATGGTAAAAGTTGGGCGAAAGTAATTTTATCGTTGACATAATGTGATTAATATGATATTATTATGAACGTTAACCCGTTTCACCTTACTATAGAAGGTTGGGACTCGCGGGTTATCCTAATAATAAATAGAAATTAGAGTCAGTATTTTTCTTTTTCTTGGAGGAGCTTTATTCTCGCTAAGCCGTCTAATATTAGGCGGTTTTTAATTTTAAAAACTTTAAAATTAAGCATAAATATGATAAAATATAACGTATGAATAGTGGGCAAAATCTTAAAAATATTAAAAAGTTTATTCGTGTAGCGAATTATTTGACTGTTTCGCAAATCTTCTTGCAAGATAATTTTCTATTGGAGCGTCCACTAACTTCTGAAGATATTAAACCTCGGCTTCTTGGCCACTGGGGAAGTTGCCCAGGTGTTAATCATGTTTATGCACATCTTTTAAATATTCAAAAACAGCTGGATTTTGCTAAAAGTGGTTTAAAAACAGCATTTATGCTTGGTCCAGGTCATGCTTTTCCGGCGCTCCAGGCGAATCTTTTTCTTGAAGAAACTCTTTCGAATATCGATAAGAATGCGATTCGGAATTCGCAAGGTATTGCTTATATTTCGAAAAACTTTTCTTGGCCAGGCGGTTTTCCGTCGCACGCGAGTCCTTTCACGCCAGGCGTGATTCTTGAAGGTGGGGAGCTCGGCTATTCGCTTTCGACTGCTTTCGGGGCGGTTTTAGATAATCCAAATCTTGTAATGACCACTTTAATCGGCGATGGCGAGGCTGAAACTGGCCCAATTGCTGCAGCTTGGCATCTGAATAAACTGATAAATCCAGTTAAAAATGGAGTAGTTTTACCTGTTTTACATTTGAATGGTTATAAAATTTCTGGTCCGACAATTTTTGGCTCGATGAGTGATTTTGAATTGATTCAATTTTTCCACGGAGCGGGTTGGGAGCCAAAAATCGTTGATGAATATTCTGCTGAAGATTTTGATTTAGAGCTTTCGAAAGTTTTTTCAGATGCTTTTCGAGATATTTCGCGAATAAAATTTGGCCGAAAAAACGGTTTTGTGCGGCTGCCGATGATTATTATGCGGAGTAAAAAAGGAAGCTCCGGTGTTACTGAAAATAATGGCGAAAAAATTGAAGGGAACTCGCTCGCTCATCAAGTTCCACTTTTAAACGCTAAAAGTGATGGAAAAGAGCTCAAAAAACTCGAAGATTGGTTAAAATCTTATAAATTTGAAGAGCTTTTTGATTTCGAAAAAGGTGAATTCAAACCTTGGCTTAATGATTTTTTACCAGAAAAATCAAGCAGAATTGGTCAAAATTGTTTCGTAGATGCAAATTTAAATTTTAAAGAATTAAAATTACCAGAAATTCATGAAAGAGTAGGCGAGAAATCACTTGCAATGAATGCAATTGGTGATTTTTTGAAAGAAGTTTTCGAAAAAAATCCAGAAATTTTCCGCTTCTTTAGTCCTGATGAAACTTATTCAAATAAATTAGATGCTATTTTTAAAGTAACTTCACGTTCTTGGCAGCGAGAAATTAAGCCATGGGAAAAAGATTTATCGAAAAACGGCCGTGTTACGGAAATTTTGAGTGAACATTCTTTACAGGGGCTTTTGCAGGGTTATATTTTAACGGGGCGACATGGAATTTTGACTTCTTACGAAGCTTTTGCGCCGATTATTTCTTCAATGATGGATCAATATGCTAAGTTCTTGGCCCAATCTAAAGAAGTAAAATGGCGAGGTGATTTAGCAAGTTTAAACTATGTTTTAACTTCAACTGGTTGGCGACAAGACCATAATGGATTTTCGCATCAAAATCCGAGTTTTATTGATGAAGTTTTGCGCCGCGAAAATGGAATTGGGCAGATTTTTTTGCCAGCAGATGATAATTCGGCTGTTGTAGCGATTTCAAAAATGCTAAAATCCCAAAATAATATTAACGTTTTGGTTGCGGGAAAAACGCCTGAGCCAAGGTATTTTTCTCTTAAGAGCGCACAAAAGCAGATTAAAAATGGCGGAATATTTGTTTTTGACAGTTGGAAAAATCAGGAAATTACAGACTGGGACTCAATTTTAGAAGATGATGAGCCAGATTTAATTTTGGCGGCAAGTGGTGATTATGTTTTTAAAGAAACAGTTGCAGCACTTCAGGTTTTGCTTCATGACGCACCGCAAATTAAAATTCGTTTAGTTTATATTCAGGCGCTATGTAGTGAAGGAATTGGAACTTTCGAAAATACACTTTCGAAAAGCGATTTCGCGAAGATTTTTACTAAAGATAAGCCAGTTATATTTGCTTTTCATGGTTATGCTAAAACTTTGAAATCAATTTTATTTGATTATGAAAATCCGTCGAGAATTAAAATTAACGGATATGAAGAAAAAGGTTCAACAACTACGCCGTTTGATATGCTTGCGAGAAATCGAGTTTCGCGATACGATATTGTGGCTCGAGCGGTCGCTTCGAAAAATCCTGAAAAGGCTGAAGAATATTTGGCGAGAAAAGAAGACTTGCTGAAATTCGCCCGCGAAAACTCCGTCGACGCTCCAGAGATTGAGAATTGGAAATATTTATCTTTTTATGGTAAAATGGAATAGTTATAAACTTTAACAGAAGGAGGACTATATGGGATTTTTATGGTCACTTATAGTTGGAGGATTTATCGGTGCTATTGCTGGTTATATCCTTAATAAAGACAAGAAAATGGGAATCGTAGCTAATGTTTTGGCTGGACTCGTCGGATCATTTGTTGGGCAATCTTTATTTGGTAGCTTCGGTCCAAAATTGGCAGACATGGCAATTATTCCATCATTGATTGGTGCGATTATCGTTATTAGTGTAGTATCATTTGTGCTTAAAAAGGGAGAAAAATAATATGTCAGAAAATAAACTCGATGCTGTAGTAGATAAAGTTGTTGGCGCTACAAAAGAAGTCGCTGGAAAGGTTACGGGCAACAAAAAATTACAGGCTGAAGGCAAAACTCAGAAAGCTGGAGGAAAAGTCAAAGAAGTTGCTGCCGATACTAAAGATATTGTTGACGGAGTGGTCGACGGCGCAAAAGAAGTTCTAGGCAAGAAAAAATAGAACAATATAAAATAATAGCCTCATCGTTGAGACTATTATTTTTAGAAAAAAGAAAACCCCGAGCTTTATACTCGGGGAAACCAGATTAGTTTTTTAGGAAGTTAAAGATAAAGTCCTCAACTTCCTGGTGGTCGGGGTATCCGCCCCAAAAGGCGGATTCCCTATGTTTACCAAGTCAGGAGCCACCGTTCCAGCCTTGGAATTTCTCTTGGAGATATGAACAGAGCTCACCATCCCTAAAGAAATTAACTTCTCCTTCGCCAGAGAGTACGATCAATTGATCGTACTCTCTAAAGAGACGGTCGGTTACTGTAGCCGTCCTGCTGTGCGTAAGACTAACTACAGTGAGGCGACCGTCAACCTTGCGGCTTTCGATCACCTCAACAGCCTAAGCTTCCTGCTCAGGCTACAACCATCCCCGGGATAAACCCGGAGTCGTTCGCAGCGATCAAAAGCTGCTTACGACTGGGCTCAATCCTCAATAGGGAAAGAACCTGGATGATTGAGGCTGGTTCGCCGGAGCGACTACCGTGGTGGTCCACGTCAATCGCGCCGGCAATTTCGCTGGCACCAGCCAGTTCAATAAGAACTGGCTGGTCGCCTGCAGCTAGAGCAGCATCGATCTCATCTTTATAAGATTCGACCGATGCGCCCCAGCCCAGACCTTCATCTCCGCGTCTGCTCCACCAATAAAAAATACTTTTTGTGCTTGTGTCATTTTTAGTTCCTCTATTGCCGTCGGTGAGTCGTTGCTCATCTTCCGATTCGGTGAGAACTTCTGGATGTTAGCCAGAAACCAAACCGTCTCGACCAATGACCTGATTTCTGGCTAACAACCGCCACATAAACTAATCTGATTTGAAATGTTCGATCCGTTTTGGCAAAATCTTGCTTTTGCTTGACGGATTATTTAAATTATAACCATAATTATAATAATAAGTTAATAATTTTGCTTAAAAAAGTTAAAAATTCTCAAAATTACCACTGTTATTTTCGAAAAAGATTTTTTATGATTTTCTGGAAAAATTCAATTTTTATATAATATTATGCCGATAATTCAAGAATAAATAAAAACAATCGTTGTAAATAAAACATCATTAGCACTCTTGACTTGTGAGTGCTAAAAGCGTATAATCGAAATATAAGCGTGAAACGAATTGCGAGGCGCGCTTTATAGAATAGTTAATAACTTTCGGGAAGCTTTCTGAAAAATCCGAATAGGCTAAGAAATTCGAAATTGACTAGGAAAGCTATCGAACAGATAAATTTAATAAAGAAAGAAGGAGAAAATGGGAAAAATTATTGGAATTGACCTTGGTACAACTAACAGTGCTTTTGCATATATGGTTGCAGGAAAACCTGAGGTTATCACAAACGCAGAAGGAAATCGAACTACGCCATCAGTTGTGGCAATCAACAAAAAAGGCGATCGCTTGGTTGGGCAGGTAGCGCAACGTCAACGCGTAACAAATCCGAAAAATACAATTTACGGAGTAAAGCGTTTGATTGGCCGAAAATATTCTGATGATGAGATTCAAAAAGATCTTGAAATTATGCCTTACGAGATTGTGAAAAAAGGTAGTGGCGTGGCTGTAAAAATGGGTGACAAAGAATATACGCCAGAAGAAGTTTCAGCAATGATTCTTTCGAAAATTAAAGCTGATGCTGAAGCTTTCTTGGGTGAAAAAGTTACCGAAGCTGTGATTACTGTTCCAGCTTACTTTGATGACAGTCAACGCCAAGCAACTAAAGATGCTGGTAAAATTGCTGGTCTTGAAGTAAAACGAATTATCAACGAGCCAACTGCAGCCGCACTTGCTTATGGCTTAGACGGTAAAAAAGATGAAAAAATTGCTGTTTTCGACCTTGGTGGTGGGACATTCGACGTTTCGATTCTCGATATTGCGGATGGAGTTTTCGAAGTTCTTTCAACAAACGGTGATACACATCTTGGTGGTGAAGACTTTGATAACCGCATTGTGAACCACTTCTTGGATGAATTTAAGAAAGAAGAAGGAATCGATCTTAAAAATGATTCTGCCGCAATGCAACGCTTAAAGGATGAAGCTGAAAAGGCTAAGAAAGAGCTTTCTTCAACAACATCTTATGAAGTGAACTTGCCATTCTTAACAGCTGATGAAGATGGTCCAAAACACTTTGAATATACTCTAACCCGAGCAAAACTTGAAGAATTAGTTGCTGATTTAATTGATCGACTAGCTGATCCTGTTGAAAAGGCTCTAAAAGATGCAGATCTAAAAGCTAGCGATATCGCCGAAGTTGTGATGGTTGGTGGTATGACCCGAATGCCAGCCGTGGTTGAAAAAGTAGAAAAAATCTTTGGCAAAAAGCCAACTCAAGGTGTTAACCCTGATGAAGTTGTGGCTGTGGGTGCTGCAATTCAAGGCGGTGTTTTGGCTGGAGACGTTAAAGATGTGCTACTTCTTGACGTTACGCCTTTAACACTTGGAATCGAAACTGCTGGTGGTGTTCGAACTCCAATGATTGATCGAAACACAACTGTGCCAACTTCGAAATCGCAAGTTTTCTCAACTTATGCCGATAATCAGTCGCAAGTTGAAATTCATGTGCTTCAAGGTGAGCGCGAAATGGCTGCCGACAACAAATCTCTTGGAATGTTCGTACTTTCAGGAATTGCTCCAGCGCCACGAGGAGTTCCACAGATTGAAGTTACCTTCAATATTGATGCAAACGGAATTTTGACAGTTACCGCTAAAGATAAAGGAACTGGTAAAGAGAACAATATCACAATTCAAAACTCAGGAAATATGAGTAAAGAAGATATTGAAAAGGCTCAAAAAGAGGCTGAACTTCACGCTGATGAAGATAAAAAGAAACGCGAATTAATTGATGCGAAAAATCAGCTCGAAAATGCTATTTATCAGGCAGAAAAAATGCCAAGCGAATTCAAAGATAAGATTTCGAAAGAAGATGAAGAAGCAATTTCGAAAGCTGTTGAAGAGGCTAAAAAACATCAAAATGCTGAGAGTAAAGATGAGCTTGAGAAAGCTGCTAAAGATCTTCAAGATGCAATTATGCCAATTGGTGCAAAATTGTATCAAGCTCAAAGTGCAGATAATGCAAGTGAAGCTGGCGATAAAGCTAAAACTTCTCACAAAAAAGATAATGACGAGCCAGTTGAAGGCGAAGTTATTGACAAGAAATAATTCGAAAATCCACCTTTCGAAAAGTAAAAATGCTCAGGTTAAACTGGGCATTTTTTGCGTATTGATTTTTTAAATTTTATTTAATATAATTAATTGGCGCTCACCCGATGCTCGCACTTTTAGAAAGAGGTATTTTCTATGGCAAAAAAGATATTTATGATATTTATTGCTGGAGTGGTTATTTTACTTTTGTTTTTTACTATACTACTAAAGCTGATACTCGTGATATTATTTTCCATCTTAATGATAGTTTGGCTGGTAGTACATTTTTTCATTGGTTGAATCTTTTTTTGATATAGTCCCTTCTTATAATATCCCTCAGCAATGGAGGGGGTTTCGACAAGGAGACGAAGGGCTAAATAGCTTTTATAAGGGTGAGCTATTTAATTGAGGATATTTATATGAAGTTTATTGATAAAAATGACAAAAAACTCATTACTATTATTTTGACAGTAATTATATTTGGATGGTTAGCTTATTTAACTTTTGAAATTAATCGGATTGGTAATAATTTAAACGGCTATATTGAGAGTGTAATTAAAGAAAATTCGAAGAAAAAATCGGAATAATTTTTGATGAAAAACTGGTCGGGTGATATAATATATGGTATGGAAAGTTTTAATCAAAATAATCAAAATGAAAACAAAGAAACCGGCTGGGAAATTGCAGCGGAAGACCAACGGGCGGTGATTGAGGCACAAATTCGAATGCTTGAAGCTCAGAGGTTGGAGCTTGAAAGTCGAATGCGCGAGGAGCTTCAATATATGCGTGATGCTAATAGGGATGAAATGGATAATCAAGATATTTATGAATCGATGAGTGGTATTTTTGAAGATAAAATGCGTGCATATGATTCGAAATTTTATGAAATTGACGTTCAGATTGATGGACTGGAATTTAAGCTAAAAAATATTGAAAATAATAATTAGCACTCTTGCACTTCAAGTGCTAATTTGCTATAATATATTATATGAGCAAAACAGATTATTATGATATTTTAGGTGTAAAAAAAGACGCCAGTGCTGATGAAATTAAAAAGGCTTTTCGAAAAAAAGCAGTTGAGCTTCATCCAGATAAAGGGGGTGATGAAAAGGCTTTTAAAGAAGTAAATGAAGCTTATGAAGTTTTAAAAGATAAAGAAAAACGCCAACGATATGACCAATTCGGTCATGCAGGAGTTGGCGGAAATTCTGGTGGGTTTTCTGGTGGAAATCCTTTTGAAGGATTTAGCGGATTTTCGGGCCAGAATGTTAATTTTGATTTTGGTGGCGGATTTGGCGATATTTTTGACGGAATTTTTGGCGGTGGATTTTCGAATAGCCGCGGTTCGAAAACTAAAAAAGGTCGCGATGTTGAAGTAGATCTAACCTTGAATTTTAAAGAGGCAGTTTTTGGAACTGAAACTGAAATTTCATTAAATCTAGATGATGAGTGCGAGCATTGTGATGGTTCTGGTGCGGAGCCTGGCCATGGAATGCAGAAATGTCCAGACTGTAATGGAAGTGGTCAACAAACTCGTGCCACTCAAACTCTTTTTGGTCCGATTCAGCAAACTGTGACTTGTCCAACTTGTGATGGTCGGGGTGAAATTCCAAAGCAAAATTGTTCAGTTTGCCGTGGCTCTGGAATCTTGCGTAAAAAGCAAACTGTAAAGCTTAAAATTCCAGCAGGAATTGATGATGGTGCAACAATTCGGCTTTCTGGTCGTGGTGAAGCAATCAAAGGTGGTGAAAAAGGTGATTTATATGTAAACATTTATGTTAAAGCCGATAAAAAATTTACACGTGAAGGAGATTTAATTCTCAGTGAAGAGAGAATCTCAATGATCGATGCGGCCCTTGGTGCTGAAATCGAAGTTGAAACAATTGACGGTCCGTTAACGATGAAAATTCCAGCAGGAACGCAAAGTCATACTGATTTTAAGCTTTCAGGTCACGGTGTGCCTCACCTTCGAACTGAAAGAAGAGGTGCTCAAATTGTGACAATTATTGTCGAAACTCCTACAAAGCTTTCGAAAAAACAAAAAGAGCTTCTGGCGGAATTTAAGAAATCTAAAAAATCATTATTTTAAATAGTTGGCCGAGTTATTTAATAGCTCGGCTATTTTATAGGAATATTAATTTTAATTCTTAATATATTGGTATGGGTGTTTTATTTTCTATAAAAATAATTTGAGCATCCTTAGAGCTTATGCTATAATATTTTCATGACAACAATTATTTTTATTGTAATTCTTTTTATTTTTCTAACACTCTCTCGGCGTAAAATGGGCTATTTTAATCTTATCGTTCTCTCGGGGATTGTTTTAAATAGATATTGGAATAAAGATATTACTAATTTTTTAACAACTTCAAATTTAGTAATTCCAGAGTCAACTTTAAGCGGAATCATTGGTTTATTTCTAATTTTAGCTCCAGCTTTAATAGTTTTAGCGAAAAATCCAAAACAAGAAAAATGGCTTTTTAGTATACTTTCTTCTGTATTCTCAGCAATTTTTACATATCTGGTATCACTTTCATATTTCGAGAAAGTTTTTTTACCAGATTTGCTTTCGAAAAGTATTTCGCAGCCACTTGAAAAATGGGCTAGTTGGGTTATTTTAGTGGGAGTTATTTTTTCAATTTTGAGCATAACTTCATTTAAATTTAAGAAAATTGAGAAAAACCCTTGACTTTTAAAAATAATTGATATATAATTTAGTATGTATTCAGCAAGTGGGTCTGTAGCTCAGCTGGTTAGAGCACCTGCCTTTTAAGCAGGGTGTCATGGGTTCAAGCCCCATCAGACCCTCCAATATATTAGAAAATTCACCAAAAGGTGTTTTTTTTATTACTAAAATATGATAAAATAATATATGTGAAGAAGCAGTTGATAGAATTTATAAATCGGTGGTTTTTAAATAGTTTCTTATTATGGATTTTAATTTCTATTTTTGGAAATGTTAGCAACCACAGTGTGGGAACTTTCTTTCTTGCTGGTTTAATTTTTTCAATTGTGAATAGCACACTTAAAACTATTCTTACAATTTTATCACTTCCAATGATTATTTTGACTTTTGGTTTTTTTACACTTATAGTTAATGGTATGATTGTTTGGATTTCGATACTTCTAGCACCAAATATTTCAATGGGATTTTGGAATTCTGTGATTGTGGGAGCGGCTATGAGCCTGCTGAACTATAGTTTGAGTCAATTTTTAAAAATTGAAGATGAAAAGGAGATTTTATAGTGAATATTGATATTATTTTACAGTTTTCAACCGTTATTTCTGGCGTTTTAATGATGATTTTAGTGCTTTTACAACAACGAGGAGCAACATTAGGGGCAGGATTTGGGGCTTCTGGCGAGCTTTACACTGAGCGACGCGGTGTCGAAAAGAGTATTTTTCGGGCAACAGTTTTCTTTGCATTTATTTTTGTTGCATCAATTCTTACAACTTTGCTTTTACCTAAATAAAAAGGAGTTTTAATGGACTTTAAAAAAAGCCCTAAAAAGGTTAGACGAGTTTCCGCTATTTCTCGAAAAAATAGAGATCAGGTTTCAAAAAATAAAATAATTCAAACTTTTAATAATAAGGCTACTTTAGCTGAAAGAGCAGATTTAGTTGAAAAGGCTATCGCTTCTCACACGAGAAAAATGTTTTTTGGTCGTTTTGAGAATTTGTCGAATGTTCGAAAAATTGTTATTTCTTGGATCTGTGTTGTATCTATTTTGATTTTTTCTGTTGGTGTTTTTCGTGGGTTAAGCGCCGAAAACTATAGCGAGGATACTTTTTATAGAGGAGGAACTTATTCAGAAGGAATTTTGGGTGAAGTTAAAACCTTAAATCCGTTATTTACCTCGACTGATACTGAAAGATCTTTCGAACAGATTGCTTTTTCTCATCTTTATGATATTGATGAAACGGGAAATTTGAAGGGTGATTTAGCCGAAAGCGTTTCAACATCTGACAATTATAAAAACTTTAAAATTAAAATGCGGAACAATGCCGTTTGGTCTGATGGCCGAAAAATAACAGCTAATGATGTAATTTTCACTATAAAACTATTGAGGGAGCAATCAATTAATCCTTCTGGTTTTAAAGCCTGGAAAAACGTTGAGATTTCGAAAAATAGTGATTATGAATTCAGCGTTAAAGTGCCGTCAAGTTCTTCTTCTGTTTTGTATAGTTTTAATTTTTCAATATTGCCAGAGCATATTTTAAAAGATATTCAAATAGAGAAGATTCGCGAAAATGCTTTTTCGAAGAATCCAATAACTTCTGGCGCATTTAATTTTAAATCTGTTCAGAATGATGGTGATAAAACTACTATTTCATTAGTTAAAAACAAGCGATATTATAAGGGTGAGGCCTATATTGATAACTTTGATATTATTGCCTTTAAAGATGAAACTAAGCTTAAAAATGCCTTGGTTTCTGGTGAGATTGTTGCATCACCCAGTCTTAAAATTAGTAAATTTTCAGAATCTGAGCGAGCTAAATTGAATTCTCGAGAAACTAATGTTAATCGTGGAATTTATGCTTTTTTGAATAATTCTGATTCAGTTTTGAAAGATTTAAAGGTTCGAAAAGCTATTCAAACTGGGGTTGATATTTTGAAAGTTCGAAAAGAAATGGAATTTGTTGATAAACTTGATTTTCCAACTTTGAATCAGTTTTTGAATACTAAAGATTTGAGCGTTCCTAAATATGATTTCGATCAAGCACAAAAAATATTAGATGAAGCTGGCTGGAAGAAAAACTCGAATGGCATATTAGAAAAAGATGGTAAGAAAGCTATTTTAAATATCGCAACAACTAGTGTCTATAACTATAAGAAAGCTGCCGAAGAAATTGAGGGTCAGCTCAAAAAACTCGGATTTGATGTAAAATTAACGGTAATTGATAAAAATGATAAAACTGGGGCTTTTGTTCAATCAATACTTCAGCCAAGAAACTATAGTATCTTGGTCTACGAGATTGATCTTGGCGCTGATCCTGATATTTATGCTTTTTGGCATTCTTCGCAATCTGGGCGAAAAGGATTAAATTTTTCAAATTATAGTGATGTAGTCGCAGATGATCTTTTGCTGAATTCAAGGACTGCTCAAAGCTCAAATGATAAAAAGTTACAGATAACTAAATTTACTCAACGTTGGCTAGCTAATTCAGTTGCTATTGGTCTTGGTCAGACTAAAACGAGTTATGTTTTTCGAAAGTCTGTTCAGCCATATTCGGCAAATAATACTTTCGTGACGGAAGTCGATAGATATGCGGATGTAATATATTGGTCGGCTTCGAAATCAACTCTTTACAAGACGCCATAATTTTGGTATAATTAAGATGGATTTGCGCGCGTGGCGGAATTGGTAGACGCGCTAGCTTGAGGGGCTAGTGAGCTTCGGCTCGTGGAAGTTCAAGTCTTCTCGTGCGCACCATCTCTGGATTTTTTAAAAAATATTCGCGCGTCAGCGCGTTTTTTATTACCGAGTGAAGTTCGGAGTAAAGGCAAAAATTTACCTTAATTTATATTACTTTAGTCTATTTTATGATATTATATAAAGTGAGAGGAAAAATAATGATTAGAAACAAAGATTTTACAAGAGAATATTTAGATAAAATTATTTTTGCGCCCGAGCGACATATCGTTGATGAATGGCTAAGTGCATTTAAAAAACTTTCAGAAATTATGAACGAGCTTAATCTTAATCCCGATCTTTACATGCATAGTATAGGTGTAGAAAGCTTAAAAATTAATTTTATAAAAAATGAATCTCTAATCATCAATGAAGTAATACGTTTAGATTCTTGCGCAAAAAGAGTTCTTGATTCGTCTATTAAAATTGTTCAAATATCTTCCAGGGATGAATTCAAATACGATGATGTTTCAGAATTGATAAGAGAGGCGTGGTGGGAGTTAATTTCACTGTTCGACTATTCTTCAGATTTGTATTTAAATATATACTCACTTTGTTTGTTTAATAATCTTGCTTTAACATTGGAGAAATCCGTGAAAATAGTTGCCAATAAGCTTTCGGGGGGTTAATAGTCTCCCGGATGACATTATGGAAAAAGTTGGGATCATTCTGGAAAATCAAGATTTTTCAGAATAAGGTGATAAGATTTGTTATCAATAATAAAATTGAGCATGTATTGTATGACTTCCAGTTATTACGAACGAATCAGAAATATAATAAAGTTGTGGTAGTTTAACATTTAAGCGGTTTATCCGCTTTTTTATTTTTATTAAAAATAAACCCGCTTTTTTGCAGGAGTATTTTATTTTAATCTTTTTCGAATCCAGCCGTCAAGAGAACCAGCGCTCATAGCTAGAATTAGTCGATTTTCATCTTTAAGCTCATTGATTTTTTCTAATAGTTGCGAATCATTTGTTGCAAGATCCATAACGATTGTTTTTTCAGACACTTTTCTAGACAGGAATTCGGGTGAAAGAATTTCGAAATCTGGATTTTCACGACTTAAATATGTCGGTAGCCAAATGATCTCATCTGCATACTTGAAAATTTCTGGCGTATATTCATCTTGCACCTCAACTTGGCGAACGTTTTGATGTGGTTGATAAATTAATGATACTCCAGAGAATCCCTGCTTTTCAGCTATTTCTTTTGCCATTTGGAGCGTTGATTGAATTTCTTTTGGGTGGTGTCCATAATCTGAATAAACATTATTTGTTATTTTTTCGAAACGGCGATTTGTACCGGGAAAATTATTTAGTGCTAAGATTGTTTTTTCATAAAAATCTTTTGAAACTTTAAGATTTTGAGTTTCAGCTAAATAATCAATTGCTTCAAGAACTAGGCTAGCATTTTTTCGATTATGAATTCCAGGAAGATTAATATTTTCTTCTGGCTGAGACAAAATTACCTTATTATTTAGATTTTCGAAAATTTCTGGATGTTGATCTTTCCAGGAAATAATAAAATCACTTTTTGATCCAAATTCTGCGAAAGCTTCAAAATAATCTTTTTCAGTTTTGTAAATATCAGTGTGGTCGTGGTCAATTGAAGTAATTAAGCTAATTGATGGCGTAAAATGCAAGAAGTTTCGGTCGAATTCATCAGCTTCATAAATAAAATATTCACTTTCCGGGTCGAAGAAACCACTCGCACCAAAGGAGATTGTTGTACCGATCGACCAGCTTATTGGAATTCCTAATTGCTGAAAAGCCCAAATCGCCATTCCTGTGGTTGTGGTTTTACCGTGCGTGCCGGAAATTGCTATAAGTTTAAGGTTTTTTGAATTGATAATTTCATTCAAAAGCTCGTCGCGTTTGCTGATTTTTATTCCTAATTTCTTCGCCATTAAAAGTTCAGGATGATTTTTTGGTAGAGCGGCAGTATAAACAAACCAATTGATGCCGTTTTCGATGAATTTTTGCTTTAAAAATTCTCCATCTTGTTTGCCAATTTCAATTTCGATATCTTTTTTTGAAAGCTCCTCAATCATTAAACTTGAATTTTGGTCGCTTCCAAAAACACCATATCCTGCGCTGTGAGCAATGCTTGCAAGAGCACCAATCCCAACGCCACCAATTCCAGAAAAATAAATATTCATAACTTAATTTTATCACTTTTAAGAATAAAAATAAAGGTTTCGAACTTTTTTAAGAGCTTAAAATATGATAAAATATAAATACTTATGTTTAAAAAAATATTAAAACCTTTTTTAAAAATTCGAAATTATTGGCAATATATTTCTTTTGATGAAATGGTTGTTTTGTATGTTTCGAAAAATATGCGAGTTTTTGCAACAAAATTAACAAGTACTTTTAGCCTAATTTATATCTATAAGTTCACGCATTCAATTTGGATTATTCCTATTTGTATTTTAATTTATTACATTGCAAAATTTGCAGGTTCGATAATTGCTCTTTTCTATATTTCAAAAAATGGCCCAAAGCATGGAATGCTACTTGCAAATATTTTGTTTATTCCAGCTTTAATTTTAATGGCTTCAATGGGAATTTTTGGTAAGGAAATGGGTTTGATTGTAGCCCTTATTAGTGCAGTTTTTAAAGGAATATCGACTTCGGTTGAAAATATCTCGTATAATGTTGATTTTTCGAAAGCTAAAACTGCCAAAAAAGTTGGAAAACAGCTTGGAATTTCCTATATTTTGGAGCATATTTCGAGTAGTATAACTCCTGCAATTGGTGGATTTCTTGCGATATTTTTTGGAGTTGAGAAGCTTTTTGTGGTGTCTTCGGTGATTTTAGTTTTGACAACAATTCCACTTTTGACAACAAAAGAGCGAGTAAAGCCTGTTCGAAAAATAAGTTTTTGGGGTTTTCCATGGCAAAACTATAAGCATCTTTTGATTATTTGTTATAGTTGTGGAATGGCTTGGAACTCTTTATATATTTGGAGCTTTTTTGCGCCAGTCTTTTTGTTGAAAGGTATTAATGCTTATGGTTCAGCTGGAGTTTTGTCTTCGATTTCTTCAATTGCAGCTTTGGTTTCAGCTTTTATTTACGGTAAAGTGATTGATAAAAATAAAGAGCGAAGGCTTTTAAAAATCGGGGCTATTTTTATGGGGCTAGTTTTTTCGCTTCGAATTTTTATTTCGTCGAATCCGCTTTTACTTGGAATTTTAGAAATTATTGCTGCGGTGGCGATGAATGGCTTTAATATGGCGAATTTCAAAGGTTTATATGGCGAAGCTGATGAATCTGGAATGCGCATGCAATATTTATTTTTGTATGAAATCGGAATGAATACTGTTTCAGTTATTGCTATTTCTTTATTTGTAATTTTATTTTTTGTACTTCAAGGACTGGATCCATCAGGTGAACTATCAATGAGGATTATGATTTTGATTTCAAGTTTATCAATTTTGCCAATGATTTTTACAAACTATCGTATTTATCGAAATAAAAAACGCCAATTCCGAGAATGATGAAACCTAAAGCTCGCATTCACCGATTTTATCTTAATTTTGTATTTTTTGGTGGAATTATTTTTGGCACTATCTTCTCGGTTTTTTCGAAAAGTACAAGTCTTAAATCAATTGTTTGGCTAATTTTAGCAACAATTTTATTCTTATTCTCTTGGGTTTTTGCTCGAAAGTTTTGTTTAATTTTAGCCTTAATCGCTGGAATTTTGCTTTCTTTGTGGCGAGGCTCAGTTTATAATTTCGAAAATTTAAAGATCGCACAAAATATTAAAAAAGATGTAACTGTTCGAGCTATTGTTCTTGAAGATCCAGATCTCAAGGAAGATGGAAGTTTAAAAATCCGTGCAAAAGTTGTAGGAATTTTGAACAAACAATTTAATGGAAAGGCTTTTATTAGCTTGAAAACAAATCAGAAAGTTCGTAGGAGCGATGAGATTTTAGTAAAAGGGAAGATTTCTGAAGGTTTTGGTGATTTTGCGATTTCAATCCATCGAGGAAGACTCATAAAAACCATCCCAAAGAGTGATTTTATCCGCGACATACGAGATTCTTTTGCTGGAGGGGTTCAAAAATTCATTCCTTCACCAGAGGTTGATTTAGGACTCGGCTATCTTTTGGGGCAGAAAAATTCCTTGCCTGAGGAGATCTCTAAAGCCTTAACGATTACAGCTTTAACGCACATTGTAGTTGCGAGTGGATATAATTTAACTGTTATAGTTGTAGCAGTCCAGCGAATCTTCAATAAAATTTCAAGAAAGATAGCTTTATTTGTGGCAATTTTACTAGTCTTAGGGTTTGTTTTCGTGGTTGGATTTACGCCATCGATGATTCGTGCGGGGATTGTTGCAGTTTTTGGTTTAATTTTATGGTATTTTGGTAGAAAAACTCACGCATATTTTCTTCTAACTTTTGTGGCAGCGATAACTTTAATTTTCGAACCTTCAAACCTCCTTAATTTAGGTTGGCAATTGTCATTTACTTCATTTTTTGGTGTTCTGATTCTTTCGCCGCTATCACAGAAAATATTTTTTGAAAAACCAGAAAAGCTAAATTCTGCTTTAAAACTATTTTTCGAAACTTTTAGTGCTCAAATTACAACACTTCCGCTGATAATTTTCACTTTCGGTACAGTTAGTGTAATATCAATATTTGCGAATATGCTAGTTTTGCCATTTGTGCCAAGTGCGATGCTAGCAACTTTTTTAACGGGAGTTTTTGCAATATTTTCACCAATTGCTCATTTTTTTGGCTTTATTGCAGAATTGATTTTAAAATATTCAATTTTTATAATTGCTGAGTTTTCAAAAATCAAAGGAGCGCAGTTAGAAATCAGCTTTGGCTTTAGTGAAATGCTAATTTGCTATTTTTGCTTAATTTTGGTAGTTATTTTGATTGATTTTAGGCTTCGAAAGGATAAAATACTCGATATTTTGAATGAATCCTGAAACGTGATATAATTATATTATTATGAATTTCGAAAAAGAAATAAATTCAACAGATGAAATGATTGCTTTTGGTGAAGAGATTAGCAAGCAAATTTCTGAAGGAATGGTTCTGGAACTTGTTGGTGATGTTGGTGCTGGAAAAACTACTTTTACAAAAGGTTTGGCAAAAGGTTTGGGTATTTCTGAGACGGTTCAAAGCCCGACTTTTACGATATCACGAGTTTATGAAGGTGAGAAACTAACGCTTTCGCATTATGATTTTTATAGATTGAATGATTATGGAATTATGGAAATGGAGCTTGCTGAAAATTTAAATAATCCAAAAAATGTAACAGTGGTTGAATGGGCTGGTAATCTAGCTAAAATTTTACCAAAAAAACATTTGAAACTGGTTTTTGAAAGTTTAAGTGAAAATCAAAGAAAAGTTAAAGTGAGAGAAGTGTAATGATTTTATTTCTAGATATATCAACAGAGAAATGTAAAATTTGGCTTGATGAAATTTTTTTCGAAAAAGAATTGGGCCGAAATATGGCGCGAGATATTTTGGCTTTTTTAGAGGAATGTTTGAATTCTATTGGCAAAAAATACGAAGATTTTACTGGAATTGGTTTTTTTGCAGGGCCAGGGAGTTTCACAGGTTTGAGAATTGGAGCCTCAGTTGTGAACACTTTAGCTGATGGCTTAGAAATTCCAATTGTTGCGGTAAAGAATGATGAAAATTGGCGAGAAATTGCTTTCAAAAGCTTAAAAAATGGTAAAAACGATAAAATTGCACTACCTTTTTATGGTAGAGATGCACATATAACGAAACCGAGGAAGTAATGAAAAATAGATTTTTAGTAGTTATTGGAAAAATTATTCAGGCAATTTCAAGATTAAAAGGTGGCGGTTCAGCATTGCCTGGGCTTGTTATGGAAAAAATTAATCCAAATTTTATTTCGAACATGTTAAAAGACTTAAAATACGGTGTTGTGGTAATTAGCGGAACGAACGGAAAAACTACAACTACAAAAATGGTTGTTGAGTTGCTCGAAAGCCAAGGGCTAAATGTATTCTCAAATAAAACTGGTTCGAATTTTGTTCGCGGTGTGGGTGCGGCAATTCTTTCTGAAGCTAATTGGAGTGGTGATCTTGAGGCCGACATTGCCGTTTTAGAGCTTGATGAAGCTCATGCAACTCACTTTATAAAATTAATTAAACCACGGTATTCGCTACTTCTAAATGTGATGCGCGACCAGCTTGATCGATTTGGCGAGATTGACTATACAGCAAAATTATTGCATAAGATTGGCGAAAATACTTCTGGCTCAGTTATTTTAAATGCTAATGATAATTTTTTGGGCAAAAAGGAATTTTCGAAAGATTTTTCAAAAATCGTTAAATTTGGGTTTGATCAAAAATTGGCAGATTTTTTCCCAAATGATGATGAAATTTATTTGAAAAATTCTAAAAAATCACGTCGAAAAATTTCAGCAAATGTTTTGCTTGAGGATTTTTCGAATGATACTGCAAGAATTTCTTGGGGTGGAAAAACTGATGAATTTAAGCTTAAACTTGGTGGAATTCATAATGTTTTAAATTTAACTGCTGCAATAGCTTTGGTTGAAGAAATTCTAAATACTGAAAATCTTAAAATTAATCGGCAAAAAGTTATTTGTGCAGCGGAGAGAATTCAGCCAGCTTTTGGTCGAGGTGAGAAAATAAAAATTAAAGGTAAGGAAGTTGAGATTATACTAGTTAAAAATCCGGCTGGTTTTCGAATAAATTTGCGAAATTTTGAGCCTGATAAATATGACACAATGATCGCAGTTAATGATAATTATGCTGATGGTCGCGATATGAGTTGGCTTTGGGATGTGGATTTTTCAGTCTTGGAAAACGCTGGTGTTCAAGCAATTTCAGGCAGTAGAGCTTATGACATGGCACTTCGGCTTTTTCATGATGATGTTTATTTTGAAGAAGATAGTGTGAATATTGATATTGCTGAATCGGTTATTGATTTTATCAAAAAAGGAAAAAAAGATAAGCGGATTTATGCAACTTATACAGCAATGTTGGAAATTCGAAAAGAGCTTTCGAAAATATCAGATGTGGAGAATATTTTATGAATTTAAAAATTTTGTGGCTTTATGCTAAAAATATGAATATTTATGGTGACTATGGAAATATATTAGCATTAAAAAAACAGATGGATCTTCGTGGAATAAAATACGAAATTGTTGAATATAATCCTGGTGATGATTTTCCTGAAAATGTTGATATTATTATTGGTGGAGGTGGTCAGGACTCGGGACAAAGTCAAATTCAGGACGACTTGTTGAAAATTGGTGTAAAATTACGAAAACTTGCCAAAGAAGATGTACCAATGTTGATGGTTTGTGGATTATATCAGCTTTTTGGTGATTATTTTGAGACTGTAGATGGTGATAAAATCAAAGGAATTTGCTTGTTTAAAGGCACTAAAACGATTGGTGGTAAGCAGAGAATGATTGGCAATATTGTTGAAGAATCTGATCAATTTGGTGAAATTATTGGTTACGAAAACCATAGTGGAAAAACTTATCTTTCGAAAGAGAATAAACCCTTAGCGCACGTTAAGAGTGGTGCGGGAAATACGCCTGATGGAAATTTTGAGGGTGCGATTTATAAAAATGTGATTGGAACATATTTACATGGCTCAATTTTACCAAAAAATCCAAAAATTTCATTATTTTCAAATAATTCTTGGGAATAGTATTCTACATCTCCTATTTTTTCATATTTAATACCATCTACTATAAATAATCTCATTGTTCTTTTGATTATATCACTAGCTTGTTCTAAATATAACTGAGGATTTTTCTTAAAACTGTTCAAAGTTTTAGATTTAGTTAAAATTCTTACTATACTCTTTCTTGTAAGATTTGTTTCATTTTGCAAATAAGTAATTATATCAGGTAATTTATAAATACTAGCAAGTTCTATATTTTCTTCTATTTCTATTTTTTTACTTTCAAAATTTTCCATATTCTACCATTTTATCTTTTTATTTGTTTTTAAGTTAATAATTCAATATTGGATTAATAGGGGAATTCTCTTTTTTTGTTTCTCCAGAAAATTCCCCTAATTCTATATTATTAAATTAATATTCATGCATCGGTGAAATAATAACATTTTTATACTTTTTAAAATCTGTCAATACTTCTGCAATTCCTGTTACTACAGCATGAATTGAATCTTCTCCCACCATTACCTTCAATGATAATTCCTCTTCGATTCTCTCTTTCAAGATTCTTATACCAGCTCCACCACCAGATAAGAAAATTCCTGTTTCATAAATATCTGCCGCTACTTCAGGTTCGATTTCTTCAATCGTAAGCCTTACTTCGTCAATAATAGCATCAATATGTTTTCTAATTGCCCCATCAATTTGAGATGCTTTTATTTTCATGCTTTTTGGCAATCCAACTCCTAATTCCCGTCCTCTAA
Organism: uncultured bacterium; assembly: GCA_938036155.1. Taxonomy (GTDB): domain Bacteria; phylum Patescibacteriota; class Saccharimonadia; order Saccharimonadales; family Saccharimonadaceae; genus Nanogingivalis. The sequence continues at coordinate 80,776 of CALHPA010000004.1, forward strand.
TTTCATATTCAAAATTAGGATCTTCTTGACTTATTGTATTCATTTTTAGTTCTTCTGCTGTTCTTTCTCCAATCAACAAATTAAATTCATCTTTCACAAATTCCATAATATCTTCATTTAAGTGGTCTCCAGCAATTTTAACTGATTTTGATAACGCTGCTCCACCTGATACAATAAATGCAATTTCTGTAGTTCCTCCACCTATATCAACAATCAAATGCCCTTTTGGCTCAAACAAGTCAATTCCTACACCAATTGCAGCCGCTATTGGTTCTTCAATCAAGTAAACCTCTTTGGCTCCTGCATCTTTTACAACTTCTATTACAGCTCTTCTTTCAACTTGTGTAACTCCGCTCGGAACACAAATTATAACCCTCGAACTTTGAAATTTATCTTTTTTGATTCTATGTAAAAATTCTTCAAGCATTCTTTCAGTAATTTCATAATTTGAAATTACTCCATTTTTTAATGGACGAATAATTTCAGTATGTTTAGCTGTTCTTCCAATAATTTCTTTTGCTTTTTCCCCAATATGTTCTAATTCTTCCGTTTTTTTATTAATTGCTACATAAGTAGGCTCATCTACTTGAATTCCTTCTCCTTTTACATATACAACTGTTAACAAGGCTACATGGGATGTGTTTGAATATAAAAATAACCGAATAGTAGGTACTATAAACTTTACAATGCCTAAACAGCCAACAATCTCTTATCATCTTGGTTATATACCTTCTAAGAGTGTTTCAAAAAAGTTAAGTGCTCAAGGTGAAGATACAGTAGTACGGACTATAATGGCTCCATTGGCCAATATTGTATTGCCATCTGTTAAGCCTGCTAGTGATATACTAGAGTACACCTCTGAGGTACATAGAGGGCCTTTCACATTTAGAACTCTAAAAAATAGTAAATCTAAGGGAACGAAGATTACTAAAACTGGTAAGCAAATAGAGTATTTCCAATCAGGTAAAATTAAAGAGTCTATTTCAGTAGGCCCTCTTCATAAAAGGGATGACGTAAAAGCACAAAATCTTTTATACAATTCTTTAATGGACTTTGTAGGTGTAGATTCATTAAATGAAGGCAAGCCAATTCAATATGCGACCGTATGGAATGA